>CBIHNV010000010.1:0-107298 GCA_966211835.1 uncultured Sphingobium sp.
GTGCTCCCGCTCCGTTGCGGGGGGGGGGGGGGAGGCCAACCCCCGGCCCCGCCGGCCTGCGGGAGGGGAGATGATGTCGCTCTATTGCTCCGCAGCGTTCGCAGCATTCCCCGCTTCCGCACCCTTGCGCGCAAAAACGCGCAAGCTATCCAGCACGCGTTTCGCGATCGGCTGATATTGTTCGCTCAGCATCTCGGGATAGACGAACGTCGCGGTGACGATCCCCCCGTCCGGCTGGCGCAGGAGGCGGACGGCGACATTATTGCCTTCGCCATCATTGGCAGTGCCGCGATATTCATTGTCGCCGATGAAGTCACCATCGACGCCTTCCGAACCGCTGCTCATGGCCTGGACGACCTGCTGGAGCGTCTGCTGTTCGCCATTGCGTTGCCAGAAGACGCGGACGTCGGCTCCGGCGCCCGGGTCCTGATAGACGGTGCCGTCCGGGGTGCTGGCGCCGCTGTCCTTTTCCCAGCCTTCGGGGAAGCTGATCGAAAAGCCGCGTTCGTCATTCACATAGTTGCGATTCTCGGCTGCCTCCGCCTTGCCTTCCGCCAGCGCCTTGGCCGCGGCGGCGTTGGCGGCGGCGGCCAGTTCTTCCTGGCTTGGCATATCTTCGACCGGCTCGGCGCGCCCGCAGGCTACCAGCAGGAGGAGGGGAAGGGCGGTCGCCAGGCTGAGCTTTTTCATGCTCCGTCCAAAGCATAGCCCGCCCGACATTTCAACGGCGCAACGATGCGCCGACCGGCGAGCGCGGTTCAGGCGGCGCTGTCGATCCCCAGTTCAGCGAGCTTGCGGTACAGCGTCGAACGACCAATACCGAGGCGACGGGCAACCTCCGTCATGCGGCCGCGATAATGGCCGATGGCGAGGCGGATGACGTCCGCTTCGATCTCCGCAAGCTGGCGGACATGGCCGTCGCCTTCGAACAGGGTGATGCCGGCTGCTTCGCGATGCGTCGTCGGCACGGAGCGCAGGCGCGGCTGGAGCGGCTCTCCACTGGCGCGGGTGCGGATCTGCGCGGCGATCTGCGGGAAATCCTGCGGCGTCAGCGCGTCGCCTTCGCATAGGACTGCGGCGCGGAAGAGGGCGTTTTGCAGCTGGCGCACATTGCCGGGCCACTCATGCTGCATCAGCAGCGCAAGCGCATCGTCGGTGAGGCCGAGGCTGCGCAGGCCCGGTTGGTTGGCGATGCGGGCGAGCAGATGACGGCACAGCGCGGGCACGTCGCCGATGCGCTCCCGCAGTGGCGGGATGGTCAACTGGACGACGTTCAGGCGGTAATAAAGGTCTTCGCGGAAGCGTCCCGCCTCGATCTCATCGACCAGACGCTTGTTGGTGGCGGCGATGATCCGCACATCGACATGGACCGAGCGGCGCGCGCCGATGGGCTGCACTTCGCCATCCTGAAGGACGCGCAGCAGCTTCACTTGCGCGTCGAGCGGCATTTCGCTGACTTCATCGAGGAATATGGTGCCCATGTCGGCGGCGACAAACTTGCCGACCTGACGCTCGAAGGCTCCGGTAAAAGCGCCGCGCTCATGGCCGAACAGGTCCGATTCGACGAGATTCGCAGGGATGGCCCCGCAATTGACCGTCACCATCGCCTGCTTGTGGCGGGGCGAGGCCGCATGGATCGCGCGGGCGATGACATCCTTGCCGACACCGCTTTCGCCTTCGACCAGCACGGGCACACGGGCGCGCGCCGCCTTTGCCGCGATCGCGAGGGCGGCGCGGAATTGCGGCGCTGCGCCGACGACATCTTCGAAGGACAGGGCGGCGGAAATCTTTTCCGTCAGCGGGCGCAGCTCGCCCTTGCCATGCTCCTGCGACAGGGTGGCGTTGAGAGCGGAAAGCAGCCTTTCGGGCGCCACGGGCTTGGCGAGATAGTCGGTGGCACCAGCCCGCATCGCGTCCACGGCGACGGCGACGCTGTTGTGCGCGGTCAGGATCAATATGGGAAGCGCCGGGCGGCGGCTGCGCAATTCGCGCACCAAGCCGGTGGCTTCAGGCCCCGGAATCCATTGGTCGAGCAGCACCGCGTCGAGCCGCATGCCGTCCTGCGTGCCGAGCATCGCGACCGCCATGTCGCCATCATTGGCGAAGATCGTGCGCCAGCCAGCACGCGCGGCAAGCGCGGACACAAGCCTGCGCTGGGCGGGCTCTTCGTCGATCAGCATCAGCATGGGAACGCCGTCGCGCGCCATCTTACCCCTCTTCTTGTTCAGTGGCGCCAGCCTAGACCAAGGGGGTAAAGGCGCCCTTAACCGGAAAGTTTTTCTTCCCCAGTTTGGAGGTTGAGGGGGGAGGACCTTGTCGATAAGAGGGGCCCGCTTAAAAACACAGGCGACAAGGGAATGGACATGGCGTCAGAAGGAAATATGGAGAGCGCGACCCAGACCTACACGGGGTTCGTGTCCCTCGTGAAGTGGGGCACCATCGCATGCGTGATCGTTGCCGCGATCGTCGTCCTGCTGATCTCCAGCTAATTTGCTGCCGCCAGGGGGATTTCGATGAAGATCGCTATTATCAAGGAACTCACCGAGGGCGAGCGCCGCGTTGCCGGTACGCCGGAGACGGTCAAGAAGTTCAAGGCGCTGGGCGCTGATGTCGCCGTCGAAGCGGGCGCAGGCCTGACCGCCGCGATTGCCGACGCGGATTATGCCGCCATGGGCGCGACCATTGCCGATCGCGCCGCGACGGTGGCAGGCGCGGACATCATCCTGGGCGTTCAGGGTCCGGACGTCGCCAGCATCGCAGGCGCGAAGCCGGGTGCCTGGATCGTCGCTGGCCTCAACCCCTTTGTCGAGCGCGCGCGCGTCGATGCCTATGCGCAGGCGGGTTATGAAGCGCTGGCGATGGAGTTCATGCCGCGCATCACGCGCGCGCAGTCGATGGACATCCTGTCGTCGCAATCCAACCTGGCTGGCTATAAGGCAGTGCTGGACGCCGCGGCCGAATATGGCCGCGCTTTCCCGATGATGATGACGGCGGCAGGCACGATCTCGCCTGCCAGGGCGTTCATCATGGGCGTCGGCGTCGCCGGGCTTCAGGCGATTGCTACGGCCAAGCGCCTGGGCGCGCAGGTGTCTGCGACCGACGTCCGCTCGGCCACCAAGGAGCAGATTGAAAGCCTTGGCGCGAAGGCGGTCTTCGTCGAAAGCGTCGCTGGCATCGAGGGTGAGGGCAAGGGCGGCTATGCCACCGAAATGTCCGAGGACTATCAGAAGGCGCAGGCCGAACTGGTGTCCAGCCACATCGCCAAGCAGGACATCGTTATCACCACCGCGCTGATCCCGGGCCGCGCTGCGCCGCGCCTCATCACCGATGCGCAGATCGCGACGATGAAGCCGGGTAGCGTGATCGTGGACTTGGCCGTCGAGCAGGGCGGCAATGTCGAAGGCGCTGTGCTGGGCCAGGTGGTCGAGCGCCATGGCGTGAAGATCGTGGGTCACAAGAATGTGCCCTCGCGCCTTGCCGCCGACGCCTCTGCGCTGTTCGCGCGCAACCTCTATAATTTCCTCTCAGCCTTCTGGAACAAGGAACAGAATGCGCCGGTGCTGGACGAGGAAATCGGCAACGCCATCCGCGTGACGCAGGGTGGCAAGGTCGTTAGCGACCGCCTGCAGTAAATCGGCATGCTCCTCCCCTTTGGCAAAAGCCTTGGGGAGGGGTGACCGGCCTTGTGCTTCGTCTCTCAACGGGTCAAGCAGGACGGGACGGCTGCGTCTGAAGGGCAGGAATGAACGCGCTTCTCCTGATCTGTTTCCTTCTCGCCTGTTTGATCGGGGCAGTCGCTGCCTGGCGCTTGCGGCTGGATGACATCAGCGGCTTGGCTCCCCTGTTTTTGTTACCGCCAGCAACCATCGCGGTGACGCTGACGATCGCCGCCGAGGTGAGCAGTCCCGTCGCCCGTTATTTGAGTCTGGTCGCCGTCATCCTGGCGAGCGCATCCTATTGCGGCGGGGCCATCGCTGCGCGCCGAAGCGCGAAAACCGGGCAGGCGGCGGAGCGTCTGTGACCGCTGGCTTTGACCTGATCCTGTTGGCGCAGGCCGTTGCGGCGCTGCTTTTCCTGTTTGCGCTATGGCCCTTCGCCACCATGACCAGCGACAGGCGACGCCATGCGGCTCTTGCGGGCACGCTGATCCTGTCTGCCGGGGCCATTTACGACATGGACGTCATCAACGGGCCGCAGATAATCGGCGCGCTGTTGGCCGGTGGCGGATTTGGCTTGCTCTTGGGGCGGGAATGGCCCCGCGACCGATTGATGCCGCTGATGGCGATATGCGCCGGGTTCGCGGCGGCGGCGATGCTGTTTACGGCGGCGGCTGCCTGGCTCAACCCCTATGCGTTCGGGCTGATCGACGCGGGAAGCATTGACGTTGCCGTGCGCCATATGCTGGCGTTGGCGGGCGTCGCGGCAGGTGGCCTTGGTGTATTGGCGTGCGCTCTGACCGCGCTGTTCCGGCGGGACCGATCGGGCATGATGCCGATCATCCTGGCGATAGCCATGGCGGGCTGGTCCGCCGCTGCGCTTGCTTTTCTGCTGGAAAATCTCGGGCTTGTGGTCGCGGGTGGGCTTGCCGGTGCTACCGGAACGGGGATCGCGCTGCGCTTATGCGGCGGAGCGGGCCCGAAGGGGCTTGCCGATACGGGGGCCCATCCGTAACGCTGAAGCGGACGGACGCCGCGGACAGTTCCGGGCGGCAATTGGGGTAAAAGGCGCACCATGCAGAAGCTCGGCCTGATCGGCGGTCTCAGCTGGACATCCACAGCACGCTATTATCAGATCATCAATCAGGCGGTGTACCGCGCAAAGGGCGGGCAGCACAGCGCGCCGCTGCTGATCGAGAGCCTGGACTTCGCCGATATCGGCCGCTCCACCACCGAGGAGGAGTGGGCCTATGCCGCGCAGGTGCTGACGGCGTCCGCGCGGCGGCTGGAGCAGGCGGGGGCCAAGGCGCTATTGATCTGCGCCAACAGCATGCACCGCGTCTATGACGAGGTGCAGGGCGGCGTCGACACGCCGATCATCAACATCGCCGATGCGGTCGGCCGCAAGATGAAGGCGGACGGCATCCACCGCGCCGCGCTGATCGGCACGCGCAACGTCATGACGGAAAAATTCTACCGCCAGCGGCTGGTCGGCCATGGCATCTCGCTGTTGCCGCCGGATCTTGAGCTGGCCGAGCGGATCGACCGCATCGTCTACGAGGAGCTGACGATCGGCAAGGTTTCCCGTGAATCCGAACGCTATATGCGATCGGAACTGACCGACATCGCCAAGGAGAATGTGCAGGCGGCGATCCTGGCCTGCACCGAGCTGGAAATGATCGTCGATGTGAAGGCGAATGTGCTGCCCATCTATGACGGCACCGCCATCCACGCGCGCGCCGGGGTGGATGTGATCCTGGGGGATTGACCGATTTCGTTACCCCGCCTCTCCGCTTCGTCACCCCGGGCTGGACCCGGGGTCCCGCTGTTCTTTTGACGGGCGGCATCCCCTGGCCATGAGTAGGCGGGACCTCGGATCAAGTCCGGGGTGACGGTGGCGTATGCCGGTGAGCGTTCCACGCAAAAGGGGACGCCCTTGCAGGCATCCCCTTCCTCCCCTTTTTTAGCGTGTCTCAGAACGCCTTGCTGATCGAGCAGGCCGCGGGCCCAAGGATCACGACGAACAGCGTCGGCAGAATGAAGAGGATGAGCGGCACCGTCATGATCGCGGGCAGGCGCGCGGCCTTTTCCTCGGCGCGCATCATGCGTTCGTGGCGGAATTCAGCGGACAGCACGCGCAGGGCCGAAGCGAGCGGCGTACCGTATTTCTCGGTCTGGATCATGGTCGTCACTACGCCCTTGATCGCGTCCAGCTTCACGCGGTTGGCGAGGTTTTCGAACGCCATGCGCCGTTCGGTGAGGAAGCTGAGTTCAATCGCGGTCAGCTGGAACTCGTCGCCCAGCTCAGGATAGGCCTTGCCCAATTCCTTGGCGACGCGGCTGAAGGCGGCATCGACCGTCAAGCCAGCCTCGGCGCAGATCACCAGCAGGTCGAGCGCGTCGGGCAGGCCCTTGCGGATGGCGGCGGAGCGCTTCTGGATCTTGTTGTCGATGAAGATGTCCGGCGCCTTGTAGGCCAGCAGCAGCGCCACGGCGAAGGCCATGAACCGCTTGGCGCCACCCCAATCGGGATAGATGCCGACGCCATAGAGCAGCAGCGCGGCCAGGCCGCCAATGACGATCGGCAGCACCATGCGGCCGAAGATCACGGCAACCGCCAGATCCTTCGACCGGATGCCGGCCTGCGCCAACTTCATCTGCGAATCCTTGAGCTGGTCGTCCTGCAGCACCTTGAGGCTGGACAGGAAGGCCCGCATCTGGTCGGTCGTCTGGTTCTTCTTGACGAGCTTCGCGCGGCGGCGCGCGGTGGAGGCGGTGATCCCGGCCTTCAGCTGCTCGCGCCGCTCGTTGAGCGCCTTGACGCGCTTTGCCATCGGGTCGCGCACGGTCATCACCGTATACAGCACGAACAGCATGGCGAGCGTCGCCATCGCGGCCAGTAGCGTGCCGAAGTCCGTGGCGGACATGCCGAAGAGAGTGCCGGCGGGGGATGCGGTTTCCATGTCTGTCTATCCCCCGTCAGATTTCGAAGTTGATCATCTGCGACATGATGAAGACGCCGATACCCATCCAGCACATGCCGCCAAGGCCGATGACCTGCATCAGCGACATGCCGAAAAGGCCCGCCGGATCAGGCGTGAAGAAGGGCGACATATAGCTGTAGTTGATGTAGCAGATCATGCCGAACACCAGGAACGGCAGCGCGCCGATGATGTAGGCGGACGCTTTCGATTCCGACGACATGGCGCGAATCTTCAGCTTCATCTGGGCGCGCTGGCGCAGCACGGTTGCGAGGTTCGACAGGGTTTCGGCAAGGTTGCCGCCCGTTTCGCGCTGAATCGCCAGGCTGATGACGAAGAACTGAAATTCCGGCGTGCCCAGGCGATCGGCGGTTTCCTGCAACGCCTGATCCATTGTCTTGCCGATCTTGATGCGTTCGGTGATCAGCTTGAATTCCTCACCCACCGGCCCCGGCACTTCGCCCGCGACGACGCCAAGCGTCTCGGTGATCGGCAGGCCCGAGCGCAAACCGCGTGTCAGCAGTTCGAGCGCGTCGGGGAATTTCGTGGTGAACTGCAACACCCGCTTCTTGATCAGGCGGCTGACCCACATGTGCGGCAGGGCAAGGCCACTCGCGAGGCCCATCATGATGGCGAGCAGCGGCGCAAAGCCGCGCAGCATCAGAAAGGCGGCTATGCCAAGCGCGGTGAAGGCGCAGCTGGTCATATATTGGCTGACCGTCCACTTCTTGCCGGTCATGCGGAGGCGCTTGGCCAGATTTTCCGGGTTGGGCACCAGCGACACGAGCATCTTCATGTCGTTGCCGGGCTGCCGGTTGGAAATGGCCTTGCGCATGCGCGCTTCCATCATCGCATCGGCCGATCCGCTGTGCCGTTCGCGGATCAGGGCGACACGGCGCTTGCTGGCCTTTTCAGCCGACGGCCCGGCAAAGGCCACGACAGCCAGACCGGCCAAGGTCATCAGCAGCATGATCAGCAATATCGAATTGCTCATGGTATCGCCCGTTTCCTATAGGTGCACCCCGCCCGATGGCGGCATGCCCGCCGTACTCTCACGCCTTGACCTTGTCCTTGCGTGCCGGGATCAGCCCTTTGAGGTCACCGATCTTGCCAAGCAGGGAGTCGCCTTTCTTCTTCTTTGCGGGCTTGCCATCGGCGGCATCGCCATCCTCGGCGGCCCCGATGACCGCGTCGAGCAGCGAGACGCAAGCTGCGCCGACCTTGTTGCCCTTTGCGGTTTCGGCCAATGTCTTGCCGAGCTTCGCGGACTGCGCCGCGATCCGCAGGTCGAAGGGGACGAGGACGTCCACCTTCCGCTCGATCGATGTCTCGAAATCCTTGCGGCTGATTTCCTGCGCGCCTGCATGGACGCGGTTGGCGACCACGATCACGCGCGACTGGGGCGCGTTGCTTTTCAGCCAGGACAGGATGCGGATCGAATCGCGCGCCGCCGCCAGCGTCAACTCGGTGACGACCACGGCGACATTGACGTCTGCCATCAGGTGCGGATGCTGGATCAGCATATGGCGCGGCAGATCGACGACGCTGCATTCGAACGCGGCGCGAAATTCCTCCAGCAACTGGTAGAAGGCGCCTCCATCGGTCAGCATCGGCTGGCTGATCGGCGCTTCAGCCGACAGGATCGCCAGCGTATCGCTTGCCCGCACCATCGCGCGTTCGATGAACAGGCCATCGATGCGGCTCGGGTTATCGATCGCGTCGGTGAGGCCACGGCCCGGTTCAAGGTCCATCGCCAGCGCATTGGTGCCGAAATGGACATCGAGGTCGAGCAGTGCGGTCGGCCGCTTCTGCTTGTCGCTGAGCAGCCAGGCGAGCGAGGTCGCGATGCTGGACGCGCCCACGCCGCCACGCGTGCCGATGACGGCAGTGGTGAGGTGCGGCCGTTCGGGACCCGCGTCGCGCGGGGCGAAGAACACCGCCTGCGCCTGCGCCAGTGCATCGCGCAGCTGGTCAGCGCCAAAGGGCTTCAGCAGATAATCCTGAATGCCGCTGGCGACGAGGTCGCGATACAGGCGGACATCGTTCACCTGGCCCGCCGCGATCACGACAGTGCCGGGTTCGCACACTTCGGCAAGGCTGTTGATGTCGTTCAGCGGGTCGCCGCTTTCGGACATGTCGACGAACAGGATTTGCGGGCTTGCGCTGACCGAAAGGCTCTGCACGGCATTGCGCATGCCGCCCTTGTTCACCTTTTCCGGGGCCCAGCCCATTTCAGCGGCAACCATCGCCAGCAGGTCGTGGCTATGATCGTCGCAGACGAAGGCGTGGAAGGGATCGCGCTGTCCAGACATGGCGGGTTTCCAAGGTGCGTTCATGATCAGCGGCCTCCCGACAGGGACTTGAGGTCACCCGAACCGGTCGGGGTCTTTTCGCGATAGGTCGAAATGGCGCGGTTGGACGTGGCGGTGCGCAGGTCGCTTGCGCTGCTCTGGCCGCGCACCAGATCCTCCGGATTGGCGACCATCGCGGCGAGGTTGCCGTTCACGCCGCAGCCGAAATTGGAGGTAGTGCCAAGCTGGGATTCGGTTTCCTGCTTGCTCGACCAGTCAGGGCAGCCGGGCACGCGCGCGGTCGCGCGGCGCACGACCATCCGGACGCTGCCGGAAGGCGCAGAACCCGCGGCGGCAGAGCTGTCCTCACCCACCAGCATGCCGTGGCGGGCGACGACATCGGCGATGCCTTCGCGCAGTTCAGGGCTGTAATAGGCATCGGTCACGATCGCGACCTGATCGCCATAGCCAAGGCCGATGGAGGCGAACCAGTCTTCCAGGCGGCGCGCTTCGGAAGCGCTGAGGCCGCCGTCCGGGCCAGCCTGCACATCATAGGTGTAGGTGTCGTGGCCGACGACTGGTTGATGCACCGATTCGACCCCGCGATTGACGGCGGGATTGCAGGCGGCGAGCGGCAGCGCCATCAGGGCGAGCGCGCCGAAGCGGACGATGGTGTTGGCGGGGAGGGAAGTCATGACTGTCGTCCTTCCGATCAGAAGCTGAAGCCGGGCGCGGCGGCGGTCTTCGCCGAGCGTTTGCCCGTGTCGCGGGGAGCAGCCGCCTGCGGGCCGGGCGCGGGAGCCGGGCTGCCGGGATCGCGGCGCGGCATCGGCGCGCGGGCACCGCTTACGCCGTCGTTGCCCTGCTGGAGCAGAAGGCCCTGTGCGACATTGGCATTGCGGAAACCGTCGGTGGGCAGGCGCACGTCCGACGCGTTCATCGGCTTCACCAGATAGGGGGTGACGACGATGACCAGTTCGGTTTCGTGGCGCTGGAATCGGCGCGACTTGAACAGGCTGCCGAGGATCGGGATTTCACCGAAGCCCGGCGTCTTGCTGATCGAGTTGGCGGTGTCGTTGTTGAGCAGGCCCGCGATCATGAAGGCCTGGCCCGAACCCAGTTCGACGGTGGTTTCCGCCGTGCGGCTCTTGAGCGCCGGGACGGTCGTGTTCACCGAGAAGTCGAGGCTCGACACGGTCGGGCGCACGCGCAGCGAAATGCGGCCATCCGCCAGCACCGTGGGTGTGAAGGCGAGCTGCACGCCATATTGCTTGAACTCGATGCTGTTGCCCTGCGTGCCGTTGCTGACCGTGTAGGGATATTCGCCGCCTGCGAGGAAGCTTGCCGTTTCGCCCGACAGCGCGGTGAGGTTCGGCTGGGCCAGCGCGGTGGCAAGGCCGCTCGATTCGGCAAGGTCCAGCGCGCCTGCGACGTCCATGCCGAGCAGGTTCGCGACGAAGCCGAGCGATGTGCTGCCGTCGGTGGGCGTGTTAAACGTGTAGGTTGTGCCGCCCGTGGCATTGGTGCCGCGTGTCACGAAATTACGGTCGGCGCGGCCGATGCTGTCGATGATGCGGCCGTTGCCGTTCGCCAGCGCGGAGATGTTCACGCCGATCTGGTGCCCCAGGTCACGGCTGACTTCAGCGATCTTGACCTGCAAGTTGACCTGAAGCGGCGTCGCGGTGCGCAGGCGGCTGACCACGGTCACCTCCTTGCCGACGAAGGCCTGCGTCAACCGTTCGGCCTCTGCGGCGTCTTCGGGCGCGGCGACGGTGCCGGTCAGCAGGACCATGCCGTTCATTTTGTTGACCGCAATCTGCGCGTTCGGCATCGCCAGACGCAGCATGTCATCGATGTTCGACAGGTTGTTGCCGACGCGGACGGTGCCGGAAAACAGCACCTTGCCGTTCGTCGCAGTGGCGAACACGGTGGTTTCGCCCGCTGCCTTCGCGATCAGGTACAGCTGGTTCTGCGCCCGAACATGGACATCGACGACCTCGGGATTGCCGATGACGACATCCGACATCTTGGCGCCGAGGTTGATGACCTTGCTGCCGCCGACCGACATCAGGATCGCATTGTCCTGCATCGATGAAGGCGCGGCATTGAGCGCGGTGGTCGGCGTGGCGGCCATGGCGGCGGCGAGGCCGAGAGCGATCGCAGGGCCGATGAGCGGTTTGACCGCCTTCTTTCCCGCCTGAAGGTTGATAGACTTCATCTTACTTCCCCCCGACCGGAACGACGGTCACATTGGTGCCGCGCGCAATGCGGATAACAGGTCCGCTGACGCCACCCGGCGCTGCCTGGCCGCCGCCTGCTGGCACTTCGATACCGGCGGTCTGCACCGGCTTGGCGGGGACGGAGCTGCGCTGGTAGCGAGATACGTCGGCGCCGGTTGAAAAGGTGCTGCCCTTGTCGACCGGGCGAGCGGCGAGCTTGGCGATGATTTTCTTTTCCGCATTCGGATTGGTCGCATCCGCCATATCGACGTCAGAGCCCGCGATGGCGGCGTCGAGGTCCGACGCGTTGTCCGCGATCGACCGCAGCGTCAGCGACAGCGAGCCAATGGTCTGCGCCACCGCGATCTTTTCCGCGATCTTGGGCGTCACTTCGATGGTGACGTTGGAATAGGTCTGCACGACCGGCTTGCCGTCCGCGCCCAATGCGTCCATGCGCTGGTCGGTGGCGAGCACGCGCAGGTTGCGCAGGATGGTTTCGGATACTTTGAGCGCTTCACCGTCGCCGCCGCCCGCCACGCTCTGCGTCAGCATCAGGTCGACGCGATCGCCCGGAAAGACGAAGCCCGCGACCGAATTCTGCGCCGACACCGGCACTGTGATGGCGCGCATGCCCGGCCCGAGCGCTGCGGCAAGGAAGCCGCGCTCACCCGGCTTGATCACCGAGCCGACGGTCATCGGCTGGCCAGCGGAGATGGCTGTGCGCACGACGCTGCCCGCCAGCTTGGCGGGATCGGCCTGGCCCTGGATATAATAGGCCTGTTCGACCAGATCCTTGGGCCATGGCTGAAAGCGGAAGCTTTCCGCGTCGAGGATGGTGCCGACCGGCAATGCCTTAGTCGCGACCAGCACATGCGGCTGATCTGCCGCGACGGGCATGGAGGAGGCACTGGCCTGGGGCGCGCTAGACGAACTCAGCATGTTGCGCGCGAGCAAAGCTGTTGTGACCGCTATGATAAACGCCCCCACCAGCAGCACGATTTTCTTGCCGTCCATGATGAAATTCGTCTCCCTCAATCAGGCGAGTTGCGCCCGAGCCCCGAATTTTTACGCAAAATGGTTAAGATATCGTTCGCCAATCAACCAAAGGGCGGCGAAGGATATTGCGATACCGTAAGGAATCTGGGGCTGTCCGAGCCGCCGGGTCATGCGGTGATGGACCACGGTGACCACTGTCACCAGGCCTCCAACCATCGCCATCATCATCAGCATCGACAGCACGGCTTCCCATGGAAACCAAAGCGCCAGCGCGCCGAGCAGCTTGACGTCGCCCCCGCCCATGCAGCCGATGGCAAAGAGCGCCGCAAACAGCGCGAACACGGCGAGCGCCAGCGCCACTTGCAAGACCATGCCAGGCCAGACCGGCAGGCCGTTGGCCATCCACCAGAGCGGTGCCAGTGCAGCGATCGCCAGGTTCAGCCGGTTGGAGATGATGCGCGACCGCAAGTCGGTGACGCACGCGATCACCAGCATCACGCCCAGGGCGCACAGCAGCGCCAGACTGAAATATTCCCCCGTCATGAATCTAAACGCTAGACCATATGGCTTACCAAACCGTAACCATGCGCCCCATGGATTCGCCCGTGTCTGTTCCCCCGGCCTTTGATCGTCGCGCATGGCCGATGGACGGGCGGCTGGATTATTGGACGGCGCCGGATGGCTCGCCGCTGCGCCGCTATCGGCTGGGCGATGGATGGCGCGGCCAGTTGCTGATGCTCGGCGGGCGCGGCGACATGATCGAGAAATATCTCGAAGTCATCGATCATTGGGCAAGCCAGGGTTGGGCCGTCACCGCCTTCGACTGGCGGGGGCAGGGTGGCTCAGGCCGCCTTGGCAGCGATCCGCTCTGCGGCCATATCGACGATTTCGCGCAATGGGTTTGCGACCTCGAAGCCTTCATCACTGACTGGCGCGCGCAAGCGGAAGGGCCTTGCGCCATCGTCGCGCACAGCATGGGTGGGCATCTGCTGCTGCGCGCGCTGGCCGAGGGGATGAGCCCGCCCGACGCTGCCGTCGCCGTCGCGCCGATGATGGGCGTCCATACCGCCCCCTTGCCGCGCTGGCTGGCGGTGCTGATTGCCCGGACGATGTGCGCGCTTGGCTTTTCGCAGCGGCAGGCCTGGACGCAGAAGGAGAATTCGGAGCGGCAGCGTGCGATGCGGCAGAAGCGGCTGACGCATGATCCCGAACGCTATGCCGATGAACTTTGGTGGCGCGATCACAGCCGGGACGTGGCGCTTGGCTCGCCCAGCTGGCGCTGGGTGGTGGAGGCGCTGCGATCGACCTTCGCGCTGGAAAGGGGCGGGAAGCTGGGGCGGATCACCACCCCGCTCCTGATCCTCGCCACCAAGGCCGACCGGCTGGTGTCCACCCCCGCGATCCGCCGCATCGCCGCGTGCATTCCGGGCGCTCGCTTGCATGTCTATGGGCCCGAAGCCGCGCATGAGATCTTGCGGGAAATCGATCCGGTGCGGCTCGACGCGCTGCGCCGTATCGACGACTTCCTCGACGAGGCGGCTCCGGCATGAGCCGTTTCGACATTGTGATCGTGGGAGGCGGCATAGCGGGCGCGAGCCTGGGCGCTGAGCTGGCGGGCACGGCGTCGGTGCTGATCCTGGAACAGGAGGAGAGCGCGGGCTATCACGCCACCGGCCGCTCCGTCGCTTTCTGGGAAGAGACCTACGGCGGCGCGCAGGTGCAGCCGCTCACCACCGCGTCCGGTCCATTGCTGCATGCGCCTGACCCGGCCTTTGCCAGCCAATCCTTCCTCACCCCTCGGCAGACGCTGTTCATCGGCCGCGATTCCGACATTGGCGAGCGCGACAGGCTGGTGCGGGAATTTACCGACCGCGTCGACCTGCGGCCAGTCGATCCCGCCACGCTGATCCCGGGCCTGCGCCCGCAATGGACGATCGGCCTGCTGGAACCTGATGTGTGCGATATCGATGTCGCTGCCTTGCATCAGGCCTATCTGCACCGCTTTCAGGCGCGGGGCGGGATAGTGCAGCTGGGGACGACGTTCCACAATGCGGCTGGGATGCCGGGTGGCTGGCGCATCGGCACGAGCAGCGGCGTCATCGATTGCGGCATCATCGTGAACGCGGCTGGCGCATGGGCCGACGATGTCGCACGGCGTAGCGGGGTCGCGCCGATCGGCATCACCCCGTTGCGGCGCACGGTCGTCCAACTGCGCGTGCCTGCGCTGCCGTCGGCTGATCTGCCGCTGATCATGGACCTTGGGTCTCATTTCTATTTCAAGCCGGAAGGCGCGGGGCGCGTCTGGCTGACCCCGCATGATGAAGAGCCCTCGCCACCCTGCGACGCGGCGCCCGAGGAACTGGCGGTGGCGCAGGCGATTGCGCGCTTCGAGGAGGTTTTGGACTGGCCGGTGGAGGCAGTGGAACGTAAATGGGCAGGGCTGCGCAGCTTCGCGCCGGATCGCGCGCCCGTCTATGGCTTTGACGCCCGGACATCAGGCTTTTTCTGGTTTGCGGGGCAGGGCGGGTTCGGCATCCAGACCGCGCCCGCCGCGGCTTTGCTGGGATCGGCGCTGCTGACCGGCGGGTCGATGGCGGAAGCCGTCAAGAATATAGATGCTGCGGCCTATTCGCCCGCACGCTTCAAGTAATCCACAGCTGGAACGAAGCGGCGTTCGTCACGTTGAAAGGGCGTGCTCATTATCGGGAACACTAACCCCCCGTTTGGGCTGAGCTTGTCGAAGCCCTTTCCTTCTAAATGAAGTGAAGCCCTTCGACAGGCTCAGGGCGAACGGTAGTAAAAAGGGCACGGTGTTCCTAGGCACGATCCATGGAGTAGGAGGATGCCGTCATGAAAGGCTTTTCACGACCGGTCCTGGTCCTATCAGGACTGATTATGGCGGGGAGCAGCATCAGCTTTGCCCAGCCAACCGAAGAAATCACCGTGACCGGCCGTTACAACAATGCGCAGACGCTTTCGCAGGGCGTCAGCTATGCCGACCTCGACCTTAGCACCAAGGCTGGCAAGGATGAGTTGCGCCACCGTGTCGCGCTGACCGCGCGCTATCTGTGCGGCAAACTGGGCGAATCGGACAATGGTTCTCCAGTCGTGCCCAGCTGTCGCGACGCTGCGACAAAGGATGCGATGACACGGGTCGGTACGATCGAAGAGGGCTTTGCCCCGCGCGGCACGACATGGGTCGCCGGAACGCGCTGGCAGCCACCCTATCCCGCCGATTGGGTCGAAAGATATCCCTGAACCTCGCATGGGGGGGAGCGGCGCCCGCTTCCCCCGGTTCAGGCGCGGAAAAGTTCGGCCGCCGCGCAGGCCAGCTGATCGGCACGCTCATTTTCGGGGTGCCCGGCATGGCCCTTTACCCATTGCCACGTCACCTTGTGCGGCGCGGCGGCGGCGAGCAGCGCCTGCCATAGCTCGGCATTCTTGACCGGCTTGCGATCGGCTGTTTTCCAGCCATTTTTCTGCCAGCCGAACACCCATTTGGTGATGCCGTCCATCACATATTTGCTGTCGGTGTAGAGCGTCACCTGGCAGGGTCGCTTGAGCGCGTTCAGCGCTTCGATCGCCGCCATCATCTCCATGCGGTTGTTAGTAGTCTGCGCTTCTCCGCCGGAGATTTCCTTTTCCGTGGTCCCAAAGCGCATCACCGCGCCCCATCCGCCGGGGCCGGGATTGCCCTTGCACGCGCCGTCGGTGAAGATCTCGACCTGCGAAAGCGCGCTCACGCCTGCATCAACTCGGCCGGGGCGGTCTGCGCGTAAAAGTGCAGCCGCCGCAGATAAGCGAGCGGGTCCTTGCGCGTCACCAGCGCGTCGGCGGGCGTGTTGATCCAGTCATAGGCCCGCGTCAGCAAAAAGCGCAGCGCCGCGCCCCGGCAGAGGATCGGAAAGGCCGCCTGCTCTGCATCGGAAAGGCCATGTGCCGCCTGATAGCCAGCGAGCAGCGCCGCCGACCGGTCGGCGAAAAACCGCGCCCCGTCATTGCTGAACACCCATGCGCTGTGCGTGATGGCGAGGTCATAGGCGCGCACGTCGGTGCAGCTGAAGTAGAAGTCGATCAGGCCCGTGACCGCGTCGCCCAACATCAGCACATTGTCGGGAAACAGGTCGGCATGGATCACGGCTCGCGGCAGCTCAGCGGGCCAATGCGCGTCGAGATAGGCCAGTTCATCGGCGACGCGCTGGCCAAGCCCCGGTGCGATATCGTCCAGATGCTCTCCGCATTTGGCTGCCAGGTCATGCCAGCCCGCGATGTCGAGCGCATTGCGCCGTTCGCCGCTGAAGCCCTCTGCCGCCCGGTGCAGCTGCCCGAGCGCCGCGCCTGCTGCCTTGGCCTGTGCAGCGGTGGGTTCAGTGACGGAAATGCCGGTCAGAAATTCGATCAGGCAGGCAGGCCTGCCGCCCAGCTGTTGCAGCCGCTTGCCCTCCCGGTCAGCGATGAAGCGGGGGACGAGGCAACCGCGCGCGCCCAGATGATCGAGCAGGTCCATGAAGAAGGGAAGGTCGGCCTCATCCACCCGCTTTTCATAGAGAGTGAGGATGTAGCGGTGGCCATTTCCGTCGGCGCCGGTGGTTTCCAGCAGATAATTGCTGTTCTCCACCCCTTCCGCGATACCCTTGGCCGATACCAGCCGCCCGGCATCATAGCGGGTCAGGAATGCGTCAATCTCTTCGGCGGGGACATGGGTATAGACTGCCATGACCTTATGCCGCTCCCAGCTCGCGGGGAAGCTTGAAAGCGATTGTTTCGCGCGCCGTTTCGACTTGCTCCTCCGTCACGTCGAAGCGGGCGGCGAGCCGGTCCACCACTTCGCGCACCAGGATTTCGGGAGCTGACGCGCCTGCGGTCAGGCCAAGCGTGCGGACGTTGTCCAGCCATGCGAAATCAATGTCGTCGGCGCGCTGGATCAGCCGGGCTGGCGTGCCTTCGCGGTCGGCCACCTCGACCAGACGCAAGGAGTTGGAGCTGTTGGGCGCGCCGATCACGTACAGCGCGTCGCACTGCGCGGCGATCGCCTTCACCGCTGCCTGACGGTTCGACGTTGCGTAGCAGATATCCTCGCCCTTGGGCGCATGGATGGCGGGGAAGCGGCGCTGAAGTGTCTCCACGATCGCGGCAGTATCATCCACCGACAGGGTGGTTTGCGTCAGGAAGGCAAGATTGTCCGGATCGGCAGGGGTGAAGCGTTCCGCGTCCTCGACCGTTTCGATCAAGGTCATGCTTCCCGCGTCCACTTGCCCGAAGGTCCCGATGACTTCCGGATGCCCCCGATGCCCGATGAACAGGATATGGCGGCCTGCATCCACCTGCCGCTCGGCCTGCCGGTGCACCTTGCTGACCAGCGGGCAGGTGGCGTCGAGATAATCAAGGCCCCGCTCTTCCGCCTTTGCGGGCACCGCCTTGGGCACGCCATGGGCGGAAAAGACCACCGGCACGCCGTCGGGCACCTGATCCAGTTCCTCGACGAAGATCGCGCCCTTCGCCCGCAAATTGTCCACCACATATTTATTATGGACGATCTCATGCCGGACATAGACGGGCGCGCCATATTTCTCGATCGCCTTTTCGACGATGACGATGGCGCGATCCACGCCAGCGCAGAAGCCGCGCGGGGCGGCGATCAATAGCTTCAGGGGAAGACGGGCGGTCATGCCTGCCGCTTAGGCCAATGTCGCCTCGGAAGAAAGGGGTGAGGCGCCCGCCGCTCATTCCTTTCGGTTGCGTGAGCGACGGGGTGCGGATAAGAAGCCCCAGCCTGTTCCCAAGGGATTGCCTCGTGACCTTTTCTCGACTTGCGCTGACTGGAATGATCGCCCTTGCCCTTGCGGGCTGTTCGCGTCGGGGAGAAATCGATCCCACCGGCGGCATTGTCGCTGTCCGCTCGGCCTGCCCGACCGCCGCGATCCCGGCCTATACAGGCGACATCACGCTGTTCAATCCGGCTGGCAGCACCGATGCCCGCGCGATCGACGTGGTGGCGAACATCACCGATTTGCGCGCCACCTGTTCGGAAGGCGCGCAATTCTACAGCGAGGCGAGCTTCACCGTGAACGCCCGCCGCGCCGACGCGACCGCCGCGCGGCAGGTGACGCTGCCCTTCTTCTCCGCCGTGGTCCGTGGCGGCAACGCCATCGTTGCGAAGCGCGTCGGTCAGGTTGTGCTGGACTTCCCGGCTGGCCAGTATCGCGCGACCGCGACTGCGAAGGCGGGCTCCTATGTCGACAAGGCCGCCGCGACGCTGCCCGCCGACATCCAGGCGAAGATCACGCAGAAGCGCAAGGCAGGCGACGAGGACGCGGCGATCGATCCCTTTGCCCAGCCCGACGTCCGCGCGGCGCTGCAACGAACCAGCTTCGAGCTGCTCGTGGGTTTCAACCTGACCCAGGACCAGCTCCGATATAACGCGACACGTTAAGCCAGCCATTCACCCGTTCGGGCTGAGCTTGTCGAAGCCCTCTACTTGTGAAGAGAAGAGCAGCCTTTCGACAGGCTCAGGGCGAACGGGACGCATAGGAAAGTCCGTCCCTTGTCTCTCTACATTCGTTTCACCGCCCATCTGAACGCCGTGCTGGACGCGCTGGAGGCGGATGGCACCTTGCCCGCTGGCCTCAACCGCAAGCCCGTCACAGTCGAGCCCCCGCGCGACGCGACCCATGGCGACCTCGCCACCAATGCCGCCATGGTGCTGGCCAAGCCCGCAGGCACCAACCCGCGCGCGCTGGCCGAAAAGATCGTCGCGGGCCTTGAAAAGCTGGACGAGGTGGAAAGCGCCACCATTGCTGGCCCCGGCTTCATCAACCTGACGCTGACCGATGCCACCTGGCGCGCGGAGCTGGCCGCGATCCATGCCGAGGCTGCGGATTATGGCCGCTCTGACGCGGGTGAGGGCGTCACTGTCAACGTCGAATATGTCTCCGCCAACCCCACTGGCCCCATGCATATGGGTCACTGCCGGGGCGCGGTTGTGGGCGACGCGCTCGCAACCCTGCTAGAATATGCCGGGCACAAGGTGATCCGCGAATATTATATCAACGACGCAGGCGGCCAGGTGGATGTGCTCGCCCGCTCGGCCCATGTCCGTTATCGCGAGGCGCTGGGCGAAGATGTGGGCGCGATCCCGGAAGGCCTCTATCCCGGCGACTATCTTGTCCCCGTCGGCCAGGCGCTCGCCGCCGAATATGGTGACAAGTTCGTAGGCGCGCCCGAAAGCCAATGGCTCGTCCCCTTCCGCACCAAGGCGGTGGCCGCGATGATGGAGATGATCCGCAGCGATCTCGCCCTGCTCGGCATCCATCATGACATTTTCGCGTCCGAGGCTGAACTGCAAGCCGCCGGAAAGCCCGAAGCCGCCGAGCAATGGCTGCGCGAGCATGACCTCGTCTATGACGGCGTCCTCGAAGCGCCCAAGGGCGAAACGCCCGAGGATTGGGAGCCTGTCGAGCTCCCGCTGTTCCGCTCCACCAAATTCGGTGATGATCAGGATCGCCCGATCAAGAAGTCGAACGGCGCCTGGACCTATTTCGGCGCCGACATGGCTTATCATTTCCAGAAGGCGCAGACCGCCGACCAGCTGATCGACATTTGGGGCGCCGACCATGCGGGCACGGTGAAGCGCATCCAGGCCGCCGTCGCCGCGCTGACCGAAGGCAAGGCGCGCTTCGACGTCAAGCTCATCCAGATGGTCCGCCTGCTGCGCGATGGCGAGCCGGTGAAGATGTCCAAGCGCGCGGGCAATTTCGTGACGCTGGCCGATGTCGTGCGCGAAGTGGGCAAGGATGTCGTCCGCTTCACCATGCTCACCCGCAAGGCCGACGCGCAGATGGACTTCGATTTCGCCAAGGTGGTGGAAGCGTCGAAGGACAATCCCGTCTTCTACGTCCAATATGCCCATGCCCGCATTTCCTCGCTCGGCCGCCGCGCGGAGGAGGCGGGAATGGATCTTCCTGCGCCCGACCTGTCCCGCCTTGGGACGGAGGAACTTAACCTTGTTAAGTTGGCGGCGCAGTTCCCCCGGGTGGTGGAAGGGGCGGCGTCAGCCCGTGAGCCGCACCGGATCGCCTTTTATCTCAACGACTTGGCGTCCGCGTTCCACAGCTGGTGGAATTTGGGCAACGACAATCCGCGCGCCCGCGTTATCCTGGCGGACGATCCGGGAGTAACTTCTGCGCGCCTTTTCTTAAGCCGCGGAATCGGGCAAATAATCCGTAATGGCCTGGCCCTGATGGGCGTGGCCGCGTTGACGGAAATGCAATAGCCAAGGCGGAGGCACGGATAAATGGGCGACTTTGCGAGGGGGCGGCTCGATTTGGACGACGACGAGCGTCTGCCCTGGCTGGAGCCTGGTATCGAGGAAGAGGAGGATGAGGGGCTCTCGCCTGTCCGCCTGCTCGGCTTCATCCTGCTCGCGCTTGTCCTGCTTGGCGGCGTCGTCGCTGGTGTCTGGCTCTTGAAGAACCGCTCGACGGGCGGCGGCGAAGGCAAGCTGATCGCCGCGCCCGCAGGCGATTACAAGGTGCCCGCGCGCGAGGCCGACGCCAAGAAGTTCGAAGGCGAGGGCGACGCCAGCTTCGCCGCGAGCGAAGGCGTGCTGCGCGACGGCCGCATCGATCCCAGCCGCGTGCCTGAAGCGCCCGTCACCGCGACTGCGCCCGCCAAGCCCAGCCAGCCGGTGCCGGGCAAGCCCTCGCAGAGCGTGACCGCACGGGTGGCGGACGAAACCAATGTCCGGCCAGCCGCCGCCGAACCTGTCCGCAAGGGCGGCGCCGTGATCCAGCTCGGCGCCTATGGCAGCCAGTCCGGCGCCCGCGACGCATGGACTCGCCTGTCGAAGCGCTTCGCCTATCTCGCGCCGCTCACCATGGCGATCGAACCCACCGAAGTCGGTGGCAGCACCCTCTACCGCCTCCGCGCAACGGCGGGGGCGCAGGCGAATACCCTCTGCGGCAGGCTCAAGGTCGCGGGAGAGAGCTGCATCGTTGTGAATTGAGCTGCTTCTAACTCCCTCTCCCCTTCAGGGGAGAGGGCTGGGGAGAGGGGGAGCGACGGTGCGGGATCGAAAATCGCTGGGTTTCGCGAAGCAGTTACGTCGCGAGCTAACAGCTGCTGAAGCACACCTCTGGTATCATTTGCGTGCGAAGCACTTCTCCGGCGTCAAATTCCGCCGCCAGACGGTGAACGGTCCCTTCATCGCCGACTTCACCTGCCGCGCTGCGATGCTGGTGGTCGAGATCGACGGCGACACGCATGGCTCGACTGCCGACAATGATGCTGAACGCACCGCCTATCTCGAACAGCAAGGCTGGCACGTCCTCCGCTTCACCAACATGGACGTTATGCAAAACATTGAGTCCGTCCTTTCCATGATAGCGCGGCGCCTTCCCTCTCCCCTGAAGGGGAGAGGGAGTAGTCTAACAACCCCTTCGACACGACGCCCCGCACCCGCTACCATCCGGCCCTATGAAACCGGTAATCTTCGGCCTCTCCGGCGAGACGCTCACCTCTGACGAACGCGCTTTCTTCGCGGACGCCCAGCCTGCGGGCTATATCCTCTTCCGCCGCAACATTGTCGATCGCGCCCAAGTGCGTGCGCTGACGGACGATCTGCGCGCGCTTCACGGGCGCGACGACCTGCTGATCATGGTCGACCAGGAAGGGGGCCGGGTCGCCCGCATGCAAGCGCCGGTCTGGCCGAGCTTCCCGCCCGGCGCCGTCTTCGATCGCCTCTATGACATCGCGCCGTCCAGCGCGATCGCCGCCGCTCGGGCCAATGCCCATGCGATCGCGGTGACATTGGCGGAGGTAGGGATCACCGTCGATGCACTCCCGCTGCTCGATGTGCGGCAGGATGGGGCGAGCGACATCATGGGCGACCGCACATTCGGCGCTGAACCGATGCGGGTCGCGGCACTAGGCCGCGCGGTGATCGAGGGGCTCGCCAAGGGCGGCGTCGCGGGCATCATCAAGCATATGCCGGGCCATGGCCGGGCCATGGTGGACAGCCATCATGAACTGCCCATCGTGACGGCGAGCGAAGAAGAACTCGCTGTCGACCTTGCGCCTTTCCAGACGCTGAAGGACACGGCCATCGGCATGACGGCGCATGTCGTCTATACCGCTTGGGACCCGGACCTCCCCGCGAGCCTTTCCGCTTCCATCATCGACACGATCATCCGCCAGCGCATTGGCTTCGACGGCCTGCTCATGTCCGATGATCTCGACATGAAGGCGCTGAACGGCAGCATCCCGGAACTCGCGGCGGGCGTGGTCGCGGCGGGTTGCGACCTTGCGCTCAATTGCTGGGGGCGGATGGACGACATGGTCGGCATCGCCGATCTGCTCCACGACATCAGCGATCAGTCGCGCGCGCGCCTCGACCGCGCCATGGCATCGACCAGCCTCACCGTGGAAAACCCGCCGCTCGACCAGCTTCTTGCTACGCGCGACAGCCTGCTCTCCGTGGTAGCTGCGTGAGGGCAGGCGTGATCCTGCCCCTTCCGGCGAGGCCTTTTCAATGTTCGCGTAGAGCTCGCACAAGGCGCAGAGAAGACGTGATGAGGCAAGGTTGCCGCTATCGCTCCGCACATCTCTGCGCCTTCTGTGGGCTCCGCGCGCCTAAATGTTCACGCGGAGACGCGGAGACGCGGAGGTGCAGTGCCGCAGGCGAAGCCACTCACCGCTCTGAACCCCTCCGCCATTTCCAGCGGTATTTAAGAGCGTTACGCGCGCCTGAAGCAGCCCTCCGCGTCTCCGCGTCTCCGCGTGAACAACTCTTCCCGCCGCCAGCGCGCCAAAAAGCCGCCTGACCCATGGAAGACCTCTTCACCCCGCCAGCACAGCCGCGCGAAGACATGCTGACGGTCAGCTTCGAAAGCTGGGAAGGGCCGCTGGACCTGCTCCTCGCGCTCGCCCGTTCGCAAAAGGTCGATCTGCGCGAAATTTCTATCCTCGCGCTGGTCGAGCAATATCTTGCCCATATCGAAGGCGCGCGGAAGCTGAAGTTGGAACTGGCGGCCGACTATCTGGTGATGGCGGCCTGGCTCGCTTACCTCAAATCCTCGCTGCTGCTGCCCAAGCAGGCGCAGCCTGATCCTAGCCCTGACGAACTGGCGCTGCGGCTGCAACTGCGGCTCCAGCGCTTGCACGCCATGCGGGAGGCGGGGGCGCGGCTGATGGCGCGCGACCGCATCGGGCGGGATGTGTTCGTGCGCGCCCGGCCAGAGGGTCTGCGTTTGGTGCGCAAGGCGAAATGGGCTGCCAGCCTCTATGATTTGCTGCAATCCTACGGGCAGGTGCGGGCGCGGACGCAGCCGGTCGTCCATATGGTTGCAGCCCGGCCGGTGATGACGCTGGACGAGGCAATCCAGCGCGTCGGCACGCTGGTCGGCGCGGCGATCGACTGGACCACGCTCGAATCCTTCCTGCCCGATGGTCAGGACGGGCCGATGGCACGCTCTGCGCTGGCGAGCAGTTTTGTCGCGGCGCTGGAACTGGCGCGGCAGGGGCGGCTGGAAATTCAGCAGGACGGCATTTACGAGCCTATCTATCTGCGCGCTGCGCTGCCTGATCAGAATGGGAGACGTCTGCTGTGATGCAGGAACCGGATGATTTCATGCGCGCCGTAGAGGCCGCGCTGTTCGTCGCCGAACATCCGCTGACGGCTACGGAGCTGCGGCAGCATGTCGGGGAGGCGGGAGATCTTGCCGCAGCCCTCGCCACGCTGTCGGATCACTATGCCGGGCGCGGCATCAATCTGGTCGAACGCGGCGGGCGTTGGCATTTCCAGACTGCGGCGGACCTTGCCCACATCCTGCGGCGGGAAAAGGACGAGACGCGCAAGCTGTCGCGTGCGGCGATGGAGACATTGGCCATCATCGCCTATCATGAACCCGTCAGCCGCGCGGAAGTGGAGGCCATTCGCGGGGTCCAGGTGGCCAAGGGAACGCTCGACGTGCTGATGGAAGCAGGCTGGGTGCGGCCAGCGGGCAGGCGGGAAGTGCCCGGACGCCCGCTGATTTATGCGACGACGCACGAATTTCTGTCACATTTCGGGCTTAGCAGCCGCCGGGATTTGCCGGGGATGGACGATCTGCGCGCTGCCGGATTGCTTGATCCGGTCGATCTTGCGCTGGAAGGCCTCGGCGCTCAATCCGTTCTGGAAAATGATGAGGAAGAGGCTTAAAAGGACTTCCTTTCAGGAGAAAGTTAAAATGGGTTCCTTTTCGTTGATGCATTGGGTCATCGTTCTCCTGGTGGTCATGCTGCTGTTTGGCGGCGGGCGCATTTCGGGCCTGATGGGTGACGTTGCCAAGGGCATCAAGAGCTTCAAGAAGGGCATGGCGGACGATGATGACGATATCGCCCCGGCGAAGCCCGCCACGCGGATCGAAGGGCATCGCGTGCCTGAACAGGACGCCCCGACCGCGACCACCGAAGAAAAGACCAAGGCCTGATTTCCGTTAACGCCAGGCGGTAGGCGCGCATGTTCGATATCGGTTCGTCCGAACTTCTGCTGATCGTGATCGTCGCGGTGGTCGTGATCGGTCCCAAGGATTTGCCGCGCGCCCTGTACAAGGTCGGGCAGATCGTCGGCAAGGCGCGCGGCATGGCGCGCCATTTCCGCACCGGAATCGACGCGATGGTGCGCGAAGTCGAAATGGAAGAGCTGGAGAAAAAGTGGGCGGACCAGAACCGGCGCATCATGCAGGAACATCCGCCCGAAGCTTCGTCCGGCCCTGCGATGGAGCCATTGGCCGATACGTCAGGCGTCGCCGCGTCGGCTGCATCTTCGCCGCCACCTTTCGTCGCCCAATCGGCGCCCGTCGCTCCGCCATCCGTCGCTCCGGCGCCTGCCGCCGAAGGCCCGCCCTATATCGCGGCCCAGTCCACTCCCGCGGCCAAGGGTGACGCTCAGGCATGAAGGACATTGATGATACGAAGGCGCCGCTGCTCGACCATCTGATTGAATTGCGCGGGCGGCTTTTGAAGTGCGTCTGGGCGCTGTTCCTGACCGGCGCGGTCTGCTTCTATTTTTCCGACAAGCTGTTCGCGTTCCTGGTGCATCCGCTGAAGGAAGCATTTGGCGATGGCGGCGGGCGGCTGGTCTATACCAAGCTGTACGAGGCTTTTTTCGTCCAGGTGAAGGTAGCGATCTTCGGCGCCTTCTGCCTGTCCTTCCCGATCATCGCGAACCAGCTGTGGGCGTTCATCGCGCCGGGCCTTTATGCCAAGGAAAAGAAGGCCTTATTGCCGTTCCTGGTAATGACGCCCGTACTGTTCCTGATGGGCGCCAGCCTTGCTTATTATGTCGTGATGCCGACCGCGTTCCATTTCTTCCTGCAATTTCAGGGAAATAGCGGAGGCCTTCAGGTGGAGGCCCTTCCCAGCACCGACGCCTACCTCACTTTGGTCATGCAGTTCATTCTGGCATTCGGCATCAGCTTTCTGATGCCGGTCCTGCTGATGCTGCTGAACCGCGCCGGTTTCGTCACCCGCGCTCAATTGATCGGCCTGCGCCGCTACATGATCGTCGCCGCCTTCGTTCTCGCGGCCGTTTTGACCCCCCCGGACGTCGTATCGCAGCTGATGCTCGCCATCCCCCTGTTGCTGCTTTATGAGATCACGATCATCGCGATCTGGTTCACCGATCGCAAACAAGCCCGCCAAGCAGCCGAGGCTGACGGCGCCGATCCTTCCGTGAGCTAGAAAAAAGGCCCGCCATGTGGCGGGCCGCTAGGGTTGGGAGCCTGATGGGGAAGCTTACTTCGCTGCGTCTTCCACGGCCTCGCCAGCGCTCTGCACGTCTTTGCCCGCGCCTTCGACGGTGTTGCACGCGGCCACCATCAGCGAACCGGTGAGCAGCAGGGCAGCAAGGATCTTCTTTGTCATGGTGGTCTCCTAACGAAAAACTCGAGCCGGATGGCCGCGCTATCCAGCGGCTGAGGGGGAGAACCCGCAGAGGCGAAATACGTTCCGCATCCGGAAATACCTGCGTGGGAGGAGGATTGCCCTGAAAAAATCTGAGCCCGGAACGCGTCGGGGGGGGGAGATGCGTTCCGGGCTCATGTTTTTTTGGATAGCAAGAGCGGGGGGCAAAAGATTTGCTATCCGGTATGCAGAACCCCCGATAACGACATTTGGTTCCGCCGTTCCGCCGCCTTTAGATGTTTTTTTATTAGCGAGCGGAATCAACGGGTTGTTTTGAGGCCCGAAGATAAGTGCAATCGCCAAGGTCAAAAAAGTGGGCGTCCGCTGTTCCGATATTCGGGCCGGATTGTCGATTGGGGAAGCATATCCTCTGCAGGGGGTACGGGCACGGCGAGGGGCGCTGTGAAGTCCATGTCTGCCGGTGGCAAAATCCGCTCGATCGATGCTGATCGAACGGTCCATGCTTTGGGTGAGGGGCCTGACTGCCACTCCCGGCCGGAATAGGGGATGCGGAACGCTGCCTCTGTCCCGTTGAAGCCGGGCATCTGGTAAAAGATGTGCGCGCCAATCACGGCAACGGGCCGCTTAGATGCTGCCCATCCCGGCCGCACCGCAAGCGTGTGGTAGAATGTGGCCAGTCCCACGGGTGCATAGACGCGGCCTGCGAGCGCCTGCTCGGCGATGCGGCGGGCGCGCGCCCAGCTTTGTGCATGATTGGCACGCCCCATCGATCCGTCGCAACTGAAGGTAAATTGGCACAGGGAATCGGTGCGTTCCGATCCCTGATAGACGACGCCGCAGACGCTGTGCGGCCATAGAGGGTTGCGCATGCGATTGAGTACAACCTGCGCGACGGCGCGTTGGCCTTCCTCCGGCTCATTGGCCGCTTCATAGTAGATGGCGGAAGTGAGGCAGTTGAGCGCCCGGTAGCTGTCCAGCGGAGTCTTGCCGCGGAACGCTGCGGCAGGCGCAGCGTCGATGGTGCCGAGCTTCAGCACATGCGGACTGCTCCCCGTTGAGGCGGGTAGATCCTGAAACATGTCCTCGGCGAAGAAATAGGCGGAGCCGGGGAAATTTTCGCCCGCTTTTTCCGACACAGCGTAGCGCGACCGAGCGTCCGCGAGCATGTCGAGCGGCGCGGCCGTGATCAGGCGCGGCAGGGCAAGCGCGGTCAACGCCAGGGCGGCCAATGCCACATGCCAAGATCGCGCGCGTACCATGTTGAAGCTGTTTGCTATCACCAAATCATCGCGGCCTCATTGCCGCGCGGCGCCCGCGATAGCGCAAAAGCCTTGCCACTTTCTTCCCGGACGCCACGATATTTGCGTGGGACATGCAATCAGGTCTTTGGATGGATCAGCATTCCCTTGCTTGGCAAGCGTGCATCCGCTCCGCTATGCGATGTGCATGCTGGTTCAGAATGATAGCCTCGCCCTGATTGGCAACACGCCGCTGGTTCGCCTTGCCGGCCCGTCGGAAGAGACGGGCTGCGACATCTTCGCCAAGTGCGAGTTCGCCAATCCCGGCGCGTCGGTGAAGGACCGCGCGGCGCTCTTCATCGTCAATGATGCGGAAGAAAAGGGGCTGTTGCAGCCCGGCGGGACGATCGTCGAAGGTACGGCGGGCAATACCGGCATTGGCCTGGCCCTGGTCGCCAATGCCAAGGGCTACAAGACGATCATCGTGATGCCCGAGACGCAGAGCCGGGAAAAGATGGACACGCTGCGGGCGCTGGGCGCCGAGCTGGTCACCGTGCCCGCTGCCGCCTATTCCAACCCCGGTCATTTCGTCCACACGTCCCGCCGGATCGCGGAAGAGACGGAGAATGCGATCTGGGCCAATCAGTTCGACAATATCGCCAATCGGAAGGCGCATATCGTCGGCACGGCGGAGGAAATCTGGCAGCAGCTGGATGGGCAGATTGACGGCTTCACCTGTGCGGCAGGAACGGGCGGGACGATTGCCGGGGTGGGCCTTGGCCTCAAGGCGCATGATGAGAATATCACCATTGCGCTGACTGACCCCTATGGCGCGGCGCTCTACAATTATTATGCGCATGGCGAGTTGAAGGCCGAAGGATCATCAGTCGCCGAAGGGATTGGCCAGGGCCGGATTACCGCCAATCTGGAAGGCGCGCCGATCGACACCCAGTTCCGTATTTCCGACGAGGAAGGGCTGCACTGGGTCGAGCGGCTGCTGGCGGAAGAGGGGCTCTGTCTTGGTCTGTCGTCGGGGATCAATGTCGCGGGCGCAGTTGCGCTGGCACGCGAGCTTGGTCCGGGCAAGCGGATCGTCACCATCCTGTGCGACACCGGCTTCCGCTATCTCTCCACCCTCTATAATCGCGAGTGGCTGGAAGCGAAGGGCTTGACGGTCTTCCCCTGGCTCGCGCACAATCGCTGATCGCCGACACGGGTCGCGGCCAAACGATAAAAGAGCGCTTTGATGGCTGAACATCCCCGCCGACAGGAAGGGTTGCAGCGTGTCCAGATCGGCCTAACCGGGCTGGCGGGCGTGGTGCTCCTCGTAGGTTTGGCGAATATCGTGATTGAAAAGGCGCGGATCGATGATCCGGCGGTGCCACCGCCTACGGTGCCCACGCTGGACATCAATGCCGTTGCGCCCAAGGAACCGCTGGCGGAACTGGGCGTGCAACCGGCGCCCGAACAGCAGCCGATCGTTCCCGACTTGCAGCCGGACCCTAATCTGCGCAAGCCGATGGATCGCGATCCACAAGCATCCGGCCGCTGATTATCATAATCGAGCCGCGCATTTTATGAAGGCGGCGGTGCGCACATTGCTGATGTTGTGCTCAGGCCCTCTGCTGGTTCTGCTCGGCGGGCTGCCATTCATATTGCAAGCGGGCCAGGTGGATCCGCGGCACTGGTCCTGGCCTGCGCTGATGCTCGTCCCTGTTGCGCTTATGCTGACGCTGAAGCGCGGCTGGCTTCACGCCATATGGGCGGGGGTGGGAAGCTTTGGGACGGTCCTGATCTTCATCACGCTGGCGGCGTCCTCCTCTCCCGCCATATCAGGGGCGGGCTGGCTCGCACTTGTGGTTGCGCTGGCGGCCATGGCTGGCATTTGCCTATCTCGCCGGACGTGGGTTGGCGGCATCCTGTTCGCCGCTGCCCTCCTGTCCTGCTGGGTCGCGCGGGAGCGGCCTCTCCCTGCGCCACCATCGCCTCGTCCGGAATTGGCGGTGATCAGCGCATTGCCCTTGTTCTGGCGGGAAGGAGAGGCGGGCTTTGGCGCGCGGAGCGATGCGCCGATCATCACCATTTTGCGGCAGCGATTCGATGTGCGACCCGTGGACAGTCCGCTGGCCGGAACGATGGCGCGCGCGAAGGCGCTGCTGGTCGCCCAACCTCGCGCGCTTTCGCCAGCCGAACTGGTTGCTCTGGACGATTGGCTGCGCAAGGGCGGGCGGCTCTTGTTGCTGGCCGATCCTCTGCTGCGTTGGCCATTGCCGCTGCCGCTGGGTGACCGACGGCGGCCTCCATCGATCAGCATGGCCGCGCCGCTGCTCCATCATTGGGGCGTGCGCCTGCTGGCACCTGCCGCGCTGGGAGAAGAGCGCCGCATCTTGGAAGACGGCGGCTTGCTGACCATGATGGCGAGCTCCGGCTTTGCGCTGGAGCCTCGGGCCTCGTGCCGCCTGGAGGAGCACGGTTTGATTGCGCGATGCCGGATCGGACGGGGGCAAGCTGTTCTGATCGCTGACGCTGACCTGATCGACGACCGATTGTGGCTGGCGGATGTCGCGGCTCCTCTCAATCCCCGGTTTTGGACGGCTGATACTCCGGGCTTTGTCATCGAGGCGCTGGGTGGCGGGGCCGTGGAGCGGCGCAATTGGTTGCGGACGATGGCCGACCTTGTGCGCGCATTGCGCTGGGGCCTTCTCACTGGGATCGGCTGGGCCGTGCTGGGTACCGTGATCTTGGGCAGGCTATGGAGGGCAAATGCTGGAGGCGGGATACGACTTCGCCCAGCAGTGAGGCCTTAAATGCCTAACTGAACCAGAACAAAACAGGATTTCCCGAAATCTCCCGACTTTTCCCTTTTCATGAACCCCGCGCCTTGGTATCTAGGACGCATAGGGGTTTGTCAGGCTTTGCTAGTCCTGCGCACCGGCCGCGATGATGCGGGTTGGTGAGCGATGGCCTGCGCCCCTGCGAACAGAGGGGCAGCAGTCCGTAAGTGTCGGATATCATTCTCTTTACAGGCAACGCGTTCAGCGTGGCGGACGGCAAGGGCCGTTTCGTCTTGCCGTTGGAGATGCGCCGGCAGGTCAAGCTGTCCAGCGGAGGCGAAACGCGCCTTTATCTCTCCGTCCACGGCGACAACCCCTGCGCCACGGGCTTTGGAGAATCGCATCGCCGCTTCCTGTTCACCGAAGTCGAGGAACTGGCTCGCGAAGCGCGCGCCCATGGCCGCGACTATAATGCCGACCTGGAACTGGAGCGCCGCCTCGGTACGATCGAGGAGGTGAATTTCGACGAGGGCGGCCGCTTTGCCATGCATCCCGACATCAAGGATGAATATGGCATCACCGACGCGGTCTTCTTCTATGGCGTCGGCCGCTATATCCAGATCTGGAAGCCGGAAACGCTGGCGGACAGCAAGGATCGCCCGGAACTGATCCGTAACAAGGTGCGGCGCTGGCTTGACCAGCGCGCGGCGGGAGGCGGCAAGTGACCGCTCCTGCCGATACGGATCGTCACGTCCCCGTTCTGCTCGACGAAGTGCTGCATGCCCTCGCCATCAACCCCGGCGAAGTCCATGTCGACGGCACGTTCGGCGCGGGCGGTTATTCCAGCGCGATGGCTGGCAAGGGCGCGAAGGTGTTCGCCTTTGACCGTGACCCGGATGCGATTCGGGAAGGCAAGGTGCTGGCGGCGGAGAAGGGCATCACCCTGATCGCCGGGGAATTCTCCCGCATGGAGCAGTTGCTGGCTGATCGCGGCGTTACATCCGTGGCGGGTATCACGCTCGACATCGGCGTGTCCTCGATGCAGCTGGATCGGCCGGAGCGCGGCTTTTCCTTCCAGTCCGACGGTCCGCTCACCATGACGATGAGCCAGAGTGGGATGAGCGCCGCCGATTTCCTGAACAATGCCCCTGAGCAGGAGATCGCCGACGTCCTCTATCGCTATGGCGAGGAACCGCGCTCGCGCCGGGTGGCGCGCGCGATCGTGGAGGCGCGCCCGTTGGAGCGGACGGGTCAGCTCGCCAGCGTCGTTCGCCGGGCGCTTGGGCACAAGCCGCATGACAAGAAGGACCCGGCTACCCGCACCTTCCAGGCGATCCGCATTCATGTGAATCGTGAACTGGAAGAGCTGGAACGCGGGTTGGAAGCGGCGGAAGCGATGCTGGAGGAGGGTGGGCGTTTGGCCGTCGTCACCTTCCACAGCTTGGAAGACCGGATCGTCAAGCAGTTCCTGCGGCAGCGTAGTGGTGGCGAAGGCGCGGGATCGCGTCACTTGCCCGAGCGCAAGGCTGCTGCTGCGCCGACGTTCCACAAGCCCGCCAAGGCGATCCGTCCCGGGGAGGCGGAGCTGGCGCGCAATCCTCGGGCGCGCTCGGCGACCTTGCGCAGCGCGGTTCGTACATCGGCCGTCATCCCGTCCCAGCCAAATTCTTCCAGGAGCGCCCGCCCATGATCGCGGTGAAGAGGTTGCAGAGCCTGATCTGGATCCTGCTCGTCGCGCTGGGTGCGCTTGGCGCTTATCTTGTGTCGCTCAAGGTCGCGACCGAGCGTAACGAGCTGATGAAGGTGCAGGCGCAGATCGCGCGGTCCCGGGCGGACATCCGTTATCTGGAAACGGAGTTCAGCGCGCGGGCGAGCATGCGGCAGCTGGAGCGCTGGAATCAGGATGATTTCATGTATGCGACGCCGACGGCCCAGCAATATCTGGGCGGTGAGCGGGCGCTCGCGAACCTCGATGGCATCCAGCCGAACGGGCCTGATTATGTCGCCCCTCCGGTCATGGTCGCGATGGTCGAAAGCCCCGCTGACCTGCCATCTGCGCCGCAGGCCGCTCCGGCAAGCCCCGCCGCCACCCAGATCCGCAGCGACATCGCTGTGATCCGGGAGGCCCATGCCGCCGACAATGTCGAGAAGATCGCCAAGCCCGCAGTCAAGAGTGCTGTCGAAAAGGCGAAGGATGACGCGGACGTGTCGAAGCCCAATCCGCTCGCTCGCCGGGCTGAGCGCATGGCGATGCTGGACGCCAAGCTGCTCGACGACAGTACCATAGGCGACATCAGCGCCAAGGCAGCGCGCGAACGCAAGAAGGGGGCGCGCTGATGGCGACGATCATCGTTCAGCCCGGTGGCGCCAGGGCTGGTAAGCAGCGGGTGGACCTGACCGCGATCGCGCACAACCGGCTGATGCTGCTGCTGATCCTGTTCATGGCCATCACGGCGGTGGTGATCCTGCGGCTGACCTGGGTCGGCATTTTCGCGCATGGCGCAAGTGGGAATGGCGATGCGTCCGCTCTCCTTCCCGCCCGCGCGGACATTGTCGATCGTAACGGCGTGCCACTCGCCCGCACGATGGATGCTTATTCCATTGCGGTGCGCCCGTCGAAGCTGATCGGCGAGCCCGCCGAACTCGCGCGCAAGCTGCATGAGATTTTCCCCGATGAGCCTGAGGCGGCGTTTTACAAGAAGCTGACCGGCAAGGGCTGGGCCTATCTGCGCCGCCGCGCGCTGCCCGAGGAAGTGGCGGCGGTGAATGCGCTGGGGGAAATCGGCATCGAATTCCCGCGCGAGAAAGAACGGCTCTACCCACAACGCAGCCTTGCCGCGCATGTGCTTGGCTTTGCGCCCAATGCTGACGGGCAGGGCGGTATGGGCGTGGAGGCTGCGTTCAATGACCGGCTGACCGATGCGGCGCTGCGCGGGCAGCCTTTCGCCATCTCGATCGATAGCCGGGTACAGGGCGCGCTGGAAAGCGAGCTTTACGCCCAGATGGTCGCGCAGAATGCCAAGGGGGCGGGCGGGATCATCATGGACGCCAATACCGGCGAAGTGATCGCGATGGCGTCGATCCCCGTGTTCGATCCCAACAAGCTCCAAAATTATGCGGGCAAGAAGTGTAGCGAATCGCCGCTCTGCAACCATATGGTTCAGGCGCGCTATGAATTGGGTTCGACCTTCAAGCCGCTGTCGATCGCCGAAGCGATCGATAAGGGCGTGGTCACGTCCCTGGCCAAGCGCTATGACGCCACAGCGCCGCTCGCAGTGGCGGGGTTCCGCATCAAGGACGACCACTCGCTGGGCCGGTGGATCAACGTGCCGGAGATCCTGGTCCACAGCTCCAACATCGGCACCGCGCGCATCGCTGATGAAATGGGCGCCGCGCCGATGCAGCAGCTGTTCCGCAACCTGCAGTTCGATCAGCGCGCCCCGATCGAGCTGAAGGAGCGCGCCAAGAGCATTTGGCCCTATAATTGGGGGCGTATAACGACCATGACCGTGTCCTATGGTCATGGCATCGCGGTGACGCCGCTGCATCTCGCCACCGCCTATGCCGCGCTGGTCAACGGCGGCATCTGGCGGCCCGCCACCTTGCGCAAGCTGCACGCCAATGAAGTGCCCGAAGGCCACCGCGTCTTTTCCGCCGCCACCAGCGCGCGGATGCGGCAGCTGTTGCGGATGATCGTTGCCGCGGGTACAGGTCGCAGCGCCGACGCCAAGGGATTCCGGGTGGGCGGTAAGACGGGTTCCGCCGAGAAGCCTGAAGAAGGCCGGTACAATAAGAGTTCACTGGTGACGACTTTCGCGTCCGCATTCCCTATGGATAATCCCCGCTACGTCGTGCTGACGATGATGGACGAGCCCAAGGGCAACGCGCAGACGTTCGGCCTGCGTACCGCCGCCTGGACCGCTGCGCCGGTGGTGAAGCGCGTGGTCGAACGCACCGCGCCGATGCTGGGCGTGCTGCCCGACGAGCGGCGCGACGTGGACATTTCCGACCTCATGCCCTTGCTGGGGCAGGACAAGGAAAAGCATTGAGATGCGCCTCGGGTCGCTCATCGAGGGGCTGGATGTGAAGCTCGACGGCGGGGCGCCTTTGGACGCTCCGGTGTCGGGCTTCGCAATCGATAACCGAAAGGTCGCACCGGGTACTGTCTTCGGCGCCTTCCAGGGGCTGCGGGTGAATGGCGAGGATTTCATCGCCGACGCCGTGCGCGCCGGTGCCGTTGCTGTCGTCGCCCGACCTGAGGCAAAGGTGGAGGGCGCGGCGCATATCGCGCATGACAATCCCCGCCGCCTCTTCGCTCTGCTGGCCGCACGCTATTTCGCGCCCTTTCCCGAAGTGACCGTTGCCGTCACCGGCACCAATGGCAAGACATCGACCGTGGAGCTGGCCCGCCAGTTGTGGCGAATGCTGGGCCATCATTCGGCCTCGATCGGCACGCTGGGTGTCACCACCTCCGTCGATCAGGTATCGACGGGGCTGACGACGCCGGACATCGTCACTTTCCTGTCCAACATGTCAGGCCTGAAGCGCGAGGGCATCACCCACGCAGCGTTCGAGGCGTCGAGCCATGGCCTCGCCCAATATCGGACCGAAGGGCTGCCGGTATCGGTGGCCGCCTTCACCAACCTGTCGCGCGATCATCTCGATTATCATGGCGACATGGACAGCTATTTCGACGCCAAGATGCGGCTGTTCGATGAAGTGGTTGCACTCAACGGGACCGCGGTCATCTGGGCCGATGACGCATGGTCGGACAAGGTTATCCAGCGAGCTACGAAGCGGGGGCTTCGTGTGCTGAGCGTCGGGGTGCAGGGGCAGGCATTGCGTCTTGCCAACCGCACCCCGACCCAGTTGGGCCAGACGCTGGACGTCGAAGTTGAGGCTAAGCTCTACAAGGTCAATCTGCCGCTGATTGGCGCTTATCAGGCCGCTAACGCCTTGACCGCCGCTGGGCTGGTGATCGCAGGCGGCGAGGATGTGGCGAAGGTCCTGGAACTGCTAGGCCGGGTTCAGCCTGTGCGCGGACGTCTGGAACGCGCGGTCATCACCAAGGCGGGCGCGCCCGTCTATGTCGATTATGCGCATACGCCCGATGGGCTGCGCGCCGCGATCGAGGCGCTGCGGCCCCATACGCGCGGCAAGCTGATCGCCCTGTTCGGTGCTGGCGGCGACCGCGATGCTGGCAAGCGCCCGCAGATGGGCAAGGTCGCGGCCGAACTGGCTGATCATGTCATCGTCACGGATGATAATCCGCGGTCGGAGGACCCTTCCGCCATTCGCGCTGCCGTCATGGCGGGTGCGCCGGGCGCCGAGGAAATCGGGGGGCGTCGCGCCGCTATCGCCGCCGCCATTGCTCAGGCTGGAGCCGATGATATCGTGCTGCTGGCAGGCAAGGGGCATGAGCAGGGGCAGATTATCGGCGACCGGGTGCTGCCCTTCGACGATGTCACCGTTGCGCGGGAGTGCGCTGGGTGAGCGATCTCTGGACCTCCGAGGAAATAGCGCAAGCCATAGGGGGCGTCGCTTCGGCGCCCTTCGCCGTTTCAGGCGTCGCGTTCGACAGCCGCGAAGTGACGGACGGCGACCTGTTCGTCGCGATGAAGGGCGAGACGACGGACGGCCATCGCTTCCTCGACAAGGCCTTCGGTCAAGGCGCGGCGGGGGCGATCGTCAGCGAGCCTGTTGCGCAGCCTCATATCCTTGTTCCCGATAGCGCAGTCGCGCTTGAAGCATTGGGCCGCGCCTCCCGCGCGCGCATGCAGGGCAAGGTGATCGGCGTGACCGGCTCTGTCGGCAAGACGGGCACCAAGGAAGCGCTGTTCCACGCGCTCGACCGCATCTGCCCCGATCAGGTGCACCGTTCGGTCAAAAGCTACAACAACCATGTCGGCGTCCCGCTCAGCCTGTCGCGCATGCCTCGCGCGTCCGCCTTTGGCGTGTTCGAGATGGGCATGAACCATGCGGGCGAGCTGGCGGAATTGACGCAGCAGGTGCGGCCCCATGTCGCCATCGTGACCGCCATCGCCCCGGCGCACATCGAATTTTTCGGCACCGAAGAGAAGATCGCGCAGGCCAAGGCGGAAATCTTCGAAGGGCTGGAGCCCGAGGGCACGGCGGTCATTCCTTATGACAGCCCGCATGTGGCGACGCTCTATGCCAAGGCCGAGCAGCATGCCGCCCGGATACTGACCTTCGGTTTCGACGAAGAAGCCGATGTGCGCGCGCGTGACATGGTTCCGGCGGCCAATGGCGGGACGCTGGTCACGGCGACGCTACCGAGCGCGGAACTGTGTTTCACGGTAGGCGCGCCGGGCGAACATTGGGTGTCGAATGCGCTGGCGGTGCTGGCGGCGGTAGAAGCGTTGGGCGGCGACCTGGCTGCGGCGGGTCTGGCGCTCGCTGAACTGCCGGGGCTGGCAGGGCGGGGCGAACGGCGCATGATTGCCGTCGCAGGTGGAGAAGCGCTGCTCATAGATGAGAGCTACAACGCCAATCCGCTGAGCATGGCGGCCACGCTCAAGCAACTGGGCAAGGAGAATGCGAGCCGCCGCATCGCAATTCTGGGCGGCATGCGTGAGTTGGGTGACCGGAGCTACGAACTCCATGCCGGGCTCATCGAGCCGCTCGCGGCCGGAAAAGTCGATTACGCCATTCTGGTGGGCGATGAAATGACACCATTGGCCGACACGCTGGAGGGCAAGCAGTTGGCCTTTTCACATGTGCCGGATACGGCGGCGGCCACCAATCTCATCCAGACGGAAATGCGGGCTGGCGACGCGATCTTGGTCAAGGGTTCGAACGGTATCGGCCTGTCGCGCCTGGTCGCCGCGCTTGGGGAACATAAGAACTGATGCTCTACTGGCTCGCCCAGACGATGGATTTCGCGGGGGTTTTCAACCTTGTCCGCTATTTGAGCTTTCGCGCGGGCGCGACGATCGCGACGGCGCTTATTATTGGCCTGCTCCTTGGTCCCCGCTTCATCGGTTGGTTGCGCGTGCGGCAGGGCAAGGGTCAGCCGATCCGTGACGATGGCCCGCAGAGTCATCTTGCCAAGCGGGGCACCCCGACCATGGGCGGCCTGATGATTCTCACGTCGATGATCACTTCGGTGCTCCTGTGGATGGACCTGTCCTCCATCTATGTATGGGCCTGTCTGTTCGTGACGCTGGGCTTCGGCGCGATCGGTTTCCTCGATGATTATGACAAGGTGACGAAGGCCAGCCACAAGGGGCTTTCGGGCAAGATGCGCCTTGCCTTCGAGTTCCTGATAGCGGGCGTGGCTGCATGGTTGATCGTCAATCAGCATGGCAATACGGCGCTGTATCTGCCTTTCTACAATGGTCCCGCGATCGAGCTTGGGCCATTCTACTTCCTCTTTGCCGCCTTTGTGATCGTGGCATTTGGCAATGCGGTAAACCTGACGGACGGGCTCGATGGACTGGCGACCATGCCGGTGATCATTGCCTGCATGGCGTTCATGGCGATCGTCTACCTCGTCGGTCGCGCGGATTTTGCCGCGTATCTGGGCATTCCCCACGTGCCGGGCGCGGGCAATCTCACCATTCTATGTGGTGCGATCATCGGCGCGGGTCTGGCGTTCCTCTGGTTCAACGCCCCGCCTGCCGCCGTTTTCATGGGCGACACTGGCAGCCTTGCGCTTGGCGGCACGATCGGCGTGATTGCGGTCACTGCGCATCATGAAATCGTGCTCGGCGTTATCGGCGGCTTGTTCGTGGTGGAAGCGATGAGCGTGATCATCCAGGTCTTCTTCTACAAGCGGACCGGGAAGCGGGTGTTCAAGATGGCGCCGATCCACCATCATTTCGAGCAGCTGGGCTGGGCCGAGCCGACGGTGGTGATCCGCTTCTGGATCATCTCTTTCGTGCTGGCGCTTGCCGGTCTTGCCACGCTGAAGCTGCGGTGAGCGCGATGGCACTTACTTCCTCAGTCTTTGCTGGTAAGACATATGCGGTGCTGGGCCTCGCGCGGTCTGGCCTCGCCACCGTCGAAGCGCTCGTGGCCAGCGGGGCGCGGGTTGTCGCCTGGGACAATCGCGACGAAGCGCGTGCGGCTGTTGCCGACAAGGCGGAGCTTGCCGACCCTCTGGAAATCGACCTCGCTGGCTTTGACGGGGTCGTTGTTTCCCCCGGCGTGCCCCTCAACAAGCATCCGATCGCCATGCATGCCAAGCTCGCAGGCGTGCCCGTCATCGGCGACATCGAACTGTTCGCGCTCGCCCGTCCGACGCTGCCCCCGCATCGGGTGGTGGGCATCACCGGCACCAACGGCAAGTCGACCACAACTGCGCTCGTCCATCACATTATCGAAACGGCAGGCATTCCCACGCGGATGGGCGGCAATATCGGATTGCCAATCCTGGGGCAGGAGCCGCTGCCGGAAGGCGGCGTCTATGTGCTGGAACTGTCGAGCTATCAGATCGACCTGACGCAGAGCCTGGACTGTGACGTCGCGGTGCTGCTCAACATCACGCCCGATCATCTCGATCGCTATAATGGCTTTGAAGGCTATGTCGCGTCCAAGGCGCGGCTGTTCGCGATGCAGTCGGCTGATCATGTGGCGGTGATCGCCACCGAGGATGAGCCGAGCCGATCCATCGCTATCCAGCCGGGCGCTCGGCGCGTGGAGGTCAAGGCGAACGGCATCGACCCGGCTGCGCAGTCGAAATGGCCCTCGCTTCAGGGGCCGCACAATGCGCAGAACGCGGCCGTCGCCATCGCAGTCGCCAATGCGCTTGGCATCAGCGAAGCAACAATAGAGGCCGCGCTGCAAAGCTATGCCAGCCTGCCTCACCGCATGCAGCGGGTGCGCGAACTGAACGGCGTGCTCTATGTCAACGACAGCAAAGCGACCAACCCGGCGTCCACCGCGCCCGCGCTGGCGGCCTATCCGCCGGTCGAAGGCCGTCCGCGCGTCCACTGGATCGTCGGCGGCCTCGCCAAGACCGATAATCTCGACGAATGCGCGCCTTGGTTCGGCAACGTTGCTGCCGCTTATACCATCGGTGAAGCGGGCCATATGTTCGCCGATCTGCTGAAAGATCATATGGCGGTGGACGATAGCGAGATGCTATCGGCCGCCGTCCGTCGCGCGGCGCGTGTAGCGCAGCCGGGTGATGTCGTGCTGCTTTCGCCAGCCTGCGCCAGTTTCGACCAATTCCGCGATTTCGAGGCGAGGGGGGATGCCTTCGTCGCGGCCGTCGCGGCGCTGGAAGAAGGGGGCGTGGACGGCTAAAGGCACGGCAGGGGCGAAGAAGGGGCGACAGACAAATGTTCAGGGCAGGCGAACTGGTGAAGGGGTTCAAGAACCGCACCGTTCCGCGCGAGCGCACGGCCCTGGCCATCTGGTTCTGGGAGATTGACCGCGTCCTTCTTTCGCTGATCGTTGCGCTGATGGCGATCGGGCTGGTCGCGGTCGCGGCCGCTTCCCCGGTTGCCGCGATCGACCGTTCGACCAGCAGTGTCTCGGTCGAACCGCTTATCTATTTTTATCGCCAGCTGATGTGGGTGTTCATCGGCCTGCCGATCATGCTCGTTATATCGATGCTGCCCCGTCAGCAGGCGCGGCGGCTCGCCATCTTCATGACCGTCTTCTTCGTTCTGATGCTGCTGTGCGTGCCGATCCTCGGATCGACCGTGAATGGCGCACGGCGATGGATCGACTTGCCCGGCTTCCGTTTCCAGCCATCGGAATTTTTGAAGCCGGTCTATGTCGTGACCATGGCCTGGCTGCTTTCGCTCCGCGGCAAGGACATGAGTTTGCCCGTCATTCCACTGACCGGCGTGTTGACGCTGCTGATTGCGGCCATCCTGATGAAACAGCCGGACTTCGGGCAGACGGTGATCTTCCTTGCCTGTTGGGGCTGTCTGCTTTTGCTGTCGGGCGTGTCGATGCGGTTCATCGGCATGATGGGCGGGGTGGCACTGGCGGGCCTCGTCGCCATGTACATGTTCTATGAAAATGGCCGTCAGCGCATCAACGACTTCCTGGGCATCGGGGTTGCGCAGGATACAGGCCCCGACCAGACGGAGCTGGCGTTTCGCACCATCACCCATGGCGGCTTCACCGGCGTGGGGCCGGGCGGCGGTCAGCAGAAATTCCGCCTGCCCGAGGCACACACCGACTATATTTTTTCGGTGATCGGGGAAGAGTTCGGGCTGCTTGCCTGCATCGCCATAGCCTGCGTCTATCTGGCGATCGTCGTCCGCGTGCTGCTGCGCATGCTGGACGAGGATGATAATTTCACGATCCTGGCGGCGGCGGGCCTGACGACGCAGTTCGGGCTGCAGGCGATCATCAACATGGGCGTCAATGCCCAGATATTTCCTTCCAAGGGCATGACGCTGCCCTTTATCAGCTATGGCGGCTCCTCTATGCTGGCCCTTTGTATCGGGGTCGGCCTGCTGCTTGCGTTTACACGGCGCAATCCCTTCATGGGGCGGCATACCGTCGTCAAATGGAGTGGTCGATGAGCATTTCCCGTCACTTCGTCCTTGCCGCAGGTGGGACGGGCGGTCACATGATCCCGGCGCATGCGGTCGCGGAAGAATTGATGGCGCGGGGGCATCATGTCGCTCTGGTCACGGACGAACGTGGGGCGAAGATCCCGGGCATCTTCGACCGCGCGCAGGTCCATGTCCTGCCTGCCGGACGCATGACCAAGAACCCGAGAAGCTGGCCGGGTGCGCTGAAGGCCATCCTTGCGGGCCGCGCCATGGCCCGCCGCCTCAATGAAACATTCCGCCCCACAGCCGTCGTCGGCTTTGGCGGCTATCCCGCCATGCCTGCGCTGCTGGGCGCGCTGGCGGACGGTATTCCGACCGCGATCCATGAGCAGAATGCCGTCCTGGGCCGCGTGAATCGCCTGCTCGCCCGTCGCGTCGATGCGATCGCCACGGCTTATCCCAAAGTCGAGCGCCTGCGCGACAAATATGCGGGCAAGGTGCATCTCGTCGGCAATCCGGTTCGCGAGGAAGTGAAGGCGCTGCGGGATGAGGAATTCCCGGCGCTGACGGACGAAAGCGTCTTCCGTGTGCTCGTGATTGGCGGCAGCCAGGGCGCGTCCATTTTGTCGAGCGTGGTGCCGGACGGCCTTGGTATGTTGCCGCTAAGCCTGCGCCGCCGCCTGCAGGTGACGCAGCAATGCCGGGCTGAGGATATCGAGCGGGTGCGCCGCTTCTATGCGGATCTCGAGATACCGGCGGATCTCGCAACCTATTTCAACGATGTGCCCGAAAAGCTGAGCTGGTCGCATCTGGTGATCGCGCGGGCGGGGGCTTCGACGCTGGCGGAACTGACCTGTGCGGGGCGTCCGGCGATCCTTGTCCCGCTGCCAAGCGCCATGGATGACCATCAGACGGCCAATGCGCGCGAAATGACCGAGACGGGCGGCGCGCGGACGATCGCGCAGTCGCGCTTTACGGCTGTGGAACTCGCCAAGCAGATGCAAAAGATGGCGATGGAGCCCGGCGCGCTCCAGAACGCCGCCAAGCGCGCCCGCGCCTGCGGCCGCCCGGATGCGGCGCGCGACATGGCCGACCTGCTCGAAAGCATCGGACCTGCGCCGATCATGAATGATCCGCTGAAGGTCGGGCCTGTGCCGACCAGCTTGAATTTGCAGGGTGTTCCTGCGTGATCCGTACTCACCTCTCCCCGTTCGGGCTGAGCCTGTCGAAGCCCTCTTCTTTCTTCAGAGAAGAAGTGAAGCCCTTCGACAAGCTCAGGGCGAACGGATGTTTTTATAGGGAATTCTGCGCATGAAGGGTGTCGGCACCGACATCGGCACGATCCATTTCATCGGCATTGGCGGCATCGGCATGTCCGGCATCGCCGAGGTGATGCATAATCTGGGTTACAAGGTTCAGGGCTCCGACGTCGCCGAAGGCTATGTCGTCGAAGGCCTGCGCAAGAAGGGCATCGATGTGATGATCGGCCACAAGGCTGAAAATCTGGGCGATGCCGCCGTGGTCGTGACGTCGACCGCGATTAAGAAGGGCAATCCGGAAGTCGATCTGGCGCTGGAACGCCGCGTTCCCGTGATCCGCCGCGCTGAAATGCTCGCGGAGCTGATGCGGTTGAAATCGACCGTCGCGGTTGCGGGTACGCATGGCAAGACGACGACCACCTCCATGGTCGCGGCACTGCTTGACGCGGGCGGGGTGGACCCGACCGTCATCAATGGCGGCATCATCAACAGCTATGGCTCCAACGCGCGCTTGGGCAAGAGCGACTGGATGGTGGTGGAAGCCGACGAGAGCGACGGCAGTTTTCTGCGCTTGGACGGCACGCTGGCGGTCGTAACCAACATCGATCCCGAACATCTCGACCATTATGGCAGCTTCGACAAGGTGAAGGATGCCTTTGTCGAGTTCGTCGAGAATGTGCCTTTCTACGGCGCAGCGATGCTTTGCCTCGATCATCCCGAAGTGCAGGCGATCCTGCCGCGCGTGCAGGACCGACGCATCGTCACCTACGGTTTTTCGGCGCAGGCCGATATTCGCGGCGAGAATGTCCAGCCGATCCCCGGCGGTAACCGCTTCGATGTGCAGATCCGCGAACGGGATGGCTCGCTCCGCCGGATCGAGGGCATCGAAATGCCGATGCCCGGCCGTCACAATGTGCTGAACGCCATGGCGGCGATCGGTGTGGCGCTGCAGATGGGTATCGATGATGCGACCATCCAGACCGGCTTCGCCAAGTTTGGTGGGGTGAGGCGGCGCTTCACTAAGGTTGGTGAGATACCGGCGGGGCAGGGCGTCGCGACAGTCATCGACGATTATGGCCACCACCCGGTCGAGATCAAGGCCGTGCTCGCCGCCGCACGCGAGGGCGCAAAGGGCCGCGTCATTGCGGTGGTGCAGCCGCATCGCTTCACGCGCCTTCGCGACCTGATGGACGAGTTCCAGCAGGCGTTCAACGACGCCGATGTGGTCTACGCCGCCCCGGTCTATCCGGCGGGCGAGCAGCCGATCGAAGGCGTGGACAGCGCCGAGCTGGTCGCAGGTTTGAAGCGGCGCGGTCATCGTTCCGCCGCAACGGTGGAAGGCGCGGATGACCTTGCCCGCGTCATCGCCAGTGATGTGCAGGCGGATGACATGATCATCTGCCTCGGCGCGGGCGACATCACAAAATGGGCGGCCGGGCTGGCGCCTGCCGTCGCCGCCAAAGAAGCGGCCTGATGGTGCGACGGCATCGACCTTGTGCATGGGGAGCGGTGGGTTGACCACGGCGTTAGCCTCCCTTCCTCCGGTTCGCGGGTCGCTTAAGGCGGGCGCACCATTGGCTCCGCTCGTCTGGTTCAAGGCGGGCGGCGTGGCGCAGTGGCTGTTCGAACCGAAGGACGCGGAGGATCTGTCGGATTTTCTCGCGCGCCTCGATCCGGCGATCCCGGTGATGGCGCTTGGTCTCGGTTCCAACTTGATCGTGCGGGACGGCGGCGTTCCGGGGGTGGTCGTGCGTCTGGGCAAGCCCTTCGCAAAGGTTGAGCAAATTGACGCCACCGCGCTCCGTTGCGGGGGAGGAGCGTCGGGCATCCTCGTGTCCTCGACGGCGCGGGATGCGGGCATCGCGGGGCTTGAGTTCCTGCGGTCCATCCCCGGCACTGTGGGCGGCTTCGTGCGGATGAATGGCGGCGCTTATGGGCGTGAGACCTGCGACATTCTGATGGAATGCGATGTGGTGCTGCGGTCTGGCGAGCGGGTGACGATGCTGCTGGATGCTCTTGGCTACACCTATCGTCACAGCAGCCTTCCCGAAGGCGCGGTAGTTGTCAGCGCCCTTTTCCGCGGCGTTCCTGGCGAACCTGCCGCCATCCAAGCGGAAATGGACCGCATCGCTGCTGCGCGAGAGGAAAGTCAGCCGCTTCGCAGCAAGACCGGCGGATCGACTTTCAAAAATCCTGACGGCCACAAGGCTTGGGCGCTGGTCGATGAGGCGGGCTGCCGCGGGCTGCAACTGGGCGGCGCGCAGGTTTCGGAGAAGCATACCAACTTCCTCCTCAACTTGGGCGACGCCAGCAGCGCCGACATCGAGGCGCTGGGCGAGGAAGTCCGTCGTCGGGTGAAGGCCAAGAGCGGCGTCGAGCTTGAGTGGGAAATCCAGCGGGTGGGAGTGAAGATATGATCCCCTTCAACCTCCTGTCATCCCAGCGAAAGCTGGGATCCCGCTCCATTAATGCGGATCATGAGATCCCAGCTTCTGCTGGGATGACGGATATATCTGTTCTGGAGTTTTCCCAATGAATCGTGGCCCCTGGCATGTCGCCGTCCTCATGGGAGGCTGGTCCGCCGAGCGCCCGGTCTCGCTGATGAGCGGGGAGGGCGTCGCCAAGGCGCTGGAATCGCGCGGGCACAGAGTCACGCGGATCGACATGGACCGCAACGTCGCCGCCCGCCTCTCCGAAGCCAAGGCCGATGTCGTCTTCAACGCGCTTCACGGCGTGCCGGGTGAGGATGGCACGGTGCAGGGCATGATGGACCTGATGGGGCTCACCTACACCCATTCGGGCCTCGCCACCTCCGTCATCGCCATCGACAAGCAGCTCACCAAGCAGGCGCTGGTGCCTCACGGCATTCCGATGCCCGGCGGCCACATCGTCGACAGCGCCAGCCTGTTCGAAGCCGACCCCCTGCCGCGCCCCTATGTGGTGAAGCCAGTCAATGAGGGCAGCTCCGTCGGCGTCGCCATCGTCACCCAGGACGGCAACTACGGTTCGCCCATCGGCCGTGATGTGGAAGGCCCCTGGCAGCATTTCGATCAGCTGCTCGCCGAGCCCTACATTCGCGGGCGTGAACTGACGACCGCAGTGCTCGGCGATGAGGCTCTGCTGGTGACCGAACTGCGCCCCAAGAGCGGCTTCTATGATTTCGACGCCAAATATACCGACGGCATGACTGAGCATGTCTGCCCTGCCGAAATCCCGAACGAGATTGGCGAAGCATGCAAGGCGATCGCGCTGCGCGCGCACCAGTTGCTGGGATGCAAGGGCGCCTCGCGTTCGGACTTCCGCTGGGACGACACGCAGGGGGTGGAAGGGCTCTACCTGCTGGAGGTGAACACGCAGCCCGGCATGACGCCGCTCAGCCTCGTGCCGGAGCAGGCCGCGAAACTGGGCATTGACTATGCCGAGCTGGTTGAGCGTATTGTCGAGGATGCGCTGAAGCAGAAACACGGCGCTAAGGGGGCAGGGCATGGCTGAAGCACGCATCCGGCGCGGAGGGACCGCGCGGCTGACGCGATCATCCGGGCCGCGCGGCCGTAATGGACCGGGCCGGGGAAAGCCGGGCAAGCGCCGTTCCTGGTTCGGCCGCATGCTTCACGCGCTGCCGGTAAGCGAGGATACGCTGCAGCGCATGGCGAGCTGGGCGATTGTCGGCATCGTTGTTGTCGCGATCGGTGGCATCGCAATGCTGATGGGTGTGCCCGCCATGGCAGGGCAGAAAGCCGCCGAAGTCGCCGCCAGTGCCGGGTTCGAGGTGCAGAAAGTCGAAGTGCGCGGCGTTGAGCGCATGGACGAACTGCCGGTCTATAATATCGCTCTTGGACAAGTGGACCGCTCCATGCTGTCGCTCGACCTGCCCAAGGTTCGCGATGAAATGCTGAAGCTTGGCTGGGTCAAGGACGCGCGGATTTCGCGCCGCCTGCCCGACACGCTGGTCGTCGATATCGTCGAGCGTGACCCGGTTGCGGTGTGGCAGCATGACGGGCAGCTGCATCTGATCGACGTGCAGGGCGTCGTCCTTCAATCCGTGTCGACGGATGCGATGCCCGACCTGCCGCTGGTCGTGGGGCCGGATGCCAATCGTCAGACTGCGGGTCTTAACAAGCTCATGGAAAATGCCCCTGCGCTAAAACCGATGCTGGCCGGTGCGACATGGGTCGGGAACCGCCGATGGGACCTGCGCTTTCAGTCGGGTGAAACGCTTTCCCTGCCGGAAGGAGACAAAACCTCTGCGACCGCGCTCGTCAACTTCGCGCGCATGGACGGCGTCAATCGGCTGCTGGGTCGCGGCATCGTGAAGTTTGACATGCGCGATCCGGATCGTTTCATCCTGCGCCTGCCGCAGAACCAGGTGAGCGATAAAGCCGACGCGAGCGCCCCGTCTCTGGCTCAGGGCGAGGAAGGCTGACGCGCATGGCTCAGCCCAAGGTCGACAAGCTCGTCACCGCGATCGACATCGGATCGTGGAAGGTTTCGGCGCTGATCGCTGGCCGGACCGAGACGGGTGAACTCGCGATTTTGGGCACGGGCCAGCGGGAAAGCCGTGGCGTGCGGCGCGGCTTCATCGCCGACATGGAGCGCACGGAACTGGCTGTGCGCGAGACGGTCGAGCAGGCCGAGCGCGTTGCAGGCACAAACATCGAGGACGTTTGGGTCAGCTTTTCGGGCGGCAGCCTCGTCAGCGACGTGGTGACGGTGGAACGCGACATGGGCGGCTACCGGGTCGAACAGCCCGACATCGATGATCTGCTTGCAACCGGCCAGCAGGGCATCGACCCCGATGGGCGCGTTGTCCTCCATGCCCAGCCCACTTGCTTCACCATCAACGGCAAGGTGCCCGTCAAGAAGCCGTTGGGCATGCATGCCGACCTGTTGGGCGTCGACATCCATGTCGTGCTGGCGGATGGCGCGCCGCTCGCCAACCTCGACCTGTGCGTGCGTGGCGCTTATCTGAACGTCAATTCAATCGTCGCTTCGCCGATTGCGACCGGCCTTGCCTGCCTTTCGGAAGAGGAAAGGGATCTGGGCGTCGCGCTGGTGGAATTGGGCGCGGGCGTGACGAACGTCTCGCTTTACGCGGGCGGCATGCTGGTCGGCCTGCACAGCATACCCATCGGCGCGTCGGACATCACCGATGACATCGCCTCCGCCTTCGGTATTCGCCGCAGCCAGGCAGAGCGGATCAAATGCTTTTACGGTTCGGCCATGCAGAACCGCCGCGACTTCCGCGAGATGATCGAAATCGCACCGCCGCACGGGGATGTTGCCGTGCCGGGGCAGAGCGCCGGGCCTAATGCGGATGGCGGCAAGATAACCCGGGCGGCACTGGTGGCCGTCATCTGCGAGCGGCTCAATCAGCTGATGACGGAGATTAACGCGGCGCTGGCTGGCATGGGCTTCAACACGCCGACCGGGCGACAGGTGGTGCTGACCGGCGGTGGCGCGGAAATGAAGGGCATTGCTGACTATGCGCAGGGCGCGCTCGGCCGAGCCGTCCGTATCGGTAGGCCGCGCGGGCTCGCCGCGCTGCCGGAGGCGCATAGCGGCCCTGCCTTCGCGACGCTGGCCGGGCTTGCGCTTTATGGCGCATCGAACCCGGTTGATCTTAGAACGATAGCGCCTGCACCGCAGACCGTTCATCGTATCAACGCGCCGCAATGGTGGCAGCGGATGGTGCGGGCGATGAAGACGAACTATTGAACAAATCTAAAGCCAGACGAATTTTGCTAGTGAAATACGCTATTTTCTGTTGCATTAACTTTCGATGACAGTTTCGCTCATGTCGCCGAAGCTGGAGGGAGCTAGAATTTATGAGCATTGAGATCAGCCCGCCGCATGTAGACGAGTTGAAGCCTCGCATCGCGGTGATCGGCGTCGGCGGCGCGGGCGGCAACGCCATCGCGAACATGATCGCCGCGTCGGTTGAGGGCGTGGATTTCATCGTCGCCAACACCGACGCGCAGGCGCTGAACGCTTCGCCCGCGGAGCGCCGCATTCAGCTTGGGCCCCAAATCACCGAAGGTTTGGGTGCCGGTTCGCGTCCCGAAATCGGCAAGGCGGCCGCCGAGGAAACCATCACCTCGGTCGAAGAGGCGCTGAACGGCGCGCATATGTGCTTCATCGCTGCTGGCATGGGCGGCGGCACCGGCACCGGCGCTGCGCCCGTTATCGCGAAAGCTGCGCGTGAACGCGGCATCCTGACGGTCGGCGTGGTGACCAAGCCCTTCACCTTCGAGGGCAATCGCCGCATGAAGTCGGCCGAGAGCGGGATCGAGGAGCTGCAAAAGCATGTCGATACCCTCATCGTCATTCCGAACCAGAATTTGTTCCTGATCGCGAACCCAAACACCACCTTCAAGGAAGCCTTCCAAATGGCTGACGAGGTGCTGCAGCAGGGCGTTCGCGGCATCACCGACCTCATGGTCATGCCGGGCCTCATCAACCTCGACTTCGCGGACGTCCGTTCGGTGATGGGCGAAATGGGCAAGGCGATGATGGGCACTGGCGAAGCCGAAGGCGATGGCCGTGCGCTTCAGGCGGCGGAAAAGGCGATCGCCAATCCGCTGCTCGACGGCGTGTCGATGCGCGGCGCGAAGGGCGTCATCGTGTCCATCGTCGGTGGCGACGACATGCGCCTGATGGAAGTCGATGAAGCCGCCAACCATATTCGCGAGCTGGTCGATCCGGACGCGAACATCATCTGGGGTTCGGCCTTCAACGATGGCCTCAATGGCAAGATCCGCGTGTCGGTCGTGGCGACCGGCATCGATAGCGAAGCAACCGGCGCTGCGGCTCCGCTGACCCAACCGTTCAGCTTCGCCAGCCGTCCTGCCGTCGCCGTCCCTGCCGCTGCGCGTCCCGCGCCGCAGCCCGCACCGGCCGCAGCACCCCAGCCCGAGCCGGAAACGCTTGAACTGGATGTTCCTGCGGCTCCCGCGCCCGCACCGATCCCGGCTCCTGTTGAAGAACGGGCGGCAGCGCCTGCTCCCAAGCCCGCCCCGGCGGCACCCTCACGGCCCGCCGCCGTGTTTTCGGACGAAGACCCGTCGCAGGACGAACTGCTGCTCGGTGCCGAAGAAGCCGAAGCGCAGCCCGCTCCGGCGCCTGCGCCCGCGCCTCAGGCTGCGCCCCGCGTTGCGTCCGGCGGAACCCTGTTTGAGCGGATGGCCGGTCTGACCCGCGGCTCTGACAAGAATGCCGGCCCTGGCGACGATGCGGCATCGACGCCGGACATTCCGCGCTTCCTCAACCGCCAAAGCAACCAGTAAGGCGGGGCGGCGAAGGCTGTTCTAGACTTAAAAGCGCGCTATCGGCCGCATCGGGCGGCCGGGCGCGCTTTTCACTGCGATAAATTTCCCATTCACCCATCGATCCGGTAAAGGGCTAGTGTGAAACGCTCAGCTTTATGGATCCTTGGCGGCCTGTTTGTTGCAGGAGCCGCGCAGGCGCAGCCCGCTCAAATTCAGTCGCTCCGCCCCTCAGGCGCTGAAAATCTCAGCCGCAACCTGGCGCGCCTAGCGTCCAATCCGCGCGACGTTGACGCGTTGATCGGAGCAGGGGAGGCCGCAGTCGACATGGATGACACGCGCGCGGCGGCGGGCTTCTTTTCGCGGGCAGACGCGATCCAGCCCAACAATGGACGGGTCAAGGCGGGGCTTGGCCGTGTCGCGCTCAAGGCGCAAAACCCTGTAGAGGCGCTCCGCCTTTTCGACCAGGCAACGCGTCTCGGCTTTGGCGAAGCGACGTTGCTCGCGGACCGGGGGCTGGCGCGCGACATGACCGGTGATCAGGCCGGGGCGCAGCGGGATTACCAGACCGCGCTCAAGCGTGCTCCGGAAGATCCTGACCTCATCTACCGCTATGCCGCCTCGCTCGGTATTTCCGGCCAGGTCGACGGCGCCGAGAAGGTGCTTCAGCCCCTGCTCTACAAAAGCGACCGCGCGGCGTGGCGATATCGCGCCTTCATCCTGGCCATGAACAACAAGCAGGCCGATGCGCGCAAGATCGCTAGCCAGACGCTGCCGGCGCAGCTTGCCTCCGCGCTGGTGCCTTATATGGAGAAGATGCCCTACCTCACCCCGGCGCAAAAGGCCGCGGCGGTGCATTTCGGTCATTTTCCAACCACAGTGGGAACGTCGCTTGCGGCCGTGACGCCAAGAGCAGCGCCGACCCCTCCATTGACGCAAGTGCCAGCCGCAACAGCGACGCCAAGGTCGACGCCTGCACCTGCACCTGCACCTACACCAACGCCAACGCCGTTCCCCGCTCCAACTTCGGCCGTGCGGCCTGCGACGCCCATGGCAAGCGGGCAGGCGCTGCAGCCGAGCAGGCCTTCCTTCACGACAGCGCCGTCATCGCCACAGCCTTCTGCGACGCCCGCACGGCCCGCGCCGACCGGCCCTGCGCCATCCACCTTCGCGCAAACATCGACGGAGACGCGTCCGGCGCAGGTGCAAGGACCTCCCGCGTCATTTGCCACCACCCCTGCTCGCCCGGCCGCTTCGCTGCCTGCACCTACGAACCCGCCTGGCGCGGCGACGCCAGCGCCTACCTCCGTGCCAGCGCCGCAGCAGGCCGCTCCCACTCCTCGCCCGCAGCCGAACCCCGAAGCCACGCGGACCTTGGCCGACATCATTCATGCCATCGATGTTCCCGCATCGGAACGCCAGGTGAGCATCGCGGCGGTGGACCTTTCCGAGATCGAAGCGCTGCAAGCCGCGCGTCGCGCGGAGCGGCAAGCGGCCGCGGACAAGGCTAAGAAAGCCGCTACCGCAGCCAAGGAAAAGGCAGACGCCGCTGTAAAGGCCAAGTCAAAAGCGGAAGCTGACGCCAAGGCCAAGAAGGCGGCCGAGGAAAAGGCCCGGCTTGCCGCCAATCCGTCGCGCAATTGGGTTCAGGTCGGCACAGGCGCGGATCGCGGGGCTCTCGCCTTCACGCTCAAGAACCTCCGCCGCAAATATGATGACGTGAAGCCGCAGAACGGCTGGGTCGCGACCTGGGGCCGCACGAACCGGCTGCTGATTGGCCCCTTCGCCAGCTTCACCCGCGCCAAAACGGTGGAAGCCAAGCTGAAATCCGCAGGCGCAGATGCCTTTGCCTGGCAAAGCGACGCGGGCGAGGTGGTCGAACGGTTGGGAGGGAAGTAAGGGCGTCTGCATGACGACCCTCGCTCCCTATGCTTCGCACCCCAGCCGCAGCCGTGGCCGCCTGCATCTCGAACCGGGCGGTGAACTGCGCGGCCCCCGCGACATCTTTCAGCGGGATCGCGATCGCATCATCCATTCCATCGCCTTTCGCCGGTTGCGGCACAAGACGCAGGTGTTCGTATCGCCGGACGGTGATCATTTCCGCGTTCGCCTGACCCACAGCCTGGAAGTGGCGCAAATCGGCCGAACAACCGCACGCACTCTCGGTCTCAATGAAGATCTTACCGAGGCGCTGTGCCTTGCGCATGATATAGGCCATCCGCCCTTCGGCCATGCGGGGGAGGATGCGCTGGAAGCGGCGCTGGAGGATCATGGCGGCTTTGACCATAATGCGCATACGCTGCGCACGCTCATGCTGCTGGAATCGCCCTATCCCTGCTTTCCCGGTCTCAACCTTAGCTGGGAAATGCTGGAAGGGCTGGCCAAGCATAACGGCCCGGTCGACCATCCTGGCTGGGCCATGCGGGAAATGGATGCGCTATTCCCGCTGGAGCTGTCCTCCCACTCTTCGCTAGAGGCGCAGTTGGCGGCGATCGCGGACGACATCGCCTATGACAATCACGACATTGACGATGGCCTGCGCGCTGGATTGCTGACGCTGGAGCAATTGCTTGAGGTGCCGATCGTCAAACATTGCTGGGAGCGGGTGCGCGCTCGCTATCCCGATATCCCGCAGGACCGTCTGCTGCGCGAACTGGTGCGCGAGCAGATCGGTCTCATGGCGAATGACCTCATCGCGTCCACCCGCCGGAACATCGCCGAAGCCCGTATAGAGACGGCCGAGGACGTCCGCAGCGCAGGACGCGCGCTCGTCTGCTTCTCGCCTGAACTGGCGGCGCAGGAGCGGGAGTTGAAGCGCTTCATGTACGCGTCGCTTTATCATCATCCGTCCCAGCTGGCTGCGGCCAACCGTGCCCGGATCATCGTCCGGGACCTGTTCCGCGCCTATCAGGACCAGCCCCAGCTCATGCCAGCCGAATGGCAGGATGATCGCCTGCTGGACGAGCCGCGCCGCAGCAGGCACATCGGCGATTTTATCGCGGGCATGACCGATCGCTATGCGGAAAAGCGCCACGCCGAGATCTTCGGAAAAGCAGCGCTCGCCTGACGCAGCCATTGCGCTACGCATGAACGGGTCTTAGCCTTCTTGCGCATGGCCCTTCACCCACAGATCGCTGCCCTCGCGGCACAGCTCGAAGACCTCGCCGCATTTCTGCGCAGCCGGGGGGATCGTAAATGGTCGGGCAGGGTGGAGCGATGCGCGCATCTTGTCGCGGATTCCAACTTCACCGGCGTCGACCATTTCCTGCGCCTGTTCGAGGGTGAAGATAGCCTAGCGCATCTCGTACTGGGCGATCCAGCCCATGACGCGCGGCTGGACGAACTGCGCAAGACGACGCGTGCGCTCGCGGAACGGCTGGCGCGCGAAGAAGGTGCAGCCGATTGAGCAATTGACGCCGCCCGTCATTTCCCGCAATGCAAATGCGTCACCGGCGCCCGGCAGATTCGGGCTCGGACATGATGCGGGAGAGCATGGGAAGCCTTTCAGGCCACCCCGTCGCCGAAGGAGCAACCGCCCCGGAATCTCTCAGGCCAAAGGACCGCATCATGGGCAGGCACTCTGGAAAGCGGACGGTTCGCGCCGTCCCACCGAAGGGGTAAGCCATCCGGTCGTTGGCCGGTGGTCAAAGCTCTCAGGTTCCGTGACAGAGGGGGTGGCAGACGTCACGAGTCCGACTCCGGACTACCGCGTTTGTCGCCATGACCCTTGCCACGAAAGGCCGCCCTCATGTCCGGCAATGACGATATCGCCCATTTTGAAGACGAATTGCCGCTGCAGGAGCTGCCGCTTGACGCCTGGCACCGTGCGCGGGGCGCGCGCATGGTTGGCTTTGCGGGCTACCACATGCCCATCCAATATGAAGGCATCATGGCCGAACATGGCTGGACGCGCGAGCATGCCGGTTTGTTCGATGTCAGCCATATGGGTCAGCTCAGCTTCTCCGGCGAAGGGGTGGACGATGCGCTGGAGCATCTATTGCCGAGCGATATCAAGGGCCTGAAGCCCTTCCGCCAGCGCTATTCGATGCTGCTCGATGAGGATGGCGGCATTCTCGACGACCTCATGGTTTCGCGCCTGGGCGCCGGAGCATTTGACGGCGCGGACATATACATGGTCGTCAACGGTGCGACCAAATATGACGACATGGGCTGGATGATCGAACATCTGCCTGATGAAACCGTCATGAACCATATGGACGAGCAGGCGCTGCTCGCGTTGCAGGGCCCTGAAGCGGGCGAGGCGCTGGCCAGCCTGATCCCGGAGACCGCCGACCTCGTCTTCATGCAGTCGGGCCTCTTCACCTGGCGTGGCGTTTCGCTTTGGATCAGCCGGTCGGGCTATACCGGCGAGGACGGATTTGAGATCAGCGTGCCCGCCGACAGCGTAGTGCTGCTGGCGGACGCGCTGTGCGCACTCCCGCAAGTGAAGCCGATAGGCCTTGGCGCCCGGGACTCGCTGCGGCTCGAGGCAGGGCTTCCGCTTTACGGCCATGACCTGACGCCCGCCGTCAGCATGATTGGCGCCGATCTTGGTTTCGCCATCCAGAAGCGCCGCCGGGAAGAGGGCGGCTTCATCGGCCATGCGCGGGTGATGAAGGAATTGGCCGATGGGCCGGGTTCCAAGCGCGTGGGATTGAAGATCGAAGGCCGACTACCCGTGCGTGAAGGCGCGCCGGTCTTTGCCGATGGGATCAAGGTGGGAGAGGTGACCTCCGGCGGCTTCGCGCCGACCGTGGGCGCGCCGATCGCCATGGGCTGGGTCAGCTTGCCGCACAGTGCAATCGATACCGCCCTGGAAATCGAGGTACGCGGCAAGCGGATCGCAGCGACTGTCGCGCCGATGCCGTTCATACCGCATCGGTATCGCCGCAGGGCCTGAGCCGTCCCGCTTTTTTGTTGGTCGCGAGTTTGAAGCAAGCACTCCGAGGGGAGACATAAGATGAGCCGTTATTTCACCGATGAACATGAATGGATCGACGTAGAGGGCGAAATCGCCACTGTCGGCATCACGGATTACGCGCAGGAACAGCTGGGCGATATCGTGTTCGTGGAATTGCCTGCTGAGGGGGCAAATTTCGAAAAGGGCGATGATGCCGCCGTCGTGGAATCGGTCAAGGCTGCGTCGGACGTCTATGCGCCCATCTCCGGCGAAGTCGTCGAAACGAACAGCGCGTTGGAAGACGAGCCCGCCCTGGTCAACAGCGATGCGGAAGAAGATGGCTGGTTCTTCAAACTGCGCGTGACGAACGCCAGTGAATTGGAAGGCCTGATGAACGAAGCTGCCTACAAGAAGTTCGTGGCGAGCCTTTGATCGACAATTAGCCCCTCCTGCAGGCGGGAGGGGCTGGGGTGGGCGCGAGCGTAGCGAGCCAGCAGCCATCCCGAATAGCCGCCGCTGACGCGGCGCACCCACCCCCGACCCCTCCCTCGAAGGGAGGGGGGAGATAAGTGAAATGCGCTACCTACCCCTTACCGACACAGACCGGCAGGACATGCTGTCCGTCATCGGCGCGTCCTCCGTCGATGACCTGTTCATCGACGTGCCCGCCGAAGCCCGTTTGGCCGACAAGATCCCCGGCTTGCCCGATCATGCCAGCGAACTGGCGGTCGAACGGCACATGGCGGCGCTTGCGCGGAAGAACCTGTCGGCAGGGGAGGCGCCCTTCTTCCTTGGCGCGGGCGCGTACCGCCACCATGTTCCCGCCAGCGTCGATCATCTGATCCAGCGCGGCGAGTTCCTGACGGCCTATACGCCCTATCAGCCGGAAATCGCGCAAGGCACCTTGCAGGTGCTGTTCGAATTCCAGACGCAGGTTGCGCGCCTGCTTGGCTGCGATGTCGCCAACGCATCCATGTACGATGGTTCGACCGCTTGCTGGGAAGCGATCGGCATGGCCCGTCGTATCACCAAGCGTGGCAAGGCGATCCTGTCATCGGGCCTGCACCCCCATTATGTGTCGGTCGCCAAGACGATGGCGAAATTCACTGGCGACGCATTGGTGCATGAAGCGCCGACATTGGACGCCGCAACCGACATCGACGTGCTGATCGCCGGGATCGACGAGGATACGAGCTGCGTCGTCGTCCAATATCCCGACATCCTGGGTCGCATCGCCGACCTGACCCCGCTCGCCGACGCCGCCCATGAAGCGGGAGCCCTGCTGGTCGCGGTCGTGACTGAGCCTGTAGCGCTGGGCGCGATCAAGGCACCCGGCCATATGGGCGCCGACATCGTCGTTGGTGAAGGCCAGTCGATCGGCGTCGGCCTACAATTCGGCGGCCCTTATCTCGGCCTGTTCGCGTGCAAGCAGAAATATGTTCGCCAGATGCCCGGCCGCCTGTGTGGCGAAACGGTGGATGCTGCGGGCAAGCGCGGCTTTGTGCTGACCCTCTCCACCCGCGAGCAGCATATCCGCCGCGAAAAGGCGACCTCCAACATCTGCACCAATTCGGGCCTCTGCGCTCTGGCGTTCAGCATCCACATGACCCTGCTCGGCGAACAGGGGCTGCGTGAGTTGGCGGCGCTCAATCATGGGTTGGCAGTGCAGGCGGCTGAGCGACTGGCCAAGGTGCCTGGCGTCACGCTGCTCAACGACAGCTTCTTCAACGAATTTACGCTGGTCCTTTCCAAGGACGCCCGCGAAACCGTCCGCAACCTCGCCGACAAGGGCGTGCTTGGCGGCGTATCGCTCGGACGCCTGTTCCCCGACGCACCTGAGATCGGCAACGGCCTGGTCGTCGCCGTCACGGAAACCGTAACGCCCGAGGATATCGAAGCCTTCGCCATTGCGCTTGAGGAGGAACTGGCATGACCATGCTAAAAGAAGGCCGCCCTACCACGCCGCAAGCCGTGAACGAGGCCGCCTCTGCCCCCGCAACCGCGACCGGCAACCGCGCGCTGATGCTGGAGGAAGCGCTGATCTTCGAGATCGGCTCGGCCCAGACCACGGGCGTCGATTTCCCGGAAGCGCCCAAGGTTGCCAGCCGCCTCGGCAACCTCGCGCGGACCGATAGCATCGGCCTGCCGGGCCTCTCGGAACAAGAGACGGTGCGTCACTATACCCGCCTCAGCCGTCAGAACTATGCCATCGATCTCGGCCTGTTTCCGCTTGGCTCCTGCACGATGAAGCACAACCCGCGCCTTAATGAAAAGGTCGCGCGGATGCCCGGTTTTGCCGACCTTCACCCACTCGCGCCGCAATCGACGGTGCAGGGCGCGCTTGCGGTAATCCATGAGCTTGCCGAATGGCTGATCACGCTCACCGGCATGCACTCCGTCGCGATGAGCCCCAAGGCGGGCGCGCATGGCGAACTGTGCGGCCTGCTCGCGATCCGCGCGGCGCTCGAAGCGCGTGGCGATGCGCGCAGCGTGATCCTGGTCCCCGAAAGCGCCCACGGAACCAACCCCGCAACGGCCGCTTTCTGCGGCTATAAGGTGGAGGATATTCCCGCGACCCCGGATGGCCGCGTCGACCTCGAAGCGCTCAAGGCCCGGCTCGGCCCTGATGTGGCGGCGGTGATGATCACCAACCCTAACACCTGCGGCCTGTTCGAGCGGGACATGAAGACGATCTCCGACGCGGTCCATGCCGCCGGGGCCTTCGTCTATTGCGACGGCGCGAACTTCAACGCCATAGTCGGCCGCGTTCGTCCCGGCGACCTCGGCGTGGACGCGATGCACATCAACCTGCACAAGACCTTCTCGACGCCCCATGGCGGCGGCGGCCCCGGTTCCGGCCCAGTGGTGCTGAGCGAGGCGCTCACGCCTTTCGCACCGCTGCCCTTCGTTGAGCGCCAAGGCGACAGCTTCGTGCTGATCGAGGAAGAAACGGCGGACGAACATCATGGCCGCAGCTTCGGCCGCATGGTCGCCTTCCACGGCCAGATGGGCATGTTTACCCGCGCACTGACCTATATTCTCAGCCATGGTGCGGACGGCCTGCGCCAGGTCGCGAGCGACGCGGTTCTAAACGCCAACTACATCTTGCGCAGCCTGGACGATGTGCTGGACGCGCCCTTCGGGGCAAGCGGCCCCTGCATGCATGAGGCGCTGTTCAGCGACAAGGAGCTTGCCGAAGGGTTCACCACGCTCGACATCGCCAAGGGCCTGATCGATGAAGGCTTCCACCCGATGACCATGTATTTCCCGCTGGTCGTCCATGGCGCGATGCTGGTCGAACCCACCGAAACGGAGAGCAAGGCCGCGCTCGATCAGTTCATCATGGCGCTGCGCAGCCTTGCCGAACGCGCCAAGGCGGGCGACGAGGCACTGAAAGGCGCTCCCTATTTCGCGCCCCGCCGCCGCCTCGATGAAACGCTCGCCGCGCGCCAGCCGGTCCTCAGCTGGTCCGATCCGGCCCTGGCGCAGGCGGCCGAGTGAGCGTCTGGGTTCCGGGCGAAGCGGGGACGGCGAGCGATCGGCTCCACGCCCCTGCGACGCTGCGGAACCGGGAAGCTATCCTCGCGGTGCTGCGGGAAGCGCTGCCATCCTCCGGCCTCGTGCTGGAGGTGGCGAGCGGCAGTGGAGAGCATGCGGCATATTTCGCCGCGGCGCTGCCGGGCCTCGATTGGCAGCCCAGCGATCCTAATCCGGCGGCGCTTGCATCCATCGAGGCATGGCGGTCTGAAGCGCAGCTGCCTAATCTTCACCCGCCGGTCAGGCTCGATGCCGCTGCCGCTTGGCCGGTGAGCAAGGCCGATGCGATTCTCTGCATCAACATGACGCACATCAGCCCGTGGGAAGCGACCCTCGGCTTGATGGATGGTGCGGGAAAGACGCTCCGCGCTGGCGGCCTGCTCTATCTCTACGGCCCGTTCATCCGCGATGAAGTGGAAACCGCGCCCAGCAATCTCGCCTTCAATGCGTCGCTGAAGGCGCGTGATGCGCATTGGGGATTGCGCCGGGTCGAAGATGTGACCGCTGCCGCAGAAGGGCAGGGCTTAACCTTCGATCAGTTGGTGGAGATGCCCGCCAATAATCTGTCGCTGCTGTTCCGAAAGACTGCTTCGTAAATCGCATCACGCGCTCACCCTTCGACAAGCTTCAGCCAAGCGGATATGGGAAGCGCGATGCCCAACCTCCTCCGCCTCGTCACCGCCGAACTCACAGCGCCCGCTGATCCGCGCGCAGCGGCGATGGCCGGGGCGTTAGCGGCACAATATCCTGCCGCCGCTCGGGCAGTACTCTTCTACGGCTCATGCCTGCGGGAGAGCAATCTCGACGGGCTGATGCTCGATTTCTACCTTATCGTGTCCGACTACCGCGCTGCTTATGGTCGGCGCTGGCTCGCCACCGCTAACCGGCTGATCCCGCCCAATGTCTTCCCATTTGAACATAACGGCCTGATCGCGAAATATGCCATATTGTCGGAAGCCGATTTTGCCCGGCTGAACAGCCCCGCCGCTGATAATGTGTCTGTCTGGGCCCGCTTTGCGCAACCTTCGCGGCTGCTGTGGGCGGCAGACGACCTTGCCAGGCAGCGCGCCATCAGCGCGGTGGCGGGCGCGGCGCCGACGCTGCTCTCGCTTGCCCGTCCCATGACGGACGCTCAGGACGCCTTGTCGCTCTGGAAAACGGGCTTCACCCTCACCTACAATGCCGAATTGCGGGCGGAGAAGAAGGGGCGATCGGTGTCGATCGTCGATGCCGACCCGGATCGCTATCGCCGGTTCGGAGAAGCCGCCCTGGCGCAGGGGTTGCCACCTTCACCCGCCGACCCTGCCAAGCATTGGCGCGCTCTACAAAGGCGTGGGAAATACCTGTCGGTCGTCCGCCTCGCCAAAGCCAGCTTCACCTATGCGGGGGGCATCGATTATCTCGCGTGGAAGATCAATCGTCACGCAGGCACCAGCATTCAGATCAAGCCCTGGCAGCGGCGTTGGCCACTGGTCGGCGCGCTTACTCTGCTGCCGCGGCTGTTCCGGGGTGGTGCGATCCGCTGAGCGCATTGGACAGCGCGTGCGACAGGCCCATCAGCGTATAGGGTTTCCGCAGCACCTCATGACCGCCAAAATCGGTACTCTCGGCTATGTCACCAGCATAGCCGGTGACGAACAGCACCGGGAGGCTGGCAAAGGCAGGGGGGAGGGTGCGGACCATTTCCGGGCCAGTCATGTCTGGCATCAACACGTCGCTCATGATCAGGCCGATGTCCCCATGGCTGGTCAGCAGCTTCGCCGCCTTTGACGGATGATCGCAGGCAACGGGCAAGTGGCCGAGCTCCGCCAGCGCCGACATGGTCTGGTTAAGCACGCGCGGATCATCTTCCACCACCAGGATGCGGGTGGGCGGATGCAACACCGGTTCACCCTCTGGCAGTGACTGGTCGGCGTCAGCGGCGTTTTCCACGCCCAGTTTCCGGGGCAGGTAGATATGCACGCACGTTCCTTCGCCCGGCTCGGACTCGATGCGGATTTCACCCTGGCTCTGCCGCACGAATCCGAAGATCTGGCTGAGGCCAAGACCCGTTCCCTTGCCGACCGGCTTGGTCGTGAAGAAAGGTTCGAACACGCGCGCCAACACATCCGCGCTCATGCCGCACCCATCGTCCTTGACGCTCAGCGTGACATATTCACCCTCTGCGCAGTCGCCGATCTCGTTATCCGCCAGATGCGCCTGGCCTGTGCGGATCAACAGCCGCCCACGCCCCTCCATCGCGTCGCGCGCGTTGACGCACAGGTTCAGGATCGCATTTTCCATCTGATGTTGATCGACGAAAATGTGCCAGCCCTTCGCCTGCTTCTCGATCGACACGGTGATTTGGTCGCCAATCGACCGGTCGATGAGTTCCCCCATGCCGCCGACAAGCGTGTCGAGGTCGACGGGGCTGGGCAGCAGCGGCTCTGACCGGGCAAAGGCAAGCAGGCGGCGGGTCAGCGCAGCAGCGCGGTTTGCGCCTTCCATCGCATTGTCCAGGTGCCGGGCCGCTTCCTGGGGCTTGAGCCGCAGCCTGCGCTTTGCCAGTTCCAATCCGCCAACGACGACAGCCAGCATATTGTTGAAGTCATGGGCAATACCGCCGGTCAGTTGCCCCACCGCGTCCATTTTCTGCATCTGGCGCAGATTTTCCTCCACGGCCGCGCGCTCGGCCGTTTCGTTCTTCAACTGCTCATAGGCATCCGACAGTTCGGCGGTCCGCGCCGCGACGGCTTCTTCCAATCGATCGGCGCGCTCTGCTTCTGTCTCCGCCATGCGTCGGGCCATGCGCCGCTCGCTATAGGCGGCATTGGCGACCCAAAGCGCAAAGAGAACGCACACCAGCAGCACCAGCCCGAACAGCCTGGATGTGCGATCGACAAATTGAGTCCGGTTGCCCGCCAGCTTCACCGCCAGACTGCGCTCCTGCAGCCGGGCATTTTCCGCTTGGATCACGCGATCGAGCAGCGCCGTGATATGCTTCAGGTCCTCCGACCTGCCCGCCCGGTGAAACTGCGCGAGCGCCGCCATCTTCTGGTCGTAGGTCGTGCGCAGGCCAATTTCGCTCAGCGTCTTGCCGCGCTGTTCGAACGCCTTTTGCAACTCCCGTACATTGGCGCGCTGCCACCCCGACCGACGGGTCGCATAGTTCAACAGTTTGAGCTGGCTGGACGCAGTGCGCCATTGATCCTGGAAAAGGCGGCCAACATCTGGGTCAAGGCTGATGACATAGCGCGCCAAAGTCACTTCGGCGCGTGCGGTCTTGGCCTCGAACGCACGGGCCAGAGCGATGATTTCAAAACTGCGGCGTTGTTCCTGCAGCGCACGCTCATGATCGCGGGACGCATTGCTGGCGCTGTAGAGCAGGGTGCCAAGCGACCCGATGAGCAATATCACAAGGACCAGCGGAAGGGAGCGTCGCATCGTCGCGCGCCAGCCAGAATCCTGGTCGTCCATGTAATAGCTGTCTGCCATCAACCCCTGATCTTAGACGAACAGCATTACAGCGAAAATATCAAGGCGCAAAAGGTTCCGGGCAATCACGCATTTTGTCGCGCCCCGCCTTCCTTTCGCCGATGCAGCAGGTGCCGGCGCGATCAGTTGATCGCGCCGGTGGCCTTACCTGCTGCCTCGAACATGCCGATAATCTGCCCAACCTGTTCGTCACTATGCTCCGCGCAAAGCGAACAACGTAGCAGGAAGGTTCCTGCAGGAGTGGCCGGGGGGCGAGCCATGTTAACGTAAAGCCCCAGTTCGAGCAGCGCCTGCCACATCGCGACCGCCTGAGCTTGGTCAGTCAGGATGACCGCGATAATGGCGGACTGCGGTGTTTCCGTGCCGAGCTTGAAGCCAAGATCGGCAAGGCCCTTGTGCAGTCGCTGGCTGTTCTTCCACAAATGCGCACGCTTTTCGCCTGCATGCATCAGCTTGCGGATCGATGTCGCAGCTGTCGCGACGACGCTCGGCGGCAGGGAGGCGGTGAATACGTAGGGACGGCAGACGAGGCGCAGCACTTCGAACTTGGGGTGGTTCGATACGCAGAATCCGCCGACTGTTCCTACCGATTTGGAGAAGGTGCCGACCACGAAGTCGACATCCTGTTCGACGCCCTGCTCTTCGTAAACGCCGCGGCCATTCGCGCCGAAAAAGCCCATGCCGTGCGCTTCATCGACCAGGATCATGCAATTGGGATGCTTGCGCACCGCCGCGACCATGGCGGGCAGGGGAGCAACGTCGCCCAGCATGGAATAGACACCTTCCAACACCACCAGCTTTTGCGCATCCGCGGGCAGGCGACCGAGGCGTTTGTCCAGATCCTCGACGCTGTTGTGGCGGAAGCGGACGATCTCCGCGTCGCCCAGGAAACAGCCATCATAGATGGACGCATGGCTGTCCGCGTCCAGAACGACATAATCGCCCCGTCCGGCCAGCGTCGAAATCATGCCGAGATTGGCCTGGTAGCCGGTCGAAAAGACCATGGCGCCGGATGTGCCGTAAAATTCCTTCAGCGCGTCTTCGACTTCCTTATGGCCCTGATAGGTCCCGTTCAGCACGCGGCTGCCGGTGGTTCCTGCGCCAAATTCATCGAGCGCCTTCTTGCCCGCCGCCACGACGTCCGAGTCGAATGTCATGCCCATATAGTTATAGGTGCCGAGCAGGATCGTGTCCTTGCTCTTGATCACCGCCTGGGTAGGCGACTTTACCTCATCCATGACGATCGCGAACGGATCGCGCACGCCCGTCGCCAGCAGCGCCTCACGCTCGGCGATCAGCGGATCGAATTTGGAAAAAAGATCGCGCGCGCCTGGGACTTCGGCAGGCGTATGGGCGTCAGTGGCGGTCTCTACGGCATCGGTCATCGCATATATCCGTTCGGTTCGAGCAGCATCGAGCAGGTCGAGATGTGTCGGTCGAGAATGTTTCCCGTCATCTCGATCTTCGGTCCTCGGCGCGCGCGAACCGGTTCGATGCGGACGGGCTAGGCCAGGTCAGCCCTTCAACTTGGCTACAGCGTCCACAAGCTGACCGATATTCTCGATCTCAGCCTGCATGTTCATGGTGATGATGATGTCGAACTCATCCTCGATCGCCGCGACGAAATCCATGACGGTCAGGCTGTCCCACTCCAGGTCGCCTGCGAAGGTGGTCGCTTCGCTCAGGTCAACGCCCTTCTTGTTGAAAGGAGCGATCTGCGCGGCGATGCTGTCGAAAATCTGCTGGCGATCCGTCATTATCTGTTCAAAGCTTTCCCGTGAAAGGGCGGGTTTTGCCCCCAAGTGCGGCCTTTTGGCAAGGGAATAAGGCGGCAATCGGGCAGCATCGCGCCTGATTATGGAGCCGCGCTGTGCCCGCTCTTACCGGAAATTGTCGGCGTAGGCCTGGATCTTCAGCGTCTTGGGCGGTGTGGGGATGAAGCTGTAGCCAATGCCATATTTGTCGGCATAGGCCCGCGCCGCGTCGAGCGAGGGGAAGGTCAGCTTGACCTGGCTCTGCGTGTCGCCCGAACCGGCCCAGCCGGTTAGCGGGTCCGGCTTTTTTGCCTCGCTCGGCGCAAATTCCAGAACCCATTTATCGGTCCGCGCCTTGCCGGACTGAAGGGCGTTCTTCTGAATCTGATAGATGCGCGCAGCCATTAGGGCGTCAAACTCCTGGGAAGGGCGATGGGTCCGTTGCACCAGCGGGCAGGCGGAAGTCAAGGCTTGGCGCGGGCATCGGCGCGTTTGGTGCGCAGTGTGGCCGCAGCGCCAGCCGGATCATCGGGCCAAGGATGCCGCGGATAGCGCCCGCGCATCTCCTTGGCCACCGCGCTCCAGCTGCCCGCCCAGAAACCAGGCAAGTCGCGCGTCGTCTGGATCGACCGTCCGGCGGGTGAGGTGAGGGACAGGACCAACGGGATGCGCGCACTGCCGACGACCGGATGCTCCGCAAGCCCGAACAGCGCCTGCACCCGCAACTCTACGCGCGGCCCGCCTTCGGCCGCATAGTCAATCTCATGGCTGCTCCCGGCAGGCGACTGGAAGGCCGGAGGAGCCAGCCGATCAAGCTGCTGCTTGCCATCCCAGCCGATAATCCCCTCTAGAACACCGGACAATTGCGAACGGTCGAGGTCGGACAAGCGCCGCTTGCCAGCGAGCAGGGGCGCAAGCCACTCGTCGAGCGTCGCCAGCAGCGCTGCATCCGAAAGCGTCTCCACCCCTGCAAAACCAGCCCGCATCCGAAGCGATCGCGCTGCGTCGGACCATGGCAGCAGCCCAAGCCCCCCTTGCCTGACGCCGTCCAGAAGAGCCGCGACAACAGCATCCGGATCAGGCCTGTCGTCCGATCCGGACGAAAGCCGCACCGTGCCCAGCCGCCTCTCGCGCAGCGCCTCGATCCCTCCGGTTTCAGCCCGAAACCGCACCGTGCGATGCTCCTTCACGTGGCTGCTGAAGAGGCGCAGCACTTCCGCCTCGCTGATCGGCGCAGCCGAGAGAAGGCGCGCGCCCGCCGCGCTTCCTTGCACTTCTCCAACGGCCAACCACTCTTCACGCGCCAGCGGACTCAACGGATCGAGCCGAAAGCCGCGCCCGCCAACGCTTGCCCACTCCGCGCCATCCGCCGACCGCCGCTTTGCCACCCGGTCAGGAAAGGCGAGCGCAAGGCAAAATCCCGCATCATGCTCGCCTGCCGCCGCCATCTGTCTGGAAGAGACCAGTCCAGCCCAACGCTTCGCCATTGCCCGCGCCGCATCAGCCCGCTTCCCGCTTTCCCGCCGCCAGCGCAGCCGCCGTTGCGACAGGTCCACATCCTGCCCGCCGATGCCGCGTTCCCCGAGCAGCACCGCCACCTCCGCCGCGACTGCCCCCAGCCCCAACTCGCCTGCGCGCACCAGCATATGTCCGATCCTGGGCTCAGCAGGGAGCCGCGCCAGTGCTTTGCCATGCGCTGTGATCCGCCCGTCATCGTCCAGCGCTTCCAGCACCATCAGCCGCTTGCGCGCCTCATCCAGCGCAGCGCGCGGCGGCGGGTCGAGCCAGCGCAGGCTCGCCGGGTCGCTCACCCCCCACAGCGCGCAGTCGAGCATCAGGCTTGAAAGGTCGCTCTCCAATATCTCCGGTGGATCGAAGGGCGGCATGCCCGCTGTCGCCGCCGCTTCCCACAGCCTGTAGGCGACGCCCGGCCGCTGCCGCGCCGCACGCCCCGCGCGCTGGGTCGCCGCCGCCTGGCTCGCCCGCTCTGTCACCAGCCGCGTCACGCCCGCCGACCGGTCATAGCGCGGCCGCCGCGACAGGCCGGAATCGATCACGATCCGCACCCCATCAATCGTCAGGCTGGTTTCCGCGATCGACGTCGCCAGAATCACCTTGCGCCGCCCCTCCCGAGCGGGACGGATGGCAGCGCGCTGTGTCGCGGGGTCCAGACTGCCGTGCAGTCGATGCACCTCGACCCCGAGCCCCTCCAAGCGCTCCGCTGTCCGTTCAATCTCCGCCACGCCGGGTAGGAAGGCCAGCAAGTCGCCCTCCACCTCTTCGATCAAGGCTCGCCGCACGGCCCCAGCCATCTCATCCTCTATCCGCTTTTCCGCCGCCCGGCCGATGTGCCGCAACTCCAGCGGCTGTATGCGCCCTTCGCTCTCCAGCACCGGCGCATCGTCCAGCAACGCCGCAAAGCGTGCCCCATCCAGCGTGGCCGACATTGGTACGATGCGCAGGTCAGGGCGCAGCGCCGCCTGAGCATCCAGCGCCAGCGCGAGCCCGAAGTCGCTGTCCAGGCTGCGCTCATGCACTTCGTCGAACAGGACCGCCGATACGCCGCCAAGCTCCGGGTCATCCTGGATGCGGCGAACGAAAATCCCTTCTGTCAGGACCAATATGCGCGTCGCGGCCGACTGCTTGCTGTCCATCCGTGTGGCATAGCCGACGATCCCGCCCGGGGCGCCGCCCATCAGTTCAGCGATCCGTTCGGCCGCCGCGCGGGCAGCCAGCCTGCGTGGGGACAGCAGCAGCACCTGACCCGTGCACCATGGCTCGTCCAGCAGGGCAGGGGCGACCGCCGTCGTCTTGCCCGCTCCCGGCGGCGCCACCAACACTGCGCTACTGCGCGCGCGAAGGGCGTCGAGCAACTGGGGCAAGACATCATGGATCGGCAGCGCGGCGCTCATGCCCGTCCTCTCGCGCCAATCGGCAGCCGGTGCAATCCCACTATGTGAAGGCGAGCCATGCCCAAGTTTCACCCGAACAACAGCCTGTGGACCGGGTTGTCAGAGTCGAGCAGCATCTTCGCCGTCAGCCCCAGCGACATGATGATCAACAGCGGCCGTATCAGCTTGCTGCCGAACCGCATGGCCAGACGTGATCCGATCTGGCTCCCCGTGATGCTGCCCACCGCCATGGCTAGGCCAGCAACCCAGACGACATGACCACCCACTATCAGCGTCAACAGCCCCGCCACATTGCTGGCGAGGTTGGCCGCCTTTGTCTGAGCCGTCGCCCGGACCAGGCCCAATCCACCCAGCGCGAGGAAGATCGACGTGTAAAAGGCGCCAGCACCGGGGCCAAAAAATCCGTCGTAAAAGCCGATGACGCCGACCAGCAGGCTTAATCCTGCCAATCCCAAGCGGCTGTGCCGATCCATCTCGCTGATACGGGGTGAGAAGGTGAAATAACCCGCCAGCAGGATCAGCAGTGCGGGCATCAATCCGGCCAAAATCGCCGGATCAACTCGCTGGATCAGCCAGGCACCACCCATTGACCCGACGAACGCCGCGATGATCGGCCAGCGATAGGCTTTCAGGTCCATATGCCCTGCGCGCGCGTAGGCGACGCATGCGCCGAAAGTGCCCAGCGATGATTGAAGCTTGTTGGTGCCCACGGCTGCAACCGGCGGCACGCCTGCTGCCAGCAGGGCGGGGAGGGAGATCAACCCGCCGCCTCCTGCCATCGCATCGATGCACCCGGAAATCAAAGCCGCCGCCATCAGGAAGGCCAGGCTTTCAGGAGACAGGATGACGTCCATGCGGGTCCGCTCTTGCCTTCGCCCCGTCCCTCAATGGAACGACAGGCGCCTCTACGTCCCGGCGACCGGCGCGCGGGGTTCCCTCAATAGGCGCGGGCGATGGCGAACTCGACGGCCTCGGTCAAAGCAGCCTTGGCCTTGCCTGTATCGAACATGCCCAGCGCATCGATCGCGCGCTGGCCATAGAGCCGCGCCCGTGAGAGCGTATCGTCAATCGCACCGGTCTTGCGCAGCAATCCGGTGGCATGCGCCAGATCCTCGTCGCTTATCCGGTTGCCTGCCATGGCCTGCTTCCAGAAGGCGCGGTCCTCCTCAGACCCGCGTGCATAGGCGAGGATCACGGGTAGCGTCACCTTGCCGTCGCGGAAATCGTCGCCTGCGTCCTTGCCCATGGTCGCGCCGTCCGACTCATAATCGATCGCATCGTCGATCAGCTGGAATGCGATACCCAGGTTCCGGCCATAGACGTCCAGTGCCTTTTCCTCGGCTTCGTCCCTGTCCGCGACCACTGCGGAAATGCGGCAGGCGGCGGCGAACAGCGCGGCCGTCTTGGCGCCGATGATGTCCAGATATTGTTCTTCGCTGGTGTCGATCCGGCGCTGGGCGGTCAGCTGATTGACTTCGCCCTCCGCGATCACTGCCGATGCGTTCGACAGGATTTTTAGGACCTTGAGCGATTCCGCTTCGACCATCAGTTCGAACGCGCGGGAGAAAAGGAAATCGCCGACTAGAACGCTGGCGCTGTTGCCCCAGATGATATTGGCCGTCTTGCGGCCCCGGCGCAGGCCCGATCCATCGACCACATCATCATGCAGCAGCGTCGCCGTGTGGATGAACTCGACTGCCGCCGCCAGCTTATAGTGACGGCTGCCCGCATAGCCGACCAACTGGGCGCAGGCGAGGGTCAGCATCGGGCGCATCCGCTTGCCGCCACCCGCGATCAGATGGCCTGCCAGTTCGGGGATCAGCGGAATGCGCGACTGCATCCGGTCCAGGATCACCGCATTGACCTGGTTCATGCCGTCGGCCACCAGCGCCATCATCGGGGTGAGCGAAGGCGCGCCGTTGGTGCGGCCGATGGGGTGAACATTGCCGGACAGTGGGCCGGAGATTGGGCCGGAGGAAGGGCCGGAGGCTGGTGCGGTCATGACCCGGCCCATGTGGCGGTGCAAAATGCAGATAGCAAGCGGGAATAGCTTGCACAGCGCGCCGGATGGGGCAAAAAGCGCGCGGATATTCGGAAGGAATGAGCGTGGACGACACTTTGAAGCGGTATCGCGAGAGCATCGACAATATCGACGCCGCCCTCGTGTTCATGCTCGCCGAGCGCTTCAAGATCACGCAGGCGGTCGGCGAATATAAGGCGACGCACGACCTGCCGCCCGCCGATCCGGGCCGTGAAGAGCGGCAGATCGGCCGCCTCCGTCAGCTCGCGACAGACGCCAATCTCGATCCCGATTTCACCGAGAAATTCCTGCGCTTCATCATCGACGAAGTGATCCGCCACCATGAACGGCTGCGGGACGCTTGACGCGCGCGCGTACAGCGGGTCGCCTCCTCATATGAATAGCACCTGCCATCTTATCACCGTTCGCCCTGAGCCTGTCGAAGGGCTTCACTTCGTTCTCACAAGATGACGGGTCGAAAAGGTGTGCCCCTCTAGGCCGGTTCGCTCACCGTCTCCCGCTTGCCCTGCGATCGCCCCAACAACACCCCCGTCAGCGCCAGCACAAAGCCCGCCAACTGAACCGGCGCCAGCTTTTCCCCGAACAGCAGCCACGCCTCCACCGCCGCCAGTGGCGGCACGAGCAGCAACAGCATCGACATTCGCGTGGGACCTTGCGTCCGCACCAGCCAGACCAGCAGCGACAGGCCTCCCGCTGACAGTCCCAGCACCGACCAGGCCAACCCCAGCCATAATATGGGCGCACCGTCCCAGCGGGCCTCTCTGGCAATCAGCGCAGCGGCGATCGCGACGCATGCGCCACCTGCATTCTGCACTGCGCCGGAAATCCAGATGCCATCGCCCGACAGCGAGCCGCGCTGCACCAGCGTCCCTGCCGCCATGGCGACCACCGCAAGCAATCCAGCGACCGCAGGCAGAAGCGGCACCGCGCCCGCCCCCGTCCCCGACCGTTCAATGGCAGGCAGCAGCACGCACACCACGCCCGCTATCGCGATCGCCAATCCCGCCCATCCGCGCGCCAGCAGCCGATCACCGAGCAGGAACGCGCCTGCAACAGCGACCATCAGCGGCTGCAGCGCGCCGAGCAGCGACATGATGCCAGCGGGCATGCCATGATAAACCGCCCACCAACTGACCGTCAGGTAAACGCCGTGCAGCATCGCACCCGCCGTTAAATGCAGCATCAGCCGCTTGCCACGGGGAAGCTTCTGCCCAGCCCGCCACGCGATGAAGCCCAGCAGCAGCGCGGTGAGGGTCATGCGCACGCTCAGGATCAGTTCTGGCGCGCCGTGCGGCACCGTACCGCGCGCGACGATAAACCCGGTGGACCAGATCAGGACGAACAGCAGCGAGGCGCCGAACGCTATCATTCCCGCCCGGCCCGTATCGCTGCGCCCGCCGCAAAGGGGGTGATCGCCACCAGCAGCAGCGACGCCGCGCCCAAAAACTTGAGCGCCGCGCCGCTCCCATCGCCCAGCGTTCCCGCGCCGAATATCAGCAACGGCACCGCCAGTGGCAGCGCGAGCAGCCCCGCCAGCGCCCCACTCGACCTCAGCCCAGCGGTCAAACTCGCCACCAGCAACCCCAACGCCGCCAGCGCAGGCGTACCGATCAGCAGCCCTAGTTCCAGCATCCAGACGGTCGCGCCATCCAGCTTCAGCAGCGCGCTCGCGGGCAGCGTCGCGATCATTAGCGCGGGGCCAAAGCCCAGCCAATGCGCGATCAGCCGCGCCAGCATCACCATTTCCTCGCCCACGCCGCGCAGCGCGATCTGGTCAAGCACCCCCGCATCACGATCGGGTGTGATAAGCCGATCCACGGGCAAGAGGCTCGCCAGCAGCGCCGCGATCCACAGCATCCCGCCTCCCGACCGTCGCAACAGCGCTGCATCCGGTCCGACCGCAAAGGGATAGAGGCTCGCGACTAGCAGCAGGAAAGCCACCGGCAACCATAATCCGGCGGACTGCCACGCTTGCCTCAAATCCCGCGCCACCAGCAGCGCCATCACCCTCACGCCGCCTCCTCCGCGACATAGGTGGCAAGGTCGATCACCATGGACGAGGCCATCGGCAACGGCTGATGCGACGCTGCGACCACGATGCCACCCCGCCCAAGATGCGCCGCCACCGCTGCTCCCAACAGCTCCAAGGACGCATCGTCCAGCCCATTGCCCGGCTCATCCAGCAGCCACAGCCCCGCTCCGCTGGCAATCACTCGCGCGAGCGCCGCCCGCTTGCGCTGCCCGGTCGAGAGCATCCGCACAGGTATTCCGCCAAGCTGCCTCAGCGCCATCGCCTCCAGCGCACCATCGACCGCACCCGCATCCGCGCCATCCATCCGCGCCCAAAAGCTCAGCGCTTGGCCTAAAGGCTGCTCCAGATCCAGCGCCAGCCGCTCGTCCGCCAGCACGATCCTGCCCTGCCGCTCGATCGTCCCTGCCGTGGGCCGCAGCAGCCCCGCGCAAATGCGCATCAGGCTCGACTTGCCGATCCCGTTCGGCCCGCGCAGCAACGCGCTGCCCCCCGGCTTCAGCGCCAGGTCAACCCCACGGAACAGCAGCCGCCCGCCACGCGCGCAGGCAATGCCCGACAGGCGCAGCGCCGCGTCGCTCATGGCGCGACCATGTCCTCCAGCACCTGCATATCCACGTCGGACAGCCCGAAATGATGGCCGATCTCATGCACCACCACATGGGTGATCAGCGCGTCGAGCGGCACGCCCGTTTCCACCCATTCATCCAGCAGCGGCCGCCGGAAAAGATGCACCGTGGGCGGGCGGTCCCCTGTCTGCTCAGGCTCCCCAACCGGCCGTCCGCTGTACAGCCCCGTCAGCCCAAACGGGTCGTCAATCTCCATCTCCTTCAAAATCGCTTCGTCGGCAAATTCTTCGACGAACAGGACGACGTTGGTCAGATGGGACTGGAAAGGGTCGGGCAATCGCCCCAGCGCCTCAAGCGCCAGTCTTTCAATCTGCTCCACGGTAGGCGCGAAAAGAGGGGGTTGACCGGCGTCTGGCATGGCTGCGACATAGGCGAAACAATATTATGAGGATAGAGCCATGATTGGTAAACTGTCCGGCGATGAACGGGCGCAGGAGCTTGCTACTCTCCCGGAATGGACGCTGGTTGCGGAGCCGGAAGGCATCAGGCGGCGCTTCACCTTTGCCGATTTCAGCGCCGCCTTCGGCTTCATGACGCGGGTGGCGCTGCTCGCGGAGCAGGCGAACCACCATCCCGAATGGTTTAATGTCTATAACCGGGTGGACATCACTCTGACGACGCATGACGCGGATGGCCTGTCGCGCCGGGACATTGACCTTGCAAAGGCGATCGACGCGCTGCTCACGGCATGAGCGGACCGCCAGGTCAGGGTTGCCCTTCGATGCGATCCTCATAGCCATGCAGTGCTGCCGTCACTGCCGGGTCACCGGCGTAGCGACGGCGCAGCATGGCGAGCTTCGCATCGGTGCCGGTGCATAGTTCGGCGATGCTTTCCATCAGGAACACGCGTCTTTCCCCGTCATAGGGTTCCTCGCCCCGGAAATGGTCGCAACCGTCGCGATCGACCATGAAGCTGGTGACTTCCTGCGGGAAGGGTGTCGCAAGCGCTGCGTCGGGTGACGGAGGGAGATCCAGCGACCCACGCGGCGCGGGCTGTGCCTGCACCGTCACCTCGGCGGAGGGCCGCTGCGGCGCCGCCACTACCTCGATCGGCTCGCCCTCAACGGCGTTCATGGAAAGCGCAGGTAGCGGAGCAGAGGCATTGTCCGTGGACGCAGCATCGCCGGACGCGTCACGGCAACTCGCGGTCAGCGCCAGCATCATCACCAATGGAAACAGCCCCACCCGTGCGCCCACCGATTTCCTCCCGCAATATGGCAATGAGATCAGCGACATGCGGTAGTCGCTGCTCCTCCTCGTCGAGAATCGCCATGAATGCGGCTTGCCTATAATCGCGCACGCTTTCTTCTGAAAGGCGGCTTGCCGTGGGCAATGTGGAAATTACGATATCCAGCAACCGCTCGACACCATGAAGGCGTCCCCACAAATAGTCATTTTCACGATAGGCTCGGCTGAAAAATGCGCCGAAGTTATTGAACTCAATGCCTTTTAAAGTCGCGTCCGCGCCGCCTGCCCGGATCGCGCTGCAATCTTCGGGGGAAATCCGGTCCACTTTCACCGGATCATATTCTTCCATGGCGTGGCCTTGGAGCAACGGTAATGTAGCGATGTCGTAGAAGGGAAAGCCGAGATAGGAGAGCAGCATGATCCGCCGCTCTGCCTTGGGAAGCCCGGCGAGCGCTTCCGCCAGCACCATGTCGGCCACGTCATCCAGCGCTTTGAGGTCCCGCGCCTGCGCGATCGCGTCAAGCGCCGCCGCAGCGTCCGAGGGCACCTCCCTGGCCGCGGTCCGGATCGCGCCATTGTAGAAATCCGTGCCCTCGCATTCCGTATAATGGGCCATCGATTGATAGATGGCATCATGCATCTTCTGGATCGCCGCCGCGTCAGCCTGCGAGTCCACCTCCAAGGTTTCGGCGAGCCGCCGCGCAAGAAAGCGCAGGCGGCGAATCCGGAAACTCAGGTCATGGGTGCGGAAGAAGACGACCGGCGGTGATCCCGGCCCGACATTGTCGATCAACTTATCCGCTCCGATCGTCCGGACATGCGACCACAGCGCCTGGCGGAAATTCTCCCGCATCATCTTGCTGTCCTCACCACTGAGGCGGAACAGCAGACCGGCGAGATCCTCGACAATGCCCGACAGCTTCAAATGACCATAAGCGGGAAAAGCGAAGCCCGCCGAATTTGCGGCCCTTAGCTGAGCCTTCGCCCGCCACGCGGACAGCCGCGCAGGCGTCGGACGATCGAGGAACAGCATGCCGCCGATCGTGTTTTCGACCTCCGCCTCGATCCCCGGCCGTAGTGCGTTCAAAATCCGGACCATCCGCCGAATGCGCGACGAGTGCCGGTCGATTGCCTCCAGATTGTCGCGGATCGGCTGCTCGCGCGGAATGTCGCTGAGCGCCCCGAAAATTGTGCGGAAGAAGCCGGGCAACTGAGCCTTGTCCTCTGGCGGCGTGTCTTCCTGCTCGCCATCCCGGTTCAGCCGGATCGACCTATGGCCCGGCTTCGGGTCGATATAGACGAAACGCCGATCGACCTCGCGGCGGGAAGGGCGATTGCGTAGCGCGCCAATTGCCTGGACGAACGGGGCGTTTGCCAGCACCGATCCGTCGATCAGTATCGCGTCCTCTGCATTACCCCGCGCCCAATGGCGGGGGAGGGCGTGCGCCAGGAAGCTGTCGCGGGTGGCCCAGGTGCGGTGCCGCTGCTTCAGAACGCGATCCAGTTCCCGGACGGTGAAGGGCGGGAAGGCGCCCGGGAAACTCGCCGTCGCCCGCGCGGCAAATACCAGCTCCGCCGGGTCGGCGAAGAGGCGGTCGCCACGCCCGCGCGCCCGAAAGCCTATGGACAGGCGGTGTTCGGTTTCGACCACCTGTGGCGGGCTGTTGAGGTTGAGGCTCTGTGGATGGCCTTCGAAATCGGTGACCGTGACGAACAGGTCGAGCGGATGCCCATCCGGCAGCAGTGGGGGCCCGCATTCGGCCGCCTCCATCGCGTCAAAGGCGTCCAGCAGCATCGTCGTAAAGATTTCGCCACCAAATGGAGGCTCGAACCATCGGGATCGGATGAAGTGGGAAAGCTTCTGGCGCACCTCTTCACGCGTGTCCGGGGCTACGGTGCGCTCGATCGTGTCGCCGGGCCGCCGCGCCGCCATCCACACCAGCGGCGTTGCCCAGAACTTGCTGATGCGCCGCGCAGGCCGAGCGTCAGGGTCCAGCAGCCGCTCGACGTCGGCATTTTCCAGCCATAAGTCGGTCAGAGGCTCCAGCGACTGTCCCGTTTCGATCGCTTGCGCCAGGAATATGCCATTGATCCCGCCAGCGCTGGCCCCGGCGATGATATCCGGCATTACGCGCAGCCGGACGCCACTGGCGGCTTCCAACTCCTCCAGCAGCTTGCGGTAGACAGCCTCGCTGCCCCCGCTGCTCGGCGTGCCGTCATGAAAACTCCGGCTCGCCCGCGCCAGCCGCCAGATTTCCTTGGTGATGCCGTGCATGTAGACGGCAAGGCTGATGCCCCCATAGCAGACCAGCGCAAGGCGAAGTTCGCGCTCCTTCATGCGACGCGCCTCCCATCCGCTGGCCTATAATCTGCCCCGATCAGCCCCAAACCTCTCCCCCATTCGCCCTGAGCCTGTCGAAGCCTGTCCTGAGCGCCTGCTGCAAGCCGGCAGTCGAAGGGGGCTCTACTTCCTTTAAGCTCATCCGGATCAGGCATCGACAGGCCTATCCCCACCAGCAACCCCCACCTCACACCCGAAACTCCGCCCAGATCGGCAAATGGTCCGATGCCTTGCGCGCCGCTGCACTGTCATGAACGCCGCTGTCCACCAGCTTCAGCTGCCCGCAATGCATGATCCGGTCTAGCCGAGCCACGGGCCGCCGCGCGTGAAAGCTCCGTCCGCAGGGCGCAAAACTGTAATGCCGGGCAAAGTCCGCCAGGCACCCCCGGTTTGCGCTCCATTCGTTAAGGTCGCCCATCAGCACCGTCGGCATCGCATCCCGCTGCGCCGCCGCGTGAATGACCGCCGCCGCCTGCTTGCGCCGCCACAGCCCCGACAGGTCAAGATGCATGCCAAAGACGCGCAGCTTCGCTTTGCCGAACGCCACCTCCGCCATGGTCGCACCGCGCGGCTCCAAGCAGGGCAGGTGCAGCACGTCATGGGCGCCAACATCGGCTTCCTTGCGCACCAGTATCGCGTTGCCATGCCATCCCATGGAATCTACCTGCACGTTCAGGGGAACCGGCTTGTACGGGCTCATCGACTCCAGCAGCCAAGGCGGAATGGCCGCCGTGCGCACGCCAAAGCGCCGGTCCGCTTCCTGCAGCGCGATGACGTCCGCGTTCAACTCCCCCAATACCTCCAGAACCCGTTCAGGGCTGCGGCGGCGGTCGGTGCCAATGGCTTTGCGGATATTGTAGCTGGCGACGCGAAAGGACTTCATGGCGAAACAATGCGCCACATCCGCATGAGTTTCCAGCACCCTCGGCCAGCTTCATCACGCCGGTGCCACGGCACATGGAGGCGGAAGCGAAGGTCGCGCGCTTCTTTGTTCTTGAAACGTTCACCGTGGCAAGCCATAGCTCGCTCATGGCCAAGGCAAAGCGCAAATTCGTCTGCCAGCAGTGCGGCACTCTTTCCTCCCGCTGGCAGGGGCAATGTGACGACTGTGGCGAATGGAACAGCATCGTCGAAGAAGCAGCCGAAACCATCTTTTCCGCGCGGCATGATCTGCAAAGCGGCGGACGGGCGCTCACGCTCGTCGGGCTGAACAGCCAAGTCGAACTGCCCCAGCGGACCAGCACCGGCATTGCAGAGTTCGATCGCGCGCTTGGAGGCGGCATCGTCCCCGGATCGGCCACGCTGATCGGCGGTGATCCCGGTATCGGCAAGTCTACCCTGTTGCTTCAGGCTGCCGCCCGCATCGCTGCCCGTGGGCTTTCCGTTGCGTATATCAGCGGTGAGGAAGCGGCAGATCAGGTCCGCCTTCGTGCCCAGCGCCTTGGCCTCGGCAACGCGCCCGTGCAGCTCGCCAGCGCGACGTCCGTCCGCGACATCCTGACCACTTTGGGGGAGGGAGAGCCGCCTGCGCTGCTTGTCATCGACTCGATCCAGACGATGCACAGCGACCTGATCGAAGGGGCGCCGGGCACTGTCAGTCAGGTGCGCGCCTCCAGTCAGGAATTAATCCGCTTCGCCAAGCAGCGCGGCACCGCCGTCATCCTCGTCGGCCATGTGACCAAGGATGGCAGCATCGCCGGGCCTCGCGTGCTCGAGCATATGGTCGATACGGTCCTCAGCTTCGAAGGCGAGCGCAGCCATCAATATCGCATCCTGCGCGCGATCAAGAACCGCTTCGGCGGCACCGATGAGATCGGCGTTTTCGCGATGGTTGCAGAGGGGCTGGAGGAAGTCGCAAACCCATCGGCTTTGTTCCTGACACATCGTGACGAAACCGTAACGGGCGCGACGGTCTTCCCCGCTCTCGAGGGCACCCGCCCAGTGCTGGTGGAAATACAGGCCCTCGTCGTGCGTCTTTCCAGCGGCGCCACTCCCCGGCGCGCAGTCGTGGGTTGGGACAGCGGCCGACTAGCCATGATACTTGCCGTGCTGGAGGCGCGCTGCGGCCTCAGCTTCTCCACCTGCGAAGTCTATCTGAACGTCGCGGGCGGTTATCGCCTGTCGGACCCCGCCGCTGACCTTGCCGTCGCCGCTGCGCTTATATCGGCGCTCGCGGAACGTCCGGTGCCCGCCGACTTGGTCCTCTTCGGCGAAATCGCTCTGTCCGGGGAAATTCGCCCCGTCGCTCACGCGCCGCTGCGCCTCCGCGAATCCGCCAAACTGGGCTTTGAGCGCGCCTATGTCCCCTCCGCTGTCGCTGATGGCGTGAAGGGGATCGCGGTCAGCGGCTACCGCGCGTTAAGCCAACTGGTTGACCAGATGCTCGGCCGCGGATAGCCCCGGCGCTTATGAACGCCGTCGATATCCTCGTCCTTCTCGCCATCGGCGGTTGCACAGTCTTGGGTTTGCTTCGTGGTTTCGTTCTTGAAACCCTCTCCCTCATCGCCTGGGTCCTCGGCATCTTCGCCATCCGCCTCTTCCACCCTTCCGCGACCGAACTGCTCACCCCCTTCGTCGGCACTACCGGAGGCGCTTCAATTCTCGCATTCATTCTGGTGTTCGGCGTCACCTTCGGCGCTGGAAAACTCCTCGCCCACGCCATCGGCCGCCGCACGCGCCAATCCATCCTCGGCCCGGTTGACCGCGTTCTCGGCGGTGGCTTCGGCGCGATCAAGGGACTGATCGGCGCGACGGTTGTCTTCCTGTCCTTCAGTCTGGTCTACGACACATTCTACGGCAGCGGAGAGCGCCGTCCCGATTGGCTGTCCGACGCCCGCACCTATCCGCTGCTCAACGCCAGCGGCCAAGCCATCAGTGAATTCCTGGCTGAGCGCCGCGCGAGGAAAACGGCGCCCTAATCCGAGTCAACGCTCAGAGCCAGCCCTTCAGCCGATAAGCTTCAGCTGTCGCTCTCAGCCCATCCTCAGTAGCGACCTGAGGCACCCAAAGCTTTTTCGGCGGCTGCTTGCGCTTCGTCACTACCCAGTCGGGGTGGCAAAAATAGCTGACACGATCCTGCGTCAGCTTCGCGCCCTTGCCCCGCAGCATGCGATCCAAGCGCGCGCCCAATCCCAAGGCCCAATTGGGCGTGGCAAAAGTTCGCACATGCTTTCCGACAGCTCGGCCAATGGCTTCGCCAAATTCCAGATGGTCCCAACCACCGGGCGTGCCATCGTCCGCCTCATAACAATGGGTAAGGCTTATCTCTGTCTCGCCCGCGAGCTTCAGCAGCAACCGGCCAAGATCGCTCACCTCGATCAGCGACAGTCTGCCTCCGGGGGGCAGCAACATGATGCCCCGCCTGGCCATCCGGAACAGCTCCAGCATCTCGCGATCACCGGGCCCATAGATCGCCGGCGGCCGGACGATCGTCCAATCCAGTCCGCTCGCCTTGACATGCCGCTCGGCCAGCGCCTTCGACCAGCCATAGTCAGACAGCTTGGGCTCGCGCGCTGCAAGCGAAGAGACGTGGACCAGACGCCGAACACCCCGTTGCCGCATGGCATCGACCACGGTCATGGTTCCCCGGGCATTGCCGGCTTCGAAGCCCTCGCGATCAGAGGCGTTCACAACGCCCGCGATATGGATGACCACATCGGCATCACGCACCAGCGTGTTGAGCGCTGCGCGATCTTCGAGCGAGCCGGGCACCCATTTCAGCCGCGCGCGGGGCGGCTGCGCTTTTCGGGTGATGGCCGTAACATGATGACCAGCTTCAAGAGCCTGATTCAGTGTTTCGGCGCCGACAAAGCCTGTCGCGCCGGTCATGGCAATGCGGAGTTTCATGGAGGGTCAGACCATCGCCATCTGGTCGCGGTGGACCAGCACGGATCGGGGTAGATGGCCCAGCAGCGCCGCGATATCCTCGCTGCGCTTGCCCGCAATCCGCGCCGCTTCCTCGCTGTCATATTCGCTCAGCCCACGGGCTATCACTCGGCCGTCTGGAGCAACGATGTCGACTACATCGCCTCGCACGAACGCACCTTCTATCTGTGCCACGCCGGCAGGCAGCAAGCTGTTGCCGCGTCCCAATGCCTTTTCCGCGCCCTCGTCGATGACTATGCGGCCGCGCACGGTAAGACGCCCCGCCAGCCAGCCCTTGCGTGCCCGTTTTGCGGGAGCAGCGAGGAAGATGGATCCCCTGCCGCCATTTGCCCAATGAGACAGTGGCGCATCATTCTTGCCGGAAATGATCGCGAGATGCGCACCAGCGCCGGTTGCGATGCGGGCGGCTTCAATTTTGGAGGTCATGCCACCGGAACCCATTCCGGAAGCTGATCCGCTATCCGCCATTCCTGCGATGCGCCCATCGATGCGCTCAATTGTCTCTATCAGCATGGCGCTCGCATCGACATGCGGATTGGCGGTGTAAAGACCGTCGACGTCGGAAAGCAGCACGACTGCGTCGGCCCGTGCAGCCTGTCCGATACGCGCCGCCAGCCGGTCATTATCGCCGAAACGGATTTCCGCCGTCGCCACGCTGTCATTCTCATTCACCACCGGGACGACATCGAGAGTGATGAGCCGCTCCAGCGTTGCCGATGCGTTCAGATAACGCCGTCGATGCTCAAGATCGTCTAGCGTCACCAGCATCTGGGCCGCGGTTATGCCCTTGTCCTGCAACAGGCCGGCCCAGCATTGGGACAGCGCGATCTGGCCCGTCGCCGCTGCTGCCTGAGCATCCTCCAGGCTGCTCCGTCCGCCCTTGGGCAGCTTCAGGCGGCGCGCGCCCAACGCGATCGCGCCGGATGACACGATGATGATCTGCTGCCCCGCAGCCTTGCGGATGGCGATGTCGTCCACCAGCGTCTGCAGCCATGCGTCACGGACCTGCCCGTCCGGATCGACGAGCAGCGCGGACCCGATCTTGATGACCAGGCGGCGGATGAGAGCAGGAGGGAAGCCGGAGAGGGAAGGGGTCACTGAGAGTTCCGTCCGATGAAAACGGTGCGCGCTGGCAACGCATCACGGCTGATCAATTGCGGCGTGCGGGACCGAAGTTCACACCGTTCTTTCAGATAGGAGACCATGGCGCTTCGTCTTCCTGATCCGACCCTTCTTCATCCGCCGTGGCGGGGGTGCCAAGCAGAGGCAGGACCGCGTCCAGCAGCGCCGGAACGCCTTCACCGGTGGCGCCTGAAATGATGAAGACGTCCTCCACGCCCGCTTCTTCGCGAAGCTGCGCGGCGATGTCTTCCATCAGTTCCTGGCCCAGCAGATCGCCCTTGTTCAATGCCACGAGCTGCGGTTTTTCATCGAGCCCGCCGCCATAGGCGGTCAGTTCGTCCTGGACGATGCGAAAGGCATCGACCGGATTGTCGGCGGTGGCATCGATCAGATGGAGCAGCACGCGGCACCGTTCGATATGCCCCAGGAACCGGTCGCCGATCCCGGCACCTTCTGCTGCGCCTTCTATCAGGCCGGGGATGTCGGCCAGCACGAATTCGCGATCCCGATGCAGCACTACGCCCAACTGCGGCTTGGTCGTCGTGAAAGCGTAGGCGCCCACCTTTGCCTTGGTGTTGGTGACCTGGTTGATGAAGGTCGACTTGCCTGCATTGGGCATGCCAACCAGACCGACGTCGGCGAGCAGCTTGAGGCGCAGCCACACCCACATTTCCTGGCCGGGCCAGCCCGTGCCATGCTGACGCGGGGCGCGGTTGGTGCTGGTCTTGTAGGAGAGGTTGCCGCGCCCGCCGTCACCACCCCGCAGGAAGACAATGCGTTGCCCGACTTCGGTGAAGTCGGCGAGGATTTCCTGATCCTCATAATCGGGATAGCCATCCTCATCCTCCGTGCCCTCGATGGGCTGGGGGTCGGAGAGGATTTGCGTGCCGACGGGCACCCTGACGACAAGGTCGTTGCCACCCGCGCCATAGCGGTTCTTGCCAGCACCGGGCAGGCCGCGCTGGGCCTTGAAATGCTGGGTGTAGCGGAAGTCGATCAGCGTGTTGAGGCCCGCCACCGCTTCAAAGATGATGTCGCCGCCCTTGCCGCCATTGCCGCCGTCGGGGCCGCCATATTCGACATATTTTTCGCGCCGGAAACTGACCGCGCCGGGGCCGCCCCAGCCGGACTTAATGTAAATCTTCGCCTGATCGAGAAAATGCATGGCTGGCCCATAGCCGCTTATGACGCGGAATTAAACCTTGCCGCACACATCAAAATGCCACCGCCTACACCGAGCGCAGCAGCGCCCGTTTCAGTCCGGAAAGGAGGGCGGCCAACGATGGCCGCCCGCCAATGTCTCTCATTTCGTCAGGCCGCCAATGCTGGCGCCGCGTCCTGATACAGCTCCATCGCGACGTCCCTGGTCATTCGGGCGCCCACGCCTTCTTCGAACACCAGGCAGTCGGCCATTTCGCCGCGCGCGTGGCTGTAGCGCTGTTCGACCCGGCCCATAGGCCTGAAGCCGATCTTGCGCAGGACGTTGCCCGACGCCGGATTGTCGGCGAAGTGGGCCGCGCGGATGCCGCGCACGCCCGCAGCCCGCGCCATGCCAAGCACAGCGCCCGCCGCTTCGGTCGCGAAGCCCAGGCCCCAATAAGGCCGGGCAATCCAATAGCCGAGTTCGGGCGTGCCATCTTCGGCCAGATGCACACCGCATCCGCCCACCAGGCGCGGCGCTCCACGAGTGCGGGTGAAGGCGAGCAGTTGCGGCATGCGCGAGTCATGGGGCTGCGCCAGAAATGCACGCGCGTCATCCTCGCCATAGGGCGTGGGCACGCGGAACAGGTTGCGCAGGATTGCCGGATCGCCAATCGCCTCGGCGAGGGCCGGCGCATCTTCCATCCAGCCGGGTCTCAGCAGCAGGCGGGGGGTACGGGCGAACATCTCTTCATCTCTCCTTTGCCGGCACGCCAATGGCCGTGAAAAGTTACGGCTTGACGACGCTATCTCTCTGGCTGAGTTCCGCCCGCATGACGCGCGGAAGGGCCAGGAGTTCCAAGGCTTTGAGGGAAAAATCAGGGGATGTGCCCACAATGGAAAAAGGGGGCGCTCCCTAAGATGGAGCACCCCCTTTTTCCCTCGATACCGGCATGGCCAAGAGGCCGTTTGCCGTCAGGATCGCCCCATTTGCGAGGGACGATCCGTCATCGATCGTCCGTTATTCGGCTGCTTCGGCCATGGCATCGACCGACACATATTTGCGGCCGAGTTTGCCAGTGTGGAATACCACGCGGCCTTCGCCCAGCGCGAACAGCGTGTGGTCCTTGCCCATGCCGACGTTACGGCCGGGATAGACGCGCGTGCCGCGCTGGCGAATGATGATGTTGCCGCCGATCACTTCCTGACCGCCGAACTTCTTCACGCCAAGGCGCTTCGATTCCGAATCGCGACCGTTACGCGATGAACCGCCAGCTTTTTTATGTGCCATGACTCAAACTCCTCGAAACTGGACTGCGGCTCAGGCGATCGACACGATCTTGAGGATCGTGTGATTCTGACGGTGGCCGTTGCGGCGGCGGTAGTTATGCCGACGACGCTTCTTAAAAACGATGACCTTCTCGCCCTTCGCCTGCGCGATGATCTCTGCGGCGACGGTCAGCTTGCTGGCGTCCTTCACGTCGCTGCCTTCGCCAGCGAACAGGACGTCATCCAGCGTCACCTTGTCACCGGCCTCACCGGCCAGCTTCTCGACGACGATCTTGTCTCCGGCGGCGACGCGATACTGCTTGCCGCCCGTGCGCACGACTGCGAACATGGCTCTTCTCTTCTCGTTCAAATCTGCTTTACGCAGATCGCCGAGGACATGAAGTCCTGTTGACCCGCGCGGGAATGTGGCCCGGTAGTGGACTGACTCGCTCCTGTCAACCGGCAAGCCCCATTCTAGGGGGTGGTTTTTGGACGGGCTAGTGCCTATCTTCGGGCATAGAAGGGAAACTCGCCGCGCATGATGCCGACATCTCACAGGACGGAAAGCATGGGCAGCAGGCTGCTCTTCATGCTGACGCTGTGGATGGCAATCAGTGTGGCGCTGGTGAGCGCCCTTACCCCGCTGGGGCCGCCGTCCAGCAGGATAACCGGGTCGGCCTTCAATCCTGCGACGACTGCCGTCGTCCTGAAAGCGCGTGCGCAGTCTATCGCCCATGACGCGAATCTCAGCGTCCCTGATGGCGATGGCGCGAAGGCCGCAACTTCCATTATGCAATGGGTGGTTTTGGCTGCGGCGACGTTGGTCGCCATTTGGCTGGTGCGTCCGGTTTCCGCCATTGCTCCTGCGACAGCGCCGCGCGCTCGTCAGCGTCTTCCCTACCGTCTCCATGCTCGTGCTCCGCCTGACCTGATCTAACGCATGTCTCGTTAATCGTCAGGACAGGAGATTTTGATGGTCCGCAGACGGTCGCGCCGCAGCAAACAGCGTCCGCCATGGTGGTTCATGCCCGCCATAGTGACAGGACTGGGTGCTGCCGGAGCCTTGTTGTCAGCCGCCCTGCTGGCGGTTGCAGAATAAAGATATGAATGCTGCCGGTGGATCACTCCGCCGGCAGACAGGGAAGGACGTTTATGCCTCACCACACGCCCCTGATCGGAACAATCGTCGCGGGCCTAGTTGTTGCTTTCATCATGGGCGCCATCGCCCACCGCCTGAAATTATCGCCGCTCGTCGGCTATCTCGTCGCTGGAGTCATGGTCGGGCCTTTCACGCCGGGCTTCGTGGCCGATACCAGCCTAGCCAACGAGCTTGCCGAGATCGGCGTTATCCTACTGATGTTCGGCGTGGGGTTGCACTTTTCGCTGCGCGACCTGCTGTCGGTGAAGAATATCGCGGTACCGGGTGCGATCGGGCAGATCGCAGTCGCGACGCTGCTAGGCCTGGGCCTGTCGCACTATATGGGCTGGCCGATCATGGGCGGCATCGTGTTCGGCCTTGCCCTGTCGGTCGCGAGCACCGTCGTCTTGTTGCGCGCCTTGCAAGGGGCCGATCTCGTCGAGACGCGACGCGGGCGTATCGCCGTGGGCTGGCTGATCGTCGAGGACCTAGTGATGGTGCTGGCGCTCGTATTGCTGCCCGCGCTGGCGAAGGTAATGAACAATGCGGATGCATCGGCCGGGATGGCCGACCTGCTGGCGCCTCTCCTCAGCACCTTGTTGAAGGTCGCGGGCTTTGTTGCCCTGATGCTCGTGGTCGGCCGCCGCGTCATTCCCTGGGCGCTGCATTGGGTTGTGCATAGCGGCTCGCGCGAACTGTTTCGCCTCGCCGTGCTGGCCATCGCCCTTGGCGTGGCGTTCGGCGCTGCCGTTGCGTTCGACGTGTCATTCGCATTGGGCGCTTTCTTCGCAGGCATGATCCTGGGCGAAACGCCGCTCAGCCGCCGGGCAACGGAGGAAACATTGCCGTTGCGCGATGCCTTTGCCGTGCTCTTTTTCGTGTCGGTGGGGATGTTGTTCAACCCGTCAGTGCTGATCGAGCAGCCATTGCCTCTTCTGGCGACCGTGGCGATCATCATCATCGGCAAGTCCATTGCTGCCTTCGCGATCGTGCGCGCATTCGGCTATCCAGGCGACACGGCCCTGACCATTGCAGCGAGCCTGGCGCAGATCGGCGAGTTTTCCTTCATTCTCGCGACGTTGGGGACGGGGTTGGGCGTGCTTCCGGCGGAGGGACGCGACCTGATCCTTGCGGGCGCGATCGTGTCGATCTTCCTCAACCCCTTCATCTTCTCGATGATCGTGCGTGGGCATAAAAAGGAAGAAATCGAGGAGGAGGAAGAAGCGGAAAAAGCGCGGCAACGGCCGCATATCGGCCATGTCATCCTCGTCGGCTATGGTCGGGTCGGCAAGCTGATCGCGGAGCGGCTCGCCGAGCGCAAGGCGCACTTCGTGATACTGGAGACGGACGCCGAACGGGCCGAGGAGGCCGAAGAGGCGGGCCATCCCGTGGTGCGCGGGAGTGCTTTGGAGGACCGCCATCTGCTGGCGGCGGGGATATGCGAGGCGCGGCGGCTGCTGATAGCGGTGCCCGAAGGGTTTGAAGGGGGCGCGATCCATGAGCATGCGCGTCACCTCAACCCCAAGCTGCAGGTGATAGCGCGGGCCCATAGCGATGCGGAGGTCGCGCATCTGGAAGGGATGGGCGTGCCGCATGTCGTGATGGGCGAACGCGAACTGGCGGCGCGGATGCTGCAGCTTTCCGGCGCGGGGTGAGCGTCAGCTGAGGCTATCGAGGAACCGTGCCGCCTGCTCGCGGATGGCGGCACGGTCTTCTTCCGCCATTCTCTCCCAGTTGCGATAGGGCATGGCGAGGCGTGGGTTGCGGCGCAGCTTTCGATCATTCCGCGCGAGGAAGTCCCAATAAAGCGCGTTGAAGGGGCACGCGCCCTCGCCCACACGCTGCTTCACGTCATAGCGGCAATGGCGGCAGTAATCCGACATGCGGTTGATATAGGCTCCGCCCGCCGCATAGGGTTTGGATCCGAGCAACCCACCATCGGCGAACAGCGCCATGCCGAGCGTGTTGGGCATTTCCACCCATTCATAGGCATCGGCATAGACTTCCAGATACCAGACATGCACCTGATGCGGATCGATCCCGGCGAGCAGGGCGAAGTTGCCGGTGATCATCAGCCTTTGGATGTGGTGGGCATAGGCATGGTCGATGGTCTGGCCAATCGCCTGGGCCATGCAGTGCATGTCTGTCTCGCCGGTCCAGTAAAAGCCGGGCAGGTCGCGAGTGGCGCCCAGCGCGTTGCGGCCGCCATAGTCTGGTCCTTCATGCCAGTAGACGCCGCGTACATATTCTCGCCAGCCGATGATCTGGCGGATGAAGCCTTCGGCGGCGTTGAGCGGGAGCTTGCCCGCGCGGTAACGCTTCTCCACCTCGCGTGCGAGGGCGAGGGGGTCGAGCAGCCCGCTGTTGATATAAGGTGAGAGGATCGAGTGCCACAGGAAGGGCTCGTCCGTCAGCATGGCGTCCTGATAGTCGCCGAAGCGGGGGAGGGCTTCGTCGAGGAAGCGCTTCTGCTGGCGGCGGGCGTCGTCATGGGTGACGGCGAAGGCGAAATGGTCGAGCGAACCGATGTGGTCGCCGAAACGCGCCGATACCAGCGCGATGACGTCACGGGTGATGGCGTCAGGCTTAAAGACGATGGGCCGGGGCATTAGCAAGTCGCGCTGCGGCGGGGGCTTGCGGTTTTCGGCGTCGAAGTTCCACTGGCCGCCTTCGGGTTCTCCCTCTTCGTCCAGCAGCAGACCTGTCTTGCGGCGCATGTCGCGGTAGAAAAATTCCATGCGCAGCTGCTTGCGCGCGGCGGCCCATGTGTCGAATTCGGCATGGGAGCAGAGGAAGCGGTCATCCTCATGGATGGTGACGGGCAGATCGAAGCGGCCTTCCCATTCTTCCAGCATGGCGCGCACGCGCCATTCGCCAGCTTCGGCAACGTGGATGGCACGCGGTTTGTGGCGTTCTATGGCGCGGGCGACTTCGCCGGTGAAGTTGCCGCTGTTCGCCGGGTCGTCGAGCTGGACATAATCGACGGTCCACCCGAGCTTGCGCATCCGCTCGGCATGATGGCGCATGGCTGAGAGGATGTAGGCGATCTTGGCCTTGTGGTGGCGGACGTAGGTGGTTTCGTCGGCCACCTCCATCATCAGCAGGATGCTGTCCTGGGGATCAGCATCGCTGAGGGAGGAAATGTCCGGCGTGAGCTGATCGCCCAGGATCGGGATGAGGATGGGGGCCTTCATGCGTTCGCAAATGCATGAAGGCTCCAGGAGGGTCCGCCTTTTTCAGTTGGCGCGACGGACTCCTCCGGCTCGAGCGGCGAGACTGAGTTCCTGCCTGCGCAGCACCATGGTGCTCTATTACCCGCGCGGCTTGCGGGGGCCGCCCTTGCGCGGGCCGCCTTTGAAGGGGCGAGCGCCATAGGCAGGCTTGGGGCCGCGTCCTTCATTGGGACGGCCCTTGCCGCGCGGCGCTCCTTCGCGCCGATTTTCGCGTGCAGCCTCGCGAGGTGCGCCCTCGATCTGTTCGAAGGCGACATCGGCACCCTCATCGTTCGCCTCGCCAGTGCGCTTGACGGAACCGATGAAGCGCGAGACGATGGCGGAGGGGATTTCGAACATTGTCTCATTGGCGGCGATACGGATCGCGCCGATGTCCTGCCGTGACACATGGCCGCGGCGGCAGATGAGCGGCAGAATCCAGCGCGGATCGGCATTTTGGCGGCGGCCGATGTCCATGCGGAACCATACGGTGTCTTCGAAACCGGGACGCGGCCCGTCGCGACGGGGTGGCGCCTCGCTGGCGTCGAGCAGTTCCTCCGGCGCGGGGAGGGCGGCACGGGCGCTCTTCACCAGCATGGCGGCGATTTCCTTGGGACTCTTTTCGGCCAGCAATTCAGCGCCCAATTCCCAATCCAGCTCGTCCAGTTCGGCGCGCTCCATCAAGCGCTCGCGCAGGCGGGCATTGTCCTGCTGCTGGATCGCTTCCTTGCTGGGCGGGGTGCCCCATTCGACCGGGATTTTCGCGCCGCGCAGCATCGATTCGACACGGCGGCGGCGGGGGTAGGGGACGATGAGGACGGCTGTCCCCTTCTTGCCCGCGCGACCTGTGCGACCCGAACGGTGCTGCATAGTTTCGGCATCGCGCGGCAGTTCGACATGGACGACGAGGCTGAGGTTGGGAAGGTCGATGCCGCGTGCGGCGACGTCGGTGGCGACGCAGACGCGGGCGCGGCGGTCGCGCAGCGCCTGGAGCGCGTGGTTGCGTTCATTCTGGCTGTGCTCGCCCGACAGCGCGACGGCAGCGAAGCCGCGTTCGGTCAGGCTGGCGTGGAGATGGCGGACATTGTCGCGGGTTGCGCAGAAGAGGATTGCCGTCTCCGCCTCGTGATAGCGCAGCAGGTTGACGACAGCGTTTTCGATATCGGCGGGGGCGACCGTAACCGCCTGATAGCTGATGTCGCCATGGCCGCGTTCATCGCTGACGGTGGAGATGCGCAGCGCATCCTTCTGGTAGCGCTTGGCGAGCGCAACGATCGGCTTGGGCATGGTGGCGGAGAAGAGCAGGGTGCGGCGGTTTTCCGGGGCGCCGTCGAGAATTTCCTCCAAATCTTCGCGGAAGCCCATGTCGAGCATTTCGTCGGCTTCATCGAGGACAACGGTCTTGAGGCCGGAGAGGTCAAGCGCGCCGCGTTCGAGGTGGTCGCGCAGGCGGCCGGGCGTGCCAACGACGATGTGCGCGCCGTGGGAAAGCGCGCGGCGTTCCTTGGCGGCGTCCATGCCGCCGACGCAGGTGGCGATGCGGGCCCGGGCTTCGCCGTAGAGCCATTCCAGTTCACGGCTGACTTGCAGCGCCAATTCGCGGGTGGGCGCGATGGCGAGGGCGAGCGGCTTTCCGGCTACGGGCAGGCGCATCTGTTCGCCGAGCAGTTCGCCGGCCATGGCGAGGCCGAACGCGACTGTTTTGCCCGAGCCGGTCTGCGCCGAGACGATGAGGTCGCGGCCTTCGGCTTCGGTCTGGGTGACTTCGGCCTGGACTGGGGTCAGGCTTTCATAGCCCTTCCGCGTCAGTGCGTCCGATAGGAGGGCGGGGAGATGTTCGAAAGACATTATATTTTCCATCGGTAAGGCGACCCGCCATTCCCGACGGATACATGGATGACCTGATGTGCTTCGGCCGCTGCCGGAGCCCGGAGTGCAAGGTCACGCACCCCGAAGTTCACACCGTTGTTGGGGTCGTTCAAGACGACTGAAAATCCCCGGTGGAGGGACACCCAAAATAAGAGAGCCGCCTTCCCCCGCAAAGAGGGAAGGCGGCCCCTTTTTACTGTTATCCGCTAACGGATCAGACCGACGCGACTTCCGCCACATCGACCTTCACGCCCGGGCCCATCGACGACGACAGGGCGATCTTGCGGACATATTTGCCCTTCGAACCCGACGGCTTCGCCTTTACGATTGCGTCAACGAAAGCGTCGAAATTCTTGCGCAGATCTTCGGCCGAGAAGCTCGCCTTGCCGAGACCGGCGTGGATGATGCCAGCCTTTTCGACGCGGAATTCGATCTGACCACCCTTGGCGGCCTTCACGGCTTCTGCGACGTTCGGGGTGACGGTGCCGAGCTTCGGGTTCGGCATCAGGCCCTTGGGACCGAGAACCTTACCGAGACGGCCGACGAGACCCATCATGTCGGGGGTGGCGATGACGCGCTGGAAATCGATGTTGCCAGCTTGGATCGAGTCCAACAGGTCTTCGGCGCCCACGATGTCGGCGCCAGCGGCGGTAGCGGCTTCAGCCTTGTCGCCACGGGCGAACACAGCGACGCGGACGTCCTTGCCGGTGCCTGCGGGCAGGGTGACGACGCCACGGACCATCTGGTCAGCGTGACGCGGATCGACACCCAGGTTGATCGCGATTTCAACGCTTTCGTCGAACTTGGCGGTCGCGTGGGTCTTGATCAGGCCCAGCGCTTCGTCAACGCCGTGCAGCTTTTCGCGGTCAACCGCGGTGGCGAGAGCCTTCGCCTTCTTGGTCAGCTTTGCCATGATATTAGCCCTCCACCACTTCGAGGCCCATCGCGCGAGCGGAGCCTTCGATGATCTTCGTCGCTGCGTCGATGTCGTTCGCGTTCAGGTCAACCATCTTGGCCTGGGCGATTTCAGCGAGCTGGGCGCGGGTGATCTTGCCAGCGACGACCTTGCCCGGTTCCTTGGAACCCGACTTCAGGTTGACGGCCTTCTTGATCAGATAGGTGGCGGGCGGCTGCTTCGTGACGAAGCTGAACGAACGGTCCGCATAGACGGTGATGATGGTCGGCAGCGGCGTGCCCTTGTCCATCTTTTCCGTCGAGGCGTTGAACGCCTTGCAGAATTCCATGATGTTCACACCGCGCTGACCCAGAGCCGGACCGATCGGCGGCGAGGGGTTGGCGGCTCCAGCGGGCACCTGGAGCTTGATATAGCCCGTAATCTTCTTGGCCATTTTCACTCTCTTTCAAGTTAAGCGGTATTAGCGGCCCGCAAAAAGCAAGCCTCCCGCACCTGTTCTCCTCGCCCCTTTAGGGGAGAGGATAGGAGGTCTTAGCGGCTTGCCGCTTAGACCGATTTGGAGAGGGGATCAGCCCTCTCCCGCTGCGACTAGGCGGCAACGCCGCCAAGTCTCGCTTCCCTCTCCCGCTTGCGGGAGAGGGAAATAGGTTACTTCGACAGTTCGACCTGTTCGAAGTCCAGTTCGACCGGCGTGGCGCGGCCGAAGATCGACACGGACACCTTGACGCGGTTCTTTTCGAAATCCAGTTCCTCGACCGTGCCGTTGAAGCTGGCGAAGGGGCCGTCCAGCACCTTGACGCTGTCGCCGATTTCGTAATCGACGTTGACCTTGTGCTTGGGCGCGGCTTCGGCAGCCTTCTGAGCGCCGAAATAGCGGGCGGCTTCGCCCTCGCTGATCGCCTGCGGCTTGCCGCTCGACCCGAGGAAGCCGGTCACCTTGGGCGTGTTCTTGACGAGGTGGTAGATGTCGTCGTTCATCGCCAGCTTGGCGAGGACATAGCCCGGCATGAACTTGCGTTCGACCTGGACCTTCTTGCCGCGCTTCACTTCGGTCACGGTCTCGGTGGGGACTTCCACCTGCTCGACCAGCTGGGAGAGGCCCATGCGCTCGGCTTCGGACAGGATCGATTCCTTGACCTTGTTTTCGAAGCCCGAATAGGCGTGGATGATGTACCAGCGCGCCATGTTACCGTTTCAAACTCCCACAAGCGATTTCCCGGGAAATCGCGGCAGACAAAAAACTCAAGCTCTTCCGGCGGCGAAGCTCAGCAGCCACTGAACCACCGCACCGAAGAAGGTGTCGATGCCGAAGAAGAAGAGGCCGAGCAGCGTGGTCATGATGCCGACCATGATCGCCGTCATGACCGTTTCACGGCCCGTGGGCCACACGATCTTAGACGCTTCGGTCTTCACCTGATTGACGAATTCGCCCGGAGAAACCTTCGCCATCACTGCCTCAAAAAACTTGTCAACAAACACCAAAGCGCGAAGCAACAGTCCGCCCTCCGGACCCCGCCATGTCGGCGTCCCGGGGTGCGGCCGCTGGCTTCGCGACCCATCTTCGCTCGGGCAGCTAGCCGCGAACCGTTGAAAAATCAAGGACCGCGACCAGTTGCTTGGCAGGAGTGGAGGGACTCGAACCCCCGGCATTCGGTTTTGGAGACCGACGCTCTACCAGCTGAGCTACACTCCTGTACCGGCGAAGGAGGGCGCTTTAGCGTGGCATGCGTGGGAGGGCAAGCATGAAACTTTTAAAGGAAAATGCCGCCCTTCATGACCCGGCGGGCGCGGCCCTGCACGGGCATGCGGTGGAAGGGCGTGTTGCCTGCCTGCGCGGCCATTCTGGCGGAATCCACGATCCATGGGGTGTCGGGGTCGATGAAGATGAGGTCGGCCGCGCTGCCGCCTGCAAAGCTGCCCGCGTTGATGCCAAGGATGCGTGCCGGATTGGCGCTGAGCAGCGTCATGAGCCGGGTCATGGTGAGGTGGCCTTCGCGCACGAGGTTGAGCGAGAGGGCGAGCAAGGTCTCTGCCCCTGCCATGCCGGGGGCGGCATCGGCGAAGGGCAGCCTTTTGTCTTCGGGACCGCGCGGGTCGTGACTGGAGGTGATGACGTCGATCGTGCCGTCGGCGACTGCCGCGATCGCGGCCTTGCGGTCATCTTCCGATCGTAGCGGCGGCGACAGGCGGGCGAAGGTGCGGAAATCCGTGACGGCGTTGTCGGCGAGGTAGAGATAGGCGGGGCTGATGCCGCAGCTGACCCTCAAGCCTTCCGCCTTGGCTGCCCGGATGAGATCGAAGCCAGCCTTTGTAGTCACCAGCCGGAAGTGGACGGCCGCGCCGGTTTCGCGTGCGAGCATGATGTCGCGGGCGATGGCGATGGCTTCGGCGCAGGCGGGGGCGTGCGACAGGCCGAGCCTTGTCGCGGTTTCGCCGCTGGTGGCAACCGCCTTGCCAGCGAGGCCGCTGTCTTCAGCGTGGGTGATGACGGTGAGGCCGAGGCCGGACGCATAGGCGAGTACGCGCATCATGACGCCTGAATCGGCGATCCACTGGCGGCCGGTGGCGACGGCTTTCGCGCCCGCAGCCTGCATCATGCCGATTTCAGCGAGCTCCGTGCCCTTGAGGCCGCGTGTGGCGGCGGCGATGGGGTGGACCCAGAAGTCCGGCTTCCCAGCACGGGCGGCTTGGCGGATGAGGCCGGCTTCGTCGAGCGTGGAGGATTGGTCGGGCATCAGCGCCGCCCGGGTAATGCCGCCGAAATGGAATGCGGGCTTGTCGGTTGCGAACACGCCTAGATCGATGAGGCCGGGCGCGACGATAAAGCCTGCTGCGTCGACCTTCTCTGCGTCATCGGGCACGTCGATGTCGCCAGCGGCTAGGATGCGGTCGCCTTCGATCAGGATCGTGCCGGGGCGGAGGTCGGCGGCGGCGGGGTCTGCCAACTGTCCGTTGATGATGGCGAGCTTGCTCATGCCCATCGCTTCCTTGTTGTTGGTCGGGATGCTCACGACCATCCCTGCACCATTGTTGGTCGGGATGCTCAAGACCATCCCTCCACGCCGCGCGCGCTTCGCGTCAGGACGTCGAGGCAGGCCATGCGGATGGCGACGCCCATTTCGACCTGCTCGGTGATGGCGGAGCGCTCCGGATGGTCGGCGACCACGCTTGAGATTTCGACGCCGCGGTTCATGGGGCCGGGATGCATGACCAGCGCGTCGGGCTTGGCGATGGCGAGGCGTTCGGGGGTGAGGCCGTACAGCATATGATATTCACGGGGGGAGGGGATGAAAGCGCCATCCATCCGCTCATTCTGAAGGCGGAGCATCATCACGACGTCGGCTCCTTCGAGGCCCTCGTCCATGCGGTTGAAGGGCGTGGCGCCAAGCATTTCGACTTCGGGCGGCATCAGGGTAGGGGGTGCGACCGCGCGGACCTGCGCGCCCAGGGCCGCTAGGCAGAGCATGTTGGAGCGGGCGACGCGGCTGTGCAGGACGTCGCCGCAGATGGCGACGGCCAGCCCCTCAAACCCGCCCTTGCGGCGGCGGATGGTGAGGGCGTCGAGCAGCGCCTGGGTCGGATGCTGGTGCCAGCCGTCGCCTGCGTTGAGGACCGGGCAATCGACCTTATCGGCGATCAGCGCCACCGCGCCCGAGCTGGCGTGGCGAATGACGATGACGTCGGCGGCCATGGCGTTGAGCGTCATCGCCGTGTCGATCAGGGTCTCGCCCTTCTTCACGCTTGATTGCCCGGCGTGCATGTTCACCACGTCCGCGCCAAGGCGCTTGCCCGCGATCTCGAAGGACAGCAGCGTGCGGGTGCTGTTTTCGAAGAAGGCGTTGATCTGCGTCATGCCCGCCAGCCGATCGTCATGCTTGCGCGCGCCGCCCCGGTTCGTCCGCGCCCAATGTTCCGCCTCATCCAGCAGGAAACGGATTTCCCAAGGCTTCAGGTCGGCGATGGAGAGAAGATGCCGATGCGGAAACAACGCCCGGCCAGTCAGGTCGGGCGAGGCGGATGGAACGATGATGTCGGGCATGAACGGACCCTTTAGGCGAGGGCGAAAGAGAGGGCAAGGCGGGAAGCTTGGAAGTTCCTGCTGCCTTCCTATCTCACCATCATGCGCATTTTCACGATCGGGTATGAAGGAGCTACGCAGGCCGAGCTCATAGCGGCACTGCGGCAAGCGGGCGTCACGCTGCTGGCGGACATAAGGGCGGTTCCCTTGTCGCGGCGGCCGGGCTTTTCCAAGAATATCCTGGCAGCGGGATTGAAGGAGGCCGGGATCGACTATGTCGGGCTGAAGGCGCTGGGCACGCCTGCGGAGGGCCGGGAAGCGGCGCGCAAGGGCAATCACGCTAAGCTTCGGGAGATTTATTCGGGCCAGCTGGACTTGCCCGAAGCCATCGTGCAGGCGGAACAACTGCGTGAGATGGCTGGGGAGCGGCCCACGGCTCTGCTGTGCTTTGAGCGGGAGGCGGACGGGTGTCATCGTTCTCTGCTGCTGGAGTATCTTTTCCCGGACGACGAACGTGTGGACCTGACGCCGTGAATCTTCAGAAGCGGCGGGCGATGGCTCCGGCGGTCCAGCCCATGCTCACCGCGAGAAGGATCGCGGTGAGGCCGTAGAAGAAGGACCATCGGTCGGCGGCGACGGCCATGAAACGCTCGAACCCCGACTTGCGGATGGTGATGTCGCGGACGGCTGCGGCGACTACGCGGCCGTCCTGTACCAGGAAGGTCTCCGCTGTGTAGTCGCCCACGATAACGCGGGCGGGCAGCGGGATGCGGGCCCGATACAGCACCCCGTCCGTGATCTCCACTGAACCTTGATGCTCGGCGAAGAGGCCGGTGCGCTGACGCAGGTCGATGAGGCCAGCCTGGAAGCGGTCGAGCTCTGCGCTGTCATTGAGGGAGGAGGGGGAGAGTTGGAGTTTATCGACGCCAAGTTCGTAGATGGCAGCGGTGCGTTGATCGACGACGTCAGCGATGGGGCGGGAGGAGGCGACCGCATAGAAGCTGGGCGCGGATCGGAAACGGGCGCTGTCGGCATTGACCCAGATGCCAGCGACCCGTTGCTTTTCCCGCATGGTGATCGACTGGTCAGGGCCCTTCAACACCACCAATATGTCGGCAGGTTTGCTGGGTCGCCGCCCGTCTGGATAGACGATCGCGCCGAACAGCAGCAGGTCGGCTCCGGTGAAGCTGTAACGGATTTCGACCTCTCTTTGCGAAACGTCGGGAACGAGCGTCGGCTCCCCGGCGGCGCCAAGCAGCATCAGGAGGGGAGGGAGCAGAGCGAGACGGGCGCGCAGGCTCAACGCACTTCCACCGTGTAGATCTCATCGGGGCGGAAGCCGAGGCCCAGCGCCATGCGGGCGGCAACCAGCAGCACGATCACCGACAGCAATATGCGCAGATATTCGGGCCGCACCGTCATTGAGATGCGGGTCCCGATCTGCGCGCCGGTCACGCTGCCGATCAGGAGCAGCAGGGCGAGGACGAGATCGACGGCCTTGGTGGTCATCGCGTGCATCATCGTGGTCGCCATGGTGACGAACAGGATCTGGAACAGCGAGGTGCCGACCACCGACTGTGTCGTCATGCCGAGCAGATAAAGCATCGCGGGCACAAGGATAAAGCCGCCACCGACGCCGAGCAGCGTCGTCAAAATCCCGGTGGCGACGCCGAGCAGAAGGGGCGCGAGCGGGGAGATATAAAGGCCCGACCGGTAAAAGCGCCACCGCATGGGCAGCGCGGCGACGAGCGGGTGATGGCGACGCTTTCGAGCCTGTAGGCGCTTGCCGGTCTTGAGCATGATGAGCGCCTGGATCGATTCCTTAGCCATCAACATGCCGATGCCGCCGAGCATCAGTACATAAAGGATGCCGATCGCCGTATCGATCTGCCCAATAGACTGGAGCAGTCGGAACAGCAGCACGCCGATGCCTGCGCCGATGATGCCGCCACCGATGAGGACGCCGCCCATGCGGAAGTCCACGGTGCCCCTCGCCATGTGGGTGACCACGCCCGACACACTGGCGCCCGTGACTTGCGAAGCGGCCGAGGCGGCTGCGACGGTGGGCGGGATGCCGTAGAAGATCAGCAGCGGCGTCGTCAGGAAGCCGCCGCCTACGCCGAACATGCCGGAGAGGAGGCCGACCACGCCGCCCAGGGCGATGATCACCAACGCGTTCACCGATAGATTGGCGATGGGCAGGTAGAGATCCATGTGCCTGCAGGGTTAGGCGGAATGGATGGCAAGATAAAGGTGTAGAGGGCGGGCCTCGCCTCAAAAATCAGTGCCGAGCGTGACGGCGAAGCCGGAGGATGGAGAAGCCTTTCCGGCTACCCGCTCCCGCCATTCGATGCTGAGGCGTGAGGCGGCGCGGGGCAGCGGCAGGCGAAGCTGAACCTCCGGGCCAATGTCGAGCCGCTCTAGCTGAGGTTGCGCGCCTCCCGAAATGCTCATCCCCGTGCGCATGGGCGTTCGGGATAGCGGTGCGAGCAGGGAAAGCTTTCCGTCGGCAAAGAGGTCGCGCCGGCTGAACCCGACCATGCCGGCCTGCGCATAGGCCTCGGCTTCCACCTTGCCGAGCACGGGGCGAGGACCAAAGCCGCCGACGGCGAACAGCGCATTGGCATCGCGAGCGCCATTGCCCAGCGCGATGCGGCGCTCTGCAGCGATCGTCAAAGGAACGGACCTGGCCGGTTGCCAGGCGAGACCTACCGCGCCCTCGGGCGAGGCAGGGCGGTTGAGGGCGCTGCTGACGCGGCCGTATACAGCAGCACGGCTGACGCTCGCAGGTGTCAGGTCGTAATCCAGTCGAAGTCCGGCCTGCGATCCGCCGAGCCTGCCGCCGGTCACAAGATCCTGAGCGTTTCCACTACCCTCCCGCCACAGCGCCCAGGCGCTGGCACGCCAGCGGTCGCCCTGCTGACTGGTGAAGGACGGCGCCGCGAGGGCAGTCGGCGGTTGGAGGGAGGGGGCGGTCGGGGCGGCGTCTTCCGGCGGACGGGCGGAAAGCGCTGAGCTGTTTTCGCCTTTCTGTGGCAAATATTCCAGTGAAGTAGCGAGCGTCGCTCTGGCCGGGACCTTGTCTTCGGCGAAGGAAACGGGGTTCATTGCCGAGCGTGTCAGAAGGAGGCCGGTCGGTGCGGCGTATGCCACCCTGTTCTTCAATGCAGGCGTGATCAATTCAGCCGCCGCCACCGGTTCCAACTGCAATGGAGATGCCGTTTCCATATTTCCGCTGATCACGGTGCTGGCGACGCGCAATATCACCCAGCCGCCCATGAGGATCGCGAAAAACCGGACAGGTCGCCCGCTGGCTACATTGTGCATGTTGACGCTCAGAGATTGGGAAAGCGGTGCTGCGTCTTGTCCCAGACCAGTGGCTTTCCGAACAAGGATTCAAGGTAGAGGAAGACCGCGCGCCGCGCCGCCAACATTGCGATCAGGTTGGCGAGGATCGCGCGAGGTATCGCTCCGATGCCGTAGAGCCACCCATAGCTGCGCCCTACAAAGATAGCTCGCATGGCTGCCCGCCAAATCATGAAGGCAAAGTTCAGCCAGAGGAGTAGTTCGACTGGGGGAGAAGGCCGGTAATCGGCCTCCAGTCCCGCCCCTTTCGCAATCAGGAGCAAGCCCCAGAGCAGAAAGGCAACATAGGCGGCGAAAAGAACGAGAGCAGCGATCGCGGCGCGCCGGTCGCGGATGCGCATCCACCATTCCGCGGGGCCGCCCTGCCAGCCCATGCGGTCCCACCCGGCGAGGGAAATCCCCACCATCCAGCGTGCCTTTTGGCGGACCGCGCTGTCCAAACTGTCGGGAAAATATTCCCGCGTGGCGACAAGTTCGCCTGAAGCGTCGCGCATCCGCACGAACACTCCGCGGCCGCCCATATTCTTGATCCGCAGGCCGGCTTCATAATCTTCCGTCAGCGAGGCGGGATCGAACGGGCCGCCATTATGCGGGTTTACCAGGCGTTCGAGCGTGAGCCGTTCAAACGCGCAAGCGACCCCTGCTGAGGGTACGGACGCGCCCATGGCTTCGCGGATCGTCAGATATTTTCCATGGCTCTCGGCAAACTCGTCGCAATAATGGTTGGCGATCGCGCGTGACCACCAGCTGCCTTCACCCGTCAAGGGCAGTACCGGCAGTTGCACCAGTTGAAATCGGTCGATCATGACGTCGAACAAGCGGATTTCGTCGGCATGCACGACATCTTCCGCATCATGCAAGACGACTGCCTTGAACATTGTGCCGGTGCGCCCTTCCTCTTCCACCATGGTCCGCCACAGGAGGTTGAGGCAATCGGCCTTTGTCGTGGGTCCTGCGCGTTCATTGACGCACATGATCAACCGGTCATTTGCTTCCGCGATCGGGCTTATCACGGCCAGGGTTGCTGGATCGTTGGGATAAACGCCGACGTAGATGCGGTAGTTGCCGGTGGAGGACCATTGGCTGAGCGCGTTACGTAGCATCGGCCCGATTACTTCCGCTTCGCGCCACGCAGGAATGAAAATGGCTATGGTGCCGGGATTTCGCGATGCTGGCAGCATCGTGGTGTTCATGCGTTTGTGACGCGAATAGACCGCGATATTTCGCCACCAGCGGCGGCCGAGGAACAGAATGTCGACCAGAAAATCATCAATGCCGCCGATGGCCAGTCCAACGACGGCGAACAACAAGATCTCCTGATAAATGACTACCAAGATCGCTATTAGCGACTGCGCCATGATGAGAAACCCCCGCCTTCGGCCGGGCTATTGGCAAATTCACATGCAATTTCATAGGCCTTTGCCAGTATTTTTTTACGTCGGATGAAGGATGATCTGCAGCGCCTTGAATGCGCATAGATCGCGCGATTTCCGCCGAGCTGCTCCGATGATGCGTTGGATGGAATCGTCTGGTGGGTGAGGTGGTGCTATCGTCGCAACCGCCGGGAAGACGACTCGACAAGAGCTGCGGCACCCCAACCAGTCTCGTGAGCGATAGGTAGGAGGGCGTGAATGGTCGGAGAGATGGATGTCAATTACCTCCTGCACAGGCAGCAGGTATCGTTGATACGAGCGCAAATGAGCCGCTCTAAAAAGGGCCGCGCGGCCTATGAAGGTCTCGCGCGCGGCTATGGCGATCAGATTGACGCCTATCGCGAGGAAAATGTGCGCCTTGTAAACCCTGCGCACTGATCGTCGCGGAGGCCTAGCGCCGCTGGATCAATCTTTCCAGCGACCGGGGATGGGTATCGTCGGGACCGCATTCTTTTTCGAGCACGGCCTTGATACGCTCCAGCTCTGCTTCTGTCAGATGTTCGATGCCGATGAAATCGTTGCGCGCTTCGGCGATCGCCCGGATCAGCTCGTCCAGCTTTGCCTGGATCGCAGATCCGTCGCGGTTTTGGGCGTTTTGGATCAGGAACACCATCAGGAAGGTCACGATCGTCGTGCCGGTATTGATGATGAGCTGCCACGTGTCTGAATAGTGGAACAGCGGACCGGTGAAGATCCAGCCGATGATGACTGCCGACGCGAGAATGAAGGCGAGGGGCTGACCCGACCAGCTGGCGACCCGATGTGCGAAGGCTCCAAAAATCTTGTCCATGCAGTGCTCCCCGTGTCGATCTATTTACCCTGCGTTCAGGCAGTGATTGCCATGAAGCGCGAATGACGGCCATATCCCTTCGCGCATTCGCGCTCACACTGCCTGCAGCGGCTCTGATCTTGTCTTCATGCGCGACCGTATCGCCCGAATCGAGGGTGCGGGCGGGGCTGATCGAGGCCGGGCTTGCGCCCCGGATGGCGGGATGCATGGCCGAGCGGATGGTCGATCGGTTGAGCTTGATGCAGCTGCGGCGTGTGCAGTCGCTCGCCTCGCTCCGCAATTCGCACATGGGTGATTTGACCGTTGATCGTTTCCTCTACAAGCTGCGCGCGCTGGAGGACCCGGAGATATTCGCGGTAACCAGCAAGGCGGCAGTTGCCTGCGCCTTGCTCGACTGATCACCTGATCCGGATCATCAGGTCCTTAGCAGTTTGCAATTTTGCAAAGTGCGTTTGCGAAATCATGCTGGAGTCCTGCGCCTTGCTGTGCTTTAGCCCGCCCAACAGCTTTTCAGGCAAAAGGACGGGCCGAGCCCATGAACATTCACGAATATCAGGCTAAGGAACTGCTGGCGAAATATGGCGCACCCATCGCGCAGGGTTTCGCTGCATTCTCGGTCGATGAAGCGGTAGAGGCCGCCAAGAAGCTGCCCGGGCCGCTCTATGTCGTGAAGTCGCAGATCCACGCCGGTGGCCGCGGCAAGGGCAAGTTCAAGGAACTGGCCCCCGAAGCGAAGGGCGGCGTCCGCCTGGCCTTCAACCTGGACGAAGTGAAGGCCCACGCCACCGACATGCTCGGCAACACGCTGGTCACCATCCAGACCGGCGAAGCGGGCAAGCAGGTCAACCGTCTGTACATCACCGACGGCGCCGACATCGCGAAGGAATTCTACCTCGCGCTTCTGGTCGATCGTGGCAGCAGCCGCATCGCGTTCGTCGTATCAACCGAAGGCGGCATGGACATTGAAGAGGTTGCGCATTCGACCCCCGAAAAGATCCACACCTTCACCGTCGATCCCGCAGCTGGTTTCCAGCCGCACCACGGCCGTTCGGTCGCTGCCGCGCTGGGCCTGACCGGCGATCAGGCGAAGCAGGCCGCCAAGGTCGCCTCGTCGCTCTACGCCGCGTTCCTCGATACCGACGCCGAGCAGATCGAAGTCAACCCGCTGGCGCTGACGGAGCAGGGCAACCTGCTGGTGCTCGACGCCAAGGTTGGTTTCGATGGCAACGCCATGTTCCGTCACAAGGACATTGCTGAGCTGCGCGACCTGACCGAAGAAGATCCGGCCGAAGTCGAAGCGAGCGAATATGACCTCGCCTACATCAAGCTCGATGGCAACATCGGTTGCATGGTGAACGGCGCGGGCCTGGCCATGGCGACGATGGACATCATCAAGCTGAACGGCGAATTCCCCGCCAACTTCCTCGACGTCGGTGGTGGCGCTTCGAAGGAAAAGGTGACGGCGGCCTTCAAGATCATTCTGAAGGACCCGGCCGTGAAGGGCATTCTCGTCAACATCTTTGGCGGCATCATGAAGTGCGACATCATTGCCGAAGGCATCGTCGCCGCCGCCAAGGAAGTTGACCTGTCGGTTCCTCTGGTCGTTCGCCTGGAAGGCACGAACGTCCAGCAGGGCAAGGACATTCTGGCTTCGTCCGGCCTCGCCATCGTCCCGGCGGACGATCTGGGCGACGCGGCCAAGAAGATCGTGGCGGAAGTGAGGAAGGCAGCCTGATTTCCCAGCCACTTTAACAGACACCATGGGGCGCAGGCGGTCTTTGATGGGCCGCCTGCGTCCTTATCCGCATATGCGGGCTATGGCGTTAAACGAAAGGATGTTGCGATGAAGATCCTTGTGCCCGTGAAGCGGGTCATTGACTATAATGTGAAGCCGCGGGTGAAGGCGGATGGGACGGGCGTCGATCTGGCGAACGTCAAGATGAGCATGAACCCGTTCGATGAGATCGCGGTCGAGGAAGCCATCCGCCTCAAGGAAAAGGGCGTGGCGACCGAGGTCGTGGCAATTTCGATCGGCGTTGCGAAGGCGCAGGAAACGCTGCGTACCGCGCTGGCCATGGGCGCGGATCGCGCGATCCTCATCCAGACCGATGATGAAGTCGAACCGCTGGGCGTCGCCAAGCTGCTCGCCAAGGTGCAGGAAGAGGAGGCCGCTGGCCTGATCATCCTGGGTAAGCAGGCGATCGATGACGACAGCAACCAGACCGGCCAGATGCTGGCCGCGCTGCTGAACCTGTCGCAGGGCACTTTTGCGAGCAAGGTCGAGATCGAAGGCGACAAGGTCAGCGTGACCCGCGAAGTCGATGGCGGCCTGGAGACGGTGAAGCTGAACATCCCAGCGATCGTCACCACCGACCTGCGCTTGAACGAACCGCGCTATGCTTCGCTGCCCAACATCATGAAGGCCAAGAGCAAGCCGCTCGCGACCAAGGCGCCTTCCGACTATGGCGTCGATATCGCGCCGCGTCTGGAGACGTTGAAGGTCACGGAACCCGCCAAGCGTTCGGCCGGGGTCAAGGTGGCCGATGTCGATGAACTGGTTGCCAAGCTCAAGGCTCTAGGAGTTGCAGCATGAAGACGCTTGTCTGGGTTGAACATGAGGGCGGCGCCGTCAAGGACGCGACCCTTTCCGCCGTCACCGCCGCTGCGAAGCTGGGTGAAGTGCATCTGCTGGTCGCTGGCACTGGCGTCGGCGGCGTCGGTGAAGCCGCTGCGAAGATCGCTGGCGTGGGCAAGGTCCATGTCGCCGACGACGCGGCTTTCGGTCATGCGCTGGCCGAGAATGTCGCGCCGCTGATCGTCGAGCTGATGGGCAGCCATGACGCGTTTGTCGCGCCTGCCACCAGCAACGGCAAGAATATCGCGCCGCGCGTCGCGGCTCTGCTGGACGTGATGCAGATCAGCGACATTCTGTCGGTCGAGAGCGAAGACACGTTCACGCGCCCGATCTATGCGGGCAACGCGATTGCGACCGTCAAGTCGAAGGATGCGAAGAAAGTCATCACCGTGCGCGGGACCGCTTTTGAGAAGGCGGCTCGTGATGGTGGTTCGGGCGCGGTGGAAGCTGTGTCGTCGACTGGTGACAAGGGGCTGTCGAGCTTTGTTGGCGCGGAGATCGCCAAGCAGGAGCGTCCGGAACTGACTTCCGCCAAGATCATCGTGTCGGGCGGCCGTGCGCTGAAGGATGGGCCGACCTTTGAAGAGGTTATCTATCCGCTGGCGGACAAGCTGGGCGCGGCAGTTGGTGCTTCGCGCGCGGCTGTCGATGCTGGTTATGTGCCGAACGACTATCAGGTGGGACAGACTGGGAAGATCGTTGCGCCGGAAGTCTATATCGCTGTGGGTATTTCCGGCGCGATCCAGCATCTGGCGGGGATGAAGGACAGCAAGACCATCATCGCCATCAATAAGGATGAGGATGCACCGATTTTCCAGGTGGCGGATATCGGCTTGGTGGGTGATCTGTTCAAGGTTGTGCCGGAGCTGACCGGCAAGCTGTAAATATTAGCTGGAGGGGGCTTGCTCCCTCCGGTTGCTGCTTTGGCGAAAAAGGGGCGTGGCGGTGAGCTGCGCCCCTTTTTTTGTTTGGAGGCAAGATAGCTGTGGCCCGATCTGACTGGGCGGCTGTCGCAGCTTTGCTGATCGGGGGAATTAGTCCGCCCGCCAACGGCGCCGCGAAAGGGGGGGAACGCGGAGCCGGGCGGGCGGTGGCCAGCGGCCAGAGGGATGAGCCGCCGGATATGAAATTTTTGGATCGTCAGCCTTTGCGATGGCCTGATCAGCCGCGGCATCTGCGATCGAGCAGGGCCGAGTTGATCAACCACTGGTCGGCGTCAGCGCCGCGCCGCGGTTCAATTCGCGGCGGGGCGGACGCTGGCCGGTTCAGCTGGCGAGGGGCGCGCTGGACGTGGTGTGGCGCGGAGCAGCGGGAGTGACCGCTGGGGACATGTCGCTGCCGCTGAGGCTGCTGCTGGAGCTGCCGGTGCGGCTGGAGAGGTCGCCGCGTACCTGGTTGTAGCGGCCGACGAGGTCTTCCTTGAACTCGGTCAGCTTGCCTTCGTCATACAGCTTCTTGCCGACATAACCGGCGATGGCGCCGAAAATCAGAGTGCGGATCATTTGGTCTAGCTCCTTACCGGATGTTCCTGTCAGGTTCGCGGGGATAACCGGTCAGGAGGCGTGGAGTTCCGGGCGCTTCGGGAGTAATCGACAAGATGAGCGGCTGTGGCGATATGCGGGACTTTGGCGGCGGAGGCGGGGCTTTGGCAGGGTTGCTCTAGCCGGGTCGTCTCTTGACCGGCTTTGGATCAGCACCCTTTGACAGGCTCAGGGAAGGGCTTCGACAAGCTCAGCCTGAACGGGGGTCGGGCCTTTAGGCGCTCGCGGAAGCCTGTTCGGGCAGGGTGGTGTCCTCGGCCTGCTCGGTCGCGGCGTTTTCTTCAGCGAGCGCGGCGGCGGCGGCTTCGCGGCGGGCGCGGTTGCGGTCGGCAAGGTCCTGGCGCTCTGCCATGGCGAGGAAGCCCGCTTCGGAACGCAGGCAGCGGTCGCGGACATTGGCGAGGGTGGCGGCGTCCGCTTCGCTGCGGGCATTGGCGGCGAGGGCGCGATAATCGGGGTGAGTCATGGGCGCTCCTTCTTCAAAAATTAATGTGCCCGGGCGCCATGGGAGCGGCGCCCGGACGGATCGGCAGAGCCTTATTCGGCGTGCGCGATGTTCACGGCCGCCATCTTGCCGCGACGGTCCTGCTCCAGATCATAGGTCACGCGGTCCTTTTCGCGCAGCGTGGCCAGGCCAGCGCGCTCGACAGCGGTGATGTGGACGAACGCGTCGGGGGTGCCGTCGTCAGGGGCGATGAAGCCATAGCCCTTGTCGGCGTTGAAGAATTTGACGGTTCCGGTGATGCTCATGGTAGTTCCTTCATTCGTGCGGCCTGTCCCGTGTGGACGGACCGGTCGCTAGAGGGGCAGGGAAAGAAGGAAGTTTGGTGCCGCAAAGCGCCGAAAGACCGTCGATTTGCGTCTGTAGCAGGGGACATGTGGGGGCTGGGGGAGCGGATTGCAAGGGTTGGGGGTGTGGTCGGGGCAGTCAGAGGCTGGTCCGGGTTCGGCCGAGGTTTGAGTGGCGAGAGCTACCCGACCCGTTCGCCCTGAGCTTATCGAAGGGCTCTACTTCCTTTTTGGGAGCAAGAAGAAGGGAAGGGCTTCGACAAGCTCAGCCCGAACGGGGTGAGAGGGCGGGGTGAAGGCCAGAAGGCGGGGTATGTCCCCAGTTCAGCTGGGCGCCCCAATCCCATCACCCCGCCTCTTCCAGCGCTGCGAAGCCGAAGAAGGCGTCGCGGGCCAGGGCGGCGGCGGCTTCGTAGGGGCGGCGCTGGGCTTCCTCCAGCAGGCTCAAGGCTTCGCTTTCCTGTGGGGTCAGGTCGCGCTCATAGGCGTCTATGTCGTAGATGTCGCCGCTCACTTCGCCTTCAAAGCCGGGCGGGGCGGGGTAGTCGGTGCGCCAGGCTTCACGCTCCTCATCCCACCATGCGCCGCGCAGGCGGGCGGCGGCTTCGTCGGGTGGAAGGGTGGCGCGATCGACTATGGACGGGCGAAGTTCACACCGTTCATGGGAGGGGTGGGGATCGGCCTTCTGCCCCTCATGCAGCGCCATGCGCGCGGCGATGAAGAGCGCGGCGGAGGCTCCGGGAGAGAGGGCGGTGGCGGTGGCTTCGATGCTGTCGGGGAGGGTGGGATCGGGGAGGGCTTCTTCGGCCATGTCCGGCGAGAGGGTGAGGTGGTCGGCCTGTGCGGCTGCTTCATCCTTTTCCTCCGGGCAGAGCATGTCGAGATAGGCGGCGAAATCCTGCGCGACGACGCGGGCGAGGGCGGCGTCGGAGCCTTGCGGAGGGTTGTCGGCCATGCGGTCGAGGCGGGAGAGCATCGACATGGCGAGGCGGTTGTCGTGGCGGTGGCGGGTGATTTCGCCTGCGTCGGCGTCCTTGCGGATCACCTCCTCATGGCCGTTGAGGGCGCGGGCGAGCAGATCGTCGGCGAGGCGCGCGCGGGCGATGAGGATGGCCGCGTCCCAGCCGAGGCGAAAGGCCGCGCCGTCGCGGCGGATGCGCAAGGCATAGGCGGCGCGGGGCGAGATGTGGACGGCGTCGCAGGCCGTGGTGATGACGCCGGTGGCGGCGAGGGTTTCAAGGAAGTGCCGCTGCCGCGCGGGGCTCCAGCCATCGGCGCGGATTTGCTGCGCGGGGGTGGGGAGGGAGGAGAAGTGGTAGGACATGGCAAAGCTCCTTTTTATGGGAGGGTTTGCCGGGACGGTATAACAGGTTGGGGGTTGTAGGACAGAACAAAATGGGAACACAGATAGCGTCAAGGATATTGCTGGCGGGTGTGTTTGACGGTCAGCACTTCTATGACGTCCGTTCCGACGCGGTAGACGAGCATATAGTTGGGGGTGACGAGGGCTTCCCGCGTCTCGGGGACCCGACCGGCGCGATACATGTAAGGATGATCGGCCAAGCGAGTGGCGGTGTATTCCAGCAATTCTGCGAGGCGAGCAGCAGCGGCGGGATTGCGATCAGAGATATAATCGACGATGCGCCGAGCATCCTCGCGCGCGATCGGGCGCCAGATAATTTGCGGCATCAGGCGTGCTTGGCATTCTTCGCCTCAATGATCGCGCGCAGCTCCGCCATGACTTGATCGTGCGGGATGCCGGGCCGGGGATCGGCCAAGGACGCTTCTACCTGTGCGCGGAACCAGGCGTCATAAGCCTCGGCTTCCTCGGTCGTCGCGAACTCAGACTCGATGGGGGTGAGCTTGGGCATGGCGGCAGACTAACAGAATGACAACGTGAGAACACGGTGAAATTCGTTGCGGTTGAAGGTCTCCTTAGTAAGCCCGATCAAGATAGTATTTAACAGACCGCTTGAAAATCTTCATGTGATTGCGCAACTGCTTGCGGATGTCGCGGGATTTAAAAACATCCGCAGCTCTATACGCGTATCGAGGAAAATTTCGGTACTTACCAAAATGAGTATATCTTTTGAACAGATATCGCATGTACATCGTATCACGGGAAACGCCTTCTTTCCGCGCTGCTCTAACCTTCGACTTAATGCCTCGACTCATTTTCGCGTAGTAACTGTTTAATGACGATTGCCGGATTAGTGTTCGATTTCCATCGAAGGTAAATCCTAGATACTGAAATTCCTTGTCAGTGACTAGTTTGCTGTTATGTCGAGAAAACTTGGAGGTGATCGTCTTATTCTCAGCTACTGAGAGTCCCATGCCCGAAAGTTCGCCCTCTATACGAGTCAAAGCATCGACGGGATCAACGTCATGGGGAATTACAAGCGCGATATCATCAGAATAACGCTTATAAACTCCACCAATTGAACGGATGTAGTCGTTGATACATCTATCAAAACTCAGAAGTGATATGTTGGCATATAAGCCCGAGAGAGGCGTTCCTTGCGGGATGCCGAAACGGTGAGGGTTTGTCTGGATCAGATCACTGCCAGTTCGCACAATCTCCCGAAATTGTTTTGCGTCGCAAATCCTCCCATGTGGCCTTCTGATGCCGGCGAGCGCATCCATAAGTTTGTCAGCGTCCACCCATTCAAATGAGGTCATGCGCTTATATAGTTTGAAATCAGAGAGATCGAGGCGGCTGACGCCTAAGGTCAATTTCAAGTTATCCGCAAGCACATCATGAGAGATTTTGTCGAAGAAACTACGGATATCCAGACCGATGGCCGTGCAACTTTCCCGCGCTCGGATTTCATCAAAAAGTATCTTGGCTTGAGATATATTGTTTCCGCAACTCCGGCGATATGCCAGCACACAATGATCCAACTGCCATTCCTTGAGCAATCGTTCGTAAGGGTGTGCTAGTCTCCGGGCATATGCTTCCATTAATGCGGCGTCTGAGTGAGAGCCGAACTTGATCTCTCTATCCTTGTTCACAAAAGAGAGATCGCCATTTTGGTCGCGCCGCGCGCGGCGCTCCGTTTTGGTAAAACCTAAGAGCGGCCAAAACGCATTTTTGCGCAGGATATCATCTGTCGCTCGCACGCTTTCGCGCGCAGCTTCAGATAGAGCGCGATCAAAATGAAGGTATTTGCGATCTTTGGAAACGAAGTCATCGAGTAGCGGATCGAACTCAGCGTCTAAATCTAGAGGTGCGTACCCGAGGGCTTTGGAGTCCGTTCGTCCCATATCCCTCGGGTTACTTACCTTACTCCCGGTTAAACCGGTTCGCTGTTTACCTCGTGTGTTACACTGGTATCGTTGATACCTGTATCAGCACAGCTCAGTCAGGAGTAGAATTCGTAATGACGATCAACGTCACTTCGGTCTTCCGCGCGGCGCGAATAATCGCTCTTGCGGTCCTTAACTTCGCTCCCCCCAACCTCAAGATGAAGGCAAAAACAACTTAACGCGAAGGCATTGAATTCGCAAGCTCTTTATCCATCCGTAACGATCCATTTTGAAACGCTTCAGTATAGATCACTCCGCCGCCACAGCCTCCATCCCCAACAACGGTGCGAGATAGCGCCCGGTAAAGCTCCGGGCGTTCTTCGCTACCTTTTCCGGGGTGCCTTCGGCGACGACTTCGCCGCCCTTGACGCCGCCCTCTGGTCCCATGTCGATGATCCAGTCGGCGGTTTTGATGACATCCAGGTTGTGCTCGATCACGACTACGCTGTTGCCCTGTTCGACCAGGGCGTGGAGGACTTCGAGCAGTTTGCGGACGTCTTCGAAATGGAGGCCGGTGGTGGGCTCGTCCAATATGTAGAGGGTCTGGCCGGTGGCGCGGCGGGAGAGTTCCTTGGCGAGCTTGACGCGCTGGGCTTCGCCGCCGGATAGCGTGGTGGCCTGCTGGCCGACCTTTATGTAGCCGAGGCCGACTTCGGCGAGCATCGCCATCTTGTCGCGGATGGGCGGGACGGCCTTGAAGAATTCCACCGCGTCCTCGACGGTCATGTCGAGCACGTCGGCGATGCTGTGGCCCTTGAACTTCACCTCCAGCGTCTCGCGATTGTAGCGCTGGCCGTGGCAGACGTCGCAGGTGACGTAGACGTCGGGGAGGAAGTGCATCTCGATCTTGAGCAGGCCGTCGCCGGTGCACGCCTCGCAGCGGCCGCCCTTGACGTTGAAGCTGAAGCGGCCGGGCTTGTAGCCGCGCGCCTGTGCTTCGGGGAGGCCGGCGAACCAGTCGCGGATGTTGGTGAAGGCGCCGGTATAGGTGGCCGGGTTGGAGCG
>CBIHNV010000011.1:0-102807 GCA_966211835.1 uncultured Sphingobium sp.
GCCTTGAATCAGAACCTGACCGGATTGGGAATCCCTTTTGTCAACACGGCCTAAGGCGTGGTCACCCCTTAGTTTCCATTCACGATCTTCTCGCGTTCAGCCTTTGACAAGGCGTCTGCATTGACGTCGGACCGGTCGATCGCTTCTTCCTTCGCTTCTCCAGCTTCCCGCATGGCATCCGCATTTGCCTGCATCATGTCTTCAGCGGTACCGCTCATATTGTCGGCCATGGCATCCATTTTGTCCGCCTTGTTCTCCATGGCTTCCTGGGCTTGCTCGCCGAGCTTGTCGTCGCCCCTGCCGCCGCAGGCTGACAGCGCGAGGCCCATGGCGATGGTAGCGATGAAGGTAGATGTGCGGATCATAGTCTCTCTCCCGTTGATGTTCCATATAACGGCTGAGGATCATCTTGGGTCCGCAGGCAAAAGAAGACCGCTGGACAGGTCGGGCGCGACCTCCCTTTTGCCTGAGAGATGACGGTTCATTCCCAGGAACGTCACCGCCGCAACCGAGCAGGCCGCCACCAGAACGGCGGAAGCGGTATCATAATTGCCCGACAGATCGTGCAGCCAGCCAGCGGCTGGCGACATGACGAAGGTAAAGGGCAGCGTCATGACGCCCAGCAACCCCAGAACCTTTGGCAGAGCGTCGATGCCGAATATCTGCACGACCAGCGCGCTGATGGGCGGAAAAACCGAAGCTCCGCAAAAGCCGATCAGAAACGAAGACAGCAGTAGAACAGGCACCCATCCGCTCATCGCGAAGAGCGTCCATGCCACGGCAAAGCCAATTGCGACCAGGCCCAGCGTTCTCGCCGGCCCCAGCCGGTCGGCGGCATAGCCCGCCATCAACGAACCCAATATGCTGGCCGCGCCCGAAATCGAAAGCAGAATCGCGCCGGTCTCTATCGATACGCCATATCCCTCCACGATGGGCAGCAGATGGGCGGACCCCGTGATGGAGGTGCCGTTCAAAATGCCATTCCCCAGCACGATTAGCCAGAACAGCAGGCTGCCCAGAATGACGACCGGCGCCGATCCGGTGGAAGCTGTGCCAGCGTCTGACTCTTCCATAAGCTCTGCCGGAGGATCCGCGACACCAAGCATGAGCGGCAACAACAAGAGGTGCAGCACGACCAAGGACAGGAAGAAGGCGGTCAGGCCCTGCCGCTGAATGATGCCCACCCCGAACAACGGTATCAGCGTCAGGAACAGGGGAAGATAAGCGATGCCCATCACCTTGCCGCGATTATGTGGATACCAGCCGCTGGCAAGGACCGCAGGTGGCAGGACGGCGAACAGGGCGGCGCCGGGACCAATCAACAATCCACAGGCGGCAAGCGCAAGCGACATGGTCGGCGCATAGGCAAGCGCAAGATACCCTACCAGCGACATTACCACGCCGCTGATCATCACGGTCCTGAGGCCAAGCCGATTGATGAGGCTCGCCACCACCGGACCCAGCGCCGTCATGGAGAGGACGGTCAGTGACAATGCCATGGTGACCATCCCCAAGGAAGAATGAAACCGGTCCTGCATCGCCAGAACGCTGACGCCCATGCCACCGAACGCACAGCCGGTGCCGACATTCTGCGCGAGCATGGCTCGCAGCAGCATGCCACCACGACGCCGCTTCGCCTGGCTGCTCAAACCATCCCGGTCATGCATGCGCATCGTGCCTCGGGTTGGCCGCACCGGGGCAGATCGGTCGGGGCGACGCCGCGACAGAGACGAACGGGGTGCAACGAGGCGGGGCCTTCATGACATATGCTCCAAAATTCGGCAGACTGTTGACGGCTGACAACCTCCAGTCAAGCTCTTCGTCAACCTCATCATTCAGCCGCCGACAATATCGACTGCCGCCCCCGTCACCTCACCTCCGACGAAGATGCTGACATCTTTCAGAAGGAGCGGCACCCCCGGAGCGGTCCTTCGGGCAAACCCTTGGCGATGGCTTTGCGGGCATAATTATAATGCTCGCGCGCAAGGAAATCATATTTTGGATTGGCCGCCTCTTAGTCGAGCAAGCTGCTCCGCACGCTCACAGGCATGGCCGCCCAAGCCGGTCGCTTCTGGAAACACCAATATGCCCGGCCGTTTCCCTGAACGCGCCGCATTCATATACAGCCTGCTTTTCAGGGTGAGGCCGTCGGCTTGATATTCGAGCGTCGTGAATTTCTTCCTTATGCCGCATTTGAAAGGAGCGAGGTGCGGTCTTCCTGGTCACTGCCAGGCAGAAAGAGTATCGGCCCTTCATGATGGTTGGCCAGGATGTTGGCAAGTGACTCGGGATCGCCAGAACAAATGCCGTTGCGGCGCTTGGCGAACCATCCTCACAAGTGGATCATCGCGGAGCGCAGCTGTATAGTGGACAGCAATGGACCAGCCCACATAAGCCCTTGCATCGCTCTCCATGATAGCGCTACCTTGCCGCTCCAAAATACAGGTATAAGTATGTTTCTCGGCATCGACATTGGAACTTCCGGCATCAAAGCCGTCATCGTCGGACGAGACGGGCGGGTCGCGGCGCTAGAGACTGTACCGCTCAACGTCTCCAATCCCCATCCACTCTGGTCGGAGCAGGCTCCGGAGGACTGGTGGGAGGCGACACAGCGTGCCGTCCTTGCACTGGACCCTGCGATTCGTGCTCAGGTGCGTGGCATCGGCCTTGCGGGGCAAATGCATGGTGCAACATTGCTGGGCGCGGACGACAAGCCGTTGCGGCCTGCAATCCTTTGGAATGACGGCCGCAGCTTCGCCCAGTGCGAAGAGCTGGAGGAACTGGTCCCGGATTCTCGCACGATCACCGGTAATCTCGCCATGCCGGGTTTCACTGCGCCCAAGCTACTCTGGACCAGACAGCAGGAGCGGGCCCTCTTTGACCAGATCCGCACCGTGCTGCTGCCCAAGGATTATGTTCGCCTATGCATGACAGGGGACAAGGCATCTGACATGGCAGACAGCGCCGGCACGCTGTGGCTGGATGTTGCGGAGCGCGATTGGAGCGATGCCATGCTCGACGCGACCGGGCTCACCCGCGATCACATGCCTCAACTTTTCGAAGGCACCGAAATCACGGGAACGCTGCGCCCGGAAGTCGCCGCTGCCTGGGGCATGGACGCGGTCGCCGTTATCGCGGGCGGTGGCGACAATGCGGCGGGAGCAGCTGGGGTGGGCGTCGTGAACGACGGGGACGCGCTGCTTTCCCTGGGCACATCAGGCGTCATTTTTGTCGCGACAAATGATTTTCGTCCAAACCCGGAGCGCGCGGTTCACGCCTTCTGCCACTGCCTGCCCGGCATGTGGCACCAGATGAGCGTACATCTGTCTGCCGCCTCCTGCGTGGATTGGGGAGTCCGGGCGACAGGCTTGGATGGCCCCGCAGCTTTTTTCGCGCTGGCTGAGGCGGCAGGTCCTGCCACAGGGCCCGAACTGTTCCTGCCCTATCTGTCGGGCGAGCGTACTCCACATAATAACCCCCACGTCCGCGCTGCACTGCTGGGGATCGACAATCAAACAGACAAGGCCCGCATTGCTGCCGCAGTGCTGGAAGGCGTAGCCTTTGCCCACGCGGATGGCATGGCCGTGCTGCGAGAGGCGGGTACGACCATAAACCAGCTGTCCGTCATGGGCGGAGGAGCCCGCTCTCGTTATTGGGGGCGGATATTGGCATCGGCGCTGAACGTCAGGCTCGCTTATCTGGACGGCGGAGAGGTCGGACCGGCTCTCGGCGCAGCCAAGCTCGCCTTGATGGCAGTGACAGGCGCCAGCGTTGCCGAAGCCTGCGCCCCTCCCCCGATTGCACATGTTGTCGAACCCGATCCCGCTCTGGTCGACCGATTGACGCCTCGTCTGTCCCGTTTCCGCGCAGCCTATTCCGCGCTCAAATCTTTCCAATGAGGATTTCCCATGTCCGCTGACTATTTCGCCGAATTCGCCACCGTCCGCTATGAAGGACCCGATAGCACCAACGACCTTGCCTATCGCTATTACGACAAGGATCGCGTCGTACTTGGGAAGCGAATGGAGGATCATCTTCGCTTCGCCGTCTGCTTCTGGCACACATTCTGCTGGCCGGGCAGCGATGTGTTCGGCGGCGGGACCTTCCGCCGCCCGTGGCACGCAGGCCCGAACGACTCCACGGCGGCGCGTGCAAAGCGGGACGCGGCGCTGGCGTTCGTGGAGAAGCTGGACCTGCCCTTCTACTGCTTCCACGATGTCGACGTCATGGCGGACGCCAACGACATCGGCGCGTTCCGCAAGAGCTTCGCCGAAGCGGTCGATCATCTGGAGGAACTGCAGGCCAAGCATGGCCGCAAGCTGCTTTGGGGCACCGCCAATCTCTTCAGCCATCCGCGCTACATGGCTGGCGCGGCGACCAATCCTGATCCCGAAGTCTATGCATGGGCCGCGAGCCAGGTCCGCGACGCACTGGAAGCGACCCATCGCCTGGGCGGCCAGAATTACGTTCTGTGGGGCGGCCGCGAGGGATATGACACGATCCTCAACACGGAAGTCGGCACCGAGCAGGAAAATTTCGGCCGGTTCCTCAGCCTGGTCGTCGATCACAAGCACCGCATCGGGTTCAAGGGCACGATCCTGATCGAACCCAAGCCGCACGAACCGACCAAGCATCAATATGATTTCGATACGCAGACCGTTTACGGCTTCCTGAAGCGCTTCGGCCTGGAAAAGGAAGTCTGCGTGAATATCGAAGCCAACCACGCGACCCTGTCAGGCCACACTTTCGAACATGAGATCGCGATGGCCCGCGCGCTGAGCATTTTCGGTTCGATCGACGCCAATCGCGGCGACCATCAGAATGGGTGGGATACCGACCAGTTCCCCAACTCGGTCGAGGAATTGACGCTCGCTATGTTGGAGATTATCCGTGCGGGCGGCTTCACCACCGGCGGCTTCAATTTCGACGCGAAGGTGCGCCGCCAGAGCATCGATGCGGTTGACCTTTTCCATGGTCATATCGGCGGGATCGACACGATCGCCCTTGCACTGGTGAAAGCGGCTGCGATCATCGAGGACGGCCGGGTCGATGCGTTCCGGGCGGAACGCTACGCCGGATGGAAGGGCGAGCTTGGCCAGGCGATCCACAAGGGAGACGCAACGCTGGCATCCATCGCCGATTTGGCGGCCGAGCGTGACTTACAGCCGCAGCCGCGCTCCGGTCGTCAGGAATGGCTAGAGAATATGATGAACCGCTTCTGATGCTGACGCTGGAAGCAGGCGATTACCGGATCGACATCGCGCCTGAGAGGGGCGGGTCGGTGCTGCGGTTCGATTGGAGAGGAATGCCCCTCTTCCGGCGTACCGAGGGACCGTCTGTGTTGGACGCCGCCTGCTTCCCTCTCCTCCCCTTCTCCAACCGGATAGCGCTAGGGCGGTTTCGGGCGGGGGAGAGGACGGTGGCGCTCGCGCCCAACTTTCCTGGCACAGACCATCCTCATACGCTTCATGGTTTTGGCTGGTTGGCGCCTTGGAAGGTAACGAAAGCGGGCGGGAGCAGCGCTACGCTCGCGCATCAATATCCGGGTGGCGAATGGCCATGGCCGTATCGCGCGGAGCAGCGTTTCGAGCTTTGCCGGGACGGCCTGACGATGACGCTGTCCGTCGTCAATCTGGCGGAAGAGGCGATGCCTGCCGGACTTGGCTTTCACCCTTATTTCCCGCGCGATGCCGACACTGCCTATCATGGCTTGCATCGGGGTGAGTGGCAGAACAATGCTGACTGTTTGCCCGAACGGCTGGATCAGCGAGATGAGGCGCGGGACTGGTGGGAAGGCGCGGCGGTGGGCGAGCGGTCGGTGGATACGGTCTATACCGACCGGACTGGCCCGCTGCGGATCGATTGGCCTTGCCGGGGCTTGTCGATGGAGATGATCGCCGATCCAGTCTTCAGGCATACGGTTGTGTATAGTCCGGAGGACGCCGATTTCTTCTGTGTCGAGCCGGTGACGCATGGGACGGATGCGGTGAATATGCCGGGGACGCCGGATGTGCGGTGGCTTTCGCAAGGTGAGGAATTTTCCGGCAGCGTGAGGTTTTCGGCGGCGGAAATCATTAAGGAAGTGGCGAGATAAAAGCGTTTTGGGATAAACCTATCCTCGACCGCAGCGTCGGTCAGGCGCCCTTTTCTTGCGATGAACCGAGTGCAGGGCAATGGAAGGCTTGCCCGCCAATGATCCCGCCGATACCCGTAAACCATGAGTGATAGACGATCTTCGCGAAAGCGGCGGGACGGACCGACGATTGCCGATGTCGCCGTTGCGGCCGAGGTTTCGCCGATGACGGTGTCGCGCGTCATCAATGGCGATGCGCGGGTGCTGCAGGCGACGCGGAACAAGGTTCAGGAGGCGATCGGCAAGCTCGGCTATGTCCCCAACCCGGCGGCGCGCAACCTGGCGGGCGCGCGCCAGTGCAGGCTGGTGCTGCTGCATACGAACCCGAGCGCTGCCTATTTGAGCGAGTTCCTGCTGGGTAGCCTGGCAGCGGCGCGCAAGAGCGACGCGGAATTGATCATCGAGCAGCATGACAGCGGCGAACGGGCCGAGGCGATCGCGGCGCGGCTGGCGGCGCACCGGGTCGATGGCGTGCTGCTGCCGCCGCCGCTCTGCGATGACGAAGCGCTGCTGGCCTCGCTCGCGAGCCATCGGCTGGAAGTGGCCCAGGTCGCGTCCGGAAAGCCCGCGTCCAGTGCCCACGCGGTCTTCATCGACGATGAAGCGGCCGCCTTTGCCATGACGACGCATCTGCTGAAACAGGGCCACCGGCATATCGGCTATGTGTCGGGCAGTCCGGACCAGTCGGCGAGCCAATCCCGGCGCAACGGCTATGCCCGGGCGCTGTTATCCTTCGGCGTGGCGATCGACGAGGCGCTGATCGTGCCGGGAGACTATACCTACAGGTCAGGGATGGAAGCAGCCGATCGCCTGCTGAACCGGCCCATGCGCCCCACGGCCATTTTCGCCGCGAATGACGACATGGCTGCTGCGATAGTCGGCGCGGCGCATCGGATGGCGCTGGACGTTCCGGGTGAGATCGCCATTTGCGGGTTCGACGATACGGCGATCGCGACGACGATCTGGCCGGAACTGACCACGATCCGCCAGCCCGTTGCCGCCATGGCCCATCGCGCCATCATGATATTGGCCGACGCGGTCCGCGCGAAAGATGGCACACGATCCACGCAAATGGAGCGCGTGCTGCTGCCGTTCGAGCTTGTCCAGCGCGGGTCCGACAGCCAGTTGGAAAAGGGACACTTGACGCAGCCCGCGAGAAAGTGATGGTAGCGCTCTCATAAGGGAGGAAGCGGTGATGGAGGCAATTGAGCGGGAACGGCTCAACCTGGCGTTGATCGGGCGCATCGTGGCGGTAGCCACGATCGGCGGGTTCATGTTCGGATATGATTCCGGCGCAATCAACGGCACGCAAGACGGCCTGAAACATGCGTTCGGCCTGGGCGAAACGCAGCTGGGCCTGACGGTCAGCGCGCTGCTTCCCGGCTGCGCGCTCGGGGCCTTCATGGCCGGGCGCTTTGCGGACATTTGGGGGCGCAGAACGGTCATGATGACCGCCGCCATCCTCTTCATCATAAGCGCGGTCGCGTCGGGCGCGGCAAGTTCGGCACTGATGTTGGCCATCGCGCGGTTTTTCGCAGGCATGGCGGTGGGCGCCGCGAGCGTCCTGTCGCCCGCCTATATCAGCGAGGTGACGCCCGCGGGGATACGCGGCCGCCTGTCGAGCCTGCAGCAGATCATGATCATTTCAGGCCTGACCGGCGCCTTTTTCGCCAACTATTATCTGGCGCAGACGGCCGGATCGTCGCTGGGCATCATCTGGGGCGGCCAGCCCGCATGGCGGTGGATGTTCTGGGTGCAGGCGCTGCCGGCGCTGCTGTTCCTGGTGGCATTGCTGGGCATCCCGGAGAGCCCACGGTTTCTGGTGGCAAAGGGACGCAAGGATGAAGCCCATCGCGTCCTGGCCCGGCTGCTCGGGCATCAGGCCGCCACGAACAAGCTGGCGGAGATCGACGCGTCCATTTCCCATGATCACCGCCCCAGCCTGGCCGACATTCGCAAGCCCGGTGGGGGATGGCGGACGATCGTGTGGGTAGGCATCGGCCTGGCCGTGTTCCAGCAACTGGTCGGCATCAACGTCGTCTTTTATTATGGCGCGGTATTGTGGCAGGCGGTCGGCTTTACCGAAGGCGACGCGCTGAAGATCAACATCCTTTCAGGTGTGGTGTCGATCCTGGCATGTCTGGTGTCGATCATGCTGATCGACAAGCTGGGGCGCAGGCCGCTGCTGCTGATCGGATCGGCGGGCATGACGCTGACCCTTGGCACGCTGGCATGGTGCTTCAATCAGGCGGAGATGGTGAACGGCGCGCTGCACATGCCGGGCGCGACCGGCACGGTGGCGCTGTTCGCGGCGAACATCTTCGTCATCTTCTTCAACCTGAGCTGGGGCCCGGTCATGTGGGTCATGCTGGGCGAGATGTTCCCCAACCAGATGCGCGGTTCGGCCCTGGCGGTCGCGGGCGCGGCGCAATGGCTGGCGAATTTCCTGGTCAGCTCCAGCTTCCCGTGGCTGGCGAAGAATCTGGGCCTGCCGGTCACCTATGCGATGTATACGGCCTTCGCGCTGCTTTCGCTGATCTTCGTGAACAGCATGGTGAAGGAGACCAAGGGCATCGAACTGGAAGACATGCAGGGATAGCGACGGAGCGTCGAGGGGGGAGCCTTTTCTCCCCTACCCGCCACAGGTCAGAGCGGTTGGCCGGTGGCTGCGACATCGCCCACATCGTTACAGTCGCTCATGGTGCGGGGCCGGTGAACAGATCATCCACCGGCCCCTTCATGCCATGCTGAAGCGGAAGACCCTCGGCCGCTATTAGGCCGTGATTTCGAACGTCGCCTTGAGGCCCTCTGTTTCGGCGGAGGGCGCGGCCCATAGGGTGAACTGACCCGGTTCGATCAACGGCTTCAAATTCAGGCCGAGGAACGCGAGTTCAGAGGCCGAAAGGGTGAAGCTGACCTGTTTCGATTGGCCGGGCGCGAGATCGACGTGCTGATAAGCCTTCAGTTCCCGGATCGGTTGCGTGACGCTGGCCACCACATCCTGGACATAAATCTGCACCAACTCGCGCGCCGCATGCTTGCCGTCATTCTTTACGGTCACGGTTATGCGTAGCTGTCCGTCGCGCGCAATCTGCTTGGTGGAGAGGCTGAGGTCGGAATAGCTGATCTTGCCGTAGGTCAGGCCATGGCCGAAGGGGAAGCGCGCCTCATTCTTCACCGTGATGAACCGCGTATTGGTGGGGCGGCCAGGGCGGCGGTGCGCATAATAATAGGGCACTTGGCCCGCCGAGATCGGGAAGCTGACCGGCAGGCGGCCAGACGGTCCGGTTTTCCCGAACAGGATGTCGGCCGTGGCGTTGCCGGACTCCGACCCCAGGAACCAGGTGACGAGGATTGCGGGCGCATTCAGCACCGCGCCTTCCAGAGCCAGCGCCCGGCCGTTGCGCAGGGCGATAACCACCGGCTTGCCCACTGCGGCGACCGCTTCGGCCAGCGCCTGCTGCGGCGCGGGCAGGACAATGAGGTCGCGCGAAGATGCCTCACCCGACATCGCCTCGCGCTCGCCAACGGCCAGGATGACGATGTCGGCAGCGCGCGCGGCAGCAACAGCGGCGTCGATGCCGCCATCGACCGCTGCGGTGACTTCGCTGCCCTTGACCACCGTCACCAGCGATGCGTCGGCGACGGCCGCGCGGATGCCGGTTGCGAGGTCCACCGCTTCCTTATTGTCCGCAAACAGGGTCCAGGGGCCATGCAGGTTGCTCTGCCCTTCGGCGAAGGGACCGATGATGGCAATGCGCTTGCCCGCACGCGGCAGGGGCAACAGGTCGCCATCATTTTTCAGCAGCACGATCGAGCGCTGGGCAGCCTCCCGCGCGAGGGAAAGCGCAGGCTTTGTGCGCATGCGCGCCTGCTGGCGCTTTAGGTCCATGCGACGGAAGGGATCGTCGAACAATCCAAGCTTTTCCTTGAGCATAAGGACGCGGCCGACCGCCTCGTCCACCCGCTCCATCGGCACTTCGCCCGCAGCGACCAGGGAAGGGAGATGGTCGCGGTAGATGCCGCTCGCCATGCTCATGTCGAGCCCCGCCATTATGGCGATGCGCGCCGCGTCGCGGGCGTCGGCGGCAAGGCCCCGGGCGGCGATTTCCAGATCGCCATTATAGTCGCCGACGACCAGGCCATCAAAGCCCATCTCTCCGCGCAATATGTCGGTCAGCATTTCGCGGCTGCCATGCACCGGACGACCGGCGATATCTTCGAATGCGGCCATGACGGTGGCGCAGCCCGCGTCGATCGACGCCTGGAACGGCGGCAGGTAGACTTCGCGCAGCGTGCGTTCGGAAATGTCGGCCGTGTTGTAGTCGACGCCTCCTTCCGCAGCGCCATAGGCTGCGAAATGCTTCATGCAGGCGGCGACCGATCCAGCGTCTGCGAGCGAGCGGCCCTGGAAGCCGCGCGTGCGGGCGCGCGCCATGTCGCTCGACAACAGCACGTCCTCCCCTGCCCCTTCGACCGTGCGGCCCCAACGGGCATCCCGGCCGATATCGACCATCGGCGCAAAGACCCAGTCAAAGCCCGTCGCCGCCATTTCTTCGGCCGCAGCGCGCGCAGTGCGTTCCGCCAGAGCGGTGTCGAAGCTGGCTGCTTCGCCGAGCGGCACCGGAAATACGGTGCGATATCCGTGGATGACATCGCCCGCAAAGATCATCGGGATGCCGAGCCGCCCCTTTATCGCCGCGGCCTGAAGCTTGCGATGTGCCTCCACGCCAAAGCCGTTGAACACGCCGCCCAGCCGTCCGGCTTCGGCATCGCCCAGCAGATTTTCGACATTCTTGACTGCGGCAGCCGGATTGATCCTGGCTGCGGCCGCCGATGTCCAAGGGGTCGGCATGAGCGTAAGCTGGCCCGCCTTCTCCTCGATCGTCATCTGCGCGATCAACGATTTGACGCGGTTGGACAGGGGGCGGTTGACCGCCGCCATCGCCGCCGGAATGCCCGATGCCTGCCACGCGAACAGGCAGGCGGAACTGACCAATAGCGACCGGCGGCTGACGGGGATGTCGCGGGGCATTTGGGCAAACTCCAGGGGGTGCAGCGATGATGGCATGGCGGTTGGGGAAATCTTATTGTTCAGGAGCGGGAAAGGCATACCCGTCTATTCATTGCAAAGTAAACAGTCCAGTTGCATTTTTCACGAAGCTGCTTTACATGGCATACCACCCATCGAACGGAGAGTATGATGAAGAAATTGATTATCGCAGCAGCCCTGATGGCGATGTCGCCGGTGCCCGCATTCGCGCAGGCCGCCGCTTATTCGACGAGCACCACGGAAATCGGTGCGCTGCTTGATGATCCGGCTGCCAAGGCGGTCCTGGAAAAGCATGTTCCTGGCATGACCACCAATGACCAGGTCGATATGGCTCGTTCGATGACGCTGAAGGATATTCAGCAATATTCGCCCGACCAGATCACGGATAAAGTACTTGCAGAGATTGATGCCGATCTGGCCAAGCTGAAGAAGTAAGACGGGAGGGCTGGCCGGGATAAGCTTCCCTGGCCAGCCTGACTGACCGGCGCCGGTGGTGAGTTCGGCATCTTTGTCCTTCCGAACTCACCTATTCTATACAGGTTTACGCGGCTATTCCGTCCTTGTTCTGGTACGGCTGCCTCAGGCCGATCAGGCCTTCAGCTCGATCAGCGCGACCCCTTCGGGCGGCAAGTCGAGCGTCAATACGCCCTGCTTGTCCAGACGCCGCGTTTCTGGCGGTGCGAGTTCCGCCGATCGCCGGATCTGATCGATCTCATCCTTCTTGGGATATTGCGGCGACCCCAATTCGCGCCATTTGGGCAAGGGCGAACCGCGTTCCTGATCGACATAGCTGACACGCACTGGCGCACCTGGCCGCGCGCCCTTCAGCCTGACCTGAACATTTTTGCGTTCGCCGGTGACGATGCGCTGGCTGCTCATGCCCGGGACGCCTGAAGGCTGCTTCACCTCTGCAAGGTTCCAGACCAGCGCCGCTGCGCCTTCCTTCGTCCGGCTCGCGAGCGCGGGGCCGGTGGCGGCGAGACGGCGCTGACCCAGCCGGTGCAGCAGCTTATAGGTGTTGAACGCGGGACGCGCGATGTTGCGCTGCGCCAGCATGCCCCAGCCGCCATCGCCTTCCTTGATGATGAAGTTCGGGAAGTTGATTTCCTCGAACACGTTGCTGATGGCCCATTGTGACATGGCGTGGCAGTGGGGCAGGCAATTGCTGATGACATGGGCGATCATCGCCGGGCTGTCCGACGACCATTCGCTCAGCCACAGTTCCGCGCCCTTGTAGCGCGTGGCGTCGATCTGCCTGCGGACCTGGGCCATCGCCTGGGGGATCACATCCTTATGCGGATACAGATTGGCCTGGCCGAACAATTCCTTTTGATCGTCACCGGCATAGATGTGCGTCGACACGAAATCGACCGGCAGATTTTCCTGCGCGCAGAAGCCGAGAAATTCCGGCATCCACTGCGCCGCGGCCGTCGAAGGGCCGCCGACCCGCAGCTTCGGATCGACCGCCTTGATCGCCTGCGCCGCCGCCTTGTACATGGCGAAATAGTCGGCCTGCGTCCCGCTGAAAAACCAGGTCAGGTTCGGCTCGTTCCACACCTCGAAATACCATTGGCGCACTTCGTTCGCGCCATAGCGGTCGATCAGGTGGCGCACGAACACGCCAATGAATTGCCCCCAGGCATCGGGTGACGCGGGCGGGGTGATATTGGCATTGTAGGTGAAGTTGAGCTTTGTGTTTCCGCTCGCCAGCTTCTTGGGCATGAAGCTCAGTTCGACGAAAGGCTGAACGCCGCGTTCAAGCAAACCGTCATAGACGGCATCGACATTCTGGAAGTTCGGGTCCTTGCCGTTCATGCCGCCAGCCCAGACGCCCAGGTCATCATTGAAGATGCCATGGAAGCGCACTCGCTCCAGACCGGTTTCGTTACGGAAACGCTCCAGATCATGCCGCCATGATTCGCGCAGGGTGACGGAGGCGCGATCCGACCCGCCGCAGCGCGACCAGATATGATCGAGCGCGCCCGTTTCCCGGCGCAGGTCTATCTCAACCTGATCCAGCGCGGTTTGCCCGAAGGCCGTCCGTGCGAAGGACGACGCAGCAAAGGCGGCAGCGCCCGCACCCATGATTTCCCGGCGGTTCCACATCAATCCAACTCCTTCCGCTGCGTTCAGGCAACTGTCAGCTTCACTGACTTCAACTTGTCGGAGCTAGAACCCGCATGGATCGTGAAGGTGCCGGGCTCCACGACATAGGCCATGTCGATATTCCAGAAGGCCAGGCTGTCCGTATCGAGCCGGAATTGCACGGTGCGCTTCTCACCGGGCTTCAAGGTGACGCGTTCGAACCCACGCAGCTCCAGCAGCGGGCGCGGCACCGAGCTTACGTCGTCGCGGACGTAAAGCTGCACCACTTCGTCACCGGCCCTTGAGCCAGTGTTGGTCACATCGACCTCGACGACCGCGGTTTCGCCCACGGCGATGGTCGATTTCGCGAGGCGCGGCACGGAAATATCGAACGTAGTGTAGCTCAGGCCATAGCCGAACGGGAACAAGGGCGTCGGCTTGCTTTCGACGTAGCGCTTGGACGTCTTAGCCGACGGATGCTGGTTATAATACATCGGCAGATCGCCCACCGAGCGTGGGAAGGTGACCGGCAGCTTGCCACCGGGATTGACCTTGCCGAACAGCATGTCGGCGAAGGCATTGCCGCCTTCCTGGCCCAGATACCAGCCTTCGACCAGTGCATTGGCCTTTTCCGCAAGCCGCGTCACGGTCAGCGGCCGCCCATTGATCAGCAGCGCTATGATCGGCTTGCCTGTCGCGATCATCGCTTCGACCAGCGCGTCCTGATCGCCGTACAGGTTGAGCGTGTTGCGATCGCCCGGCGCACCGACATGGATCGCCTCGCGGGTGATTTCCGGCACGTCGCCCACGACGAGCAGGATGACGTCCGACCGCTTCGCGACCTCGACCGCCTGCGTGATGCGGGCGGCGTTTTCCTTCGGATCGGCATAGCGCGCGGCGCGAGCGGGAAGATGCTGGCCCGTTGGATCGGGCTTGACGATCTGCACGCCTTCGGCATGCTCGATCGTGATGTTCTTGCCTGCCGCAGCCTGGACGCCCGCCAGAATGCCGACCGCCTGCGCGTTCACCGACGAATAGCCGCCAAAGAGAGCCTCGACCGCATTGGGGCCGATCACCGCGATCTTGCGCGGCGCGGCGGGATCGAGCGGCAGGACGCCATCATTTTTCAGCAGGACGAGCGACCGTTGCGCGACCTTGCGAGCAAGCGCCTTGCTGGCGGGGGCATTGACCTGACGCAGCGCGCGCGCCTTGTTCACATAGGGATTTTCGAACAGTCCGGCTTCGAATTTGAGCGCCAATATGCGGCTGACTGCAGCATCCAGGCTGGCTTCGGGGATACGGCCTGCGCGAACCAACTCGGGAATACGCGCATAAGCCTGGCCTTCGGGCAGTTCGGCATCGACGCCTGCATGAAGCGCGAGCACCGCCGCCTCGTCATCATTCGCGGCCATATTATGCTGGGTCACGAGATTGGTGATGCCGCCATAATCGCTGAAATAGGCGCCGCGGAAGCCGAGCCGATCGCGGCCGGTACGCTGAAGCAGTTCGACGTTCGCGTGGGAGGGAACGCCCTGAAGCTCATTATAGGAGGGCATGATAATAGCCGGGTCGGCCGCCTTGATCACTCGCTCGAAGGGCAGGAGGAAATTCTCTCGCAACGTCCGCTCGCTCATGTCGGCAGGCGCGGTGTTGAGCCCGCCCTCCGGAGAGCCGTGGATGAAATGCTTGAGTGTGCAGAAAACCTTGTCGGCGGTGAGCGGACGCGTTCCCTGCTGACCGCGCACGGAGGCGATGCCCATCTGGCTGACGAGGAAGGGGTCTTCGCCGTAAAACTCTTCCACACGACCAAAGCGGGGATCGCGGGCAAGGTCCAAAACCGGGCTGAGCGCGACGGTCGCGCCGCGCATGCGCGCCTCTCGCGCCGCGAGCGCGTATGCCTGCTGGACAAGCGACGGGTCCCAGGTGCTGCCAAGGCCGAGGGGAATGGGGAATATCGTCGCGTCGCGCGCCTTCAGGCCGTGCGCCGTTTCCTCATGGAAGAGCGCGGGGATGCCGAGACGGGTATTTTCGACAAGATGGCGCTGTATCGCATTGATGAGATCGATCGTTTCGCCCGGAGCCCGGTAGTTGTCGGTGGCGCTACGCTTGGTGCCGTTCGTGTCGCTGGGATTGCCGATCTGGCCGATGCCGTCTTTAAAGACCTGCGTTGCCTTTTCCGGCGAGAAATTGTCGCCTTCCAGGATCGACGCCTTGGTATAGGCCATGGATCGTACCTGCGCGGCCTTTTCCTCCAGCGTCATGCGGCTGAGCAGGTCGCGGACGCGATCCTTCACCGGCGCCTTGGGATCGCGATACACTTCCCTTGTGGCTGCTTGAGCCACCGCCGTGACAGGCATGGCCAGAGCCGTGGAAGCGATGAACATGCGCCGCGTAAGGGCCAGCCGGTCAGCCAAGAAATCCTCCGATATCAAATGCGAAAATCGCTCGCCTGGACGAGCATTGGCCTCCGTCGTACAGCAGAGCGCGACATAAAGTAAACAGTGCCGTCGCGTTTTTTCGGCGAACTGCGCCGTTGGTATGTTTGCGGCAGCGCCGGAAACCCATGGAAAGAAAAAAACCCCGCCAGCCTGTGTGAAGCTGGCGGGGGTTACGCCGATTAGAAGCGGAACGATCCGGAAATACCGAATTCCCGCGGGTTGGTTACGTTCACGGTGCGGTAGCCCGAGTCATAGATGATGCTCGGATCATTGCTCGCTTCAATAGTGCTATTGCTGATGCTGATGTTGGTAATCCGGTTCTGGTTCAACAGGTTACGAACAAAAGCCGAGACTTCCCACTTGCTTTCTTCGCCACGCAGACCGACGAACAGATTGACCAGTTCACGCGAAGGATAGCGGAACTGCTGCCGGTCGGAATAGACGCTCGGGCGATAGGTGAACAGTGCCCGGACGAAGGGTTGCATCGGACCGGAGCCGAAGCGCACTTCCGTATTTGCCGTCAAGCTGAAGTCAGGAATGTCGGCAAGTCGCGAATTGCGACTGCAGAAGCTGACATTGTTGGTGCCGCCAAAGGCCGGATTCGGGATGACGACTGGCTGTCCCGTGGCGGGATCGATGGTCGTGCAGGGCAGCAGGGCATTTTTATAACGACCCTTGATGTAGGACATGCTGACCGAGAAGTCCCAATTGTCCGTAGGACGGCCCGCCAAAGTTGCTTCGATGCCCTTGACCGTCGCTTTGCCATTATAGTTGTAGTCGGCGGTCGTATCGACGTCGCCATCAGGCGGGCCAGCGAAGAAACCGGGGAACACTTGCGTACCCTGATCAGTCGCAATGCCAGTGAAGCGCGAGATGAAGTTGTCGAACTTCTGATAGAAGGCCGACACGTCAAGCGACAGGCGCCGGTCGAGGAAGGCGGACTTGAAGCCTACTTCGAAATTGTCCGAATGTTCCGGCTTGCTGATCGCCAGATCCTCGCTGATATTCTGCGGGATGCCGACGCCAGCAGTCGATCCGCGGAACGCCCGGCCATAGGATGCATAGACGGTGAGATCGCGGCTGACCTCATAGGTCAAAGACGCCATGCCGGTGAAGGGACGTTCCTTGGATTCATAATCGACGATGGGGAAGGTGCCCGCACCCGGGATTGTGATCGTCGCGAACTGCCGACCGTCGGACATTGTGTACCGACCCGCCGCTTCGAACGTCAGCTCATCAGTCGGCTTCAACCGAACGCTGCCAGCGAACGCCCAGGTTTTGCCTTTGGTAGGTATATCGATGAAGCCGGTCACTGGAACGATCGCAACAGGAGCGGGGACACCTGGGAAGCCGACAATATAGTCAAGCGGATTGTCGACAGTCACATTGCCGGTTTGATGCGTGTGGAAGACGCTTGCAGTCCAGTTGAAGAAGCCTTCATTGTTGGACATCAGGCGGAGTTCAGCCGTATCTACATTATAGGGCGTCCGCACGATCTGCGTCGGCGCATAGTTTGCGACGGCGTTGCCCGGGTCATTCTCGCTATATTGCGTCAGCTTGGTTTCCTGATGGCCGCCGACAAATGCGAGCGTAACCGGTCCCAGGTCATATTTGGCGTCCAGCGTGATGAGGTGCGTGTTGTTGAGGTAACGCCTGCGGCCTTCGGACAGGCTGAACCGATCGTCCAGCCCGATCGGCGGATTGCCGATGGCTGCATTGCCGGGACCAAAGACCTGCGTGTAAAGGCGGTTATCAGCATTGAGATACTGATACATCACGTTGATGTCGAAGCCCTCGGTCGGCTGCAACGCCACCGACAGACGAGCGCTTTCGGTACGGCTGCGCGAACGGTCGCCGCGGGTGATGTTGCGGACCTGGTTCATGCGATTGCCATCCACAAGGACAGCAGCACGGATCGCAACCTTGTCGGTCACGAGCGGCAGCGACACGCCGCCCTGGACGTTGTAGCCAGCGTCTTCCGTCGCCGTGCCCTGAATATATCCTTCAATCGTATTCAGGTTGGGACGGCGGGTGCGCAGGGTGATCGCGCCCGACGGCGCTGTACGGCCACGCAGCGCGCCCTGAGGTCCGCGCAGCACTTCGATCTGGTCAATGTCGTAGATGGCAGTGAACGCAGTCTGTGCGTCGATCGGCACTTCGTTGAAGTAAAGGTCGACCGCAGGACCGGTGCCCTGGTCGGGATCGAAAGTCACGCCGCGCAGCGTTGCGGAGTTCGCACGACCATTGTCGTTGCGAAGTTCAAGGCCCGGAGCAAGCTGCTGCACGTCCTTGACGTCAAAGATCTTCAAGCGTTCGATCTGTTCGCCGGTGGCGACGTTGATGCTCATCGGAACATCTTGCAACGCCTGCGCGCGGCGGGTCGCGGTGACGATGATCTCTGTCGCGGGCTGATTCGCACCGGACGAAACATTGTCCGCGGTGCCCTGCGCAAATGCGGGCGCCGACAGACCGCATGCGGCACTGGCCGCAAGCAACAGCATCTTCTTACTGTGGAAATTCCCTCTCATCATTCTCTCCCTATGAGCGGATAATGTAACTTTATACCGCTTTTGATTGAACTTATTCCAACTAGCCGCAGACTGCTGACAGCAAAGCCGGACGCATGAACTGCCTGAGGGTGGAAAAACACCTTCTCAAGATCAGCGAGGCCGGCGAGCGAGCATCAATAAACAACTGAAAACAGTAGCTTAACAGCGGCGACAGCGCTGTCAAAACAGAAGGCACGAACGCCTGTACATTGTCTGAAATCCTCAGAGCCCCCTCTCCTTCTGCTGTGCAGCTGCGCTCAACGATACTCAAATCGCACGCGAAGTAAACAGGTGTGAACATTATTTGCTACTCTGCGACTAAAGGAACACAGTTGCGTTTCCTTTGCCCAAGCGCATCAGCTCGCGCGAGCACCGGGGCCTGCGTTGATCTTGGCTGCGACCCCGCCGGTCAAGGCATAGCGGCTCAACGGCGTCACGACCCGTAAACTGAGCGCCGCCACGGTCGGGCCGCGAGTGCTCTTGCGGGAAATTGCCGTCCGGCTGGCGTTCGACGGATCGTCCCGCGTCTGGTTTTCACCACTGATCGCGAGACAGCATCATTATTCCCACGACGGCGTAGCCCTGCGCCTCGATTTCCTGCGCGGTCAGATCGCGGACCAGGTCATGTTGCAGAAACCAACCATATACCGCGTCGATGATGATCTGCGCGATCACCTCCGGCCGCTTGGCCTGCAGGCCGTCCCGCTCGGCTGCGCTCCGCATATCCTGGGCCAGCAGCTGTACCGCCGCCTCGTACCCAAGTTCGTGCATCATCGATCCGAGTTCCGGAAAGCGATGACGGTTGGACATGGTGAGCGAAAGGAAAGCGCGAAAGAGCGGATCGACGAGCACGGCCGCCATCTCATCGACGCGCGAACGCAGGATGCTCCCTATGTCGGTGACGTCGGAAACGCCCGGCCGTTGGGGGCGGGCATACCAGAGCGCGAGCGTGTTCTGGACCACGGCCTGGAACAGATCGACCTTGGTAGCGTAGCGGCTGTAGAGGGTCGTGCGGCTGATACCTGTGGCCGCAGCGACCCCTTCCATCGAGACGCCGTCGAAGCCCTCCGCCAGGAACATCGCGCGAGCCGTCGAAAGGATCGCCTGCTCGATGCGCGCGATCTCATCGGCCGTAGGACGTCCGCGCTTCATCGCAAGCTTGTCTGATCTGCCCGTCGGCTGAGCCATGCATAGCCTTTGATGCACGACCGCCTTCATGACAAGAGGCGTTACACCGCCTCCGCCATCGACCGGGCCGCGCGCCGTCCGGAAAAGACGCAGTCAGCCACCGAGAGGCCGCTGACGTAGATGTTGGAGCATATTCCGACCGCAGTGCGCCCCGCGGCGTACAGGCCCGGGATCGCCAGGCCCTGCTGGCCGAGCACGGCGCCGCTATCCTCGTCCACCTTGAGGCCGCCGAGCGTCAGCACTGGAAGAAAGCCAAGCCTGGCGTCGATCGACATGTTGACCGCGTGGAACGGCGCCTTGCGCACAGGTGCAATATCTTCATTGGCTTTGCCGAACGGATCGCGATCGCCGCTGTCCGCCAGCCGGTTATAGTCGGCCACGGACTGTTCCAAACCTGCAGGATCGATGCCGCACTTGCCTGCCAGCGCGGTCAATGTGGCGGCTTTCTTGGACCCCAGCAGCATGGCGGCCAGTGCGGGATAGCCCTGGAACGGCAAAATCGCCTTGCTGCGCGCCTGAGCTTTGGCCTTGCGGAATTGCTCGTCGTCCAGCACGATCCAGCCCACGCCGTCATTCTGCTCCACCATCGGCATGCCGATCGACGCGCCGTAGAGCATCTCGTTGACGTAGCGCTGCCCCTTGCGGTTGACGACCATCCCTTGCGCCCAGGCTATCGGCGGGTTGATGAAGCGCCAGGCGCTGGCGTGATGCAGGCGCGAGACCGTACCCCCGACACTCTGCCCCAGCCGAATGCCGCTACCGTCATCGCCGGGCGTGCCGAGTGGCATGCCCTTCAGATATTTCGGCGCATAATGTGCGACCATGTCCCGGTTGAAGATGAAGCCGCCCGCCGACAGGCACACGCCACGCCGCGCAAGGACCAGACGCTTGATGCCAATGCGTTGCTCCAGTTCCTTCGCCTTGGCGAACAACCGGGCGGCACGGCGCGCGAGCAGGCCAGCGAACGGCATGGCTGGCGGCAGGCGCAACACGATGGCGCTCGCTTGCCGGATCAACGCTGCGTGGCGCTTTCCTTCCTTGGTATCAGCGGGTATCTGGATCGCGCTGACGCCGACAACACGGCCCGATCGATCCATGACGAGTTGCCGCACCTTCGTGGAGCTCAGGCACTCAACGCCCGCCCGGTCCGCCGAAGCGCGAAGCGGATCGTACAGACCCTTGCCATAGCCCATCGGCGCATCGAGCTTATCGACAAGGGCGCGATGCCCCCGTGCCGCAGGCTTGGCCACCGCCTTGTAATCCGGGGCGAGGCTATTGTCGGAATGATAAAGCGAATAGTCGGTATGCGGGTAGCTCGTCTTCTTGGCATAGAGCCGCCCTTCGAAACGGACACCATGGTTGGCAAGCCAGCGCGCCGTCTCCGCGCTGGTGTCGCAGAAGCGCTGCAAGGTATCGTCGCGCACGACGCCTTGCGTTTCCAACTGCAGATAGCGGAACATGTCGTCCGCCGTATCCTCCACTCCCGCTTCCTGCTGCGCCGGTGTACCGCCGCCGCCGTAGAAGATGCCGCCGTTGATGCGGGTAGCGCCGCCACCCTCCGTGCGGTCGATGGCCAGCACGGTGAGACCTTGCTCCCTCGCCTCCAGCGCTGCTGAAACGCCTGCGCCGCCATAACCGACGATGACGACGTCCGCCGCAAAGTCCCATTGCATCAGGTCGGCATCGTCAATGGCCAGCGGCGCTTCGATCTCGCTATGCCAGTGAGCGTCCCCCGGCAGCGGTTCGGCTTTGATATCGCTCATCCTGGCAATCCCTTCGCGGTAAAATCCTGTGATGGCCCTTAAATGGACATTCACGTACATTTCAATTGGCAAATATGTTTTGCGGCCCTAACCGTGACGAAAATCATCGGGTCGGGGACGAGACATGACGAAAAGTGGGAAGCTGGTGCTGGTGACCGGCGCAACTGGCAACATGGGCCGCGCCGTGGTGGATGCATTGTTGCCGCAACCAGGCATCAGCCTGCGTGTACTGGTTCGGCCGGAGGAGAAGGATCATCCGGTCATCCGCCGCCTGCGCAAGCATAAGGGCATCGATTATGCCTGGGGCGACCTGACGGACGCCGCTTCGATCAACCAGGCGGTCGCAGGCGCTGATATCGTGCTGCACATGGGCGCACTCGTCTCGCCGCTCGCTGACGAACTGCCGCCAGCCGTCGTTGAGAAAGTCAACGTCGGCGGCACCCGCAATGTCGTGGCGGCAATCAAGGCCCAGCCAAATGCCGACGATATCCGCCTGGTCTATATCGGTACCGTGGCAGAGACCGGCAGCCGCAACGCACCGATCCATTGGGGGCGGACCGGGGACCCGATCTGCACCGGCTTTAACGGCCATTATGCCGGCACGAAGGCAAAGGGCGAAGCGATCGTCGCGGAATCAGGCCTGAAGCACTGGGTGTCGATCCGGCAAACCGGCATGGCACATTATGACATGTGGAAGACGCAGGGGCCGATCATGTTCCACAATCCGCCCAATGGCGTGATGGAATGGTCAACGGTCGAGGATTCCGCAAGGCTGATGGCGGCGCTGTGCGGCAACGATGTTCCGGAGCATTTCTGGCGCCATTTCTACAATATCGGCGGCGGCGCGTCCGCAAGGCTCGTCAACCATGAATTGATGGTCAATATGATGGCTGCCATGGGAGTTAAGGACTTTCGTCGCCTGCTGAACCCGAAATGGCTGGCCACCCGCAACTTCCATGGCCAATGGTATCTGGATTCGGATCGGCTGCACGAACTTGTGCCCTATCGCCACACCACCATCCAGGACTTCTTCGCGGAGCTTCCGCGCCGCATCCCGTGGATCGTGCGCACCATCATGCGCTTCTTCCCCGGCCTCGCGCGCAAGCAGATGGAGAAGACCGCTGAGGGTCCGGGCGGTCCCGCCCGGTGGATCCGTACAAATGATGTCGAACATATCGACGCCTATTTCGGCTCGCGCGAGGAATGGGAGCGAATTCCCGCCAGCTGGGACGATTTCGTTCTTGCGCAGCCGTCCCGCGATCCCAAACCGCTGGACCATGGCTATGACGACAGCAAGCCGAAGGCGGAATGGACCATCGATGATCTAAGATCAGCGGCCGCCTATCGCGGTGCCAAATGCCATGCGGAAGAGCTGCGTGATCCGCACGCGCCGGTCGAACTTGAATGTAGTCTTGGCCATCGCTTTGCGATGACGCCCAACCTGTATCTTGCCGGGGGGCATTGGTGCCCGACGTGCCAAACGGACATAGAGTCCTATAACAAGATCGCAGCCTCCAATCCGTTCTTCGCGCAGGTCTGGCCCAGCCCCTCGGCCAGCACCCGCTGACAACGACGCTGTCGCTGATCCAGCGTCAGCACCGACGCAAGCCGCGCGATTTGAGGTTTCCTCTTAGGGGAAACCTCGAACAGCGCCTGGCCTTCCGTCATGGTAGCAAAGCGGTTCAAGCGTCCGGCCTATTGGTCAGGTAAAACCGCATCACCCCTTTCGGGCGCCTCCCCTATTCATGATCGGCTTCAGCACGCTTGGCTTGTCGAAGCGGTTCAGGACATTTTCGGTCAATCGGGAAATGGGGTTGTCATAGCCATTAGGCACACCGTATCCGGAGGTGATCATGGTGCAGCGCCTCGTCAGGCAGGATGTCGTGGGCATAGCCCTTTTCCTCAAGCCAATCGATCAGGTGCAGTTCCGCGTTGAATCGATGCGGTGCGCCGTTGTTCCATTTATATTTCGGCCGGACGTGCACCTGCGGGAGCGGACATCAGCGCCCTGACGCGCCCTGACCTTGCTCCGTTCAATGCAGGCCTTCTGACCCATGGGGTCTGCCTGAGGAGAAGTCGATCATGGCCACGCGCGGCCCAATGTCAGACACATTGCGACCGCGCCGACGCTCATGTCGGTAGGGGCGCCGTCTCTTTGCCGGTGTGAAGCATCTTGAGCTGATTCTCCAACCAGCCGACCAGCCAGAAGTTACCCGTGACGCAGAACGTCCTGGCGTTCACCAGCAGCGCCTCATGAATATCGATTGAAAGCTGTCGCGCTGCCAGATCGTCCGGCGATGCGCTCAGCACGATATCGACGAGGTGGAGCGCCTGCTCGAGCTCACCCGCCTCCATCTTTTCCCGCGCCCGTTGCGTCAGTGCATCGGCTCCAGCCAGCGCTACCAGATCTTCGTGAACGGCGCTCTGGGGAACGGAGTAGAGTTCCGTGGTGGACTGGTGCTTGAACCAGCCCGCATAGTTTTCCCAGATCGCGCGAATGCTCCAGTTGAGCTTCCCATAACCCTGGCCGACCTCGCAAGCGGCGGGCAAGCTTATCTCATTCTGCAGTTCAGGGAGGCTTTTCCCGGCGTTCATGCCCTTCACGACTTCCTCATGAACGTGAAGGATCGCGTCGCGATAGGCAGTAAGCTCATCGCGGATCAGCTCGGCCCCGACGACGGGTTCATGGTGACCGTAGAGCAGCAGCTCCGCATCGAGATCAAGCACGGTCTGTGCAGCGGCGGCGCAGGTGAGCGCATCGCGATACCGGTCCCCACGGATTGTCACCAGGTTGGGGAAATGCCCGAATGGGCAGCCGAAGACGTTGCCAGTCAGCACGATGCGATGTCGCGGCAGCCATATGACGAGGGAGTCGTTCGTTTCCGCGCCGGGGCAGGCGATGAGTTCGACGTCCAGCCCTCCCAGCGAAAAAGTGTAGTGGTCCTCGAAGACAATGTCGGGAGTGGGCCGATCCTGCGGATTGATGTCGGTATAACCCGCCTGCGCGTAACGCTTGAACACCTCGACAAAGGCATCGGTGAAGCGGAAGGCTGCGCGCGCGGAACGGAAGCCGTGAAGGCGTGCGTCATAGGCCTGGTGTTCGGCATTCCCCGCTTGCGCGATATACTGGACGCCGGGATTGCGGTCGCGAAAGTAGGCGACCCCGCCGACATGATCGACATGACCCTGAGTGCTAATGATATATTTCAGGGGTACATTACTGAATTTGGCAAGGTTGTGGGCGATCACCGGCGCTTCGAAGCCGGTGCCGGTGTTGACAAGAATGCCGCCCTCGTCCGTTTCGATAAGATAGACGTTGGAATTGGCTTCCGACATCACGATGAAATCGTTTACGCGGCGGCAGTTCTGATCGAATTCGGCGGCCTCAGGTGCGATCCGGCGACGTTTGTATATCGGGTCTCTCATGCGCTTTCTCCTGCTCAAAGGGCGCTTTCAATCAAACACTGCTTTGATTTGGCCGATCAGTTGAATTCCAGGATGACCTTCGCCGACTTGGCGGCGTCGCGCGCCGTATCCAGTGCTTCACTGAATTGGCCGAACGGGATGCGGTGGCTGATCATGGGGTTCAGATCGATCTCGCCCGCCTTGATCATCTCGACTGCTTCGCCAAATTCAGCATGGCGGCCCAGTGCGATGGACCCGATCAGCATGACCTCGTTCATCATCATCTTGAACAGATCGACCGGGCACGGCTTCTTGTAGAGGGCGATCACCGAGATTCTGGCCCGGAATTTCGCCATGGCAATGACATCCGTCAGCGCGGCTGGAGCGCCAGCGGCGTCGATGAACACGTCGGTGTCGATGTAGCGCAGCCCCAGGCGGTTCCCTTCGCCATGCGCCAGCGCCAGTTCCTCTATCATTGAACCGGTCGCGGCGTTGATCGTCGTTTCCGCGCCGAGCTGTGCGGCACGCTCCAGACGGCTGTCCTCGCGATCTATGACGGCGATCTTCCTAACGCCGCGGTGACGCAGCATCGCAACGGCGCAAAGCCCGATCGGCCCTGCCCCGATCACCGCCACCTTGTCCGTCGGCTTGACGTCAACCAGGTTGATGCCGTGCAGGGCGACCGAAAGCGGCTCCGCCAGTGCGGCCAATTCCGGTGCGATATTGGCGGGGACGGGATATATGGATGATCCGACCTTTGCATCAGGCACCAGGATAAAGGGGGCCATCGCACCTTCCGGGCCGCCATTGCCGATGTTCCGGTCGTCCGGATTCACCGCGACGCGCTGGCCAACCTGTATGTCCTGAACGGCGTTGCCGACCCGTTCGACAATGCCAGCGAATTCATGGCCGATCGGCATCGGTTCGGATACCGGGCCGCTGGTGCCGCCAAGTGCGATATAGCCAAGGTCGCTGCCACAGATGCCGCAGGCCTCGATCCGCACGACAATGTCGCGAGGGCCCGGCTCCGGCGCTGCCACATCGTCCAGGCGGACATCATTGGGCCCATGGACCCGCGCAAGCTGCATTGTCGTCAACGTCTCACCCTCCTTAGCTGGCGTAACCGGTTCATTTCTCATTGATCCGGCAGCTGCAGGAATTCCAACAGCAACGGATCGCCCGCTCGTTCGCAATAGGCATAGCCGATCCCGGGACCCAACCGCGCCGACCAGACCACTTCAAAGCCGATTGCCCCGACCCGCTCCAACCACAGGTCAAGATCGTCGATCCGATAGCGGATGTGGTGCATCCCCTCCCTGCCTTGTTCGATGAAATCGCGGTGGGGTGTGTCACCCTCGACCCACTCGATCAGTTCGATTTCCAGCCCGTTTGCGCTGCCAAAGGCATATTTCAGTGAATAGGGGGTCGGCTCCACGCCGCGGTAGGATGCGGTTTGGGGACCGAAATCTGGCACCGTGAAAGGGCCGAACAGTGGATCGTAAAGCTCGATCGCCCGTGCCAGGTCCTTTACCACGAACCCGATCTGGTCAGGTTGAGGCAAGTCACGCAGCCCTTTGAGCATGTCATTCGACGGCGGGGCAAAGGCATCGAAATCGGTCATTTGTTGAACCCTGTCATTTCTTGCTTTCGGCCTTCACCGGAAAACGATCGAAGTAGAAGGCGAAGCGCTTGCGCAGCTCGTCGGGATCGACGCCGAAATCGCGCTCCAGATGGTAGATCATGCGCCCTTCCTTGCCACGCGGATGGGTGGCGACATATTCGGCCACGGCCGCACGCGCATCCTGGGTCATGGGCAAGCCTGCCTTCGCCAGGATCTGTTCCGCCATGCCGAGGTCATCGGACATGAAGACATGGAACGGTACGTCGAGGCTCTGCTCGGCGGGCCAGACCGAGCGGTCGTCCATGCAGGCACGCAGCAGATGTTCTACGCGGTCCGACCAATAGGTGATCAGCGTCTTGGCATCGAAATGCTTGCGGTTGATCCGCATGGTATAGGCCTGCATCGTGACCGCCGACTGGATGACGGCGACCGGATCGCGATGCGTGATGGCGACGAAGGCATCCGGGAACACGGCCTTGAGCACCGGCAGTTGCTCCAGGTGCTGCGGGCATTTGAGCACCCATCGTCTCGCGCCGTGCCGCTTCTGCAGCAGCTTCAGCACGGTCTTCATATACTCATAATGCGGCGTCTGGTCGGTGCTGTAATAATAGTCGCGCCAGCCAGGAACGAGCGAGAGCCACTCGAAATTGTAGGAGGCGAAATCCGGCCCCATGAGTTCCAGTTCCTCATGGATATGGGCCGGGTTCATCGGATGCATCGCGGCCAGCAGCGGCGTCGTCACCTGCATGCCAGCCCAGGCGTCGGCGCAGCGCTGGTAACGCGGATCGACGCCGCCTGGCAACGGCTGTTCGCCAGGCAGGGGCACCGGCTCATAGCTTTCCCAGAGCGGCAATGACTGGAGGCGCGGGTCGGCGGCGATCAGGTTGACAAGGTGGGTCGTGCCCGAACGCGGGAGCCCCGCAATGATAATCGGTCTATCGATCACCTCGTCATGGATCGAAGGGTCCTTCTTCAGCGCATCCTCGATCAGCAGCCTGTTGGACGCGTAGCGGACGGCATATCTGAACAGAGTGGCCCGGGTGAGGTTGGTGAGGCCTGTGTCAGCATCCCACTCGCCGAGCAGCAGGTTCAACCGTTCGCGGAAATCATCGGGGCCAAAATCCGACAATCCGGTCCGGTCCCGCGCCGCGCCAAGCACGGCATCCTCGGTCAGGGTTACCGGATTGGCATCGCCATATGCGAGCGCCCCAACCTGCGCTGGCGTCAGCTGGGGATCGAAAAGATCGTCGATCGAAACATCGTTGGACATCGTCATTTTTCTCGCAAGTCTAGCGGAGCGATCAGCGCGGCCACCATCATGGCCTCCAGATCGGCGGTGAAAGAATGGATATTGGCTTCGTCGAGAGCGTCAGAAGCATCGAGCACGCGGGAATAATCGGCGAGGCCGTGGAACAACATGACGCTGGCGATGATCAATCTGCGGCTCGCGATATGCGGCGGTATCTCCTGCTTCCGCAGCGCGAGGTTCAGCATGCGGTTGAGCCGCTCCGTAAGAGGCGCCGAAAAGGGAGCCGCCTTCCAATACTTCATTGCCAGCGTATGGGCGGCAACCAGCTGAGCATTGAGGCGGACGAATTCCTTGCCTCCATCAGGGTCCAGAAGTTTTGCCGCAACTGGCCTGACAAAGGCAGCCACCACCCGATCGATGTCCAGGTCGGCGCCATCTGCTTCGATCTGATCAAACATGCTGTCGCGCTGCTTGGCCATGGCGGTGACATGCTTGTCCAGGATCGACTGGATCAGCCCGTCCTTGTTGCCGAAATGATATTGGCAGGCGCTGCCGTGCCGTTGACCGGCGACCTTGTTGATCTCGTTCAGCGAAACGGCTTGCACGCCTTGCTCGGCGAACAAACGCTCCGCCACTGCAATGAGCTTTGCGCGCGTGGCCTCGCTTCGCGATGGAGCATCTGCTCTACCGCCTTGCTCACAGGGCCGCGCTGCTGCCGCCATGCAAAAACCTCTCCCCACCACGTTGACACGCTCTAATTTAGTGAAGCCTCACTATATTGGAGGAAACGGGGTGGCAAGTGTCGAATGATCAGCCAAGCGCGAGCGTTCGGAGGATCACTCAACGGCCGATGAAACCGTGACAGCTTGGGCTTGGCTCACCCGCGTGGGGATAGATGCAATGTTTCAGCCCTGCGTTCGACTCCTCGCCCCAAGCAAGCTGCAGCGTTTCAGACCTGCGGCTTGCTTCCACTGGGCTCAGTTTCAGGCATCTTCTCTAGTTCCCTGATGGCCCGATCAGCCTTCAAAAAGAATGGTTCGGCGCTACCGTGCAGCAAAGACCTCCGGCCTCTGCCGAAGCGTAGCGCGCATGGCATGTCGTCCGCCGCAGCTAGGGAAGTTTGCGCTCCAGCCGCACTGGCCCGATCAATCCCGAAGGCGGCAATGGCGTCGATGCGGTGTAGGGGGTGGCGCCGAATGGCGTGCCACCCGGCCCGACCTTGTCGAACACGCTTCGCGGCTGCTTGAGGCCCAGGCTCGCCGCGTCTTCGTGGGTGAAGGCGATCCGCTTCGTCACGCCGGGCTGGCGGTCGCCGACGACGCGGTTGACCCACAGGTTGCTGACGCGGACTTCGACCTTGTTGTTGCCCGCCTTCAACAGGTCGGTCACATCGACGCGGTAGGGCGCTGTCCACGCAGTGCCTGCCGAACGACCGTTGACCAGCACTTCGGCGACCACCTCGACCTGGCCGAGATCGAGATTCAGGCGAGCGCCATCCTGCAGCCAGGTGCGCGGCACCTTGATCGTGCGCGTATAGTTCGCCGTGCCAGAGAAATATTTCACGCCCGGATCGGCGTCAGTGCTGAGGTCGCGCAACCGGTCCAGTCGTAGCTTGGCCGGGGCGCCGCGCTCCGGCTGGAAGGCCACCGACCATGTATCGGACAGGTCGGCGAGCGGCTGGACCACAGGGGCGGCCAGCTGACGCTGCTGGGAGCCGCCGTCTCTGAACATGACGAAGGTCGAGCCGAAGGGATCGAGCGGAATATCGACCAGGGTGCGACCGTTTTCCTCGCGATAGCTGGCCGGACGTGTCTGACCACTGACCGGGTCCCACAGTTCGGCGGACTTGCCCGTCACGCGGAAGGCGGCAACCACTGCCCGCGCCTTGTCCTGGCTGTTGGACACGAAATAGATGTCGCGGTCGGCCGTGCGGCGATGCCTGTAGCGGATCGCGTCTTCAGGGTTTCCGCCGACGATCTCGAAGTCCGCCGCCACCTGTTCCACCGCCAGCGCGGCATCCAGGTTTCCGGCCGCATAGACCTTGCCCGCGCCCACCTTGTGCACGCCGGATGCCGTCGGCCAGAGCTCGGCGATGATGGCGCGGACCTGCGCGGGATCGTCGCTGAGGCTGGGCGAACCCTGCGGCTTTTCTCCTACCAGAACGGCGCCGTCACGGACCAGGGTCCGCAGGCGTTCCAATGTCGGCAGGGTCAGCCATCGGGTCTGCCCGCTCATGTAGATCAGGCGCCAGGACATGCCGTCGGGCGTGACGATATGCCCGTCCTTCACCGCGATCCGCGTCTTGAGCGCATCGGCGTTCACATAATCATATTGCAACCCGGCGGGTACGGCGGGCGGGGTGTCGCCAAACAGCCCGGTGATCGACGTGCCTTCGCCATAGAAGATCGCCACGTCGTTCACCGCATGCCCCTGTTGCAGCAGGTGGGAGGCGCGGCCGAGATAGCTGATCCAGGGGCCTGCCTGCTCCGCCCAGGTGTCGTTGCGGTTGAACCAGTGACCGAACGGGCCGAGCACCAGCCCCGGCGCCTTGTCGAGCAGCGGCTGATGCACCGAACTATGCAGGATGAAGCGGTTGATGCCCGCCACCATCATCAGGTCGGCGTCCGGCTTCAGCATACGCGGCGCGATCGACCAGGGTGAGCCGCTGGCGGTCAGCGCTTCGGCGGCGACGATGTTCTGGCCCCAGATATTGGCGACGGATGCGGATTCGCGGATATCGGCGAAAGGACCAGGCTGGAAGACGCCGGGCGTCCGTTTGTGCCAGAACGCCGCCATCGGCACGTCCGCCGACGCCTTCATCTCCATCCCGTCACCCATGGCGGCGGGTCGGCCTTCATGCGATTCGCCGTAGCGGATCATGCCGACCTTGTGCAGTTCGGCGGTCAGGGTGTCGTAATGCTCGGTCTTCAGCAGGTCCTGCAGCGTCCGGCGGAAATCCCACAGGAAACGGTCGCTCGCCTCGGCGCTGTCCACTACATAACCAGCCAGCACCGGCAGGAACGGCGTGGCATCGTAGCCGCGCAGGCGCTGGAATTTTTCCAGAATGGCGGGGGTCCAGTTCGCTTCGCCCGCTTCCCAGCTATCGAAGATCATGTTGGTGACGCCGCCCGCGCCCAGCCGACCACCGCTCGCCTGACGATAGCGGTCAAGATATTGCGTGATGTAGCTGGTGACGTCCGCGCCGCTCAGCTTGTCGACTTCAAGCCCGGAACCGGATGGCTGGGCCGGAGCGTTGCGCTGGCCGGTCAGGGAATAGCCGATGCGCAGGACGGTCCATTCGCCCTGGGGCGCGGTCCAATCCAGCGTGCCGTCGGGACGCATGCGGGACGTAAGGTCGATGACCTCGCTCTTTTTGACCGCGCCTTGCCCGCCCGGAGTGGCCAAGGCGTAATAGTCCAGCGACAGGGCGAAACCAGCCTTGGTCTCCCACGCATTGACCATCGGTGCGCCGCGCAGCACGAGTTCGGAAATCAGCAGCTTGCCACCAGGAGGACCCGCCATGCTGGCGCCGCCTTCCTTTGCTTTGGGCCCGGACCCTCCCGGCACCAGCACCCGGAACCAGCGCGCGGTCGTCGCGGGCACGGTCGCGGTCCGCTGCGGACCTGCCGTGTCGATCGTCCCGACTTCTTTCCAGCTGCGGCCGTTCGTGCTGGCTTCCAATCGTGCCCCCGACCCCAGGCCAGCGCCGCCGCGACCGCCGAAATGGGCGTAGCTGCCGGTTGCGGTCGTGACCGCACGCACGGTGACGGGGCGGCCATAGTCGAACCGCAACCAGGCATCGCCATCCGCACCGGGCGTCAGTTCCGTGCTCTTCACGACGTCACCATCGCTCAACGCCTGCGCGGTGAAGGCGCCCCCGCTCGCGCTCACAGCGGGCGTCGGCAGGTTTGCGCCCTTCGCAGTGCGGAACGCCACCAATTTCGCATCCCGGTAAAAGGTCTTGACGCCCAGTCCGCTTGCGTTGTTCTGGAACAGCCCTGCGGAACCCGGGGGCTGGGCGAGCGGCCCGGTGAAGCGCCGCCCTCCAGTGACCTGGGTTTCGCTCCAGACATATTTCTTCATGGCCTGTTCGGGCTTGACCCAGGGGCCACCGCTCTCGCTCCAGCCCGGCGAACCGGCGATGCCGACGTCGAAGCCCTTGCGAATGCTTTGATCGACGGCGCCCTTGAACATCGCCTGCCAGCCATCGCTCATATAGGGCAGCGGCGTTTCCACCACGCGCGGCGCGCCCAGATCCACATCGAAGGCCTGATAACCGCCCAGGCCGACGCGCTCCATCCAGTCGAGATCGGCTGCAATCCCAGCGGCACTGATCTGCCCACTGTTCCAGTGCCACCACACCCGAGGCTTCGCTGCAGCGGGTGGCGTGCGAAATTCGTCAAGCAAGGCGTCGGACGCCAGTACGGCCGTCGCGGGAAAGAAGCAAAGGGCTGCGGCGCACGACACAAGCTTCAACCGTAATGAAAGTGCCATCCCGCCATCTCCGTCACATTGTCGAGTTGAGCCGTCCTAGCATAGCTTGGCGGCTTCACAACCGAATATGATCGATTGTTAGCGAAAATGATCAAGGGTTATGTGGGGGCCAGCATGGCGGCACGTTTAAGGATGTGTGAACGGCAGAACTATTCTAGGCCTCGGTGGCGGGCCAGTAATTGGCGTGAAATCGCGCCCAGGCCCGACCGCAAGAAGCTTCTGCTGTCCGGGCTCATCAAGTGGAGCCACCGCGAATCCGACTACACCATAAGCGGCAGGGACATTATCGCTGCGGTGGCAAGAAGGAGCGCAGGGCATGCGGCAAAAAAGCCGCCCGTCGGCAAGGCGCGCTGCGGCACGCCGCGATGGAAGTCCTCCAACACCAATTCCTCACCCCGACGATTACCGCTGCGCGTGAGCGCATTGCTAAGTTCGTCGCGTCGGCGCGCAAAACCGTGCGCACACAGGTTGCACCGCAAGTGGAAATTACCCTCTCGGTGCTGAACCCAGACCAATATCGCGGTGCGATCATCGAGCTAGAGTCGTCATAGTGGCTGATCCGCCGTGCCGAACTAAGTGCGATCGTCACCAACGGATATCAGAGCAAGAAGCGGCAAAACGGTTCAGGCCCTGAGCGAGAAGGCAGTCGCCAGCCACGAGCTCAAAAGCGACGATGTTCTTCTCCGTCAATAACATCACATCCGCCGCGGAAAGCATAGGTGTCCAATCCCTGGATGCTGATTTGGCCACTACGCCGACTGATTGTCACTTGCGGCTTGTTGAGGCCGTTGAGACGATATTTCGCCCGGATAACTTCAGATCCCACCTCCACATCATACAGGTCCCACCATCCACCGGTGCCGCGCGAATGGATGGGCGGGATTAGTTTCTTGGGCAGGCTGATCCGTCCACCACCCGTCCACAGCTGTACCATGACTGACGCATCAAACTGCTCCGCCGTAAGTTCGGTGCGGTTGCCATAATCGTAGCGGTCGCGACGGCTATTCCAGGACCATCCATAGGTTGTGGCAAGGCCCGGGCGCTGGCCATCGCCAAAACAGACCAGACCCAGGTCGACCTCATAGCTCCCGACCTGCACCGGCCCGCGCTCGCTCGCATAGCTGGGCGATCCCTGTTGCGGTGCAGCTGGCCGATAACCGATGTCGGGGCGAGCAGCGGATCGATCTTGCCAAGATGCGCCCGAGCGTTGCTTGCAGTCGGGCGTAGGCGACAAAGTGATTGATGCATAGCGCCCCTCCATTGTCGCAACGGTGACGCACTGGCGCATCCGCGCATTCCACCAATAGCTGTACTTGCGATCGTCGCCCGTCTCAGTCTTGACGAACACATAGCCGCGCGACTGTATCGCCGTTTCCGCGCCAGCTGCCCGCGCGCCGACCAGATCGGCGACATCGCTGGGCGTCTGCGCGTGCGCAGCGTTGGAAACCATGACCACCGCCGTAAGCCCGATCGTAAACCCCTTCATTTTCCGCCTCCTTCGTTTTCGCGTCCAAGCATAGCTGGGCGGTGCCCGGAGCATGATGCGCTTGACCCGAACTTTTTCAAACGATCAACAAAGCCAGTACCACAAACATCATTGTCGCATAGATCATCGCCATCGCAGCTTGGGCGAAGCCCGCGAACAACGAGATATTCAACTTGCCCGCAAACCAAATGGTTTGCACCGCGATGTACCAGATTAAAGCGGTCAGGGTCAGAGCCCGGCCGCCCCACAGCAGAAAGGGATGCAACGCGTCGAGACTCAAAGCGCCCAATCCTACCAACAAGGCAAGTGGCGCGGTGATGAAGCACTGACCGTAAAAGGGACGCCGCAGATTTTCGTGCGTGAGCCGGACACCCTGTCGTCGCAATAACCTGACTGCCATCATCAGCGTGAATAGGCTGAACATGATGAGGCGCATGGTGAGCAACGCCAAATCCGAATCAACCAGAGCCGAAAGGCCATGGCGATCTTTCATCAAAGGATTTTCGCCGATCACCGCATTTTCGATGCCGTGGGAAATCAATAGCGTCAGAAACAGAAATAGGGGGGGCCGGATCGCGTCGTCATACTGTTGCTCGGGACTGTCTGAAACTTCACGGTCGGCATAAGCCATCATCCTCAAGGGCCGAACCAACGCGCGACTGAGCGTGATCGGATAAAAGACGAGCCAGCCCATGACGGTGTAGAGCGCCTCATCCAGCGACTCGATGATTTTCATGAAATCCATGCGGCACTGTCGGCACCGCCAGTATTTTGTCGAGCCGTTTATAGGAGAACGGCCCCTGCGGAGGCGGCCAGTTGCTCCCGTCCGCCATCGAAAGCGATTATCCGCCAACTGGGGCGAGGCGCCGGGCACCACCAACCCTTTGCCGTCGTTCGAGAGCCAATTGCCTCCTCTCGAAAACCGCCCTTCAGCTCTCTGCCTCTGCCATTTAGCAGAGGATTGCACGCCCAAGCCTTCGACGCTAATGATCCGCCATTCACATGGACCCGGTGAAATTCCGGGTGGCTATTCCGGCCGCCGATCCGCCGGACAATGTTTGTTGCAGAGCGATTTCTGCCGGCTCCCACCGTGCACCTCTTCCGCGACCTCATCGGTTATCCAGCATGAACACCACCGCTCTTGAGCGCTATCGCGCCGAATGGTTTGACGGCGCTGCCAATGCCCGCCGCGACATCCTTGCCGGAATGGTCGGCACCTTCGCCCTCATTCCGGAGGTCATCGCTTTCTCCTTCGTGGCGGGCATCGACCCGGAAGTCGGGCTATTCGCGTCCTTCATGATCGGCATTGTCATCGCCTTTGCAGGCGGCCGACCCGCGATGATCTCCGGCGCGGCAGGTTCCGTGGCGTTGGTCGCGGCGGCGCTGGTTCATTCCCATGGGTTGCAATATCTGCTCGCGGCCACATTGCTTGCCGGGCTGCTTCAGATCGCCTTCGGACTCATGAAGCTCGACATACTCATGCGCTTCGTGTCGCGTTCGGTGCGGACAGGCTTCGTCAACGCGCTCGCCATTCTCATCTTTTCGGCGCAGGTGCCGCAGATGCTGCATGTCAGCTGGCACAGCTATGCGATGATCGCAGGCGGGCTTGCGATCATCTATCTCGCGCCCAGAATGACGACGGCCATCCCCTCGCCGCTTATCTGCATCCTGGTGTTAACCGCGATCAGCATCGCCGTGCCCATGCCGATCCACACGGTAGCGGATCTCGGCCGCCTTCCCTCGTCCCTGCCTTCGTTGACATGGCCCGGTGTGCCGTTGGCATGGGAGACGCTGCACATCATCCTGCCCTATGCTGTCGCCATGGCGGCGGTCGGGCTCCTTGAATCAATGATGACGGCGAGCGTCGTGGACGACCTGACCGAGACGACGAGCAGCAAGGCGCGAGAATGCACCGGCCTTGGCCTTGCCAATGTCGCGGCGGGACTGTTTGGCGGCATAGCGGGCTGCGGCATGATCGGTCAGACGGTGGGCAATGTGCGCTATGGCGGGCGCGGACGGCTCTCCACCTTCGTCGCGGGCCTGTTCCTCCTGCTCATCATGGTGCCACTGCGCCCCTGGGTTGCTCAGGTGCCGGTAGCGGCGCTCGTCGCGATCATGATCATGGTGTCGGTCAGCACCTTCTCCTGGGCATCGATCCGCGACCTCACCCGCCATCCCAAGGTATCGGGCATCGTCATGGTAGCGACCGTCATCGTCACCGTCGCCACCCATGACCTGTCGGCCGGCGTGGTCGTCGGCGTCCTCCTGAGCGGCGTCTTTTTCGCCTTCAAGGTGACCCGCATGATGGAGATCGCCATCGCTTATGACGAAGTGACGGATACACGCATCTATAGCGTTTCCGGCCAGATCTTCTTTGCCAGTGCGGACATCTTCGCCGACCGCTTCGACCTGCGGGACACAGCAGCCCACGTCCGCATCGACCTGACCGCCAGCCATTTATGGGACATCACAGCCGTAGGTGCGCTGGAGGAGGTTGTAACCAAAATGCGCCATCATGGCATCGCGGTTGAGGTCATCGGCCTCAATCAGGCCAGCGCGATCCTTGTCGATCGACTGGCACCGGCTGTCGGACGCTCTGCTTTTTGATCCCGTAGGCTGAGTCCATGACATTCTAGGAAGGCAACTGAGCAGTTATCGGACCTTCTGCCTTGCCAGTACCATTGCTAGGTTGACGTTCTTCATCAGCAACGGCTGCATCCATGGTCCTGATCGGCACACAGGTTCACCCACGCCACGTTTTAACGGTCGCTGACCGCCGCCCATTCGGCAATGTTGGATTCCAGACCGATCAGCGCCAGGCCATGAGCGATCGACGTCAGTTCATCGCCACCCGCGATGCGATCGGCCGCGAAACGCTCTTCAAATAGGCGCCGAACCGCGGGGATCAGAGAGGACCCTCCGGTAAGAAAGACTTGGTCTATCGCCTCGGCCGCGATGCCCGCTTCGGCAAGCGCCGCGTCTACTGTCGCGCCGATGCGGTCGAGGTCCGGTGCGATCCACTGTTCGAAATCCGCGCGGCTGACGTCAGCCTCCACATGCACGCCAGCGCGATCAAAATGAAAATGCGCATGCTCTTCGCTGGAGAGCGTGCGCTTCAATCGGGCGACCGCGTCATAGAGTGGGTAGCCCAGCTCATTTTCCACAACAGCGATCATACGGCCAATCGCCGCGGGATCGGCTGCGGCCCGCTTCAGCTTCTGCAGTTCGGCCAGCGTGCGACGATTATGCATCAGTGCGAGGCGCGCCCAGTCGCCGAAGTCGGCGAAATGGCCCGCGGGTATCTCCAGCGACTTGCCCATCGACGCATAGGTGCCGCCTTTCCCCAGCATGGGCAGCACCAGCTTGTCCATAATCCGATAGTCGAAGCGATCACCCGCTATACCAATGCCGGCCGAGCCAAGCGGTATGCAGCGTTGCGCCGCGCCCGGCGCCTCGATCCGCACCACGGAAAAGTCGCTCGTGCCGCCTCCAAAGTCGGCGACCAGCAAGGTTGCGGGTTCGGTCAGCCGCGCGGCGAAGCTGAAAGCAGCGCCCAGCGGTTCGTAGACATAATGTACTTCGCGCTCCAAGGCGGCGAACATGAGGTCGTAGCGCTGGCGGGCAAGCACATCGTCTGGTCGTTGCCCTGCATAACGGACTGGACGGCCAACGACGACGCGCTGTGGCAACAGCTTGAGTTCATCGGACGCATGTGCCCGCAGCCGCTCCAGAAAAACATGGCCGAGTTCTTCGAAGCGCAATCGCTTTTCGAAGATGGTTGCGTGTTCGAACGCCCTGCTGGCGGCGACGGATTTGAAGGATTGCAGAAAGCGGCTGCCCTGAGGGAAATCCAGAAACTCGGAGATGGCCCATGGCCCAGCTTCCCGCGCAATGCCGCCCGGCACGCCGCTATCCTCCCAGAAACAAAGCGCGGAGCGGAAGATGGGACCGGCATTACCGGAGGCTGGATAATTCACCAGCGTCGCCCCGCCATCCCCATCGCCTAGCGCGACAACCGAGTTGGTGGTTCCAAAGTCGATGCCGATCGAACGAGGAGACGAAATCATGTCATGCCAGTGCAATGGGGAGGGGACAACACCAGCCCGGGCCGGTGGGGCGGCGCCTATCGCAGGCACAAGTGCGCGACGCAACCTTTATGATGTCGCCGACATCAGAGCGGGCGGGCCGCCGCACGGCGCTGTATAGCGAGCAATCGAACCAACGCTTCATCCAGTGCGGACAGGAATCGCGACCGGTCAACCTTGCTGAAAGCGGCGGGCCCGCCAACATGATCGCCGCCAGCCCTCAAATCAGCCATGATCGCGCGAACCGCTATGGCATTGCCGATGGAGGCGTTCGTAAAGGGCTTGCCGGTGGGAGAGATCACCACCCCGCCCATTTTGAGGCAGCGGTCGGCCAGCAGAATATCAGCCGTGATGACCACCGTTCCGGACGTCACCCGCTCGGCGATCCAGTCGTCCGCCGCATCGAACCCGTCGCTGACCACTGTGCGGCTGATCAGGGGATGACGGGGTATCCGCAAGGGGCTGTTGCTCACCACCGTGACAGGCACGGCATGGCGAAGGGCAACCTTGTAGATTTCATCCTTTACCGGGCAGGCGTCGGCATCAATCAAAATTTGGATCATCGGACACCGCACTCTGCTGGATGGCACATCATGTTTCGCCACCCTCGGCCTGGGCGAGGCGCCGTCCGGTGATGATCGTCTGAATGATGAACAGCAGGATCAGGATCGTCCCGGCTGCTCCCACAAAAACATCAAAGCCCGACAGCGCGCCAAAAATGCCGGGACCTGACCCGAGCGCCATCATCATCACCGTCAGCGCGATCAGCATCAGTCGCAATTCCGTAGGCCCAGCGGCGAGATAGGACAGCTTGAACTCCCCCAGAACACGAGCGGAAAGATAGGCATGGATCGACAGCAACAGATAACCAGCCAGCGCCACCAGCGCGACGTCCATGGTCACAAAGGGACTAAGGCCAATGCCTGCAAGGATCAGCAGTGTTGCCAACCCATCGCAGCTATGGTCGATAAAATAACCGTAGGAGGGACGCTCAATATGGCGGTAGCGCGCAATGCTGCCATCCATCGAATCCCCGAACCATTGGACTACATAGCCCGCGATGGCGAGGAGCAGCCAGGAAGCTGCCAGGCCACTGGCGACATAACCCACGAAGATCATGAACGCACCAACCATACCCAGTAAGGTCAGCCGATCAGGCGTGACCCACGGCGGCATCCGGCTGCACAGCCAATTCAGCAATCGGCGTTCCCTGGCGGCTAACCAATTTTCCTGTATTCTCGATAGGGAAGGCGCGGTCTGTAATGGGATTGTCATATGGCCTTATGAGGCCCAGCGTTTCCATGAGCAACGTGCGAATGTTTCAAATCGTTCCGAAACCGAACTTTGGAGCCATTACAGCCAGGCGGTGCTTGCCCAACAGTTCGACGCGTATGTATGGTTTGATGAGACAAGCGCAGTCACGCCCCTCGGCCCCGAGCATCACGCGGGCATACCCGAGACCGATCCGTTCGGCGAGTGACGAAAGCACGCTGGCTTTAACTCAACGGACCAATGCTTCATCGAATGCTCCCGATCCTTAGCAGCCGTTCAGCAACCCAGTCCGTTTACTCGCAAGCAGACGTTCGTCACATTAGATCTTATGCCACCAAAATAATCGGGAGCACCCGCGGACTTTTGCCGGGCTAGTGCTCGCTAGCAGCAAATGCACCAATTCCTGTCTCTGCGCGCACGCGCTGAGCCCGATACCCCGCCTTATCGATCCTCGCGCGCGATGAGCGATCCAGCAGCGAAATGAGCCAAATGGCGAGAAAGCCTGCGGGTACGGAGAGGATCGCGGCTGAACTGTAGGGAAAAGGTGCCGGGCCAAGATCGAACGTACTGGTCCAGACCGCGGGTGATAAGAGGGTAAGGACGAACGCGGTGAGCAGCCCGATGGTCCCGCCAACAGCCGCGCCACGGGTTGTGCAACCGCTCCAAAGCAGTGAAAGAACCAGCACGGGGAAATTGCCCGATGCGGCCAGTGCAAAGGCGAGACTGACCATGAAGGCGACATTTTGCTTTTCAAATAGCAGTCCCAGCAACACGGCCAGCGCACCGAGCGCTAGTGTGGTAAGGCGCGACACACGCAGTTCATCGCGCGAGTCCGCGACGCCGTGCTTCCAAACCGTGGCGTAGAGATCGTGGCTGACGGCAGAAGCTGCCGACAGCGTCAGTCCCGCGACCACCGCCAGGATAGTGGCGAATGCGACGGCGGAAATGAAGCCCAGAAACGCGTTGCCACCGATCGCATGAGCAAGGTGGATCGCCGCCATGTTGCCGCCGCCGCGCAGCGTGCCACCCGCGTCAAGATAGGCCGGCTGCGTCCCCACCAGCACGATCGCACCGAAGCCGATGATGAAGGTGAGGATATAGAAATAGCCGATCCAGCCGGTCGCCCACAGCACCGACTTCCGGGCTTCCTTCGCGTCGGGAACGGTGAAGAAGCGCATCAGTATGTGCGGCAGCCCGGCTGTACCCAGCATCAGCGCCAGGCCGAAGGAGATGGCAGACACCGGATCCTTGATGAAACTGCCCGGCGCCATGATCGAATGGCCCTTGGCGGCCGCGTCGACGGCGTTGGCTCCTGCGCTGAGCGCCGCGTCGGTGCGGACCTCAACAGCGCGGGCGAACAGCGCCTCCAGCGAGAAGCCAAATTGCGCCAACACCATCACCGCCATGAAGCTGGCGCCGCCAAGCAACAGCACCGCCTTGATGATCTGAACCCAGGTGGTCGCACGCATGCCGCCAAACAGGACATAGAGCATCATCAGCATGCCGACGATCACCACCGCCACCGCGTAGGGCAGTCCGAACAGCAACTTGATGAGTTGCCCCGCCCCTACCATCTGGGCGATCAGATAAAAGCTGACGACCAGCAGCGTGCTTACCGCTGCAAAGCTGCGCACTGGCGGCTGAGCGAAGCGATAGGACGCCACGTCAGCGAAGGTGAAACGCCCCAAATTGCGCAACCGCTCCGCCATCAGGAACAGCAGGATTGGCCAGCCCACGAGAAAGCCGGTCGAGTAGATCAGCCCATCATAACCATCACTGAAGATTTGCGCTGAAATGCCAAGGAAGGAAGCGGCCGACATGTAGTCGCCCGCCATGGCCAGCCCGTTTTGAAAACCGCTGATCCCGCCGCCTGCTGTGTAGAAGTCCGACGCTGTCCGGGTGCGTGCGGCGGCCACCTTGGTAATCCACAGAGTCAGCCCGACAAAGGCGACGAACATGCCGATCGCGACCCAGTTGATGGATTGCCGCTCAGCCTGTCCTTCCAGCGCAGCTGCCAAAGCGGGACATGGAACCCAGACTAGACAGGCGACGATGAGCGCTGCGAGCTTCGCCCTCATGCGCCGTGAGCCTTCGGGCGATGCTGATTCAGGATCGCGTCCATCTGCGCGTCATAGCGGCGATTGGCATGAACGACATAGATGCCAGTCAGTGCAATCGCCAGCAGGATGAGACCAAGGCCGACCGGAATGCCGATCGATGTCACGCCACTCGCGATCGGCGCGCCAAGCGCCGCTTTGTCGAACGCTATGAGCAGCAGATAGCCGGCAAAGGCGAAGAAGATGACGGCAGACAGCCACCATGAAAGCCGCGATCGCCTTTGCACAAGATCCACGTAACGCGGATCAGTCGCCACCGCCTCGACAAAGGCATCTTCGCTTCCCTCCCTCATCCAGCCTCCCTGCATCTCATGATGCCCATGCTAGGTGCAGCGCCGACGATTGCAATGGTCCTTCTATGTCGAGCGTCAGACTCCGCGAACACTACGACACCCACCCTTCCCGGCCACTCAGCCGCCGCTTTTGTTGTCGATGTGCGGACCGACCGCTCCCTGCTACAGAACTCGCCTGATGTTATCTTACCTCTGCCTTACTTATGGAGGCCGTCATGGGCGTTCAGGAACGGATCACGACCACAGTTTCGACCAAAGGGCAGGTTATCTTGCCCAAAGCGATCCGTGAACAGAAACATTGGGCGGCGGGCACCAAGCTGATTGTCGAAGAAACAGATGAGGGCGTGCTCCTTAAGGCTGCGCCAGTCTTTGCCACCACGGACATCGAAGCCGTCTTTGGTTCGTTGCGGTCACCAAAGCCGGGTCTCTCTATCGACGAGATGAATGAGGTCATATCAGAGGAAGCCGAGCGGCGTGCGCGGGATTGATACCAACATTGTCGTCCGCTTGTTGACCGCTGACGATGAAAAACAGGCAAAGGCAGCCCGCAACATCGTCGAAGGCAATAAAATTTTCCTAGGGGTAACAATCCTATTGGAGGCAGAATGGGTGCTCCGAGCGGGTTATGGCTTCGCGCCCGATGAAATTGCACGCGCGTTACGTGGCCTAGCCGGCCTTCCGGGAATGCTGGTAGAAGAACCTGCACATATGGCATTAGCCCTTGACTGGATGGAACATGGAATGGATTTCGCCGACGCCCTTCACCTCGCGCGATCCGCTGAATGCTCTAAATTTCTGACCTTCGACCGGAAGTTCGCCAAACGGGCTGCGAAGTTGGGCGCGATCCCCGTCGTCGTGCTTTAAAGTCCATCCTGGGCGACAAGTTCAAACTGGGACGTGATCAACGACCCATGACGGCCGTTCAGCGGCCGATTTTTTGATTGCCAGGTGCGGAAGGGCCGCTTTCAATCTTGGGCACTCGGGGCTGGCCGTATGAGGAATGACCGGGAGGAGCAGTTCGCCTGAGCTCAGCGAAATGCCGAAGGGCTCTGAACTTTTCCAGAGCTGATGAAATATCGCCAACCCTATGCAAATACTATGAAGATGGCCGCTGCTCGACCTCGATAAGAAATGGTCATCGCTCCTATCTGAAACCCTTCACGAAAGCGCTGCGGACATCCGCGCGGCACATCTTTGGGGAAATCGGCGTGACCAGGATTCAACTCCTTCCATTCCTTCCGCGCTCGGCGCTGGCACCGGCTGGGTAATAAGAAAAAGACGATGCAGGATCTGTTCTGGATCGGCGCATTGCTCGGGTTGGTGACAGTGACGCTGACCTATACGGCTTCCCGCTGTTCGCCATCCTCGCCGTGTTCGTTGCGGGGCTGATGGTCGGCCGCACGCCGGAATATGTCGGCAAGAAGATCGAGGCGCGAACCCTTAACTTGATTATTTGACTGGATGCAAATTGGACACATTTACCCCCACGTATCAACAATCCTGCCTCACTTGGACGGGGCAGGTAATAAATAGCTCCTGCAAAATGATGTTATAAAATTGCGCGGGGAGTAGCATGTGGTGAGCAGGAAGCTCGAAAGCAGCGCGCAATCCAGATAGGAAGGCAGTGTAACAGCACTATTTCGTCTCGTAGCAGGAAACAGCCATGCCAAAAATCGGAGAACATTTGCGCGAACTGCGCCGTCGGCGCAACCTTGGGATCCGCGTGGTGGCAGCGAGATCGGGCCTGTCACACTCGACAATTTCATTGATCGAAAGGGACCGCATGAGCCCTTCTGTCGACACTTTGAATGCGATCCTTGAATCGCTCGGGACCACCTTAAGCGGCTTCTTTATCGACTTTCAGCCCCTACTCGGTCGCCAACCTTTCTACCGCGCGGCAGATCTCGTGGAAATTGGAAGAGGCGATGACATTTCATTCCGTGTCGTGGGAGCCGATTTCCCAGATCGCAACATCCTCGTCATGCACGAGCGATATGCGCCGGGCGCGAATACGGGTGAGACTTTCTCGCACAAGGCCCAGGAATGTGGGATCATCATTTCAGGGGCGATCGAGCTTACCGTGGGTGAACAAACGGCGGTGCTTAAAGCGGGCGATGGATACTATTTTGACAGCACCGAGCCGCACCGGTTCATAAATGTTCATGACGGCGTCAGTGAAATCGTTAGCGCAGTAACGCCGCCTACATATTGAGAGGCGGAACAGCGTGCGATCCAACCCGTCTCAGTCGTCTAACACGGCTCTTTTTCGGTGAGAATTATCACCATCGACGGACCGGAATCTTGCGGGGGCGAGAATTATGGACGATCCATAGTGCGCGCCTGATCAATGCCTCACCGCGGGATCGTATCCCTCGCCTTATCGAAAGCACAGTCATGAACGTATCGCTGTCTAACGGCCGAAATGACACTTTTCTTCGACCGGTTGCCGAGCCTCAGATCATCGAGAATGCCTTCACCGAAGACCAGCGCACCAGGCTGTTCGACGTCCTGCGCCGTGAAGGCCCCTGGTCGCTGATCCTTGCGCAGGAATTCACCTCGCCCGAACAGGTCATCGCCGCCACGTCCGGCTCACTGCCAGAGGGGGTCGAGGTCACCTGGGACATGTTCCTCAGCCCTGTATTCCGGGCAACGCTGGGACAAGGCCATGCCAGCCTTTATCCCGAGATCGAAGACTGCTTCCTCAATACCAAATTTCTCGATCTGGTCAGAGGCTACTGGCAGGCCAAGTACGCCACGCCGAACCTGATGCTGGTCAATATCCAGGGACCCACAGAAGCGGGCGGCCCGCCGCATGTCGATGGCACTGATTTCCGCGGCATCAATTACCAGAATTCACCGTCGTGGCTGATCGGCATCATGACCAAGTCCGGGTTGTTCCGGCGCTGGCAGGCCAAGAAGGCCCAAGTGCTGACCTGGTACTACAAGGGCCAGATCGGCGGCGGCTTCACCTACTGGCCAGATGGCCCTTCGGGCCAGCCCAAGCAGTTATACGCGCCGATGTGGGGTCGCGCTGCGGTGGTGGAAAACGAAGTCATGTATCACGGCGCCAATGCCTGCGGTCCGGAAGATCAGCGCCGGGTCGATGGTCTGGCGATCAATTCGGTCATCCAAGGTGATCCAGGATCGGATGGATGGCGCATCACCACGGACGAAAAGGTCGTCCACCGCCTGTCAGCAGACGAGACGCGGCTGCTGGTCCACTGGGGCGCGGATATCTTCATGGACATGACGGAGATGAAGGTTGCGCTCGACCACAGCGACGATCTGACGCAGGAGCAGGTGTTCGACATCTTCATCTCCGACCTTCGCGCCAAGGGGCAGCCGTTCCAGATGCCCAATGATCCGCTGAACGATCCGGCGTTCACGATGCTGCTGAACAATATTTACGATCCGGGCCTGCCCACGATAATGCCTCCGGAATATGGCATGGCGGCAGAGTAAGTCATCGAACTCGACCTCCAAGTGCAGCCCTCTCGGGCGCGCCGGGAGGTCGACGTACAATGGCGTTTTGCAAGAAAGGGGAATTCCCCCGTTTACCAAGCCGTTGACCGGCGATCGCATGAAGGGCTGCAGATTTCATCAGGTTAGCGCCATCATTGGCAGGCCGGTTTCATCCCATCGGCCCGTGTGCGGAGACCGGAAGCCTGCCGCTGATCATTGGAAAAAAGCGTCGCTAATCCGAACACGACGCTCCCACTGCCAATTAGTTTTATCGACAAGCCATCGTGAGCGGGGCCGAGCCAACACCGACCGCCTTGAACATCCTATCATCGAAAGACGACCAGACATGCGCAACCACACAGCGAATGCCGCCAGCGACATTGCGGCACATCTACATTCGTTTACCAACCTGGCTGCGCATCCGGAAACGGGCCCATTCACCGTCACGCGTGGTGACGGCGTCTTCGTGGAAGATGATCAGGGGAACCGCTACCTTGAAGGCGTGTCGGGATTGTGGTGCGCGTCGCTTGGGTTCAGCAACGCCCGCTTGGCCAAGGCTGGCAGTGACGCCTTGTACCAGATGCCATATTACCACACGTTCAATGGGCGATCGAACCCAGCCGCAATCGCGCTTGCAGAGAAGCTGATTGCAATTGCGCCCGTGCCGATGTCGAAAGTGTTCTTCGCCAACAGCGGCTCGGAGGCGAACGATACTGCGGTGAAGCTCATCTGGTATTATCACAACGCCATTGGGAAGCCCGAAAAGAAGAAGATCATTGCCCGGCGCAATGCGTACCACGGTGTGACCGTGGCCGCGGCGAGCCTGAGTGGGCTCGTCAACAACCATCGCGACTTCGATCTTCCGCTCAGCAATATCTTGCACACGGATTGCCCGCATTACTTCCGCTACGCCGAACCAGGTGAAAGCGAGGAAGACTTCGCCACCCGCCTTGCCAATAATCTCGAAACGATGATCCTGAGCGAAGGCCCTGAGACCGTTGGCGCTTTCATTGCTGAGCCTCTGATTGGCGCGGGTGGGGTTCTTCCGCCGCCGGCCACATATTTCGACAAGGTGCAAAAAGTTCTCGCGAAATATGACGTGCTGTTCATCGCAGACGAAGTCGTATGCGGTTATGGACGCACTGGCGAGATGTTCGGGTCGAACACCTACGGCATTAGGCCGGATATCCTCACCACCGCCAAAGGCCTGTCCTCTGGTTATGCACCAATTTCTGCGGTGCTGATAAACGAGAAGGTCTACGCCGCAGTTGCAGCCAATAGCGGCAGCATCGGTATCTTTGGCCACGGCTTCACCTATTCGGGACATCCGGTGAGCTGCGCCATCGCGCTCGAGACATTGAAGATTTACGAAGAAGATGATGTTGTTGGTCATGTGAAGGCTCTGACGCCCCGATTCCAAGAAGCGCTTCGCGGGTACGAAGGGCGCAAGTATGTTGGCGAAGTACGTGGCATCGGCCTGATCGGTGCTATCGAACTATACGCCGACCCTGCAAACCGCATCTCATTTGACCCAGCGATGAAGGCCGGCACCCGCCTTGCCGACATAGGTCTGACGCAAGGACTGATCGTGCGCGCGCTGGGTGACACGATCGTCTTCTGCCCACCCCTCGTCATAACGTCGGACGAGCTCGACGAACTCTTTGCCCGGTTTGAGCGCACCATGGATCTTTTTGAAAATAGCATTGGCCAGGAGCAGCGCATGGCTGATAGTTCAATCGCACCAGCCTGAGCGGCGCTAGCTGATTGCATATGAGCGCCATAAGCTGACGGATCGCCCCATTACTCGCTCGCGTGTGGCGAGACCAAATCCTGATAAACCCATGACACTTCCCCCCCCGGACCACAACGGCGCGGGGGGAGACGGTAGAGTCAGGAAGTGGCGCGGTGTCGTACTGCGCGCCTGTGGGGCTTGCCAGACGGTCCGTTTTTACTCCCTGCTCATCGAACCGGACATGCAGATCTCCCGCATCCGGCTCTCGGACAAGACATCACGCCTTCACCCACGGCGGGCTGCAGCCAAGTCCGCCAGACGTACGAGGCCGAAGCGCTCGTACAGCTCGGGGGTGTGATATGCTCCCGCACGCTTTCGTCTGGTTTTATGTTTGGCCCGCAGCCACCGACGCAACCGCACCGCTGTGTAGCTGTCGATAGCCCGGTACGCCTTGCTCGTGGTGCCAACTGAGAAGTAGTTGGCACATCCGCGCAGCACCCGATTCATCTTGGCCACCAGGTATGTGGTATCCTGCCATGTACACGCCCGGTCCGTGAGTGCGTGGATCGTTTCAACCACGCGCTGGATGCTTTTCTTCGATGGCCGGTAGCCTATTCGGGCTTTGCCGGTTGTCGGGGAGTACATCCGACCGAACGTATATCCCAGAAAGTCGAACGTCTCGTCCGGCACCTTGCAGATGCGCGTCTTTTCCTCGTTCACCGTCAGCTTCAGCTTCTCCATGAGCCCGCGCATATGATCGAGCGCGACTTGCGCGTTGCCCTTCTGGCACAGGATCACGAGATCATCGGCGTAGGTGATGAGCCGCGAGCCGAGGCGTTTCCCAAGGCCGAGCTTCCGCCATCCCAGCACGAACCGGCGCATGTAGATGTTTGCCAGCAGTGGTGAGATGGGTGATCCTTGCGGGATGCCGCGCCGCTGATCGCGGGCCTGCGTCGTTCGTTTCTTCCGGCCTTTGTCGTCCGTTTCCTCGACAGCACATTCCAGCCAAGATTTGATCAGATGCAGCACGCGCGGATCAACGATCCGGCGCGACACCGATTTCATCAGCTCAAGGTGGGGGATGCTGCCGAAGTAGTCGGCAAGGTCGGCGTCCACGACATCCGGTCGGCCACGGAACAGCTGCTCCTCCACCTCAACCACGGCCTGCCGGGCATTGCGCCCGGCGCGATAGGCATAGATTTCGGGTGGAAGGTCGGCTTCAAAGATCGATTCAAGCACCAGCATCGCTGCTGTCATGCAGACCCGATCCCGCACGGTGGATATGCCCAGCGGCCTGAGTTTGCCGTTGGCTTTTGGTATGTAGACACGTCTGATCGGTTCTGGTCGGTGCGTCTCCTCCCTGAGCGCAAGCGCCAGTTCCGCCAGCCACCGCTCGACGCCATATTCCTCGATATCCGCAAAGTCCTGTCCATCCACACCCGGCGCGCCCTTGTTGGAGCGGCACTGAGCATAGGCATGGGCCAGAATGTCATCGCGGCTGATCTTGTCGTACAGCGCGTAGAAACGATAGCCGACTTCTGCCTTCGCTTTCGCGTGCAACGCCTTCTGCAGTTTCTGGACGCTTTTCGGAGTTGATAGGTTTCCCAATCCCCTGCCCCTCACCACTTGTTGCGTTCATCTTGAACTGAGGCTCCTTCCCTCCACCGGCATTACCCGGCTTCATTGGTACCACGGGCCTCTCCGCCACCCCATCACGCCCGTCCCATCCCTCGCGGGCGTTCGTTGCCGATCCCTCGGCACGCCATGGGGCTTCCCGTGTTGCGGCACTTACCTTGCGTACATGCTGTCGCCACTACCCCGGTGCAGCAGACGGGCTCTGACGTCGCTCAAACTTGCCCGTCCATATCAACCTTCCCCGTAAGGGTTAACGGGTCGGCCTGCACATCGGCATTTTCGAGGATTGCTCAGCGTTCACTCACGTTACGGCCTGTACGCTCGCACGGTCACCTACGTGACCGTTATCCGGGGGCTTCAGACATTTCGTCACCTCCATGCCTGCCCCGGTTGCTTCCGGCTGGAGCATCGCCGGGTGGGCCTTCCACCCACTGGTAAATGTGCCACCTTTCACGGCGCACACCCCACCTTGCCGTTCGGTCGCCAATTCTCGATGCGCAACTCCGGATAGTCGGCTATTCGAACGGTCACGCCAAAGATGGCCGGCTTTTGAATGTCGCATTCGGAGAATAGGCAGGAAAGCGGCCGCTCGCTGAAATGAATTCCACTGACTGCTGCCGCCCAACTCACGCCGTTCAGCGGCCCGGCCAGTAAACAGCCGTTTGTGTCCGGCGAGAGCCTCATGGGATTTAACGCCTTCCAGACCAGCAAGCGTTCTTCAAAGGGCCAATCTGGCCGCTAGAAAATGACCATGGAGCCCGCCGGGTTTTGACGTTTCCTGCCGAAGATCACCGGAACTGCCTAATTTAGGATCGGCAAGGCGACTGCATCCGCCATCACCTTGTAACCGGCGGCATTGGGGTGAAGGTGATCACCGGAATCCAGATCCTGGCGGAGGTAGGAAGGCCTTTGCGGATCGCGGGTGGCGGCATCAAAGTCGATCACGGCGTCCGGTTCGTTCGAACTACGTATCCACTGATTTGCAGCTTGGCGGATCGCTTCTTTCTCTGGCGTATAATAGTCGGCCCCGGCAAAGGGCATGATGGTGCCCATAATGACTTTGACCCCCTTCACATGTGCCCGGGCGATGATCTGACGATAGCCTGAAATAAGATCCGCGACATCCAGTGGTGGGTTTTCGCCGTACATTGTTCGTCCGGACAGGCCGATGTCATTGATACCTTCGAACAATATGATGTGCGTCACACCTTTTATATTTAGAGCATCCCGGTCGAGGCGAGAGAGCGCAGACTTACCGGACCCCGCAGCCAGCACCCTGTTGCCGCCCAACCCGGCGTTCAGGATAACGGGCGCTGTATCTGACTTACTGCCGTCCAGACGGCGCGCCAGCTCTTCGGGCCAACCCCGCGTAGCTCCCGGCGTGCTACGATTTCCATCCGTGATCGAATCCCCCAGCGCAACGATGACGCGAGGAGAATGGGTGGACAGCACCATCGCTCCGCTGACAAGGGGCCGCCCAGATAAAAGCTGAGGATTTTCCAGACGTTCGTTGCCGGTCTGGTCTCCCGGTGCGACACTCATCAGGGTTGAACCGAATGGTTTGAGTTGAAGCGGCTGCGCGAGCATCGTGCTAACCACCAGAGCCGTACCCTCGGAAACCGGCAGATCAACGGGGTCACTCAGCAGCGGCGCCCCTACAGGAACCATCGCGCTACGCCGTCCGCCAAAGGTCAGCGGACGCATGGAGCCTTGAACCATGTCGAATCCATCGCCAGCACGTCCCACCGTCGCGGCCGTGAGCGACAGAGGAGATGTGCCCTCTTCATTGGAAATCCTGATGCGAACCTGATTGCCGCCCGCGACGACGGCGAAACGGACCCGGATCGTGCCACTGACCGGCGGACGCTCCGTCAGAAATGATTTGGCAGGTTCCGGCAGCTCGGTGTTCGGCGGCAATTTCAGATCATAATCGGCGGGGCTGGATTGGAACGCGTCAACCCATGCCCCTTGCCTGGCAAAAGCAGTCGAGGCGAACGATAAGGCAAGCAACGACAGCGCAAATGCGCGTTTGGTTTCAAAACCGCCCATTAGATACTCTCCAAAATACAACGGGATGATGTCACGCTGTGATAAAAAATGGCACCCGCCATAAGGATGGCTGCTCCCGAAAGGAGATGATCATAGAAATAGAGCCGGCGCGGTGAGCGCGGGCGGCAATGCCGACAATTAACGTTGCGCGGGTTCCTACTGACATGACCTCTCTCCGCTTTACAATAGCACCGCTTCTTGGAGCTATCTTAATGGAGCCACCTAGCTCTCAGGGTCCGCTTATGGCCGAGAAATGCGATCCAAGACGTGTGTCGGCGAAGATCGAGCTTCGGGCGGGCCCCGATGACAGGGTAAGTGACTGGCTGGCGGGGTGAAAGCTGCAAAGACCGTTGTTAGCTATGCGCATCCCGCATATCTAAGGTGGCTGCCCTCTAGCAACTCACGACACCGACCCGCCAGTGCTGAACATCTAGACTGGAAAAGGGGGCCGGCCGGAGCCAGGAATGGCGCGCCGCGGCCATCCCGCTGTCGCAGCCAGGACCACTATTTAACCCTGCACTATTTCATCTTCACTGCTTGCGGTCCATTCAGCGATGCTGGCCTCCTGACCGATCAATGCAAGGCCGTGGGCGATGGAGGTCAACTCATTGCCACGCGCAATGTGGCTGGCGGAAGGGTTCCTCAAACAAGCGGCGGACAGCGGGGATCAATGAGGAGCCGCCGGTCAGGAAGACATGGTCTATCGCACCCGCGCCGATGTCGCGCATCCATCAGCGCGCATCTCGTATCCCGCCGAACCAGCCGGAAGCATACGTCCCCATAGGGTAACCTGCTGGAATCGCGGGTTCCTGAATGGGAGGCTCTCGTACGCAAGGGCCCGAAACCCTTCACCTTTGTCGCCGTTCAGGGACCAATTTTCGAGCCTCAGGTGCAGACCGTCCGATTTCCGGCCGCTCTTGACCTGAGCGGGTCACTCAAATCCGATGACACGACGTCCGACCGTGATTTAGGCTGCCGATCAGCGTCCGCGAGCCGCCGATCATTGTCGCCTCGTTGCGATGGTTCAGCCGCCAGGGAAGCGTCGGTCAGCGCCGACCTTGGAGGCACTCACTGCCTGGAAGGTCGCAGCTGGTCTTATCGACGATGTAGACGACCCTAAAGGTGCCTCGGTTCGATTGCGCATTACGCAGAGGGACGTCGCCAAGCCCGATCCCCCAAATGCGGTCGAGCCGAACGCGGGTGCTAAAGAATAAAAAGAGGGCCGGCCTTAGGTCGGCCCTTCAGGAGTTTCTTCTAACCGAAGAACTTCTGAGGGAAGAAATATTATACGATCTGTCCGGATTTGCATAGTAAATAAAAATCCGCATGTCGGCTGCAATCCACATCTGACTTCGGGTTTACACTCGCTAGAGCAATCATTGTTACCGATCGAGCGGTTCCGAGTGTCTGGATTGTGGAAGATGGTCGAAAAATCAGTTTGAACACCGGTAATCAAAAAGGGCCGCCGCAGTTCCGCGACGGCCACTTCTTTGTATTTACCTAGCAGCTTACCACCGGAAGGCTAGCGAAGCGCCGAACTCACGCGGCGCAGTCGCGTTGATGGAGCGGTACCCTGAACTGAATGCGTTACCGTCAGAAGCAGTAGTCTGGTCAATGGCAGCCGAAATGTTTGTAATCCGCTTCTGGTTGAGAAGGTTCTTGACAAATCCTGTCAGTTCCCACTTTCCATCGTCGCTGCGGATACCGGTGTAGACATTGAGAATAGTACGGCTTTGATACCTATAGTTCTTCAGCTGTGAATAAACTCCAGGGCGATAGCTTACCAACCCGCGGACGAACGGAGTGAAAGACCCACCCATCGGGAAGCGAAGTTCGCTATTAGCCGACAAACTGAAGTTTGGCGTATCTGACAACCGGTTTAGACGGCAGAAGCTGACATTGCCTGTCCCCGTAATTACCGGAGGTGGGTTCGAATCCGGCTCGCCATCACCATTATAATCGTTGCATGGCAACCGGGCGTCGCCGGAATACCGCGCCTTGACATAAGCGGTGCTGACTGAGAAATCCCAGAAGGTCGTTGGGCGTGCGTCAAGGGTCAACTCGATCCCTTTGATCGTTGCATCGCCGTTGTAGTTGAAATCAAATCCGCCATCGTTGACTCTGTCGCCCGGAGTGCCGATCGGTGAGGCGCCGTCTGAGACATTGCCACACCCTCCGCCAAATTGGGGAGGCAGGTTGGGACAATCATAGGTTACGCCTGCAAAGCGCGATATGAAGCCGTCTATCTTCTGATAGAAGGCGGCGACAGCGAAGTTCAGCTTCCGATCGAAGGTCGAACCCTTCACGCCGACTTCGAAAGCGTCTGTTGTTTCATCATCTGTGACGATCAGATCGTTCGACACGCCTACCGGCACTGATACGCCTGCGGTACCGGCGCGGAAGGAACGATTATAGGCTGCATAGATATTTACATCGTCGTTGATCTCATAGGTCAGGTTGACGCCGCCCGTGAATGCATCGGTATCCTGGTTGTCCAGACCCGCCGGAATGCCGTTCTGATTGACTGTGAACGGATCGATCGGATCGATTCCAAAGGCGGGGAAGCCGGGATAGCCGGGCGAGTTGATCACCACGTCGCTGACAAGTTTGCTATTGAACTTGGTGTATCTCAAGCCGCCTTCGATCTTCAGACTGCCAAGACGGGCATGTCCGAACGCGTTGACGGACAAGGTCTCCACGTCTGTTGGAACCGTGACATTCACCCCGATGGGCAGGAAGAGGCCAGCCGACGCAGGCGCAAGTGCCGTGAAGAAATTGTCTGCTCGCTGATCTACCCTGGTTACACCTCGCTGCTGAGTGTAGAAAGCACCGACGCCGCCGCCCAGCGAACCATCGTCATTCGTCGAAAGCCGAAGTTCAAAGGTTGGAACCTTGAACGGCGTCACGACATGCTGAACATTTTGGTAGCCCGGAATAGCGTTGGTGACGTCCTGATCGCGTGTCTGATCCAACTTGGAATATTGATAGGCAGCCAGCGCATCCAGTGAAACCGGGCCCATATCCAAATGGCCATTGAAGGTAATCTGATGCGACCGGTTCTTGAACCGTCCAGGGCCTTCCACAACCGAGGCATAGTCATCGACATCCAAGGCGGGACCTGACGTACCTGCCGGCCCGGTCGCCCCTGTACCAACAGCCTGAGTATATTGCCGTGAGTCCGATTCAAGATATTGGTAGGTCAGATAGGCCGTGAACGCCTCGCTCGGCTTGAAGCCCAACGTGATGCGGCCGCTCATCGTGGTCGAGCGGGACCGGTCGCCATTGCTGATATTTCTAACCTGGTTGATCTGATTATGATCGACCAAGCCAGCAACGCGGATCGCGAATTTGTCCGAAAACGGCAGGCTCACGCCGCCTTGAAAGTTGTATCCATTGTCGTCTGTCCCAGAGGCTTGTGCATAACCGGTGATTTCGTCGAACACTGGTCGGCGCGTCGTGATCGTGATGGCGCCAGCCGGCGATGGAAGACCACGCTCGAGACCTTGGGGCCCGCGGAGGATTTCGATCTGTCCAATATCGTATAATGCCGTGAAGACGGTTTGAGCATCGGCTGGCACTTCATTGACATACGTCTGAACAGTGGGAGACACGCCTGAGTCAGGATCGAAGGAGATACCGCGGAGGGTGGTCGTATTGTTGCGGCCGGATGTATTGGTCAACTCAAGGCCGGGAGCCAATTGTTGTACGTCCTTGGTGTCGAACAGTTGGAGTTTTTCCAGCTGCTCGCCGGTAGCAACGTTAACGGACATAGGAACATCGACGAGATTGCGCGCATCGCGCGTCGCCGTCACGATGATGTCCGATGTGACTACTGCGCCCTGGCTCTCAGTCTGTGTCTGGCTAGGTGTGGTGGGAGCGGCACCTTGCCCCTGCGCATGGGCCAAAGCTGGTAATGTGACAGCGCTAGCAGCGCAGCACAGCATAAGACTGCGTTTCACCTGTTTCATCAATGTACTCCTCCCTATAATCATGAGCTCCAATGAACTTGAAGCCTTATGCAAATTCAGCGCCCTTGGCCCCTACGTGGCATTCGCCATCTTTTCTAAACTGAGTATATCGCTGCCATGCCAAAGGTGAGTACCCATTCATGGTGTGATTAAGCGACAGCGCCGACGTCAAGCTGTTCACAGACACGAAGAATTTGGGATATGAAGGCCATAAGAGATAAGCTGACAGTTAATGAAGACAGCCACCACTGAACCCCTCTTCTGCCGCAGCTCTAATCGGCCGCGTCAGTTCGAATTCCTAATGGCAGGGGCATCGACTAGTCAACTCTAGCTGTTCCTATGGTATCGATGTGCTCGTTTTTTTTCGACAGTGTGTCTTAACATCCACACTTGGCCGAACATCACTATTATGCTGCCGCGCACAAAATCGATGTGACACGCCTAGCGGAAATTCGCTCGTGCACATGTTTGATCGACTTAAGTGCCGAAGTTAAAAATTGCTTTTCCGATCTTCGCCATACGCTGGTTGAAGCTCGCGGGGCGTTGGGCGGGTGGCAGACGCATGACGATGCGCTCGACCCCGCCGTGGCACAACGACCAGATAAGGCCATCCAATCGGTCGGCCTCCTCTACCCCCGCTTGGATGAGAAAGTCGTAAGAAGAACGGCCGCGCTCCGATCTCATCTGCAGCGCCAATGGAGCCAACATGGGATCGCGGGCCGCGGCGATCGTCAGTTGGCGAAGACCTACATGGCTGCCCCTGGGCGAACCATCGGGATTGAAGGGCTCGTCTAAGCCTTGGGACGCCCAGTCGTTTTCCGACTTTCGGGTCTGCGCCAATAATGCCCGGCTTGCCGCCAGCATAATGTCTTCCTTCGTCTCGAAAAAATAAGTCGTCGATCCCAGCGGCACTCCCGCTTCCTTCGCAATGGAGCGGTGCGTCATCGCTTCGCCTCGCATCAGCAGTGACGCGGCGGCTTCGACAATCTGCAGAGCGCGCGGCGCAAGTGCGTCCGTGGAGAACCCGGGGTCGCCAGCCTCTCGTTCGGGCTCGCTGCTCAGCGCTGGTTTGTCGGCGCGACGGTCAAGCCGGGCCTCCAACCTTTGACAAGCGCGGGCAACCCACATGGTAAGCGTTACGGCATCCCTGTCCAGCACCGCCAGTTGGAGCGCACCTTCGAAAAAGGCTTCCCAAATCGCTGCGTGCCTAGCCTGCCCAAAAATGCCTGCGGCCTCTGCCCAGAAGGGGTGCGTGAGCGAGTGCGACGTGGAGGACGGAGGCTCGAGTTCAAGCCGCAAAAGGGTGCAGTCACGCAGCGACGTGGTGAGTGCGACCACCAGCCCCGCCACGAAACCAGACATCGACCCAAAGGCGTGGGGCAATTGCTCGGCCTTGAGCAGTTGCTTGCGCAGCTCGCCTTCATGAGCGTCTTGCGCAAGCCGGGATACGGCGGAGATCAGACCGACGACGTTCTGGAAATGATAATTCACTGCAGAAGCGCTGATGTTCAGGTACCTGGCGACCGCTCTTGCAGCGATTCCAGCCCGACCATCTTGGCATCCAAGCGCGTAAGCGGCGTCGGCGATCTGTTCGGGGGATGAGGATGCGGCCGCCATGATCAAAGCCTTTGCCTCACCTGCCCACCGGACGCAATCAGCATAGCTTCCACAAACAGGTCGAGGAATGTACACGTGTTCTTGAAATTGGGTAACCCCAAAAAGGCGGGTCATTTAAATGCAGAATATCCGCGATTGACTCACGAATTAACTGTGTACATACGTTCGAATCATGCACAGAAAAAATGTACATTCGTTCGAAACGGGCAGTTCCGCTGACCTAAGGCGGCCCACTAGGCGCAGTGTTGCATACTGCATTTCGCTGACTGTGGCTTGCGCCAGCATCGTCGCACCACTGGCTGCTGCCGAAGCGAAAACACCTGCCGCGATGCAAGCAGCTGCCTTGCCGCGCGTCATTGCTGTCGAAGGGGGATCGAATTTCCGTGATATCGGTGGCTACCGTACAAAAGATGGGCAGACCGTGCGCTTTGGCCTCGTTTATCGTTCGGCCAGCACGGACAATCTTACGGCAGCCGACTTCCGCAAGATAGATAGCCTCGGCATCCGCAAATTCTACGATCTGCGTGACGCGGCTGAACGCCACCCGCGCAGGCCGGCAGGCGTATCGGTACCGCCGATCCAGACCTGGCCGGACCGCATCACCGAACCACTTGACCTGAGCAGTGCAGCGGCCGTCGAACTGGCGACCGAAAAAGGCTATGTCGAAATGCCGAAGCTATACGCGCCGCAGATCGGCCAGATCTTTCGCCAGATCGCGCGCGGTGACACGCCGATCCTCTACAATTGCGCCGGGGGCAAGGACCGTACCGGCCTCACCACCGCATTGCTCCTCTCTCTGCTTGACGTTCCGCGCGAAATGGTGATCGCGGATTACCTGGCATCCAACCGCTTGCTTGATCCATCCAAGGTCGCGGGTGATCCGGCGATGGGCGGGATCCCTCCAGGCATGAAGCTCGATCCGGCCGTGATCGCCGCATTGTCGCGCAGTAAAGCGAGCTGGCTCCAGGCATCTTTCGCCGCAATCGAGCGCAACTATGGGTCGCTCAATGCCTATTGGCGCTTGGGCCTGAAACTGACGCCACAGGAAATCGCATCCATCCGCACGCGCATGCTCACCAAGAGATGAAGCAAGCGGCGGCTTTGATGTTCGAGCGTCAATCGTCGCTGTTCAATAGTTACGGAACATCGGGTCTTCTAGAGGGGGTAATATGTCAGGATCGTTATTGGCTTTACGTTGCGGGGTGGCGCTGTGCGCCTTGCAAGTAACGGCAGCATTGGCCCAAACTTCTGCGGTTGATGCGCAAGGAGCGTCGACGACAGGCGGAACGGACATCGTCGTGACGGCCCAGCGCCGCGAAGAGCGGGCGCAGGATGTGCCTGTCGTGGTGACTGCGTTCTCGGCGGAGCGCCTTGAGCAGCTCAATGTGTCCCAGCCGCAGGATCTTTATGGAAACGTTCCCTCCCTTGTCGCTGGTACGCAGGGACAGGGATCGCGCGATGTGCAATCCTATGCGATCCGGGGGCAGTCGACAGGTTATCTCGCGTCGCCCGGCGTGGCGATCTACATGGCCGAAGTACCGTTGCCATCCGCGATCACGCTCAGCCTTCAGGGTGCGCCCGGGCAGTTTCTCGACCTTGAAAATGTCCAGGTGCTTTCGGGCCCTCAAGGCACATTGTTCGGTCGTAATACCACTGGCGGCGCCGTCCTGCTGACGCCTCGCAAGCCCACTAATGAGCTTGGTGGATATGTCGAGGGCAGCATAGGAAATTATGACCTGCGCTCCGTTGAGGGCGCGATAAACCTTCCGGTCATCGATAACCAGCTGATGGTGCGGGTTGCCGGAGCCTATTATGATCGGCGCGGATATACCAAGGATCTCGTCTGGAACAAGTGGCGCGATGATCAACATTGGTACACAGGGCGTGTGGGTATTTTGATGCGGCCGACCGAAAGGTTCGAAAACTACCTTCAGGCATACGGCACCAAGTCTTCGAACAATGGTGCTGGACCGATCCACGAAGGGTTCAACATCCCGGCATTGCAAGCCTATGGTTTTTGCGTGGATGGACCGGGCACGCCTTTCGTCGTTGCATCCTGTGACGTCTATCGTCGCCAAACCGAGATCCAGCAGGAGATCGGGCCGCGCCGGATGCGAGGCAATGTCGATGGTTTCAGCAAGATCGAAAGCTGGGGTGTCATCAACACCAGCTCGTTCAACATGACCGATGAACTGACACTGCGCAACATTATCAGCTATCAAAAGCTGAAGGACAACTTCGCCGCCGACCAGGACGCCACGCCGATCCAGCAGAATGAGAGCGTGCAAAACGCCCGCCAGCCTGATTTCCCGATCGCCGGCCTTACCGATGAATTCGGGCTTCCCCCTACAGGCGTCTATAACCAAAACCGCGCATTCGGCCTGCCGCGGGATTATCTGAAGCAGTTCACAGAAGAGCTTCAGGTCCAGGGGAACATGCTGGACAATCATTTCAACTTCACCATTGGCGGCTTCTACTATGATGCACGCCCCGCGGGTCAGTGGGGTGCGGAGGGCGTGTCCTACTGTCCGGCGGCGTTCACAGGCCTTTGCGCGTCGCAAGTCGCCCGCAACGGTGTTTCGAACAAGTCGAAGGCTCTTTACGGGCAGACGACATTTGATTTCGGTGTCGTCTCCCCGTCGCTCGAAAATCTTCGGCTGACGGGCGGCTATCGCTATACCTGGGACAGGATCAGCGGTTACCAGCAAAGCTACAAGATCAACTCTGACGGAGTGACGGCGAACTGCGCCCGCAACGGCACGACGCCTGACCCGGCCGTTCCGATCACAGATCTTGCGGCCTGCACCTTCTCGGCGACCTTGAAAAGCCGTGCGCCTACATGGACGATGGGCCTTGATTATCGGCCGATGCGGAACCTGCTGCTTTATGGCAAGGTCAGCCGGGGATATAAGGCTGGCGGATTCAATATTGCATCCGTCCGTGCCGAGACGCGCACGTTCCAGCCCGAAAAGCTCACCACGTATGAGCTTGGCTTCAAATCCGACTGGCAGATCGCGGACATGCCGGTCAGGCTGAATGCCACTTATTATTACTCCAAATATTCCAACATCCAGCGGCCCGGCAGTGACGTGAATCCAGCCACAGGCCTCACCGGCGCGGCCATTTTTGCGGCGTCAGGAACCATCCAGGGATTGGAGGCGGAAGCATCAATCCGGCCGGTACAAGGCGTGGAGATCGGCGGTACGCTCAGCCACACGGACGCGGAATATAAGAGGTTCGAGGTGCCGATCGCTAGCCCGACCCTTGGCTGTGGCGGGCTGACGCAGCCGTCGGGCGACCCCTTCAATCCCAATTTCGTCGATTATAGCTGCGCGCCGTTCCAGTTCGTCACGCCTTGGATCTATAGCATCCATGGTTCCGTCGACATCCCCTTGGCGCAAGACTTGGGTAACCTGGGTCTCTACCTCACCTACAATCATGTCAGTTCCCAATATGTCGCGCCACAACCATTCATTTCGGCGGCGAAGCTGGAAGGATATGGGATGCTTAATGCATCACTGACGTGGAAAGACATTGGCGGTCGAGGACTGGACGCGACGCTATTCGCGACGAACTTGACGAACAAGCTCTTCCGCGTCAGCAACGGCAATGTAGAGGACCTCTTGCTGGTGGACTCGACCCTCTATGGGGAGCCCCGCATGTTCGGACTGAAGCTGCGTTACAGCTTCAGAAATTGATTTGGCACCTTGGATGTAGATGATGCTGCCGGGCTTGGACGGACCAAGCCCGGCAGCAAGAGTTGGCCGCCGCTGGTTTCGTCAAGAACAACGACCATCTCGCCATATATCGATGAAACACTGGCCGAATGATCGATCGGTGGCTTCGAGACCACTGATCGGCATATAGTGAATCTGAGATTAGTGCGTAAAGGCTGTCCGGAAGTTGGAGCGCGAAATTACGTGAGGAGCGCCTGCAAAGGGTCGTGGTGCGAAAAGCGCTAACCGGATATTGGCGTTGCCGAGGCCATTAGGTGACCTCGGCAACACGGTCTCGTTCAATATTCGAAGGTGAGTTCAAGCCCGTAAGTACGCGGATCACCGAAGATTGCACTTGGCAATCCGCCATTAAAGTGAGCGATATAATATTCCTCGTCGGTCAAGTTCTTGCCAAAGGCCGACAGCCGCCAGTTACCGAAGCCCACCGGAATATCGGAGAGCGTGAGCCGGGCGTTGAGCAGGCCATAGTCTCCAATCACATAACGCGGATCGGCGGTCGAAGTCGAAACCTTACTCTTTAGAAAATAGTCGATATTTGCTGTCAGGATTCCAATAGGCGTGTCTGGGAAGCGATATTCCAACGACGTCGTCAGCGTATGCTTTGGCGCCTCGACAAAAGTATAGCGGGTCGAGATGTCGTTGCCTGCCTGGTCGAGTATCTGCTGGAACTTGGCGTCGAGATAGGCATAGTTGACCGTGAGCGTGAGCGCGTCGATTGGCTTGGCAATCAGATCCAGTTCAAAGCCCTGGATGCGCGCCTTGCCCGCATTGAAGACGTCAGTGATCGCGACGTTCGTTGGGTCGGACTGGATATTCGTCTGGATATCCTTGTAGTTCGATCGGAACAAGGCGACGTTGGTCTGCAGATGATTGTTGAGCCAGCTCGCCTTCACGCCTAGCTCGAATGAATCCAGCGTTTCCGGACCGAAGCCTTCATTGAAGCGCGCAATGCTGCTGGCGCGGATATTGTAACCGCCGGTCTTATAGCCCCTCGCATATTTAGCGTAGATGTTGAGGTTGGGGGTGGCGTTATAGCCGATGACGAAGCTGGGGCTGAGGTTGGAGAAATGATTCGTGCCCTGTCCATGAGGCAGCACGGTCGGCGCGCCCGTCGCCGGAACGATCGTCTGATCCAGCGTTGCTTCACGCTCATCACGCGACCAGCGCAGGCCACCGGTCAGGTACAAGCCTTCCACGAAAGCAGGACGCAAGGTCGCCTGGCCGTAGAGGGCATAGGCGCGGTTGTGAATCGTCGCGACGCGATCCACACGGGGACGGCCGGTTATCGCCGAATAATCGGCGCTTTCGCCATTTTCGTCGAAATAATAAGCGCCCAGGACATAATCCAACCGGCGATCCAGAGCGGAGCCGACAAGTTGCACTTCCTCGCTCCATTGATCCTGCTGCTGGTCAAAGCCGGTCAGGATCAACGGGAATGCGCCGACGACGCCGGTCAGATAATTTTGGTTCGTGACGCTGGAGAGCTTCCGGTAGCCGGTGAGCGATTTCAAGGTGACGTCGTCAGCCACTTCCCAGCTGATGGTGAGGTTATGGCCTTGAGATGTGGCATCGTTCGGCATCAGGTTGCGCACAAAGGGTGACCCCGCCGTCGGCCGGTCGGCCATACGTGGGTAGAAAGGCGCAGCGACCATGAAGACGGGCGTGTCGTTGATGTCGGAACGGTCATAAGTGTAGCGCAGTTGCAGAGCATCGGTCGGCTGGAACAGAATGGCCGCGCGATAGGCGTCGCGGCGCTGATCCCCCCAGCGGTCGACGCCCGTGCCCGGATTATCGACAAAGCCATCCTTCTGGCTGTGCAGATAGCCCAATTCCATCGCCAGCTTGTCACCGACCGGGATGTTTACGCGGGTGCGCGACCGAAACTGGTTGTAGTTGCCGACGGCGAGGGTTTGCTTCGCGGAAAACTCGCCCAGTTCAGGCGCGCGCGTGATGTAGTTGATCGCGCCGCCCGTCGCGTTGCGGCCATAGAGCGAACCCTGCGGCCCGCGCAGCACTTCGATCCGCTCGACCTCCGCGACTTCAGCAGACAGGCCCTGGTTGCGGGCGATGTAGATGCCGTCCAGATAGACCGCGACACTGGGATCCACGGTGATCTGATCGTCATTATTGCCGATACCACGAATAAAAACGCGAGCCGTTGTCGCGCTGTTCGGATGGGGAGTCACGGCAAGGCTGGGGACCAGCGTTCGCAGGTCGGTGATGTCGGCAATGCCCTTCTTTTCAATGTCGGCGCCGGTCATGGCCATCATGGAGATGGGCGTTTTCTGAAGAGATTCAGATCGCTTTTGGGCCGTGACGACGATTTCCTGGATGCCACCGCCATCCTCTTCCTGGGCGAGCACGGGTGAGGCGCAGGCGAAAAGGCACAGCGCCAGGGCGTGGCGTGAAATCGCGTTGTTCATGATAGTTCCTCCCTGTTGTACGAGGTTGTTTCGTACTATTTAGCGTATGACAAGATTGATCGGGGTGACTGTAAGGTCGAGCGCGGCGAGTATCTGCCCGAGCGCGGACGACCCTGCGCCGGAGATTGCGCCTGTTTTCACCAAAGCATCGACGGATTGGCTACCGGAGACGAGATCGCCCAACGCGATGCGCTCCAGATTCACGACGGGCATGGTCCCCGCCTGGCCTCGCCGAAACTTCAAGGTGCTGTTACGCAGTTCGAGAAGCCATGGGTCGCTTTCTCCAGCGATGGCCAAGGCGACGGCATGGTCGCCAGCCCCTGCCCGCTTCGGATCGACCTTGTAGCGGATCTGTTCGAGCATCAGCGGCACGGGCATCTTGCGGATATTGTCCGGGTTCATGTAGCGCGCGGTGAGCCCCGCCTGCTGCAGCTTTCCTTCCAGCTCCAGCGCGCCCATCAGGTAAAAGCCGCGCCGGTTGCTGTTATAGGTGGCGTAGCCCAGCTTGCGGAAAGCGGCGGCCTTCAGGCGGCGCGCGTCCATATCCTGATGGTCGATGGCGATCAGCAGCGTGGCAAGCTCCGCCGCCCATTGCGGGTCGCCCTGTTCAAAGGCGCGGTCAGCAGCGGCAAGGACCGGCGCACGGCCGCCCATCAGCGCCACCTCGCGCTTGGCGCGCTCCACTCGCGGCGTGGGCGCAAGATCGGTCGCATCGCCTGAGAACCAGCTGATATAGCCGACATAATAGCTGCGCGCGGCATCGGCGGCGGTGCCATAATATTCGGTCGTATAGGGTTCCGAACGCAGCCATTGCGGCAACGGCCCCAATGCTTCGGGCAGTTCATCCTGGGTGACGCCCTTGTTGATCAGCCGGATCGTCTGGTCATGCGTATATTGGATCGCATCCTCATAGCGGGTCAGCAGAGCCTTGATTTGCGGCGCGCCCTCCACGACCGGCCCATGCATCGGCACCATCCAGGCCGCGTCATAGCGCTCCATTCGGCGCAGCGCCTCGATCCAGCGGTTGGCGTCGCGCATCTTGGTGCCGCGCATCGAATGGAGGTTGGGGAAAGTCGGCCCCTGCACCTCGTCGCCCGAGATCAGCAGCTGATAATCGGGAAGCCACGCCGCGATATGCGAGGCAGCCTCCCCGCCAGTGTGGAACAGGTGCAGCTTCACCCCAGCGATTTCGATGTTGCGCGCCCCGTCCATGTCGACGAACTGCGTGGGTGGGATATAAGCGGACTCATTCTTTCCGGGCTTGTTCAGCCCACCACAGCAGCCGACATGGAAATCCTCAGCCTCCTTCCCGGTCAGGCTGAAGCCGAACATATAAGCGGCGCGGGTGGCGACGATCGGCAGCGTCGCAACGCCTTCATCCGACAATTCCTTTAGAAAATTGGAGGCGGCGTAGATCGGCACCTTGCCGCTGGCGACATCGGCCGGGGTTGCGAAGACCCCCGCTCCATTCACATGATCGGGATGATGGTGCGTGTAGATGATCGCCTTGATCGGCTTGGTCGATATCTGCGCCCTTATCTTTGCAAGGGCGGCGGTCGCGACATCGCGGTTCATGCCGGTATCGAGGATGATCAGCCCGTCGCTGCCTTCGACAACGACGATGTTCATGCCCTGGAATTCGATCTGCCAGACCGGCGTCTTTCCTACATGCGTGACCCGCTCTTGAAACAGGCGGGCATGCGCGGTGTAATTGGACGGCGCGGAAAAGGGCACGCTCAGGTCTGGCGCATGAGCGAGCGCAGGGGTGGCTGCACCGGCCAGCAGCAAGGCTGTCAGGATGCCCATCAGATCGATGCTCCCGACGCAGGCGGCAACTGGTGAATGCGACGTCGATCGACGCAGCAGGTCGAAACCCTGCGGGTCATATACTCTCCTATCATTCATTTTGTCGTTTGCTTGCTTGTACTGTACGAAACTCTTCCGTACAAGATGCAAAACAGGATGGAGTGGATGAGCGATGGTAAGGCGTTCGGCAATGAGAGTGGGCGCAGGATTTCTGACGGTTCTGCTGACTAGCGCAGCGCCGATCGCGGCGCAGAATGTGCTACCACGCGCGCCAGAAGCTTTTGCGGGAAAGATCGGGCAGACCTATGCCGATTCGGTCGCGGCCTTCCCCAAGCCGGTGACCGCGCCTGCGGGAGCGCCCAATGTCCTGCTGATCCTGACAGACGATGTGGGCTTTGGTGCGGCATCGACCTTTGGCGGGCCGATACCTACGCCCAATCTGGACCGACTGGCAGCGCGGGGCCTGGTCTATAACCGCTTTCATACCACCGCCATGTGTTCGCCGACGCGCGCCTCGCTGCTGACCGGGCGCAACCATCATGCGGTGGGCAATGCCGTGGTCAGCGATATCGCCACCGGCTATCCCGGCTATTGGTCCATGATCCCGCGCAGCGCCGCCACGGTCGCCGAGGTGCTGCGCCAGAATGGCTACAACACGGCGATGTTCGGCAAGCATCATAACATCCCCGCGCAGGAGGGCTCCATCGCGGGCCCGTTCGATCAATGGCCGACGGGACTCGGCTTCGAGCAATTTTACGGCTTCCTAGGCGGCGACACGGAACAATGGACGCCCAAGCTCTATCGCGGCAATGCCCCCGCCGAGCAGAAATATGACAAGGACTCGACCTACATCCTAGACCGTGATCTGGCGGATGAGGCGATCGGCTATGTCCACGCACAAAAGGCGGCGGCGCCGGACAAGCCCTTCTTCCTCTATTATGCGCCCGGCACAGCGCACGCCCCGCATCAGGCGCCAGCCGACTGGATCGCGAAGTTCAGGGGTCAATTCGACAAGGGATGGGACGCGGTTCGCGCCGAGACCCTGAAGCGGCAGATCGCGATGAAGATCGCACCGCCAGGCACCAAGGCCACGCCGCGCATCAGTGATATTCCCGCCTGGGACAGCCTGAACCCCGATCAAAAGCGCGTCTATGCGCGGATGATGGAAGTCTATGCTGGCATGCTCGCCTACCAGGACGCGCAGATCGGCCGCCTGCTGGACGAGTTGGACCGCATGGGCGAGAGCGGCAACACGCTCGTCATGTTCATCGAAGGCGACAATGGCGCGTCATCCGAAGGCGGGATGGCGGGCAGCACCAATGAGCTGGGCACGTTCGCAAACGGCGCGACGGAGGACATGGCCTGGCTCAACAGCATGATCGACAAGCTGGGCGGCAAGGACAGTTACGGCCATTTCCCGGTGGGCTGGGCCTGGGCGACCAACGGGCCCTTCCCATGGATGAAGCAGATCGCCTCTCACCTTGGCGGGACACGCAACGGCATGGTCGTGTCCTGGCCCGATCATATCAAGGCGCGCGGCATCCGCTCGCAATTCACCCATGTGAATGATGTGATGCCGACAATTTTGGAAGTGGCGGGGATCAAGGCGCCCGGGAGCGTCAATGGCATCGCGCAGCAGCGGATCGACGGCGTCAGCTTTGCCTATAGCTTCGACGCGCCTAAGGCTGCGGAGCGGCACGACACTCAATATTTCGAGATGATCGGCACGCGCGCCATCTATCACAAGGGCTGGATGGCCAGCACCACGCCCGCCCGCATGCCGTGGAAAATGGGCGAAGTTCTCAGCTCTCCCCTCGATTATAAATGGGAGCTTTATGACCTGAACAAGGACTATGCGCAGTCTCGCGATCTGGCGGCGCGCTATCCGGAGAAGCTGAAGGAGTTGCAGGCGCTCTGGACGGCCGAAGCGCAAAAGAACAATGTCTTCCCGCTCGATGGACGGCAATCGCTTGACCGTTCCTCCGCTTCGAAGATCGCCTTCGCGCCGCGCCGCAAGAACTTCACCTATTGGGGCAAGGGGATCAGTGTAGCTGAGGGTGCGGCCCCCATGATCCGGGGCCGTTCCTTCGAGATCATCGCCGATATCGACACGCCCTCGGGCGGCGGCAACGGCCCGCTGGTCGCGCAGGGCAGCAAGTTCGGCGGTTGGAGCTTTTACCTGAAGGATGGGAAACCAGCAGCGCGCATGGCGCTGACCCAACAGCCCAGCCATCAATGGGACGTCGCGGCGGCCACACCGATCCCGGCGGGTCCGGCCAAAATCAGCTATGCGTTCGACTATGACGGCGGCGGCTTCGGGCGCGGCGGGCTGATGCGCATCAGCGTCAACGGCAGCGAAGTCGCGCGCGGGCGGATCGAGCGGACCTTCCTGATCCCTGCCGGGCTCGGCGAGACCTTCGACATTGGCGACGACACGGGGGCGACGGTGATTGATTACCCGAACGGCCATTCATTTAATGGCGAAATCCGCAAGATCGAGGTGTTTCTGAAATGAGAAAAATGCTTGCCGCAGCCCTGCTTGCGAGCGCGTTGCCGCTTGCCGCGCAAACAGTATTGCCGACCCCGGCTGCTCCGTTCGCGGGGAAGATCGGGCAGACCTATGCCGATTCCACTCCGGCTTTCCCCAAGCCCATTACCGCGCCCGCCGGAGCGCCCAATGTCCTGTTGATCCTGACCGACGATGTGGGCTTTGGCGCGGCATCGACCTTTGGCGGGCCGATCCCGACGCCCAATCTGGATCGGCTGGCGGCGCGCGGCCTGGTCTATAACCGCTTTCATACCACCGCGATGTGTTCACCGACGCGCGCCTCTCTGTTGACGGGGCGCAACCATCATGCGGTGGGCAATGGTATCGTCGCCAATCTGTCCACGGGCTTCCCGGGCTATACCAACATATTGCCGAAAAGCGCGGCGACAGTGGCCGAAGTGCTGCGGCAGAATGGCTATAATACCGCCATGGTCGGCAAGCATCATAATGCGCCGGAAGCTGACGTGTCGCCAGCAGGGCCGTTCGACATGTGGCCAACAGGGCTCGGCTTTGAACATTTCTACGGTTTCATGTCGGCGGAGACCAATCAGTTCACGCCCGCCCTTTATCGCGGTACCACGGCGATACCTACGCTGAAGGAAGGGGTGCTGGACAGGGCGCTCGCCGATGAGGCGATCCAATGGATCCACAATCAGAAGGCGTCCGCACCGGACAAGCCCTTCTTCCTCTATTATGCGACGGGCTCAGCGCATGCACCGCTTCAGGCCCCCGCGGATTGGATCGCGAAGTTCAAGGGCCAGTTCGACAAGGGATGGGACGCCGTGCGGGCGGAAACCGTCCGCCGCCAGAAACGGCTCGGCATCATACCCTCCGCCACGCAGGACACGGCCCGGCCCGACGGCCTGAAGGCGTGGAGCGAACTGACCCCCGACCAGCGCCGGATCAACGCGCGCTTCATGGAGGTCTATGCGGCGATGCTCGCTTATCAGGACGCGCAGATCGGTCGCGTCCTTGATGAACTCGATCGCATGGGGGAAAGCAACAACACGCTGGTGATGTTCATCGAAGGCGACAATGGCGCTGCCGCCGAAGGGGGAGAAAATGGCAGCTCCAATCCCATGTCCGCCTTCGCCAACGCCATGCAGGAGGATGATAGGCTGCTGCTGGCCAATCTGGACAAGATCGGCGGTCCCGATGCCGTCGCCAACTGGGGTTATGGCTGGGCCTGGGCGACAAACGCGCCATTCCCCTGGTTCAAGCAATATGCCTCTCATCTTGGCGGCACGCGCAATGGGCTGGTCGTTTCCTGGCCGGATCATATCAAGACGCGCGGCATCCGGTCGCAATTCACGCATGTGACCGATGTGATGCCGACGATATTGGAAGTCGCCGGTCTGAAGACGCCTGATGTCGTCAATGGCGTGGCTCAGCAGCGGATCGACGGCGTCAGCTTCGCCTACAGCTTCGCCGCGCCCAAAGCGCCCGAGCGACACGATACCCAATATTTCGAGATGATGGGCAATCACGCCATCTATCATCAAGGTTGGCTGGCGAGCAGCACGCCCATCAATCTGCCTTGGCAGCGCGGCGACGGCTCGGTCCTGCCGAACCAATATAAGTGGGAGCTGTACGATCTGCGCAAGGATTTCTCCCAGGCGCATGATCTGGCGGCGAGCCAGGGCGCGAAGCTGAAGGAAATGCAGGCGCTCTTCCGGAAGGAGGCGGAGCGAAACCAGGTTCTCCCGCTTGACGACCGGATGACGCTCGCCCGGTTCCAGGCGGCGGAGAGCCAGCGGCCGCATCGGTCGACCTACAGCTATTGGGGGGCGGGCATCAGCATCCCCTCAGTCAGCGCCGCGCCGTTGCTGGCGCGCAGCTTCCGCATCACGGCCGACATCGACGTGCCGAATGAACCGGCAACCGGCGCGATCGTGGCGCTGGGCAGCAAATTCGGCGGTTGGAGCTTCTATTTGAAGAATGGCCGCCCTGTCGCGCTAATGGCGGCATCGCAGCTGGCTGGCGACCAGTCGCAGGTCGGTTCGACGCAACCGCTTGCGGCCGGGCAACAGCGGCTGGTGTTCGACTTCCGCTATGATGGCGGCGTGAATGCTGGGGGCGAGATGACGATCAGCGCCAATGGCAACATAATCGGACGGGGCCGCATCGCGCGCACTATATCCAAACTGCCGGAGATGAGCGACACACTGGATATCGGCTTTGACGCCGACACGCCGGTCACTCCCAACTATGCATCAGGCGGCCATTTCCCCGGCCGGATCGCGAAGGTGGACATAGCCGTAGGCAAGCCGGGCGCTGGCGGTGAAGCGCCCTGAACGGCGAGCCCCTGACGCCTGCAGTCCCACGCGACCGCAGGCGTCGGGGGGGTATTTTTCGGCTTGGCCCGTTGACGTCGTGCCCCGTCCCGCCGTTAAGATGATCCCGCATGGTCGAAATCACTCTTCATACCGATAGCGCCGAGCGCGACGGCAGGACGCAAATCCTAGACGCAGCCGGCGAAGTCTTTCTGTCCGAGGGCTTCGAACGCGCGAGCGTCGACAGGATCGCCGCCGTCGCGCACATGAGCAAGCAAAGCATTTACGAGCTTTATCCCAACAAGCTTGCCCTGTTCGAGGCCGCCGTCCGCAACAAGTTGAACGGCGCGTGGCTCAGCATGACCAATATCGACAACGGCATGGATGCCGAGGATACGCTGACCCGCTACGCCATGCGCCTGTTCGAAGGTTTCGCCGAGCCGGTGAATTTCGGACTATTCCGCGCCAATATTGAGGCAGCGAACCATGTGGCGGAATTGGCGGCGGAATTGCACGAAAGGCGACTGGCATCGTCTCAACCCCTCGCCTTTTACCTTGAAGCGTTGATAGAGGGCGCGGTGATCGTGCCGTGCGATCCACTCGCCATGGCCATCCGCTTCGGCGGCGTGGCGGTGGAAGGCGCGCGCTATTTTCTGGGCAAGGCGTTGCCGGGCAAGGCTGCGCAGAAGCGCATCGTGGATCAAGCCGTGCGGATGTTCCTGGACGGATATCGCAGCGTGCAGGACGTGGCCGGTGACAAGGCCCCTTCCATGCCGATCGAGCCGCCTGCCCGCGAAGGCGTCACCGCGCTGCGGCTGCCCGCGGAAAAGCTGTTGGCGCTGCTGGATGCGGCCACAAGCGAATTTCTGGAATATGGCTATCGCCGCGCCAGTATCGATCGCATCTCGGCGGCGGTAAGGGTCAGCAAGGCGACCATCTACCGGCAATTCGGCAACAAGGAAAATTTGCTGCGCTACATCGTCCAGCGCGAAATTTTCGCCGCCAGCCAGCAACCGTTTGAGCTGCTGCCCGCCAGCACGGACCCAGAAATCGCGCTCGTCGCTCTGGCACGTCAGGCGCTGGACCGCCATCTGGAACCGGCAAATATCCGCATGCACCGGCTGCTGGTTGTGGAAGCGGATTTCATCCTCGATCTCGCGCAGCTTTTCTACGAAGGCCGGGTGCGCCGCCTGGGCGATGCGCTGGAGCAGCAACTGGAAGCCCTGGGGCTGGCTCGGCCCAGCCAGTCAGCGACACGCATGTTCTATACGCTTGCGACCTTCGCCGTGCGCTTCTTCACCGCCATGACGCCTCCCTCGGAAGCAGACCGGGACATGTATGCGCGAGAGTGCGCCAGGCTGTTCCTGAATGGCCTACGGGCAGGCAATAAGCAGAAGGCGATCGCGCAAGCAGATTGAAATCCGGAGCATCGATGCGTCAGTTTTCCAAGCAAAAGGCGATGCGATCATCGCGGACGGCTCAACCCGACACCAGCGGCATGCGCTGGGTGGACGGAGGCGTATTCGCGATGGGGTCTGAGAATTTCTATCCCGAAGAAGCGCCGGTGCGCCTTGTGCGCGTCGATGGCTTCTGGATCGACGAGACGCCCGTCACCAATCGCCAGTTCGCCCGCTTCGTCGAAGCCACCAACCACAAGACGCTGGCCGAAATCGCGCCTGATCCCAAAGACTATCCGGGCATGCCGATCGACTTGGCGCGGCCGGGATCTTTGCTGTTCCATCGTACATCCGGGCCGGTCGACCTGCACGATCCCAGCCAGTGGTGGGATTTCGCTTTTGGCGTGGACTGGCGGCATCCCCATGGGCCGGACAGCAATCTGGACGAGCTGGAGGATCACCCTGTCGTGCATGTCGCGTTCGAGGATGTCCGCGCTTATGCAAAATGGGCGGGCAAGTCACTGCCGACCGAAGCCGAATGGGAATATGCAGCGCGCGGAGGGCTGGAAGGCCAGGATTATGCCTGGGGTGACCAGTTGGCGCCTGACGGAAAGATGCTGGCGAATTATTGGCAGGGTGCTTTTCCGTTCGCTAATACGCTTGAAGATGGATGGGAAAGGACCTCCCCCGTCCGCAGCTATCCCGCGAACGGCTTCAAGCTTTACGACATGATGGGCAATGTGTGGGAATGGACGGCGGACTGGTATGCCCAGCCGAGGATTGAAGCCAAGGCACGCGGCAGCTGCTGCGTACCGGCTAATCCCCGCGGCCCGGCCCGGCGTGAGAGCGTGGACGCTCCCAATGCGATCCCGCGGAAGGTGCTGAAAGGGGGTTCGCACCTTTGCGCGCCCAATTATTGCCAGCGCTACCGGCCGGCAGCGAGGCATGCGCAGGCGATCGATTCGTCGACCAGCCACATCGGCTTTCGCTGTGTAGTGCGGGCGAGAGGATGACGCGATCGGCGACTTAGCCATCTGCGCTGGCCCCAAGGGATCGACTTCCACAACGCGAGCAAGCATCCCCGCCATAAAGTGAGTGCGAGCACTCAGCAGCCTTAAGTGTAGACCGGGATCCTGCCGAGCTGAGCGAGGGATCTGCGACTGGAACAGCTTCGCTCAAGACAAGGGCGGCGCTGCGGCCCGCGCTGGCAGCTCGCCAATAGGGCTCAGAAAGCCAAGGTTCGCCGTCATTGAACGGCGCTCTGCTCTCCCAGCACCTCCGCCCCTTCTACGACGTTCCGCAGCCAATTTCTGGCACTCAACTCCCGACGGTCAGTTTTCTCCTCCTCGCGGCTACGACTGCCCCATACTCGGCCATCCTGGATCATCACTCCAGAAACCGGCTGGCTGATCAGCGGGTTTTGATCGGAGATCTCTCGCGTCCAAAGGTGCGGCGCCAAGTTTTACGCGGCGGCCGGGAGACCGGTCATAATGCCTGGTCCCGAACGTCTTTCATTTTCTCCATCCACTCGGCAAAACCGGGCGGGGGAGAACCGGTAAAGCCTTCCAGCTGGCTGGCGAGCGCTCGCTGAAACGCCGGGCGGGCCGTGCCGCGCCTTACATAGTCAACCAGCGTTGCATGTTCGTTCAAAAGCGGATCATGCTCGATGATGCGGAGCACGGAGACCATCATCAGATCTCCAGCGGTGAACACGTTCTCTAACCACTCCCGATTGCCCAAGCGGGCGGCGGTTTCCTGCAGACGCTCGCGAATGCGGGCCTCGACGGCCGGGCGGCGCGGCCTGGACCATGGTTTGTCGGCTTCGAACAGGTCAATAATGGACAGGTCCATGATCAACGGCTCGACCGTATTGAGCGCCGCAAACATCCATTCGACGGTGCGGGCGCGCCCCGCGGCGTCAGGAGGAAACAGGCCGGGCCGCGTGCTCGCGATATGGTGGACGATCGCGCCGCTCTCAAACAGCGTAAGATCACCCTCCTCCAGCGTTGGAACCTGGCCGTAGGGTTGACGCTTGCGGTGCCCGGCTTCCTTCTGCTCCCCCTGGCGCAGATAGCGAACATCGTAGTCTTCGCCCACTTCCTCCAGTGCCCAACGCACACGAAGGTCGCGGACTTGTCCCTTGGCGAAGTCGGGGACCCAGTCAAAGGCTGTTATGATTACCGTCATGCCGTTCTCTCCTAAAGCGCGCGCCGCCGATCGGCCGCAGCGGGATGATCTGGTTTCATCGACCAATCACGGATTGCCGAGTATGATTTGAGCTCTCACAAATATCCATAGGTTCTGCGCCAGTGCCAAACCGCTGAGAATGTCAGCGACGCGATCTGCGGCAAATGGACGATGTGCATTTATACGTGCTGATCCTCTCCGCTTGTTCAATGGCGCGATTTGCCTTGCCCGCACCAAATCATTGTGAAGGCGAGCCTCTGGAGCGCCTGAGGGTCTTCAGGAGCACCGGAGAAGGGTGTTGGCAATGGTGATTTAAGACGATCTTTCCTGATGGGCGATGCAGCAACGCTGCCTAGCTTGCAGCTATTCCGGCGGCTCTCAACCAGTCCGCCACCTTCAGCGGCCGGCATATGACAGACCAGTTGTGCCGAACGCTGCCGCAAGATGACGCAGCTTGTCTGGATTTCGCACTATATAGATCGCTATGATCTGGCCATCGCGTACGTCAAGCGCAGTGGTCTGGAGCACGTCGCCACGATCGATACTGACATAGCCGGGCAAACCGTTGATCGTCGCGGTGCGCAGGAGCGTTGGCGCTGACGTGTACTTGCGTCGCAGCCCGGAGAACAGGCGAAGCGCCCGATCAATCCCGCGTACGACATTGCGGAAGGCGATCACCTTACCGCCGCCATCGGAATGTATCTCGACATCGCGCGCCAGCAGCGCAGACAGTGCGGCAGCGTCACCATCGCGGGCGGCGGTGAAGAAGGCGCGTGCGATCCGATCGGCCTCCTTTGCCTGAACCGTGAAACGCGGTCGCGCATGCTGCACATGCTTGCGAGCGCGCGAAGCAAGCTGACGGACGGCTGCAGGCTCGCGTCCCAAGGTCGTCGCGACGTCGGTCAGCGGCATATCAAACACGTCATGGAGCAGGAAGGCGGCACGCTCCAAGGGGGACAGACGCTCCATTGCGAGCATCAGAGTAAGCGTCACGTCGTCTGCAATCGTTTCCTCCGCCTCGGTCATGCCCATCAGCGGTTCGGGCAGCCAGGCGCCGATATAGGTCTCTCGGCGGGCGCGAGCGGACTTGAGCTGATCGAGGCAGAGGCGCGTGACGATTCGGGTCAGATAGGCCGCCGGTGTATCGACGCTCTCCCGTCTCGCCGCCCAACGCAGCCATGCCTCCTGCACGATATCTTCCGCCTCGCTGACCGAGCCGAGCATACGGTAGCCAAGGCGCAACAGCCGAGGTCGCTCAGCCTCGAAATCCGCTAGGCGGTCATCATTATGCGGCATGCGCATCCTCCACCGAAACCAACTGGGGCTTGCCGCACCTTGCATCGAACCATGCCCAGAGGACGAGAGCGGTCGCAAACATGGCCGACAGCGTCACCGCAGAAAAATCTCGGGCCAAGGCGCCTGTCCCGCAGATGCCAACCGCCACCTCGCAGAGATGCAACAGCGCATGAGCCGAAAGCCAGAGCGCCCCGGCGGACCACAACGGGACCCGGGCCATCGGGCGTGCAAAGCCCGTAAGCATCGCGATCGCGACCAGCATGAAAATCAAGCCGATGTCGCGCACGAAATGCTGGTTAAACGGGCCGGTGATCGTTGCACCGGGCACCGCGAAGTGCCAGTTCGCGGGCGAGATCAGCATGAACATGCCATTGGCAGCAGATCCGAAGCCGAGCGCCGTGGCCACCGCAAAGGGAACGCTCCGCCTCATGCCATGTGCTCCTGCGATTGAGCAGCGAGCCACGCGTCGAAGCGCGTGGGCGCAATCCGCGCGTCATCTCCTGGAACGAGCGTGCGGTCGTCGGCGAACGCCCCGAAATAGTCGCGTTCGTCGGTGACGATGATCCGGCGCGGATCGTCGCGCGCGCCTAGCCAACTGGCGGTAAACTCGTCCAGCGGCGCTCGCTCGGGCCCCGCCACCTCGACGATGGCATGAGCCGGAGCGGCTGTGGCTATCTCGGCAAGCAGGGCCGAGACATCGGCGGCGGCGACCGGCTGGAGGGCGATGCCTGGCAGATGCACGACGCCGTCCCGCGTATAGCCGTCCGCGATGGTGGACAGGAACTCGAAGAACTGAGTGGCGCGCACGATCGTGTAGGGCATGTCGCCGTCGGTGATCAGCTGTTCCTGCGCCAGCTTAGCGCGGAAATAGCCCGACCCCTGAAGGCGATCGGTGCCTACCACGGAAAGAGCGACGAAATGTCGCACTCCGGCAGCGCGCGCCGCTTCCAATATGTGGGTGGTGGTAGTACGGAAGAAGGCGAGAGCGGCTGCATCCTCGAACGAGGGGGCATTGCTGACATCGACTACGACAGCAGCATCTTTCAGCGCTTGGGCCAAGCCAGCGCCCGTCAGCGCGTCGATGCCCATACTTGGTGAGGCTGCGACGACTTCATACCCGTTTGCTTGTAAAAGGCCGACGAGGGGGCGGCCGATCAGTCCGGTGCCGCCGATGATGACAATCTTCATGTCCATGTCTCCCATTCAAGTGTCTGGCAGCATGACGAGTTGGCCGCGACCAGTGTGACACGAGACAAGGGCGCGATCGAAAAAATATTCGATCCAGCATGTCACGCCGCACTTGCCTGCCTCGTCAACCCAGTGAGCGCCGATGGTCGGCGCCAGTGACAAGGAAAGCATCATGGCCGAGATGAAGCGTTTGAACTGGTCCCAAATCGCACCCGAAGGTGCCAAAGCCCTGTTCGGAGTCCACCATTATGTAACGACGAAAACGAACCTTCCCGAAGAACTGATCCACCTGATTTTCCTGCGCGTTTCACAGATCAACGGCTGCGCCCATTGCATCGACATGCACACGCGCGACCTTATCAAGACCATGTCGATCGACAAAGTCGCCCTGGTACCCGTCTGGGCAGAGGTGCCGCATCTGTTTCCAGATCAATATCGCGCCGCGCTGGCTTGGGCGGAGGAAGTGACCAACGTCAGCACGACTCATGCTTCGGATGAAGCCTATGCGGCCGCTGCCGCCGCCTTTGTTGAAAAGGACTTAGTCGATCTCACGCTCGTGATCGCAGCGATGAACGCGTTCAACCGCTTGGGCGCGCCATTCCGCCTGCCCGTCGCGGCAAAGCCATAGACGGAGTGAGGCGGGCGCAGGCCTTGCTCCCGCCTGCCGCAGCAGCCGACCCTTCTACGACGTTCTGCGCCGAAATTTCAACGCTCAGCAGCGGACCGTCAGCTTATCTGGCTGCAGTCCTCAACGGCTAGAGTGCTACATCGTCCCAGGCTAATGAAGACGTTGAAAACGACGGTACCACCTCCATGTGAATCGACCGGATATCGACTGCCAAATCATGCTCTTGCTACTGTCGGCCTCCAATTCGGAAGCGCACGCCTCCGTTCAAAACGAACCCTTCCAGAGGCGCCCACGCATCGACAGTCCAGCGCCCATCAATTGCACGGGATGGTCTGAGCAGCGGATCATATCTCGTCTGCCGCACGCCGAAAATATTCTCTGCGTTAAGAAATAGCCGGGCCTTGCCCACCACGACTTCGCCCATCAGACCCACCTCGAAATACGGCCGGGAGCGAGCCCTGTAGGGATTGTCCTCCAACCGCTGACGACCCGTATAGTAGATTTCGAGTCCCAACCGTCCCTTGTCATGTTCTTCCCACATCGCGACCAGCCCCGCGCTATGTTTGGGCGTCAGTGGCACAAGCCCTCGACCCTCGCGGTCCCGGTCAGGTTGTGTCGCGTCGACGTAAACATAGCTTCCGGAAACGGTGAAGCCATCCCAGCGATAGCGAAGCAGCAACTCCGCGCCCCTGGTCCGCGCGGCGCCCGCCTGATTGATCAGCCGTACCCCGCTCGCCTGCGCAGCTATGCCATTGGGAACCAGCTCGGTCGCGTTGCGCATGTTCGATCCGAACAGGGTGAAGTTGGCCTCGACGGGCCCGCGCTTGTAGCCCAGATCGACCGAAGCGTTGGTCGCCGTTTCCGCCTTCAGATCGCCGAGCGGTTCCAGACGTGACAATCCTGCTGCTTCGATCTCCTCAACGAACGGCGTCGGCGCATAGAAGCCCCTGCCGGCGGATACGCGCACGGTCCAAAAGCCCGGCTTGTAGAGCAGCGAGAGACGAGGGCTGAACTGTGTGCCGAATTCATTATGGAAATCGATGCGCGCGCTGCCTGCCAGCGTAACGCCGCGGGCGAGGTCCTGCTCCAGCTGTCCGAAGATGGCCGGCGCCTCATAGAGATAATCGAAACCGGGGAAGGTCCGTGATCGGAAGCTGTCCCGCTGATAGGCGACGCCGCCAATCCAAGATGTGCCCCCGCCCGTACCCGACAAGGACGCTTCGGTGAAGATCGTGCCGTGGCGGTCCTTCTCCACCACGGCCCCAAACAGATGCCGGTGCCTTTGGGTCATGGCAGATGCTCGCAGGTGAGCGGTCAGGATGTCGCTGACCGCAGTTTCCGCGACGAGGCCGAAATCAAGGCGGTCGCTATCCTGCTCTTGCGGAAAGAAGTTTCCGTCGGGTGTCGTGCGCCCCTTCAATGTCCCGCCGACACGTTTCTCGGTCATGGCGCCAGCCGTTAGGAACAGTTTGCCGCCTTCCGCACCCTCCCAGAATAAGCGTGGGCGTACCGTCCATCGCGCATATCCGGGCATGTCGATCCAGCCGTCATCGTCCAGATCCTGGCGGCTCTGGCGATGATAGCCACCGGTCAGGGACGCTCCCCAACCGGCGCCTAGGGGTGATGAAATATAAGCTGTCATGTCTTGGCCATTGCGCGAAGTCGCGTTGATCAGCGCTTCCGCTTCCGGTTCATTGCCCGGGCGGCGAGAAATCAGATTGATGACGCCGCCTAGTGCGGATGGCCCGTAAAGCGCAGAGGCAGCGCCCTTGATGACTTCAACCTGGCCCAGGTCTGTCGGGGGGATTTGCAGCAGACCCAAGGACGATGCTTGGCCGCCGTAGAGAGGCAGGCCGTCGGCCAGAAGCTGTGTGTAGCGGCCTTCCATGCCCTGCACGCGGATGTTGGCTGAACCCAGGGCAGGTGACGTGACCTGCACGCGCAGCCCGCCCGTTTCGCTCAAAAGCATGGCGATGTTGCCCGGCCGCATCAGGATTTTTTCTTCGATCTCTTCGCGGCCGATGACTTCGACACGGACCGGCTCATCCTGAATGCGACGGCCTGACCGCGTCGCCTGGACGACGAGTTCCTCTCCCATCTCTTCTAGTTCGGACGAAACAGGTGGTGTCTCCTGCGCATAAGGTGATGCAGGCAAAAGAACGGCGCCCAGCAACAGGGCGCAGCGGCTGTGAATGGTCAATCTGATTCTCCTGAGCACAACGATCAATGTGCAGGCGCTGATGTCCTGCGGTCGTCGGTGTTCAGACGCTTGGCGGCTCTATTGGCGGGGAAGTGTCGACGGATGGAAGGCGTAAGCTGGGCATTACGAAAAACAATGCCCGGACAGGATCGGGTGCCGAGAGCTTTGGACCGGAAGTGATGTCAGTCGCGACGGGACAATGACTGTGGCAGCCATGCAAGAAATTGCCCTGCCGTTCGTCATCCGCGTCATGGCCATGCAACTGAGCGGATACTGACGACTCAAAGGCTGTCGATGCACCAATGTCTGCCTCTGCGGAGGACAGATGAAGGCCGCACCACAACACCGTCACGATGATAAGGAGATGGATGGCGCGCCGCATAAGGCGTCCTTATAACGCGATTGAGCGAAAGGATAGCGACCATCGCGGAATTGATCTTGAGCGATGGTGGGTTCGATGGTTGCCCCGGAATAGTGTAGCGGGCTCGCTATTTATCGCTGGCCGACCCTTCACAGACGCTCCGACGCCAAGTTTTCGATTCTCAGATACAGCCCGGCAGCTTTGTTGCGCATGAGCGCGGGTTGAGCAATGGCCTGCGCAGCGGAGCTCGTAGGGCGTAGCGAAGCAGGCCATTGCTTATTTATTCAGCGGCGAACGCCGCTGGGTCTCGTATCCCAGGGATGAGTGCGGCCTCTCCTGATTGTAGTCCTCTGCCCAAGCGGAGATCACCACCCCCTCTCGCCGCAGCAGGATGTGCAGCCGACGATAGCCAAACCGGCGGCGCCGCTGCGCAAGCTCACGCAGCTTCGATCAAAGGTCGCCATCATTTTCCCGCTGTGACCGGTAGCGCATGCTCTTCCGGTCACGTCAGAGTCCATATTGCTGGCGGGTGCGGCCATTTTGCCGACGCACGCCTAGGCACAGGCGCCGGCAAGCGACAGATACGAAAGCCGGGGACCTAACGGACATTATGGTCACGGCCTCCAAGACCGAAGAGCGGCTCCAGGGTGCGGCGGTTGCAGTGACCGCACTCGGCTCAGAGTAACCTCAAGCCCAATCCATGGTCGATCTGCGCGACGTGGTCCCGCTTCACGCTCAAGGTCTATTTCTCAAATATCGGTTCGGCCAGCCCCCACCAGGCGGCTGTGTTCATCCGTGACATCGGTCAGGCCGAGGCGATGATTACAGGCGACCGCCTGGGCGGCAGCGGTGGCTGGGGTGTTTGGACGCCCAGTTCGGGCTCGCCTACAAAGTAGGGTCGCGACTGAGGCTCCGCTCCCAACGACATTATTTAGAATTGAAATTGCACTCGTAGACATAGAAGTTTGAGAATTCTCGAAAGGGTGTGGTCGATCAACGCTTTGGCGCCGCCGAACGCACGCCTGTCTTGTTGCGCCCTTGATTAAAAGCGAAGGCGATCAACGTGCACCAGGCAGAGCAAGCCGATGGCAACCGCCGAGTAACCCCGGCTTCCTTGGTTCCGGTCAAGCCGGAGAAAGACGACGTCAAGAGCGGAACGTATTTATTATGTTGACATAAATATGATACGGGTGTTCTATATCAAGCAGAATAACTACCTATTGGGGGAGACCGGTCGATGTTGATGAATCAAAGGAGCTTTCGCTCAGTCCTTCTTGCGAGCGCTCTGCTCCCGTTCACCGCGACGGCGGCGTTCGCGCAAACGGCGCCAAACGCCGCGTCTGCAGCGTCCAGCGCTGTAGGCGTGAGCGACATCATCGTCACGGCGAACCGCCGGGCGGAGCGGCTTCAGGACGTGCCCATCAGCGTCACCGCCATCAATGCGGGCACATTGCGGGACCGGGGGGTCAGCAATCCTCAGGAACTCACCAAGCTGGCGCCCACCCTCACAACCCAAAATGGCGCCGCGAACGCACAAGGCACCAATTTCTCGATCCGAGGGGTGGGGACGTCCAGCTTCCAGCGGACGATCGAGGCCAGTGTTGCGGTCGTGGTGGACGACGTCACCCTGATCCGCCCGGAGATGGCGGTGATCAACTTTGCCGATCTGTCACAAGTGGAGGTGTTGAACGGTCCGCAAGGCATGCTGTTCGGCAAAAATGCCTCTGCCGGCCTAGTCAACATTCACACGAATGATCCGAAAATCGGTGTCACAGAAGGACGCGTTTCCAGCGAGTACGGCCTGCTCAATACCGGAAATGGAACCTCGCTGCTCCAAGTACGAGGCATGGGCAACCTTGCCCTCTCGCCTGATTCGGCCGCGCGCATAAATCTGTCTTACGTCCGGAATACGCCTATCTTCGAGAACCTCGGTCCGAACACCGCCGCGGAGGCCGGGCTGGAGCAGGTGGGCGGCAACCTAAAATGGGCATGGAAGCCCTCCGATCGCCTCTCGATCCTCTTCGGAGCCGACTATCTGGACTCGCGCGGGCAGGGCGCCGGTTTGGCCAGCTTCCGTTCGATCGCTCCGGGAAGCCCGGCGCAAGCGATCGTCGACGCCGTCGGGATCGAGGCTGGCCCCCGCAACACCCAGTTCGCCAACGATGCACCGCTTTTCAATCACGTAAAGGTCGGCGGCGCGCAGATTAAGATCGAATATGAATTCGACAGCGGACACACAATCACGAACATTTTGGCTGCTCGGGCGTTCAGTGTTGAGCAAGCGTTTGATGGGGACGGCACCCAGATCAGCCTGGCCGAGCTTTTTAGCGAACCGAAAAAGTTCAAGCAGGTTTCCGATGAACTTCGTATCGCATCGCCCGTCGGCGGGGCTTTTGACTACCAAGTTGGTCTATTTTTTCTTAAAGGCCGCGTCTCCCAAGGATATCATCTTGAAGCCAGTCTTGGCCAAACACCGCCGCCCGGTTTCACCACGATATTGGGTGGCACCGGCTACCAGCGCCAGTTGCTCGGCAGTTATGCTATATTCGGACAAGCTTCTTATCGGCTGACCGATGCATTGCGCTTCACCGCTGGCGGCAGGCTCACATATGATACAGTAGACATGCTCTACCATTCGGAAGCAAATGGATCGGTGATTCAACTGATCCCGGCGTCACCCGTCATGACCGCCAACCGCAACAATACAAATTTCTCGTGGCGCGGGACGTTGCAATATGATCTGAATCGCGACTGGATGATCTATGCGACTGCGGCTCGCGGTTACAAGGGGCCCGGCTTCTCCCAATACTCGTTGACCTATGTTCGGCCTGAAATTTCCGATCACATCGAGCTTGGAAGCAAGTCCCAGTTTTTCGATCACAAACTTACGCTCAACGCATCCGTATTCCAGACCAAATTCCGTGACTTCCAGGCACAAGTGCTTGATCCCGCAAGGATCTCGTCCGTTGTCCTGAACGCCGGAAAATTGCAGACCAGGGGCGCGGAACTGCAGCTTGCTGCCGATCCACTGCGGGGCCTCACCCTCAGCGGCGGCGTCGCCTACGTCGATGCCCACTTCGTTTCATTCACTGGTGACCTGTGCTATCTTGGCCAACCCGATTGCGTGGGTGGCGTCACTGACTCATCGGGGCGGGTCCTTCCGAACGCGCCCAAGTGGAAAGGGACGGCGGCGATGCAGTACAAGCATCCAGTCTCCGATCGGCTGACGGCGACATTCAATGCCGCCGTTTCCGCTCAGTCCGGAATCAACTTTGCATCGAACGGCAACCCCGCCACCGTGCAGAAAGGCTACACGACTCTGGACGTGGGGGTAGGGCTGACCAGCGACGATGACCAGTGGACATTGAGGGCCTTTTGCCGCAATTGCACCGACACCCGATTTGTTACCTCCGTCTCAAGTAACGCGCTATTTCAGACGGATTACGCCCAAAGCATGGGTTATCAGTCCTTCAGACAGATCGGAGCAGCGCTGGATTTCGCGTTCTGAGTATGTAGGGACGAGCTGCTGACGACGGGCCGATGCCGCGCAACATCACCAGTTGCGCGGCATCGCTCGGTGACCGGGGCTGGGCGTATGACGGCGGCGACGCCAACCGTATGCGGTAGATTGTTGCCCACCTTTTCCGCCGTCCCATACTTTTCATCCGGGCCTTGCACCCCGATATCCGTTCGGGCCTGACGGAAAAGAAAGGGAGAGCCCACTCTGGCTCGGTCCCTCAGCGACCGGCATAATCGATCCGACCCCTTCCGCCTGGTCCGGGGTGGCCACCCTGGACCAGGCATCGCATCATGACCCAAAGAAGGCGAGCATCACGAGCGAGACGTGGCGATGCCAGCCATGACATGACCGGGTTTCGTCGTGATCGAGGCCCAGCTCGTTCTTGGCGGCCTCGAAGCTGTCTCGATTGCCGTCGTCCATATTGCGGCGGATCAGAAGCCGCGGGTCCAAACCCCGACTTCATTTCATCATATTCATCAGCTTCGAGGTCGGCGAGTTCACAGTACAGCGCAGTCGTGAAGCTGTGCGCCTTTGGTGCCTTCGCGGACGGAGAGGCGCAGCCAGACATCGGGAGCAAGAGCATTAGCGATCTCCTCCGCTTTACCGGCAACCATGGGTTTGCCCGCCAGAGCCGAAGCTGGCTCGGTGGCAAAGGCTACATTTTCTTGAACGTGGGTCGCGGCAAGCTTTACCGGATCGCTAACCCAACGCTTCGGTAAGATGGGCTTGCGGTTCGACATGGGTTTGATACAGGCCCAGGCACCACGCGCTGCGAGAGTAGCGCGCATGGCACTGCCGTCGTAGGTCCGGTCGGCCAGCATGACACAGCCTTCCCCAAGGTCTTTGAACAGATCGTCTGTCATGGGACAAACTCCTGGGTCTAAGCAATCAACTTCTCCCACAGGGACCATCCCCGCCAGCCCGAAGGCGTTAGTCGAGCGTCAGCGAGTTCGTTCAATCCCGCTTATGGGCATGCGACCGAGTAAAAAGAAAAGAGCGCGGCGGCCATCTGGCACGCCGCGCTCTGGCAGGTCATAAATAATAATTGTTCAGTCGCGCTTGAAGCTTAGAAGCCCACGTCGAGCGCAAGGCCAAGTTGGCGGAAGCCGCCATAGCTCAAGTTCTGGATATAGTCGCTAGCGAAAAACGGATGGCCCTGAACTGTAGCGACGTAGCGGCGGTCGGTACAGTTGCGGCAGAAAGCGCGGAGGCTCCAATTGCGCGCGGTCGGGGTCAGGGTAACGCCCAGATCAAGCGCCGTATAGCCTTTCTGTATCGAACTGGGATCTGCGTTCGACAGGAAATTATAGGAGGATTGCGATGTCACGCCAACATTGAAGATGGCGGCGAAATTGTCACCCAATGGTTGTTCGTAGCTTATGTCTGCTATTGCTTTCCACTTTGGCGCGTTCGGCAGTCTACGACCAGAGGAGTCGGTCGCGCCATTCACGCAATCGACTTGTCCCACATAGCAGGTGTCCCCCTTGAAGGAGATGAAGCGGGCATCTGTATAGGCAACGCTGGCGTTGAACGTAAGGCGGGATGTCGGCCGTGCGATGACCTGTATTTCCGCGCCCCGCGTGCGCAACTTACCCGCATTCTGCAACAGGAACGACAGCGTCGTGAAATCGATGCTCTGGGCCTGGAAATCCTTAAAGTCCGTATTGTATGCTGACAGGTTGACCGTCAACTTGCGATCGAAAAACTGAGCCTTCGACCCGATTTCGAAATGGGTCGAAATTTCGGGCCGCACGTAGGAGAAGGAATATTGCGCATAACCTGGCCCCTTATATCCGCGCGCGGCGGTGCCATAGATCATCCAGTCGTTGTTCAAGTCATATTGCAGCGTTGCGCGCCCCGAAAAGTTGGTTTCACTACGGGCCTGCTGGCGGTCAGGAGCGACCGGATACAAGGATAACGCGCCACCGCCCGCAGTATTTTCATAGCGCATATTGATGGTTTCATGGGTCAGGCGAGCGCCTGCGGTCAGGCGCAGCCTGTCCGTGAAGCGATAGGTGCCCTGGCCATAGACGGCATAACTGCCAAGCTTCTGGCGCCAGAAGCTATCGCTTCCCAGCACGGTCGTGAAGCCTGGGGGTGGCGTTTGACCCAAAGATGCCGCGAGCAGATTGTCCTCCCGCACTCGCGCCTTGAGCAGAAACAGTCCGGCCTGATAGTCGAATTTTCCTCCCGCGGGAGAAGCGAGGCGCAGTTCGTTGGAAAATTGATCGGTAGTGATGCCGCCGCCGAATACTTGTACCAGGGGCAGAGGGCTATAGTCGGCGTCAAACTGCTGGGACGTCTTGAACCCACGGTAGGCCGCGATGTTCGTGATAGTCAGGCCGCTATCCAGTTCATAGGAAATCTTGGCTTGAACCCCGCCGACCTTTAGGTTGTAGAAGGTCGGTCCATCATAGGCGCTCTTGGAATTGTTGGTGCCGGGCGTGATGCCGAGCGTGGGAAGCAATTGAGCCAGAGGACTGGCGGACGCGACACTGCGGAAACTCGCGACGCCGCCACCCGCACCGCGGGAATCCAGATAGTCGCCCGCCAGCAGCACGGTCAGGCGATCCGTAGGCTTCCACAACAGCTTCGCAGATCCGCCGACCTGCCGCAGGCCACCATCGAAGTCGGAATTGGGCACGACATTCTTCTGAAGCGATGAATTCTTGACGTAGAAGCCGTTGATTCTTGCCGCCGCGTCGTCAGACAGCGCCAGGTTGGCTATGCCCTGCACACGGAATAATGATGTGTCGTTGGCGTTATCCAGCTGGCCATATTCCGAAAAGATGCGGCCAGAATTGGTCCCGATCACCGGATCATTGGTTCGGATGTTGATAAGTCCCGCGGATGCATTCTTGCCAAATAGAAAGCCTTGCGGTCCGTTCAGGACTTCGACCTGAGCAAGATCGGTGAAATTAATGACACCCAGTTCCGAACGGATCAGGGTCACATCGTCCAGGACGACAGCGACGCTGGGCTCAACTGACCTCTGGAAGCTGGAGGTGCCGACGCCACGTATCGAAAAGTTGGTCCCTTGGGCATTCGCTGCGTTATTCTGAGTAACGAGGCTGGGCGAAATGCGGCTTAGATCTTCCGGATTCTTGACGCCGCGCTCGCGAAGCGTCTCGCCAGCGACGGCGGTGACGGTGATCGGAACGTCCTGAAGCCTCTCCGACCTCCTGTTTGCTGTCACGATGATGTCTGCACTAGACGGGCGGGAATTTTCAGCTGCGGTAGCTGCTTGGCCTTCTGGAGCCCCGCCCTCCGTACTCGAAGATATTGGCTCAGCCATTGCAAAAGTTGGCAGCAACGCGCCAGCCGCGGCAGCGCATAAGATGCTAGTGCGCAATCTCATAAACCCTCTCCCACTTTTATACCAGATTATCATACAATGGAATTTAGTTTCTGTCAACATATTCGATGGAATGGATTTCATGTTACCGGCAGGCTGCCGCCGCATTCAATCACTTGACCATGGCACGATGGTAAATATATTCCCCAATAAGCAATATGCCGCATCGACACCCGCCTCGGGTAAGGTCCACCCATTGATTAGATCAATCGAGTGAGGTGCAAGGAACACCGGGGTAGGTTGCTTTTTATATGAAATAGTTATTGCATATAGCCACATAGTAGGAATTTGCATTCTACACGAGATCGATGGTCGTCCGGGCGAGACAGGCTCGATGTGCAACTCGGAGAATTGCAAGTGGCACAGGCCGGCAACGCGCGCTATTTGATGGAAACGAGGATGTCGAATTACCGAAATAAGACTGGAACAAGAGATTACAGCAGGCATCGGCGCCGGGAACAGTATAGTCTCAGCCTCAGCCCATGGCCTGCGTCCATCGATGATCGGCAAGGGTAATTGTTACGACAATGCCTCCGTCGAGATGTTTTTCAAATCCCTGAAAGCAGAACTCATCTGGCGGTAGCGCTGGCCAACGCGGCATCAGGCGAACGCTGCCATATTCCAGTACATCAATGGTTTCTACGACACCCGTCGCCGCCATTCATATCTAGGCGGCATCAGCCCGCTCGCCTCCGAAGCCAAGGTGGCTTAATGAGATAGGTGACCGGCACAAAACCGGTACAAGTCCAGGTCCGCCTTTTCCATTCGGACTACCTCGCTTGCTCTGTTTCCTGAGCCCGCAAAATAGGAAGTGCAGCCTCGGCCGCTTTTTGCACATGCAGTCGGCACGCAGCGGCGGCGCCTTCAGCATCCCTGCGTTCGATCGCATCGACGATCGCACGAACCTCTTCGATCGTATGCTTGAGCCGCCCCGGTGCCGAAAGCGAGTAAGCGCGAAGCTGTCGAATGCGATGAAGGATCGTCGTCAGCATCTGTGACGCGTAGCTGTTCCCACAACCGACGAGCAGGACATCGTAGATCTGCTGCTTGATGGCCAAGAGCGCCTCTTTGTTGTCGGTTGCCCCTGAGCGAGAGAGCCTTTCGAACACTGCGCGCAGCGCCGCTCGATCGCTTTCGATCGCTTTGCGCGCGAACTCATGTACCACCAAGCCCTCAAGCTGGGCGCGAACTGCGTAGACGTCCTCGGCTTCGTCGGCTGTCAACATCGCAACAATCGGCCCGCGGTGCGGACGCTGCTCGACCAGGCCCTCCGCCTCCAGCAGCCGGATTGCCTCCCGGATGATCTGCCTGCTAGTTCCAAACGTCTCCATAAGGGCGCGGTCAGACAGGTGCGTACCCGGCGGATAATGACCAGTCACAATCGCGTCCCGGAGCGCATCCTCGACTTGCCGGCGTACCGGCATAGGCTCAACCCGACGGGGAGCGCCACTCCCGAAAAACGTCTTAGGTTCCGCCACGCCTTTCCCCTCTTCCTTCACGCCATAGTTGCAGACAATCCGACAAATGCCGATGCACCATCTGCTGTTGAACAGTCAACGTTCATCACTCGGTTGCCGGTCAGCCCTTGAGTGTCGCCAAGTACCGATTGATCTCAGTATGATCGGCACCATCCTGAAGCTGCTCTCGAGCGGCGGCCCAGAGCGACGCCATGAGGTGCAAAGTGGGCGAGCGGGACTCCATTGCGTCCGACAAACCGGCCGCGACGCCGAGATCCTTCGCCATCAGTGCGAGAGAGAAACCGCCTTGGTAGGTGCCTGACAGGATGAAGGGCTTGATCTTGTTCTCGGTGCTGTTGTTGCGCCCGGTAGAGGCGTTGAGAATGTCGACCATCTGCTCGGGGTCGAGTCCGAACTTCTTACCGACTACGATCGCCTCGCACGTGGCTGTCAGGCCGGCAGCCGACACAAAATTGTTCAATGCCTTCATGGCGTGACCTGAACCGAGCGGCCCTGTCTCGAAGATGGATTGGCCCAAAGCTTCCAGGACGGGTCTTACGCGAGCCACATGTGCGGTATCGCCGCCAACCATGATCGCCAAAGAGCCTTCGGCTGCACGTTTAACGCCACCGGAAACCGGGGCGTCGACCATCTGCAACCCGCGCTTGTCGAGTTCCTCGCCGAGTTTACGAGTGTCGGTGGGACTTGACGAAGACATGTCGATCAGCACCGCGCCGTCCAGATGGTCGGCCAGCGAGCCCAGTGCCACCTCGTTCACGATCGCTGAGTTCGGCAGCATCGTAATGACGGCTTGTGCCCTATGCGCTGTCAGCTCCGCCCTTTCGCATGCCCTGCCACCGGCTTCCTCAAGCTTCTTGCGGGCGTCCTCGGATAGGTCGAAACCCTGGACCAGATAGCCTGCCTTGATGAGGCGCGCCGCCATGGGCAGGCCCATCGCGCCCAGTCCGACAAATCCGACGACCGCGGGTGCTGCGATTTTTTGGCTGTCAGTCATTGCTGATCAAGCCCATCTCAACGAGCACCTCGGCGGCGAGACGGAAATGTTCGAGCGATGCCGGCAGACCGACATAGATCGCGCTCTGGAGGAGGATTTCCTTGATCTCGTCCGCGGTCACGCCGTTGTTGATGGCGCCGCGGACGTGGACCTTGAATTCGTGGTGACGGTTCAGCGCCGTAAGCATGGCCAAGTTGACCATGCTGCGTGCCTTGCGATCAATGCCCGGACGCGACCAGATGTCGCCCCAGCAATATTCCGTCGCGAGCTTCTGGATTTCCATGTTGAAGGGTGTCGCGGCGTTCAGCGAATTTTCCACATAGGCATCGCCCAGCACCGCCTTGCGGATTACGAGGCCCTTTTCAAACTGCGGTCCTGCGTCCTTGAACAAATCAGTCACTCTTGGATCCTTTTCTTATTTGAACGGGCGATCGGGCCCATACAGCGAATGCACGAGCGCCTTGCTGAAGCCAGCCCAGCTATGTGGCGCCCGAAGCAACCGCGGCGGGCGGCTGAACGATTGAACCTGAGGCGCAAGGCACCTCGCCTGAACGACCTAGGGCTTCGATAGTTGTCCGTCAATCCGCTTGACCGCTAGTTAAGCGTGAATATAGAAGGCGGATGATCGAAGCGGCGGAGGCTAAACCAGCTCTGTCTTGCGCGCCGAGAAGGTCCATAGACTACTCATCGATTCCGCGGCAATTTGCTGCGAACGCCAGAAGGAAAGCAGAGATGGCTCAGTCCAAAGTAGCCCCGAATGAGTCAGCCGCGATCAACCCGGCTACAGGGGAAGTGCTCACCCGCTATCCCCACCAGACCGCCGATGAGGTTCAGATCCTGCTGGACCAGTCGATCGCTGCGTTCAGGATCTGGCGAGACGTGGAGCCGGCGGAACGGGGGAGGCTCTTCGGCAAGCTCGCCGATGTCCTGCGCAAGCGAACCGATGAATTCGCGATTGCCATGACCCGTGAAATGGGCAAGCCGATCACGCAGGCGAAGGCCGAGATCGAAAAGTGCGCAACGCTGTGTGAGTGGGCGGCCGCCAAAGGCGCTTCGCTGCTCGACGATGAACCCACCGAGATTGAGGGGCAGGCCGCTTATGTTTCCTATCTGCCGCTGGGTTCGATCCTCGGCATCATGCCGTGGAATTTCCCGTTCTGGCAGGCCATGCGCGGCATTGTTCCGGTCGTTCTTGCGGGCAACGCGTTCATCCTGAAGCACGCGCCGAACTGTATAGCGACCGCCTACAATGTCGCGTCGGTCTTCGAGGAGGCTGGTGTGCCCAAAGGCCTGATCTCGGTCCTGAACGTCGCCCAAGAGGACATCGAAGCGATCATCAGCGACGATCGGGTTGCTGCGGTCTCCCTCACCGGCAGCGTGCGCGCGGGTTCCGCGGTTGCGTCGCAGGCAGGTCGCGCGATCAAGAAGACCCTGCTCGAGCTGGGTGGTTCCGATCCGTTCATCGTCCTCGCCGACGCCGACCTCGATCGCGCCGTCCCCGCCGCCGTGCTTGCCCGTTTTCAGAATTCCGGTCAGATCTGCATCGCCGCCAAGCGCATCATCGTGGAAGAGTCGATCGCTGAGGAATTCTCCAGGCGCTTCGTCGCCGCTGTGAAAGAGCTCAAGGTGGGCAACCCGGAGGAGGAAGATACCTACATCGGTCCGATGGCGCGTATCGACCTGCGGGCGGAGCTCACCGACCAGGTCAGGCGCACGGTCGAGAAAGGCGCCAAGGTTCTACTTGAGGGCGGACCGCAAGATGGCGCCGATGGCACGGCCTTCTTCAAGCCGGTGATCCTGTCGGGCGTCGAGCCAGGCATGGCGGCGTTTGAGGAGGAGACGTTCGGTCCGGTCGCCTCGATTACCATCGCGAAGGATGCCGAAGACGCGATCCGTCTCGCTAACCAGAGCGAGTTCGGCCTCTCGGGAGCGATCTGGACGGCGAACGTCGCAAAGGCACGCAAATATGCTCGCCGTATCGAAAGCGGGGGCGTGTTCATCAACGGCTTCGCCGCTTCCGACCCGCGCACTCCAATCGGCGGCGTGAAGAAGAGCGGCTATGGTCGTGAGCTGTCGCACTTCGGCGTTCGCGAATTCACCAACGCGCAGATCGTCTGGATCGACCGGCATTAAGAGCCTGCTGTAGTCGCCCAACCCCCATGAAGTCATCGTTGCGATCGCCAATAAGGACGCACGGATCATTTTTGCAGTGTTGCAATCTGGCGATCACTACCGCGCCGCAGCCTGAGGACCCGACCACTTTGCGACTAGACGGAGAAATGGACTGTACTGATCGAGCCGACGCGCGACGAATCCGAGTTGCCCCGTCTCCGGCGTCACCCATACGTCAGTAACGTCGTTCATCTTGGACGCAGGATGCAGTGGCCGTCTGTCCGCATCGATCACTCCGGGGCCAAAAGTGAAGAAGGCGGGCCAGCGCCCGCCTTCTCTATGTCATTCCTGCGCACGCCCCGCGCTCGCCGGCCGAACGAAGGATTGCGGAATCCTCCACAGAGTTCGCCCCCTTCCCGCCTCCGCTTAGTCCTTTGATATTTCGAGACCATCGAGGGCGTCCGTCTCACGCCATTTCGCGAGAACATCGAAATAGGCGAGGGTGCCGCCAGCGAACGGCGCGTTGCGCGCCATGCGCGGATCCCCGAACGATCCTTCGTTATTGTAGAAACCTGGCGTGCACTCGGTAGCGAACTTGGCGCTCCCCATCATGTGAGAGAAGAGTACATCGAGCCATTGCTGCTGGGCTTCCTCGGTCGGTTCGAACGCCCGCGCGTTTTGGTCGATCAGCCGCTTGATCGTATAAGCGGTCTGGATCGCGACCTGGTCGAGGATGGGAACGACGTTGGCGCCGGTCCCGCCCTGGATCAGGCTGCTCATCAGCAAGTTGGGGAACCCCCTTGCATACATGCCGTGCAGAGTCGCCGCGCCTTCACTCCAGGCTTCGGTCAGGGCCTGTCCGCCCCGGCCATAGAGTTCGAAGCCGAGCTTGCGGGCATAGCCGGTCGATACTTCAAATCCGGACGCGTAGATCAGGCAATCGACGGGATAATCGACGCCGTTCACCACCACGCTATTCTCGGTGATCCGCTCGACACCTTTGCCGTCGGTATCGACCAGCGTGACGTTCGGGCGGTTGAAGCTCTGGAGATATTCATCGTGGAAACAGGGACGCTTGCACATCGTGTTGTACCATGGCTTGAGCGCCTCTGCTGTGGCGGGATCACGTACGATCTGGTCGATCCGCGCGCGGATCGCCTCCATCCGGGCGAGGTCGGCCAGTTCGGCCTGGTCATCGCCCTCAGCGCCGCCTTCGAAGTTTATGCCGCCTGAGATGTGCGTCCAGCCGTCGTCAATCAGATCTTCATCCGCCGGCTGGCCGCTGACGAGCGTCTCGAAATTCTCGATCCGGCGCTGCTGCCATCCCGGCTGAAGCGACTTAGCCCATTCCGGATCGGTTGGCCGATTGTTCCGCTCACCCACGCCGGACGGCGTACGCTGGAAGACGTAGAGATGCTCGGCGTCACGGGCGAGATTGGGCACCGCCTGCACCGCCGTCGCGCCTGTGCCGATGATGCCGACGCGCTTGTCGGCCAGCTGGTTCATGGGTTCGGTCGGGCTGCCGCCCGTATAAGCATAGTCCCAGCGGCTGGTGTGGAAGCTGTGCCCCTTGAACGTCTCGATCCCCGGAACGCCGGGCAGTTTGGCCTTGTGCATGATCCCGCCCGCGATGACGAGGAAGCGCGCCGCCAGCACATCGTCATGGTTGGTGCGGACCAGCCAGCGCGCCCGCGCCTCGTCCCAGCGAACCTCCGTCACCTGCGTCTGGAACAATGCCCGATCATAAAGGTCGAAATGGCGGCCAAGCAGCTGGCAATAGGCGAAGATCTCCGGGGCCTTGGCGTATTTCTCGGTCGGGATGTAACCGGTCTCTTCGAGCAGCGGCAGGTAGATATAGCTTTCGATGTCGCACGCGGCACCCGGATAGCGGTTCCAGTACCAGGTGCCGCCGAAATCGCCGCCGCGCTCGACGATGCGGAAATCCTCGACGCCCTGCTGCCGCAGGCGCGCAGCGGTCAGCAGGCCTCCGAAGCCGCCGCCGATGATCGCCACTTCGGCCTCCTCGACGATCGCAGGGCGCGTGAAGCCAGCTTCTACATAGGGATCCTTGTCGTGATCCTTAAAAACGCCGCTGAGGTCGATATACTGATCCGGACCATCGGGCCGCAGCCGCTTGTCGCGTTCAATGCGGTATTTTTCCTTGAGCGCTTCAGGCGATATTCGAAACGTTTCTTCTTTTACGTTGCTCATCGGTTACTCCAGATCTTTATGTTTGAAATCAGTTAGCAGCCTGTCGTCGCTCATCATGTCGGATTAAGCGGGCCTAAAGCCGGAGCGTGTGGCACCCGCCCCGCTTCCACGTTCCGCTTGAGGTGACGGCCAATCGTGAAAAACGTCATCGCCGCGACGAGACATACCGTCACGATGCCCCGCACTGCCGCTCAAACAACGGTGCTTGAATATGCATCGCGCCCGCAGCCCGATCCACCCTGCTCAGACAAACCAAGCCGAATCTCAAACGAAGGGGGCATGCTTTATGCCCATGCCCCCTGCTGCTTCATATGCACCGATCAAACGACGCCCGACTGCATGACCTCAATGCTATGACCTTCGGGGTCTGCGATTATTGCGTAGCGGAAGTTATGTTCTTCCAGCGTCTGGGCTGCTCTGACGCTGGTGCCGCCTGCGGCCAGTGCAGCGGCCACGGCCGCGTCCACATCGTCCACCATCAGCGCGATCGATGCCTCGCCCGGGGGCGGTGCAGGCTTGTTGACATAGTGCAACAGCGCAATCTGATTTGCGCCTTCTTCAGGTCCTGCCGCGAGGAAAATCTCCAGGTGCGGATCATCATAGGCAAGCGCATCGAAACGCCGGACCTCTATCAGTCCAAACACCTCATTATAAAAGCGCGCCAGCTCCTCTGAATCGCGAACGACAAGCTTGAAATAATATATGGAGGCCTTGCTCATGGTTTCAATCGCCTTGTCATTATTCTACTGGAGGTCTGGGGACAGTTGTTCTTGATACCGTCTTGCGAATATCGAGATTACAGACCGAATTGCATCAGCTCGATCATGTGACCTTCAGGGTCGGCAATGGTCGCCCAGCGGAAATTATACTGTTCCAGCGTCTCGGCTGCGAGAACGGTAGTGCCGCCTCCAGCGAGCGCCGCTGCTACCGCGTCGTCCACGCTCTTTACCGTGAATGCGACCCGTGCCTCACCCGGCGCCGGGGTCGGCCGGTTCAGATACTGCATCAGAACCAACTGCGCGGTAGCTCCTGCGGACATATATATTTCCAGATGCGGGTTCTTATGCGTGGGCTCATCGATGCGCCGGATCTCTTTCATTCCGAGCACCTCAGCATAAAAGGTGGCCAACGCCTCCGGATCGCCGACGATCAGTTTGACATAATATAAGGCAGTGTTGCTCATGGATCCTCTTTCCTCTTTATCAGAATATTGAAATTCGAATTTTTGATGTTGCCACAGTTTCGGTCCACATGTCATCCCATCAATTGCGACAATTGTGTTTCAAGTGACCGATCTTAGAATGAGTATCGCGCACGGGCACCGTACATCCGCAGTTCTCTAATCGACAACGAGTATCTCATCGTGACCAGCGGTCAAGGACCGTATCCATAGGCTGGACATTTGAGTGCACCGTCCAAGGGAATTACGCAAAGATTACCTTGCTAACCGGGCCGTTCCACATGGGAGTCAGAGCCAACTCTCAGTGGAAATTTGTACCCCGCCCGGATCACTTATCAGTGGCAATCAACAGCGTAGCATTTCTATTTGGCTGCGGCGACTTAATCCAATATTTGCAATGGTATCGCATCCGCCATGACCTTATACCCGGCCGCATTGGGATGAAGGTGATCGCCCAAATGAAGATCCTCGCGAAAATACGCAGGATTCCTAGGATCACGGGTTGCCTCATCGAAGTCTATAACGGCATCAGGTTCTTTGGAGGTTCGAATCCACTTGTTGGCGGCTTGGCGGATCGCCTCCTTCTCCGGCGTGAAGTAAGGAGCACCGGTGAATGCCATGAGGGTGCCGATGACGACTTTGATGCCCTTTACATGCGCGCGCGCGATAATCTGGCGATAGCCTGAAATGAGATCTGCGACATCCAACGGGGGATTTTCACCGTACATTGTCTTTCCAGATCGCCCGATGTCGTTGATACCTGCCAGCAGAATAATGTGCGTTACACCTTCTATCCTCAGGACGTCGCGGTCCAGACGAGCGATTGCAGCCTGTCCAGCGCCTGCTGCCAGCACCCTATTGCCGCCGATTCCGGCATTCAGGACAATAGCGGATGCACCCGTCTTGCTGCTATCAAGACGGCGTGCCAGTTCTTCTGGCCAGCCACGGGCCTCTGCTCCAGTGCTGCGGTCGCCGTCTGTGATCGAGTCTCCAAGCGCGACGATAATGCGCTGAGGATCGGCGGACAACACCATTGCTCCACTGACCAGGGGCCGTCCGGGCAAATATTCGGCGTCCTCCATATGATCGCTAAGTGTCTGATCCCCAGGTGCGACGCTCATCAGCACTGAACCGAACGGATTAAGCTGAAGCGGCCGTGTAAGCTTCGTGCTCACGATTAAAACAGTATCTCTGGATACTGGCAGATCAATCGGATCGCTCAACAATGGCGCTCCAGCGGGCACCACCACGCTGACCTTACCGCCGAACGTCAGTGGCCGTACCGACCCCGCTACCATGTCAAAAGCTTCGCCTGCCAGTCCCACTGACAAGGCGTCGAGCGAGAGCGGTGATGAGTTTTCCTCATTGGAAACCCTGATCCTCACCTGCTTCCCACCTGCGGCCACGGCAAAACGGAATCGGATCGTTCCTGTGACAGGTGGACGCTCGGTGAGGAACGACTTCGCTGGTTCCGGCATGTCGATTTTCGGAGGCAACTTCAGGTCATAATCCGCCGGACTTGACTGGTAGGCATCAACCCATTTCAGTCGCTCGGCAGATGAGGTCGATGCGACTGATGCGGTCAGCAATGACAATCCTATTTTGCGTTTGATCTTATGCGCCGGCATGGGATTTTCTCCAATGATGGAAAGCGATGCTTTGTTGAGCTTTTCCGGCAGACACCAATATTGAATTTGCAGACCGTATACCAACAGATCGTCCGACGTCGCCTTTTGACGGATACTGAGCCCTGTTAACTTTCATTGGTTTCAATTCGCCTCTTTAAGTCGATCCATGTAGCCAAAGCGATATTTGATGCGACGGTCTGCGGACCGCCATGCTGATATCGCAGGATAGTCGCTCGCACCCCTTTTACAGGCACCTCGACGAGTTCGAGACGGTCCTCCATTCGCCGGATGGGCTCACTTGTACTGTCGCGGGTAAAAGCCAAATCTCAGGTGTGCACGCGCAATTTCGCTGTTAGCGCCATCAATTCACCGATATCATCCAGCATCTCCAGCCGCTGAACAGTTTCAATCAGCCGCTCGACCTCTTTGCTACTCAAAACAGAACGGACATTGATCGCGAATTTGATGGCAATGTCTTCCTCGCTCATCCTGGTCGCGGGGTTCCAGCTATCACCCGGCAAGTCCCATGATTCAGCGTTGAAGGTGCCTTGCTTGGTAACCAGTTCGATCGATGTCGGCGCATGGCAATGCATCTTGCCGGGATGGCCCTCATAAGCGGACCATGCCTGCATCGCTTCGGGATGCGCCACCTGAGTTATCCGTTTCGTGAAATCCCCGATCGCGGGATCGTTCAATGTTTGCGGCATAGCCCAGTCCGGGCCGGGCGCAATGCCATAGGCGGTACAGGCCAGCGCATAGGTGATGCTGAACTGCGACAACGAGGCGTCCTTGTTGTCCACGTCTGCCCAGTTGTTTGCCGCAGCGTAGGATGGCAAGCCCACCACCATCGGCGTCGTGGCCACCGTGATCTTGTCAATATCTCCTGGTGTAAGCCGCCGCTCGCGTATGATGTCTTCGAACAGCTTGATCCCCGTGTGGAACCAGCGGCAGGTGGGATAAGGCTTGAAACCGGCGTCAAGTATATACCACTGATCGCCAAGATCCGCAGTGAAGCTGTCGTAATCGAAATCGAGCGCCCCTGTCATCTTGTGAAGGCCAGCCGGTCCGTCCAATATCGTTGGATCCCCGGGATAACCGTGACGCGCCAGCAAGCCGGCGATCACGCCTGAATGACAGAACCAGCCCATGTCGCCATATTTGGTAGAGGAATGCGCAAAGGCGAATTTGCTTTCCATCGCGCCTGGCGCGAAATGGGCGGCTAGCGTCAAGGCATCAACGATCTGGTTCCGTTCCAGCTTTAGCATCTTGGCCGCAGACACGGCCGCCGAAAATGTACCGAAGGCCATTGTGCCGCCGCCGCTAGCCATAAACCCCTTTTCGGGATCATTCTTGAAGATGGAGCCACAAAAGCCCACCCGCGCCGCAAAATCATAGGCCAAAGCGACAGCTGCGATCACCTCTTTGCCACTTGCGTGGGAGTGTTCGCCCAAGCTCAATGAGGGGAAGAGCGGAATTCCGCCAATATGTTTAGTGCTGTAGAATATCTCGTCTGCGTCGAGCAAATTAGACAATTTGCCGTTCACATAAGCGGCATTGGAGACATGAAGCTTGTCGCCGCTGCCAAGGACCGTGGCCTGCCCAGGCCCACCCAACTCAAGGCCAGCCTCTATTACATTCTTGCCGGATTCGATTGCATATCCGCCAAGTGCGCAACCAATCGTGTCGAGAATATAAAGCTTCGTCTGACGGACCACATCAGAGGGCAGATCATCGAACGAAACGCGATCGATAAAATCTGTCCATGCGCGCGTAGGGGAATCAGACATATGCTATCCTCAATCTTTCGGAATATTTATCGGAAGTCACCGCAGAAACGCGAACGAGCTATATCGTAGGCGAGCAAGTAACATCAGGCTGAGCTTGATGGCAGCAGAGCAGCGCCCGAGTTCACTGGGCTGCTCCGTCTCGGGCGCGAAAGATGCCAGCTTATCCAAAGATATGCTGTGGCCGGGACAAGACACGCAACTATCAGCGCAATGAATACAGGTCTGTAGCTATCAAAGATATCGTGAAAATGGCCGACGACAGGCGGCATCAGGAATGTAAAGGGAAGCGTAAAAATGCTCAGCAGCCCCAGGACCCTTGGTAATGCGCCCATGCCGAAGACCTGGACCGACAAGGTGCTGACAGGCGGAAAAACGGCCGCGTTGCAAATACCTATGAGGATCGCTGAGGTTGCCAGGATAGGCAACCACCCCGTGACTGCGATAAGCGCCCATGCCAGCGCCCATGCCAGCGCAATTACTCCAAGCGTCCTCGCTGAACCAATGCGATCGCAGGCATAGCCCGCGAGCAGCGTGCCGAGAATACTCGCTATGTTTGCAAAGGTGAGCAGTGTCGCCCCCGCCTGCATGGTCTGGCCATATTCGGTGAAGATCGGCAGCATATGGGCGGCGCCGACGATGGCGGTCCCGCTGAGAACGCCGTTCGAAAGCGCCATCAGCCAGAAAATGCGACTTTGGATTATACGGCGCGTCGCGCTGGTAGATGCTTTGTCGCCTGATGAATCCTGCTGATGCGGGGCTTCAGTTGGCGCTTCGATCACTCCGAGCATTAGGGGAAACAATAGCAGATGCGCCGCAGCGAGTGACAGGTAAAAACTTGCCAAGCCATAATGCTGAATGATCGTCACTCCAAATAGCGGCAGCAACATTGCCACGATCGGGAGGTAAACGAACCCCATCGCCCTGCCGCGAGCCTCCCGGCACCATCCGCTTGCAAGAACCGCGGGTGGCATGACAGCGAACATTGCGCCCCCCGGCCCGATCAGCAAAGCGCATGCTGTAAGAGCCAGCGGAAGGGAGGGGGCATAGGCTAAGGCAACATAGCCGATGGCTGACGTCAGGACACCGGCCGACATCACAAATCGAAGGCCGCATCGGGCAATCAACCCGGCAATCAGCGGACCAAGCGCCATCATGGAAAGCACAGTCATCGACAAGCCGATCGCTGCGGCCCCCAGAGACGCGTCGTACCGCTGTTGCAGAGCCAGGACGCTGAGACCGAGCCCGCCGAACGCACATCCTGTCCCTACATTTTGCGCAACTGTGGCACGAATGAGCATTCCTGTTCGGCGCTTGCCCCATACAATGCCCGATTGATCTGCGCCTACACTCTCTGTCATTGCATTCATCGTCCTTGTGCGACTGCGGCGTGGCGCAATCGCCCTTGCCTGGAAAAATACATCAGAACAGCGCTCATGCCGCAGCGCCAAAGCATCAGTTCCTCATCGGAAGCTGGTCTTACGCGAAGCTTTTTACGAACAGGTCCATGGTACGGGCAAATCGCGCAAAGAGATCGTCCAACTCTTCAGACGTGATGATGAGCGGTGGGCAGAAAATGATCGTATCCCCCAGTGCCCGGACGATGAGCCCTTGCTCCATCCCTATTTCGGCGAGGCGAGGCCCGGCCTTGACTGAGGGGTCAAAGGCAACACGCCCTGCAGGGTCAGCGTATAAGTCGATGGCGCCGACAAGGCCCACCGCGCGCACCTCTCCGACATATTTTCGGCCTTCATAGCTGCGTAGCGCGGCCAGGAATTGCGGAGATATGGACTTCACATGACCAAGAACATTTTCTTCTTCGTAAACCTTCAACGTCTCCAATGCTATCGCGGAGCTAACCGGATGACCCGAATAGGTGAAACCATGACCAAATATACCGATGTTACCGCTGTTGGCAGCGACGGCTGAATACACCTTTTCATTGATCATAACCGCCGAAATCGGCGCATAGCCTGACGACAGGCCCTTCGCGGTGGTCAGAATGTCCGGCTTCAGGCCGTAGGTATTCGACCCATACATCTCACCGGTTCGGCCATAGCCGCAAACAACTTCGTCGGCGATGAGCAATATATCGTATTTCGCCAACACCTTTTGAACTTTCTCGAAGTAGGTAACCGGTGGGATGAGAACGCCCCCCGCGCCCATGACGGGTTCTGCAATGAATGCGCCGACCGTTCCCGGGCCTTCCTTAAGGATCATCTTTTCGAGGTTGTCAGCCAGTCGGGTAGCGAAGTCCTCTTCACTTTCTCCCGGGTGGGCGTAGCGAAAGTGATGAGGGCAGTCCGTGTGCAATATATTGCTGATCGGCAGATCAAAATCCCGGTGGTTGTTGATGAGGCCGCACAAGCTGGCCGACGCCACCGTCACGCCATGATAAGCGTTTTGACGCGCAATGATCTTCTTCTTGTCGGGCTTGCCGATGGCATTATGATAATACCAGACCAGTTTCACCGCCGTATCATTCGCTTCCGAGCCGCTGTTTGCGAAGAATACTTTCGACATCGGCACGGGCGCGATCGAGAGCAGCTTCTGGGCGAGTGCGGTTGCAGCGGGATTCGAGCGCCCGCCAAACGTGTGGTAGGTAGGCAGTTGCTGCAAAGCTTCGTACCCGGCCTTAGCAAGACGGGCATTGCTGAATCCGAGAGTGGCGCACCACAGTCCCGAAACGGCTTCAAGGTAGCGATTCCCCTGATCGTCTTCCACAAAGACGCCGTCGCCACGAGCGATGGTCAGCGGCCCGGTTTCTCGATGCATCGCCAAATTTGTAAATGGATGCAGATGCGCTGCAATATCGTTTGCAGCATTCGTTGTAGGATTGCCCATTATCTTGATCTTTCCAATTCTTGTAAAACATTCACAGCAGCTTCCCCGGAATCGCCAGGTAAATTAAATTGTCCGAAGATCATCCATTTACCTGGCGAGCAGAGACACGTGATTTGAGTACTTCAGATAATAATCATCGTGAACGGGCGGCTGCATCTCGTTCCACATGTCGACGAACCGGAATGGCCCCTGCCCTGCGGCGCGACCGTTTCTATTCTGACAATAGCTCTCCGACTTGGGATGCGCACCGTCTGAAGATTGGCAGCCTTCAGCACCTCGTCCAGTTCCGGACTGTCCGCAACGGGCAGGCTTCGGCTGTCCGCAGGGACCATGTGCTGAGTAGTTTGCTTATTCATGTCCGGTCTGCCTTAAAAATTTCTATCGGATTTTCATTGAGGCTAACCACCGAGTTGGACGATACCACGTGGCGATCTACCCCTGCTACATTTCGTGGGGCGATACGGACACAGTATAGTTCAGCCCCTGCCTGCCGCCGTCAGCGTAGATCGTCTGACCTGTGATGTAGGAAGACTGATCACTCGCGAGGAATGTTGCAACATTCGCAATCTCGTCTGCTTTGCCCAGGCGTCCCAATGGTGTGCGGCTGAGAATGCTGTACTTCGTCCCGCTGTCTGCCATGATGCTCTGGGCCATATCGGTCAGGATCGTACCAGGACCGATGGCGTTGACGCGGATGCCGCGGGGCGCAAGCGCAATGGCCGTCACGTTGGTAAGTTGCTTGATGGCGCCTTTGGAGACGGCATAGGGTATCTGATTGGGTATAGCGAGTTCAGCGTTGATCGACGACATGTTGATGATCGATCCCCCGCGCGCCATCATTCTGGCGGCATGCTGGGTCGTATGAAACGCGGCTTTCACGTTAACCATCATCACTTGGTCAAAGGCTTCCTCGGTAACATCGTCCAATTCAGCCTTGTGGAGGATCCCTGCGTTGTTGACGAGGATATCAAGCCCGCCCCAAGCCGCTTCCGCCTGAGCGAACAATGCATCAATTTCAGCCTTTTTCGCTACATTCGTGCATGCGGCGATCTGCCCGAGCCCTGCGGCGACGGCCCTCACGCTTTCGTCGCGATCCGCGAGCATTACCGAGGCTCCCTCGGCGGCAAACCGCTCCGCAATCGCAGCGCCGATGCCCCGCGCCGCGCCTGTCACAATGGCCTTTTTGCCTGCCAATGCTGTCATTCGTCGCTTCCCGCTCTATTCGTTCGCCCTATGGTAAGCCGAATCTCACCACAGGATGGTTGTCGTTTTGCGTCATTACTGCAGGGGCAGTGATGACGCTCGCTCAGTTAGCTGCCAAAATGATACCGAAGCGAAAGACCATACATTCTGGGTTCACCATAGATGTAGGAGTTGAATCCGCTCTGAAATGAAGCGCCCTGGCTGCTGATGATATAGTTCTCATTAGTCAGATTGTTCGCGAAGGCGCTAAGATCGAAATTCGATCCTGCGACATTCTGCCACTGTACGTTCAAGCTGAGCAGGCCATAGCCATCTCCCGGCCCGCACTGAACGGCGCCGGCATAAGGCCCTGACTGCAGACGGGGACAATTGCCGCCGATATAGGCAAAGGGCTCATCGACGGGTGCCTTCGACGGTGCCGTATATTGTGCGTCGATATAAGCATAAGTAGCGGAAATGCTGACCTTCCCGACCGACTCATCGAATGGAAGATCGACCCGACCGGAAACACTGAACTGGTTCTTCGGTGTGAATTGGAACGGTATCTCGTTAAGGACGCACTGGCCTGTGGCGGTGTTGAACGGAACGCCGACGCCGCAGTCGAAGCCCGGAGCCAGACCAAAGGCAGGAATGCCGTTGGGGAAGAGGGACGGCGCAGTGTATTCATCGTATTTTGCAGCGGTGTGCGAATAGGTCCCCGACAGCGTGAGCCATCGCGCTGGCCGCACCTCGCCCTCAAATTCGAATCCTTGGATATGCGCTTTGCCAGCGTTGCTTGTCAGCGCGCCGAAAACCTGCTGACCGTTATAGATGTATGAGGTCCCTCCGGTCCTCTGTAGATCCTTATAATCCGTGTAGTAGTAATCCAGATTGGTTCGGATCGGTATACCGCCGAGATGCCAATCGGCCTTTATACCGCCTTCATAGGAGGTAACGAATTCAGGCCGGAAAGCGCGCTGTTCGGGTGCCGGTGTCCCGGTGCCGATCCCCCCCGTTTTATAACCGCGACTTACCTTGGCATAGAGCAGCACATTTTGCACGACATCATAATCAAGCCCGATCGTCCAGTTCGGCGCTTTGGATTTCGCGCTCGCCGAGGTTACCGGGGCGCCGGGCAGCTGGAAGTTTGAAAAAGCGGTCAGACTATCCCACGTATAGCGGTAGCCAGCGGTCAACCGCAGACCCTGAAGACTATCCGAAAGGCTGCCGAAGGAGAATGTTGCCTGCGCATACAGCGCCTTACTGTTTGAACGCTGACCTCTTCGGGTCGGATTATACGCCGCAACCAGCTGCGGGCCCGTCGGTTTAACATTTTCGTAATAGGCGCCCACGGTATAGTTGAGCGCCCCCCCTCCCAGCTTGCCCTGAAGCTGAGGCTCGAATGAATATTGCCGGGCATCGGTGTAGTAATTATAATCTGCAAGCTGGCCCGGATCAATTTCCTGAGCGCCAATCGAGCCCCCTCCGTTCGTGGACATTGGGGAGCGGTGATCGTCAGGGATGCCGTCACCGTCAAAAGGAGCACTGTTCTTTAGATGCTGATAATTGGCGATATTGCGGAAGGTCAGCGTGTCGGTAAGCTCCGCCGAGAAGATGTCCGTCACGGAGAAATAGCGCGTCCGCTCGCTGAAGCGCAGCGGGCTGAGCGCGACTGAGCGGATACCGCGATCGATCTGCTGCTCCAGATATGTGCTGTAGGGCGTGCCCGTCTGTGGATCGACGCCGGCCGGAACAGCGTTCAGCACCGTTCCCGTGCCATGTTCTTGGACGCGCGCAACGGTTGCGAGCAGATAATTCTCGATGCCGGGCGCCGGCCGCCAAGTCAACCCGGCGCGGAATGAATAGCGGTTGCGATTGTCCAGGTCGGTGTCTGTGGTGAGTTCATGCGTAAAGCCATCACGCTTCTGATAGATGCCCGCGACGCGCAGCAGCAGAGTGTCCTCGACGATCGGCACGTTGAGAGCACCGCGCAACTCGACCGAGTCGTAATTGCCATATTGAATCTGGCCATAGCCTTCGAACCGATCGGTCGGGCGCTGGGGCTCGAACAAGACCGCGCCGCCGGTTGTGTTACGGCCGAACAGCGTGCCCTGCGGTCCGCGCAACACCTGCAAGCTGGACAGGTCGTAATAATTCAGGCCGCCGCCATTTTGCGCATTGTTGCGCTGATCCGCGATGAGCGGAACCTCGGCTGAATATAGCACCACGCCCGGTGCCGCATTGAAGGTCGCACCCTGTCCGCGGATGGTGACGTTTTCAGTGCTGCGTTGCTGACCCGAACCACCCACGACGAGCGAGGGCACTTGACCCAGCAGGTCCTGCGTGTTGCTGATGTTCCGTTGCGCGAGCGAGTTGGCATCAAACGCGCTGGCAGAAATGGGAACGGTCTGCAGTCGCTCGGCCCGGCGGCGTGCTGTGACAATGATCTCCGAAAGGCCAGTTCCTTCGGTAGAAGCGGCGAACGCATTCGTGGGTGGCGGTGTCTGCGCCAGCGCTCCGCTGGCACAGCCTACCAGAGCCGCGCTTCCCATTAAAGTTCGAATAAGTGAAATAGCCATATTTATCTTCCCCCATTTATGTATCTACTGATATTAGATATCAGAACTATTCATCACATCAGTCTATCGTAAATAATCGCCGTCCCAATTGTCAGTTACAATTTACGCAGCGACGCGTTATCGATGACGAACCGGTATCGAACATCACCCTTCAACATGCGTTCATAGGCGGCGTTGATGTCCTGGATGTCGATCATCTCGA
>CBIHNV010000012.1:0-97208 GCA_966211835.1 uncultured Sphingobium sp.
CCACCACCTCCGCTATCGCCCGCCTCACCCGGGCAACCCCCGGGACATGATCGCGCCGGTGCCTCGAAAGAGGCTTAAAAGGGAACACGGTAAAGGAGGCACCCGCCTCCCCAAGCCAGGGCTGTCCCTGCAACTGTAAGCGGCGAGCGCGATGCACATCGCCCCTCCTCACAGGCGGGATGGGCAAGTCACTGGGCCGGACGCTAAATCCTGCGAGGCCCGGGAAGGCCGTGCATCAAGCGATGACCCGCGAGCCAGGAGACCTGCCAGCGTCTGGTCGCTCTTGCCTTGGTCCAGGGGATGGCCGCGGCACGGTAACTCCGTCTGAGCGACGAACGAGCGGCAAGAGGCCGCTTCGGTGACGTTGGCGGCCGCCTTGGGGGCGTCCGGCTGCCAGCGCGCGCCGGTCGCCGTCTGGCGGCAGGTCTCTTGCCGGATGTCGCCAGACGCCCGGAGTGCATGATGTGAAACTACCCAACCACCTCCACCGCGCCGCCTGCGCGCTGACTGCCACGTTCCTCCCCCTCCCCGCCTTCGCCGCCGACGCGAACGACGCGGCCGATGACGCCATCATCGTATTCGGCCGGGGCGAGGACAAGATCGGCACCGCGCATGCCGCCAGCGAGGGCAGCGTCAGCGGCGCGGACCTTCTCGTCCGCCCGCTGCTGCGCGTCGCTGAATTGCTCGAAGCGGTGCCGGGCCTGGTCGCCGCCCAGCATTCGGGCAGCGGCAAGGCCAATCAATATTTCCTGCGCGGCTTCAACCTCGACCATGGATCGGACTTCACCACCTATATCGACGGAGTTCAGATGAACTTCCGCACCCATGGCCATGGGCATGGCTATCTAGACCTCAACGGCCTCATCCCCGAAATCATCGCGCGGGAGGATTTTCGCAAAGGTCCCTATCGCGCCGACGGCGGCGACTTCGCGCTGGCGGGCGCGGCCCATATGAGCACGATCGACGGCTATGACCGTCCGTGGGTCTCGGCAGAGGGCGGCTCCTTCGGCTGGCGCAGGCTGGCTACCGGTGGCACCGTGAAGGCTGGCGCGGGCAATCTCACCCTGGTCGCGCAGGCCAAGGCTTATGACGGCCCCTGGCAGGAACCGGAACGTCTGCGCCACTATGCGGGCTTCGCCAAATATGCCCTGCCAGCGGGCGCTGGCAAGATCGACGCCACGCTCCACGCCTATCGCGCAACATGGCGCCCGACCGAGCAGATCCCCGAACGCATCATCGGCACGCCGCTTTGCCCGGACGTCTTCTGCTCGCCCGATCCGTCCGCGCGCGGCGAAACCACCCGGATCATCGGCAATATCGCCACCGTCCAGCCAACATGGCGCGCCAATCTCTATGCGCAATATTACGACTGGACGATGTTCTCCAATCCCACCTACACCGATCCCGACGGCACCAGCGCACAAATCGAGCAGTTCGACCGCCGCTGGGTCTTGGGCTTCACCGGCGAAAAGCGTTGGGACGTTAATCCGGCGCTGCAACTGAAGCTCGGCACGGAAAACCGCTATGACGCGATCGGCAATGTCGGCGTCAACCGCACCGCCGCCCGCGCCTTTCTCTCCTCGCTCGGCCGCTACCGCGTGAACGAAGCCTCCGCCGCCCTTTATGGTGAAGCGACGCTGACCCCGCTGCCTGGCCTCCGTCTGACCGGCGGCTTGCGCGGCGACTATTATCATTATTCGGTCACCGCAAAGGACGCCGCCGCAACCGCCCTTGGCGAAGGCAGCGGTTCCGACACGCTAGTCTCGCCCAAGGCCGCTATCGCCTATCAGTTGAGCCCCCGGCTTGAACTTTACGCCAATTGGGGCCGGGGCTTCCATTCCAACGATGCGCGCGGCGCGGTCAATGTCGACACGCCCGTGCCATTGCTGGTGCGCGGCACTGGCAAGGAACTGGGCGGTCGGCTTCAACTGCCCGGCTTCACCTTCACCGCGACCTATTGGTGGCTGAACGTCGGCAGCGAATTGCGCTTCGTCGGCGATTCAAACGCGGTCGAACCCAGCGGAGCAAGCCGCCGCCATGGCTATGAGCTTGTCGCCTTCTGGCGGCCGCTTCCCTGGCTCGCCTTCGATGGCAACTATACCGCCAGCCACAGCCGCTATGCCAATGGCGACCATATCCCCAACGCCTTCAAGAACGCCGCGTCCGCCGGCGCCGCGCTCGTGCTCGACCGATGGGAAGCCAGCATCCGCGTCCGGCACCTCGGTCCGTCCCCGCTGATCGAGGATAATAGCGTCCGCGATTCCGGCAGCACCGTCGTCAACGCCCGTGCCGCCTGGAAGGGGAAACGCGTGCAAATCTATGCAGAACTGCTCAACATCCTTGGCAGCCGGGACAAGGATATCGCCTATTATTACGACTCCTACATCCCTGCCGCCGATCCTTCCGGGCCGGTCGAAGGACGGCTGAGCCGTGTTGTCGAACCGCGAACAGTGCGCGGCGGCGTCAAGTTCATTTTCTGATACGTTAAGGCGGAGGCCGGTGCCTGATGGCATCCGGCCTTTGCGATCAACAACTTATTTAAAGAACAACAATGTTCATATAGTAACGGCCAAATAGTAATTCTTAAAACAGATTATGACGTATTCGGGTCACTTTGGAAATTTCGGGCTATGGTTGACGCGCTTTCATCGCTGTGCAACTTTCCCCTACGGCAATCTGGACAAAGAATCAGTTGCCAGGAGAGGATGCTAATGACCCACCCACCTTTGCGGGGCGCCGTTTTTCACGCCATCTTGCGCGACTGTCTGGAATCCCAGCGCGCACCCAAGGAAACCGAAATACAATTGATAGCCTGCAAGATCTGGCAGGACAGTTTCGCTGCAATCTCGCACCAGAACTGGCATGATCTCGTGCCGGGCAGCGAAGAATATGAATATACCCTCAACGCCGCCCGCATGGCCTTCGGCATCCACGCCACCAACAGCGCCGCGTGAATTCTGCCCTCCGGGTCAATTTTCGCCCCCTAATCTCCCAAACCCGTTTTAATTGACCATCTCCTTCTTGGGAACGATCCTCCCCCTCACGATTTTGTGAGGAAAACAGAGGATCGTCCCGGTTGGAAAATCCCGCCCCCTATTGCGGCTTCGCTCCCTTCCCCGCGGAGTTGTGGACCCGGTGGAACTGGGATCCGCTATTGCTGCTATCCATCGCCGCAACCTTGATCTTTTCCCTCCGCCTCCCTCCCGCATCCCGCAAACCGGCAATCGCCTTCACCGGCGTCTTCGCCATCCTCTACATCTCCCCCTTCTGCGCGCTCGGCTCCGCGCTCTTCTCGGCGAGATCGGTCCATCATCTCGTCCTCATCCTGATAGCCGCCCCTCTCCTCGCCCGCGCCGTCAAGCTGCCCCAACGGGGATCACTCGCCAGCTGGACCATTCTCCAGGCGCTCATCCTCTGGTTCTGGCACGCCCCGCCAGCCTACGACCTGGCGCTCTCCAACTCGGCTGCCTTCTGGCTGATGCAGCTCAGCATCCTCCTCTCAGCCACCGGCTTCTGGCATGCCCTCATCCGCTCGCAACTCCCCAGCCGCATTATCGCCCTGTTCGCGACCATGATGCAGATGAGCCTTCTCGGCGCACTGCTCACCTTCGCCCGCGGCGCCATCTATCGCCCGCATTGGCTGACGACGCAGGTCTGGGGCATGAGCCCGCTCGACGACCAGCAACTCGCAGGCATCCTCATGTGGATCCCCGGCGGCACCATCTATCTGGCCGCCGCGCTCTTCTACGCCTGGCATGTCCTCGCCGAACAGCAGGATGACCGGCCCGCCTACGTTTCCCTGGGGGAGAGGGTATAAAGATAGGCGGCGATGTCGCGCGCTTCCTGATCGCCTATCCCCATGTTTGGCATGGCATTGCCCGGCACCACCGACTGCGGATAGCGGATCCACCGCACCAGCGCCGCCGGATCGTTGCGCAGCATCCCGGCCACCGTCTTGCGCGCAGCGAAGCCTGCGAGGGAAGGTCCCACTGCCCCACGCGACGCCGCAATGCCGGGTATCTCATGACAGGCGCTGCATTGCCGCGCCACGATCGCCCGCTCTCCCCGCGCCACAGAGCCACCGGTCAGCGCCTCCGCATGCTCTTCCTGCCTTCTCATCTCCTGCCGCTCCTGCACCACGAAGCTCCCAAGCGCCCCGACAGCGCCGCAGCCAGCCAGCCCTGCGATCAGCCACAAGCTGTCCGGAACCCGCCTCATGCCCTGCATCCTTGCAGGATGATCAAGCCGAGTGCCTGGAACATCAACGCCAGGAAGAATATGCCGACCCACAGCAGCGCCCCCCACTTCCCGGGAACCAGCCGCACCAACCCCCAGGAAGCCAAACCCGCAATCACCAGCAACAGGGCAATTGCAACGCCTGGCCAATATGTGCCCGCCCGACACCCCGCATGCAGGACAAAGCTGATCTCCTGCTGGCTCACGTACCAAAGCAGCGGAGGCCCACCGAAAAGGAAGCCATATCGCGCGTTCCTGCTCATGCCAGCCTCGGCGCCCAGTAGATCAGCGCATAGAGCGGCAGCCAGCTCAGCTCAACGAACCGCCAATAATTGGCATTGTCCTCCACATCGGCAAACTGCCTGTCGCCGACCTCATGCGTATGCAACCAGATCGTAAGCACCAGCGTGTCACCCCAATCGGTGATCAGATGGACCGTATGCAGGGTCATGAGCATCCACAGCACCGATCCATAGGCATGCTCGTCCCATCGCAGACCCAGCACCGTGAACTCAAGCGCTCGGGGTATGAACAGCAGGAACGCCGCCAGCGTCATGATGATGATGCCGATCCGCACGGCTTTCTCATCCTTGGCACGGGCCTTCGCGAGCAGCCAGCGGTTCGGAATTTCACTCAGCAACAGCCCGATCGTGAAGACGATGCCCCAGATCAGCTGCGGCGGCGCAAAACCCTTTGGCGGCCAGTCGGGAGTAGCCACCATCAGGTAAAGATAAGATCCGCCCGCGAGCAGGAAGGCGGTACCCTCAATCAGCATGAAGCCAGCATTGCCCCACCAGGCAAGGCTTGCCGGGCCATCCTTGCTGGTCGGCAATTCCGACAGATCGCCTTGAACATAAATCGGCCGGTCGCTCATGCCGGTGTCTCCGTCCGCCGCGGCCGCGTGGGCCAGAACCATGCCGTCAGCGCCAATGCGAGCGGCGCCGCACCCCAGACCAAAGCCCAGGGCGTATAGATGCTCCCGACGAACAGGGCCGATGTTACGAGCGCCGCCACAAGCGGCCAGATGGAGGGACCCGGACTCGGCTGACGATACTGGGGATTGGCGTCCACCAGGGATGTGACCAGCGCTTCCCGGCACCGGCGGGAAAGTCCGCGCATCACCGGGAAAGGCTCTAGTGGATTGTCCCACATCGGCGTCGCGCTCCGCACCACGGGCACGTCCACAAAGGCATAGTTGGGGGGCGGCGAACTGGTCGCCCACTCCAGCGTCGATCCGCCCCACGGATCGGCCCCAGACCGTGTGCCGCGCCAATAGCTGATCAGCGCATTCGCTACAAAGATCGAAGCACCCACGGACGCGATGACGGTCCCACCGGTCGCCACGAGGTTGAGATCACCCCAGCCCATTTCCGGCCCATAGGTATAGATGCGGCGCGGCATGCCCATCAGCCCCAATATATGCATGGGAAAAAAGGCGATGTTGAACCCCGCCACGATCAGCGCGCAACTGACGATGCCCCAGCCGTCGGACATCAACCTGCCGGTCGCCTTGGGATACCAGTAGGTAAAGGCCCCGAATAACGGGAACATCGCTCCGCCGATCAGGACATAGTGCAGGTGCGCCACGACGAAATATGTATCGGTGAGCTGCAGGTCGAGCGGCGCCGACGCAGTCATAACACCCGACAGCCCACCGATCACGAACGTCAATATGAACGCGATGATCCACAACAGCGGCGTGCGGTAATGGGGTCTGCCAAGCGCGATGGTCGCGATGAAGCAAAAGATTTGAATACCCGCTGGCAGCGCGATCGCCATGCTCGCCGCCGTGTACAGTGCGTTGCCGACCTTGGGCAGGCCAACGGCGAACATGTGATGCACCCATAAACCGAACGCCAGGATCGCAATGGCAAGCATCGACAGCACGACCGGCACATGCCCGAACAGGCGGCGGCGCGAAAAGGTCTCGACGATCGCCGACACGAACCCAAGCCCGGGCAAGAAGATGATATAGACTTCGGGGTGGCCGAAGAACCAGAAGAGGTGCTGGAACAGCAGCACGTCGCCGCCCCCCGCCGGACTGAAGAAATGGGTGGACACCAGGCGGTCAGCGATCAGCATCGACGTCACCAGCATCACGGCAGGCAGCGCGAGGATGGTCATCACCGCCGACACCAGCATCGCCCAGAGGAAGGCGGGCATCTTCGCCAGCGTCATCCCCGGCGGCCGCATCTTCAGGATCGTGACCGCGACATTGACCGACACCGCCAGCGCCGCCACCTCCGTAAAGGTGATCATCTGCGCCCAGATGTCGGCGCGATGGCCGGGCGAATAGGCTGGGCCCGATAGCGGCGGATATTCGAACCAACCAAGGTCCGGCGTCACGCCCAGCGTGTGCGGCACCCACAGCATCAGCACGCCGCCCAGGTACAACCAATAGCTAAAGGCATTGAGGCGCGGAAAAGCCATCGTCCGCTGGCCCAGCATCAACGGCACCAGCCACATCGCCATGGCTTCCATCACCGGCACGGACACCAGGAACAGCATGGTGGACCCGTGCAGCGCGAAGGACTCATTGTAGAGCTGGGCCGTCATCCGATGCATCTGCGGCTGGCTCAGCTGCACGCGCATGTCGATCGCCAGCAGCCCGGACAGCACCAGCAACGCCATCGCCGTCAGCACATACCGCGCCGCGATCCGGCGAGGATTGACCGTGGTCAAAAAGCCCCAGAGGCCGGGCGGATCTGACCAGGTGGCCTGAAGCTGCTCATGGTCCGGGCTCATCGCAGCGTCTCCAGATAGCGCGCTACAGCCTCGGCGTCCTGCGGCGAAAGGTCGCTGGGCGGCATGGAGGTTCCCGGCTTCATCGCCTGCGGCTGGATGATCCATCCTCTCAGGCTGCCGCGCGTCATGGCAGCGGTTCCGGCAGCAATCGTCCGCCGGGATGCGACATGGGTGAGGTCAGGCCCGACCCGTCCCCCCGCTTGCGTTCCGCGCACCTGATGGCAAACCGCGCAACTACCGCCTTCCATGATCCTGCGTCCGGCGGCTACTTCGCGTCCCGCAACAGCTGGCCGCGCCTGTCCGGCAAGCCAGCGCTCAAAGTCGGCGACTGGCTCGACCTTCACCGCCAGGGCCATGTTGGCATGCTGGGTTCCGCAAAATTCGGCACATTGCCCCCTGAACCAGCCAACCTTGCGCCCCGTCACGGTCATCCTGTTTATCTTGCCCGGTATCATGTCCATCTTGCCTGCGAGATTGGGCACCCAGAAGCTGTGGATTACATCGGCCGCGCGCAGTTCCAGCAGCACCGGCACACCAGCGGGCAGATGGAGCTCATTAGCCGTCTCTATCCACCGCCCGTTCCCCGCCTGATATTCGATGCGCCACCACCATTGATGCCCGGTGATGCGCACCTGCATCGTCTCCTGCGGTCTTTGCCCCAATGTCCGGTCGGCAAGGAAGCTGGCAATCACCAGCAGGATGAGACCGATCAGGATGAAGCCGATCCATCCCGCCATCAGCTTGTGGAAAGGCTGTTCAACCGGCAGCGCCGCCGATCGTCTGCGGATCAGCCCCCAGCCTAGGAACAAGACAACCAGCAGATAGGCGATGCCGCACACCCACATCATCAGCTGGAATAGGGTCACCAGCGTCGCGGCCTGATCGCCTGCTGCATGCATTGCTGATTGCTGTCCGGCGCACCCGGCCAGCAGCAGGGAGAAAATCACCAAGCCCCTCATAATGGCCCTTGCCACCGCGCAGCGGCAGGCTCTCCCTTCTGATCCACAGCCTGCCGGTGCCGCTTCGCCGCATCAGTCGTGGGAAGCGAGTTCAGATAGGCGCTGATCTGCCATCTCTGTTCGGCAGGAACCTTCCGGTCATAGCCCTTGTGCCCGATGCGTCCGTAAAAGGTGACAAACGGCAGGCGCGGCGGCCAGCCAGCCTTGGGCTCGCCATGACAGTTGGTGCAGCCATACCAGCTGAAATAGCTCCCACCCTGCGAGATCTGATAGAAATTATCCTTGATCGCCGCGATCCGTGGATCGCTTGGCCCCGTTGGCGCGGACGTCGGCTGCGGCGCTACCAGCGTGCGCTGCTCGGCACTGCAACCGCAGGCCAGAACTATCATCCCGATGATCGGACCAGAGCGTAATCCCATGGGTGGCAGGCTCACCCCCCTCGGCTGATGATCACCGGCACCGACTTGGCGGCCGGGACATGGCTTTCCTCGGCATGATGTTCGATCGGGATCAGCACATTGCATTCGGGGTAATATGCGCCCAGGCACCCGCGCGGGATGTTGTAAACCGTAGCGATCAGGCCCGGCCGCCGCCGGACGCGCCCATCCTTCGACGGGGCTTCCAGGGTGATGACGTCCCCCTCCTTCAGTCCTTCTTCCATCATGTCCTCGGCATTCATGAACAGGACATCGCGCGTCCCCTTCACCCCGCGAAACCGGTCATGATAGCCATAGATGGTGGTGTTGAACTGGTCGTTGGACCGCAGCGTCATCAACCGATACTGCCCGCCCTTGTCCTCAAATCCCGTGGCGGAGAGGCCAGAAGGCGCCAGGAACTCCGCCTTGCCGCTCGGCGTCTGCCATATCCGCTCGGCCGCTTTGTTGCCCTTCCAGAAACCGCCGGGTTCGAACAGGCGCTTATTGAAGTCCTTGAATTTTTCCGGATAGGTCGCCTCGATGGCATCCCTGATCCGGCCATAGTCCGCGACCCACGCATCCCAATTCACATGCGGGTTCGACGGCAAAATGCGTTTCGCGATAGCAGCCACGATCGCCGGTTCTGACAACAGGTTCGGGCTGGCGGGTTGCGCCTTCCCCAAGGAGCCATGGATGCTGCTGGTCGAATCCTCCATCGACACCGCTTGCGGCCCCTCTTGCTGCACATCCTGCTCGATCCTGCCCAGGCACGGAAGCACCCACGCTTGTCGCCCGGGGAAGAGATGGCTGCGATTGAGCTTGGTCGCGATGTGGACGGTAAGGTCGAGATCTGGCCAGGCCGCCTCCATCTTCTCCGTATCGGGTATGGCGCGCAGGAAATTCCCGCCAAGGCCGACAAATGCCCGAACCGATCTATCAACTATACCCTGGCAAGTTTCGACTGTGTCCAACCCCTTTTCGGTCGGCGGGTCGAAACCGTATAGCTCCTTCAGCTTCTCGACAGGCGCGAGTTCCGTTTTCTCCGTGATCCCGACGGTCCGCTGCCCCTGGACGTTGCTATGGCCGCGAACGGGCATCGGCCCCGCGCCCGGCTTTCCAATATTTCCCCGCAGCAGGAGCAAGTTGACCACCATCCGGACATTCTCGACCCCTTTCACATGCTGGGTGAGGCCCATCCCGTAGATGCCCAACACGGCCTTGGATCGCGCATAGACGCGCGCCGCCTGTTCCAGATCCCATCGGGTGAGGCCTGATTCCCGCTCAATGTCTTCCCAGCTCGTCGCGCGCACCTTGTCAGCGAACAGGTGGAAGTCCTTGGTGTGCTGCCGGATAAACTCATGATCCAGCACAGGCGGATCGCCAACCGCGTTGGCGGCATCGTCCCACTCGATCAGGAATTTGGCGAGCCCCATCATCGCCGCAATGTCGCCGCCAGCCTTCACCTGATGATATTGGGTGGAAATGCCGGTTTCCTTCAGCGTCGCCATCTCGATCGGGTTCTGGGGATCGGTAAAGCGCTCAAGCCCGCGTTCACGCAGCGGGTTGAAGGTAATGATTTCCACGCCCCGCTTCCGCACCTTGCGCAGGTCATGCAGCATCCTGGGCGAATTGGACCCGACATTCTGGCCGAAGAGGAAGATCGCATCGCAATCATCGAAATCCTTCTGCCGGGTCGTGCCAACAGCCTCGCCGATCGCAGCCTTCAGGCCCACCGAAGTCGATTCATGGCACATGTTTGAGCTGTCAGGCAGGTTCTGGTTGCCATACATGCGCGCCATCAGCCCGTACATATATGACGCTTCCAGGCTGGTGCGCCCCGAAGAATAGAAGACCACCGATTTGGGATCCATCGGCCGCAACGTCGCCGCTATGGCATCGAACGCCTCTTCCCAGGAACATGCCACATATTTGTCGGTCGCGGGATCGTAGCGCAGCGGATGGGTCAGCCGCCCATGCTGTTCCAGATCATAGTCGCGCCAGTTTCGTAGGCTGGTTACGCTATGCTCCTGGAAGAATGCGGGCGTGGTGCGAAGCTTCGTCAGTTCCCAAGCTGTCGCCTTTGCGCCTTCCTCACAGAATTCCGCAGGATGCGGCGTGCCGGGCTTCGACCAGGCGCAGCTGACGCACATAAAGCCATCGGGCTTGTTCTGCCGCGCCAACTCCCGCAGACCCTCGGCTGGAAGATGTTCGCGCGACAGGATCTCGGCCAGCGACCGCACCGATCCCCAACCACCTGCAGGCCCCTTGAAAGGCTTGATACGCGGTTTCCGTCCCTTGATGGCCGCCATGTTTGTTTCCGATTTGTGTCTGGTCAGGCACAAACGGATCGGCGGGCCTTTGGTTCAAAGCTTGAACTGGGTAATCCATTCGCAGATCAGGGCGGGCTTGTCCTCGCCCTCGATCTCCACGGTTGCTTCCGTGGTCAGCTGGATTTGCCCTGGGCGCTTTTCCACAATCTCCAGCGACTTGAACCTGCCGCGCACACGCTTGCCCGACAGCACCGGCGACAGGAATCGCAGTTTGTTGCTGCCATAGTTGATCTCGGTCGCGCCCTCGGGAACGATGACGCCGCGTGCATCCGCGCAAAGATAGGGCAAAAGGGAAAGCGTCAGGAATCCGTGGGCGATCGTTCCGCCGAAGGGCGACTGCTTCGCACGCTCCGGATCGACATGGATATATTGATGATCCTTGGTCGCTCCTGCGAACTGGTCGATCATCTCCTGACTGATGAGGATCCAGTCCGACACATCTTCCTTGTTCGACCGCGCCTGAAGATCGTCGAAAAACTGGCTCATATACTCGCCCCTCCCGCCAAGATCGCCGCCCCTCCAACATGGCGGGACTTGCCTCGAGCATCTTCGTTCAAGCTATGCCCAAGCAGTGCCGATTGCGACAGGAAAATGCTTTCCAGCGGGCAAGGCGCTCACTTCTGCCTTGTAAGCTGCATCGTGGTGCGTACCCTTTGTGCAAAAGAGAAGCGTTGGAGAGAGCATGACTGGGGAAGATAACAAGCTTCGGCTGCACGAATATCGTGCAGCCGAAGAGTCGAGGGATGGATATCGATCACGGAACTGCCCGCGATCAAACATCGCAGTCTGCAATCTAGCGCCACTGCCGCGACACATCATCCTCGCAGCACAGGAAGGGATCATTTGATGAGCCCCTCTCATCCGTCCAGCGACCCCTTCGGCATGGAACATGAACTCCTACTTGCGGCGCTGCGCCGACGGCTGCGTGCGGCCGGGCTGACGCAGGCGGACGTTTCGCAAAAGCTGGGGGTCGGCACCGCCACGGTGAAGAGATGGCTGCACGGCCGCGGCCTGGGGCTGCGCACCTTGTCGCAGCTCTGCGCCTTGGCCGATACGACGCTCACCGAAATCGCCGAAGAGGCCGCCGTCCGCGACCGATCGTCCGATAAACTGACACTCGCTCAGGAAAAGGCGCTGACGGCCAGCCCGGAATTGTCGACAGTCTTCTTCATCATCGTCACTGGCTGGCCCGTCTCCGAGGCGGAGGAAGGCTTTGGCATTCCGCCGGAGCATATCCCCCAACATGTCGAACGGCTGGAAAGGCTGGCCCTCGTCGATCGCTTGCCCGGAGGACGGCTACGCGCGCGATTGGACCCCGCGCATGTGTGGCAACGCGAACCGATGCGGCGACATTTCGAACAGCATATGAAGCACCTGTTCTTCAATCTGGATTATGGCGATCCCGAGACGATCTTCGGCGTGGAAACAGTGAAGCTGTCCCCGGTTGGCATCGCGCGCGTCGCTGAACGGATCGAGCGGTTCAGGGCAGAGCTGCGCGAAATCGCCCAGGTGGACCGCCGCACCTCTGCTCTGCCGGGCGAATGGCATGCGATCCTGGCCGTGGCATCGCCGGTAACGCCGCTCATCCCACGTTGACCATTCATGGCGCTTGACGAAGGGATCATTTCAAGACACGCTACATGCAAACAGGATAGCGCGGCCGAAGAACCGATCATTGGCTGAAGCTATCAGGAGAGGATGCAGAAAGGGCGCGCGGCCATTTGCCGCCAACCCAGGCTGCATCATGAAGAAGATAATGGCGGCACACCGCCAAGCGTCCGTTGCCGGATGCGCGCACGCGCGTCTGGCCGCAGGCGAAGGTCCGGGCTCTTAACCGAGCACGGCCGTATCGAGGGATGGCATCGCCCGACCACAGGAAGGGGATTGCCATGCGTTCATCTATTGCCGTTGCGTTAGCGGGCATATCATCGTTCGCCACGACAGCGGCCCTGGCGCAGACTGCCGACCCAGCCCAACAAGCTGAGGTCCAAGGGCAGCTGGCCGACATCATCGTGACCGCGCAAAGGCGCGAGGAAAGCCTGCAAAAGGTGCCCGTCGCCGTGACCGCCATTGGTGCGGAGCAGCTCGACCAGCTGCGCGTCACCAATGTCCGCAACCTCGCCGGCCTCGCTCCCAGCCTGCAGATCAACACGCAGGGCCTTCAGTCCAACCCCACCATCATCATCCGTGGCGTGGCGTCAGGCACATCCAACAACGCCGTCGATCCCAAGGTCGGCATTTATCTGGACGGCGTCTATATTGGCCGCACGGTCGGCTCCATCTTCGACCTTTCCGACATCCAGCGGGTCGAGGTGCTGCGCGGTCCCCAAGGGACTTTGTTCGGACGCAACGCCACGAGCGGCGCGATCAGCCTGGTGACGGCTGCTCCATCGGGTGAGTTCGGCGTCCGGGGTACGGTCTCCTACGGCAATTACGACGCGTTTCGGACGAAAGTCTCCGTCGATCTGCCCGCGCTCGGCCCCCTGTCGGTCAAGCTGTCCTATCTGCACGACGAGATTGAGGGTGACTATCGCAATCTCCTGGGAGGCCGCACGATCGACCTGCGTCAGCGCGACCCGTCCTTCGGGGTGCAGCGCATCGCCGACCGGCTGGGTGAGCGCAATGTCGATGGCGTAGGAGTCGCCGCCCGGCTGGACCTGGGCGACCTGACCGCCGACTATCGCTTCGACTATACCGATGCGCGTTCGACCGGGCGCGCGATACAGAGCTTTGGCGTCATCCCGGATGCATCAGGCCAGTTGCTCGCCCCGATCATCGGCTTTCAACCGCTATTTGGCGGGATCACCAACATCTCAACGGACCGCCTGACCTCCGTCACCAATGCCACCAGCCCAGAACATGTGGTGACGCAGGGACATAGCCTGACCTTCACCTATCCCGTGAGCGACGAGATCACGCTCAAGAGCATCACTGCCTATCGCAAGTTCCGGCAGGACCCGAACATCTACGACCTCGGCGCCACTGGTGGCCTACGGTTCACGACCGCACAATTTCAGGCGTTGCTGGCCGGTGACGTTGCCGCCATCCTAGACCCTGCCAATGCACCAGGGCCCAACGACTCCTTCTTCTCCCTGCTAACTTCTCGATCCACAAGTCAAAAGCAGTTCAGCCAGGAATTTCAGGTTCAGGTCACGTCCGAAGCTTTCGACCTGACGGCAGGCCTTTTCTATTTCCATGAAAACACTCCCGCGACGGACATATTGGGTATCTTCCAACCCGTGGCGAACGGAGTTGTCGTGGATACATCGACGGTAGGCGTCATCCCCGGCCTCCCGGTCGGGCAGCTGCCCTTCGACATCAATGGCGACGGCGTCATAGATGCAGCGGACTTCAACCCGTCACTCGACAGCATATTCGGCAGCGGCTTGACGCGCACACGCGCCATCAATGACAGTTACGCCGCCTATGGCCAGCTCACCTATCACCTGACCGACACACTCGATCTGACAGGTGGCCTGCGCTACACCATCGACAAGCGGGAGAACCAGATTTCGGCGGTAGCGGGCGGTCAGGGCGGCCAATTGGGCGTCGGCGACTATAAGGTGGATTACAAGAAGGCGACCTGGGCAGCCATTCTGACCTGGAGGCCGAACAATCAGGTGACCGCCTATGGCAAGGTGTCGACCGGATATGTCGCGGGCGGCATATTGAGCGGCATCCCCTACAAGCCTGAAACGCTGACGGCCTACGAACTGGGCCTGAAGACGCAAAGCTGGGGCAACAGGCTGCGGACCAACATCGCCCTGTTCTACAGCGACTATAAGGATCTTCAGACCCAAAACTTCATCAATGGCCGCCAATTCTTCGACAATGCCGGCAAGGCGAGCATCAAGGGCTTTGAACTGGAGGCGGACCTGGTGCCGGTGCGCGGGCTAACACTGAGCGGCAATCTGAGCTATACTGACCTCGATTATAAAAGCTTCATCCTGAATGGGGTCGAAGTTGCCGACATTGCCCGCACCACCTTCGCGTCCAAATGGCAGGGCCGCGCCTCTGCCCAATATGACAGCCCGGACATGAGCATGGGCGGCCATATCTCGGCGCGGGTAGACGGGCGCTACCGGAGCCGCGCGCCGCTGGTATCGACGCCCTTCTTCGACCTCGCGGGCAACAGCGCGGACCTCAACCGTTATGCCTATACCAAGGCTTACTGGCTGGTCGATGGCCGGATCGGATGGGTCGACATGCCGCTGGGCGGGGCGAAGGCATCGCTGTCGCTATTCGGCCAAAACCTGTTCAACGAACAATATAACCCATTCGGATCGCCCGTGCTGCAACTGATCACCAGTTACGAACGCGGGCGTACCTATGGTGTTGAGCTTGGGGTGAGTTTCTAAAACACAGAATTTGAGAGGAGAGAGATGATGGAAAATGATATTTCGGCGCGCGTGAGCAGCGCAGATTTTGAATATTATAATGGATCGGGACCGGGCTTCACGACGGAAAGCTCAGTCCTGATCAGTTCCTCGCCCTATCTCAATCATCCGCAATTGCGGGCGTTGATCGCGCAGGAAATGCTGCGGCGGAACGGAGCGGAACTGCCGAACACAGCCTATATCCCCGATGTCGTGAAGATATTGATGGAATTGGAGAACTGGCCCCGCATCTTCCAGTTATTCGAGGAAGAGAAAGCACGCCTGCCCGAGTTCAAATCATGGCTCGACGGGAAGAAGGTTTCCCTGTTCAAGACCGAGGAGCTGGCAGGGGCGGAACCCGGCACGCTGCGCGCGGTCATCTACGACTTCGTGGTCAATAGCGGCTATAATATGGACCATTTCTTCCAGGGCATGGAGATCAAGACCGACTTCGATTTCTACATGAAGGAGCGGACCCATACCCATGACATCGAACATATGATAACCGGCTTTGAAACCAATCATGCCGGTGAAGTCGCCCTGATCGCCGCCAATATGCGGGCGCTATATAACTATTTCGTCCCCGAACTTGCATCCTTCTTCAACCGGGTCAGCTCCTACCTGCGGGCCAAGACCATGATGAAGAGCGGCCTGTTCTACCCTGAGGCGGTCAAGGTCGAACTGGAAGCCGAGGACATCGGCGCTGCGCAGGGCCGCAACTGGAAGCACCCTCTCTTCCTCATCCCCTATCGCGACTATCTAGACTGGCAGGTGCAGGATATCCGCGAGGAATTCGGCATCACTAATCCGCCAAAGTCGGGTGAGTGGGCCTGGACCACTGCGGTCAGCGAGGACCCAAGGCCAAACCACCAGGGCATGACCTCCATGGCGGCGGAATAAGACCACGCGGCGCTGCCCCTTTCGTCGAGGGGCAGCGCACCACTTTCACGCGCGCTGTAATTTGTGGTGGGAAAGCCGCCGTCAAGCTGCGGCGAAGTCGATCACCGTGACAGGATCAGTCCCATCCCAATCGCGCGCAGCAGCTATGCCAGCTTCGCACATGGCGCGCATGTCCGGCCCGCAGATAAACTCGAACAACTGTCCCGGCTGCCCTGGCGCGCTCAGATAGGCGACGCGCGTCGCCGGATTGTGTGCGGTGAACAGCAATTCCATGCCGCCTTTCACCGCCGTTCCTACCGCTGCGTCCAGATCATCGACAATGCGGGCGACATGATGAAGCCCCAGCAGACGCTCGCCATTATCGGTGCGATAAGGAGATGCCGCATCATTCGTCGCCTCGATCAATTCGATCTGCACGTCGTCCTGATAGGATAATCCCACATGCATGGTCACGCGGGTTGGCTGACCGCGATACTCGCCGTCCAAGGTGACGTTGCGAAATACCGTCCAGGGACCAACGCCCGAATGGCGTATCCAGCTATCGATGCTGGCGTCCAGATTTTCCACCAATACGCCGATCTGGTCGATAGCGCCGAATTTAGCCAAGTCGCCAATCCTCTCGCAGGGGTATGCGGACGGCACAAGCCGCCCGCATACTTCGTCTTTACTCGGCCGCTTCCAGCGAAGCCAGCGCGTCATTCGCTTCCGCCGTCGGCTGCAGATATTCGCCCGGACGAGCGCCGGTATAGCTGTTCCCGTCGAAGGTCTTGACGCCATTCACCAGCGTAAGCCGCATCGGCGCGGCGGGGCGGGTGAAGCGCCATGTCGTGCCGCCATCACCATCGGGCACGTCGAACCGCTTCTCCATATTGCGATATTCGACTTCGCCCAAATTGAAGACAGCGATATCTGCTCGCCGTCCAACCTTGATCTCGCCCGTATCATGCAGGCCGAAGAAATTGGCGAGCTTGCCTGTCTTCACATGGATGGCCTGCTCCAACGTCAGCAGCCCTTCGCGGACATATTTGGTGAACAGCAGGATATTCTCACCCCCACCGCACAGCATCTGAAGATGCGCGCCCGCGTCGGAGATATTGCCGACCGTTTGCGGGTCCAGCATCAGCTGGATGGTCAGGTCCTCATCCTTCGGGAACGGTGCCATGTGCACCGTCGATTTGGTGCCATTTTCAAGGATCCACTGCGCCATTGCATCGGACCGATGCAACCCGCGAGCGTCCGCGAAATCCTTCAAGGTGCCGCCGACCGGCCCGGCGCCATTTTCGCTGTCCAGCAGGTAAAGATCCTGCGGGTTGTTCATCGGCGAGTGCGGCCACGCCTTGGTGTCCCAGCTTTCCCGCGCCCGTGCCCGCCAATCGGGATCGGCAAGCAAGCGCGCCTTTTCCTCATGGGTTTCGGCAAGGACGACCTCATGCCAAATATAATCATTCGACTGGGCGAAGATCAGCGATTTGACGAGGCTCAGCGTGCTGGTCGGCGACACATGCGCATAGCCGGGCCAGACGTCCACGCCTTCTTCCTTCAGCTTGGCCATGGTCTCCTGCAAGCGGGGAAGGATGTCCTTCTGAAATTCCAGCGTCGGGATAGCGCCTGCTACCTGCATCCGTATCGACCGGCCCTTCGTCAGACGCCCAAGCCGCTCCAGGCTTTCCGGCCCAGTCTTGCGCATGAAGGTGTCGATGATGACTTGATAGGTGGTGCCGGGATAGCGCTCCATCACGCCAAACAGCGCTTCGAACTCCGCATCGTCGGCGAGCAATGTGGGGATGGCGCGGTCATCGCCATCATGGTCGTGCAGATTGTCCGACAGCCCCAGCGCGCCAGCAGCCAGCGCATCTTCCAGCAATTCGGCCATGCGCGCGATCTCGTCCGAAGTCGCCGCGCGATCCCACGCCTCGACGCCCATGGCCGCGAGACGCAGGGCGATATGGCCGACGAAGGCGGAGTAATTGGCAGGCAGGCTGATGTTGCGCGCCATCGACGCTTTATATTCCGACCACTTCTCCCAATCCCAGGGGACATTCTGGAGGAAGGGCTTCAGCGGAATATCCTCGAAAAAGGAGAAGATCTTGATCATCTCCAGCTGGGCAGCCTTCTCCTTCGACAGCGGCGCGGCGCTAAAGCCGCAATTGCCCAGGATGACCGTGGTCGCGCCGTTGCCAGGTAGCGGATCGAGGTCCGGTTGCCACCACATGGTGGCGTCATAATGGGTGTGGCTTTCGATGAAACCCGGCGTCACATAACAGCCGCTGGCATCCACCACTTCCTCACCGGCGGCAGCGGTCAACCCCGCGCCTATCTCGGTGATCCTGCCGCCTGCCACGCGCACGTCAGCAGCATAGCCGGGCGCGCCTGTACCATCGATCACAGTGCCGCCACGGATCAGCATGTCCGTCATCTCTCTCTCCTCTTGAGGCTATTTTTCCCTCGAGCCGAAGCCATTGCATCTGTGTCGCCTTCTCGCCGGCGATCGTGCTGGGACACAGGCTATCGCGACCCGGTCGGCCACCGCAAGTTCACCTTCGCACAAGTGGGCGGTGGGATCATGCCATGATCTGTTCAAGGATTGGTGGATGATCCCCCCGCGCGGGTCGGGATGCATTCGTTCGCATTGCTCTCACGCAGGAGAGCGCGTCTTCCGGCGATGCAAGCACGATACGGCAAGCGCGCGGAAAGGGATCAGGCGGCGGACTGAAGCTTTGCCTCGGGAATAGCGTCTACAGGGGTCGTCGCGGCGGCGCGCCGTTCCGGCTCCATCATCAGCTCGACAAAATGCCACCATGCCGGAGCAGGGGGGCGCAGGCTGAGCAGCTGGCCTTGGCGATGCACGGCGACCCAGCGCCCATCTGCCCGTTCATATTTCCAGTGAGGATCACAATTCAGGGGAACTTGCTCGAATTCCGCTAATATATTTTGCTGGCCACCGATCGCTCGCAACTGGCTTGGAACTTCGCGGAACACACCATCTGGAAACTCGACGAGAACGGACATGATTTACTCCATGCCAGCGGTTCATCAACCGCCGTCCCGTCTTAACGCACAACAAGTGATTGAGTTCTCGATAGAAGGTAAGGTCTAACATAAATGATCAAGCATAGCGCAGACAGCATGGACGCGGGCGCCGAACCCCGCCTGAACGGGATCCGGCGCTCCTTCAGCAATCAGTCGGCATTCTCGATGACCAGCGCAATCCCTTGCCCACCACCGATGCACATGGTGATGAGCGCATAGCGGCCGCCCGTCCGCTTCAACTCATAAGCAGCCTTGATCGTCAGGATCGTCCCGGTAGCGCCAACAGGATGGCCGAGCGCGATGCCCGACCCGTTCGGGTTCAGCTTCTCGCGGTCAAAGCCCAGCGAATTAGCGACGGAAAGAGCTTGCGCCGCGAAGGCTTCGTTCGCCTCGATCACATCCATCTGGTCGAGCGTCAATCCAGCACGCTTCAGGGCCACAGGCGCCGCCTTGATCGGGCCTTCGCCCATATATTCCGGTTCTACCCCCGCATGACCCCATGCAAGGATCTTCGCGAGCGGCTTCAATCCCCGCCGTTCGACTTCGCTGCCGGTGGCCAGCACAACGGCAGCCGCGCCATCGTTGATGCCCGACGCGTTGCCTGCCGTGACCGAACCATCCTTCTTGAACGCCGGACGCATGGCCGCCAGCGTTTCGATGCTGGTGTCAGCGCGCGGATGCTCATCGGTATCGAAGATGGTGACGCCCTTGCGCGTCTTGACCTCGACCGGAACGATCTGGTCCTTGAACCGGCCTTCCGCAATGGCGCGCACGGCGCGCTGATGACCTTCCACCGCCAGCGCATCCTGCTGCTCACGCGTGATGCCGTGGCGTTCGGCGCAATTTTCGGCGGTCACACCCATGTGATAGCCACCGGCCGCGTCCTGAAGCCCGCAAACGAGCGCATCCTCGACGGGATTGTCGCCCATCTTGCGGCCCCAGCGCGCGCCATGATCATGATAGGGCACGTTCGACATCGACTCCGCGCCACCAGCGACGGTGATGGCAGCTTCGCCCAGCTTCATCATCTGCGCCGCAGAAACGATCGCCTGCACACCCGACCCGCAGAGCCTGTTCAGGGTCAGCGCAGGCACCTCCAGCGGCACCCCCGCCTGCAAAGCGATGGTGCGCGACAGCATGCCGTCGCGCGCGCTGGTCGGCATCACCTGGCCGATGACGACATGCTCCACGTCTGCCGCCGGGACGGCAGCGCGGGACAGCGCCTCCTTCACCACGATGCTGCCAAGCTGCGAGGGCATGAACGGCTTCAGGGAGCCGCCAAAATCGCCGATCGCCGTCCGGGCGCCGCTGACAATATAGATATCTTCCATCATCTGGTCCTCTGCACAATTGGGTGCCAGTGCTGCACTTGCACGCGCTCATGCGCCCCCACGCACAGGTGTCAAGGACAATGCGCATATCGCTGGACCGACAAGAGATCCGCGCACGCCTGGCTCCAACACCGCGCCATATGGCCAAAGCGCCGTTGGCCGTTTAGGGTCGATCCATGACCAGCATAGCGCAAAGCGCCATCAGCGAGCCTGTCGTCCAACGGACCAGCAAGGGCCAACGCACCGCCGACAGGTTGCTTGATACCGCTGAACTACTATTCGCGCAGAAGGGCTATGAAGCCACCGCTCTGCGTGACATCGCTGCGGCAGCGAACATCCAGCAGCCGGGGCTCTACAAATATTTCGAAAGCAAGGACGCCTTGTACCGCCAGGTCCTGCAAAGAGCGTTGCAGCCGCTGGCCGATGAGATGGAGGAGGCCATCGCCCGGTCGCCGCAAAGCGCTTCCTTCCGCACGCTGACTGACCGGCTGGTCGATGTCCTTGCGCAGCATCCCAACGTATCCATGCTGCTCATAAGGTCGATCCTGTCCGCTCCGTCCGATCGGGACGAAATCGGCATGGCGTGGGTCGAACGGCTTATCGATTATGGACAGCGGATCACGCAGGCGGCCGAGATCAAGCCCGCGGCGGAGGATCTCATCCTGCAGATCGTGGCGATCTTCAACATGATGTTCGGCTATTTCTGGGCGTCGCCAGTCGCGCGCGGATTGGCAGGGGTGGACCCCCTTTCCCCAGCCATGATCGAACGGCAGAAAGCTTTGCTAAGCGGCTTTATCGCGACGATAGAAAAAGATCAGCCTGCCAGCGACGGTTGATCAAAGGCACGGCGGCCCCTTGTTAACGCGCATGGGACGGCGAGCAGCCTTGTTTCCGCTCTGTAAAGGCTTAGACCCTATTTTCCTCACCTCGCACCCGACCAGCCAATTCCCGGAGCATCGTTCTACCCATGCCAGCCACACGACTTTCCAGCGCCGGCCGTAGAGCCTCCATCATCGCTGCGGCCAGGGCGGTGTTCGCGCGCCACGGGCTGGAAGGCGCGCGAACCCAGCAGATCGCGCGCGCGGCGGGAGTGTCTGAAGCGCTGCTCTTCCGTCATTTCCCGACAAAGACGCACCTTTATCGCGCCGTGCTGCGCGAGGTCATCATCGACCAGAACAGGGTCATGCGCTCATTTGGCGAGGCAGAGGCCAGCACGGAGGGCCTGCTTGAAATCCTGCGCCGTACCTTCAGCTATGCGATGGCAGGCATGCACGCCATCAATGCTGAAGGTTTGCGCATGGTCGTGGGCAGCCTCGCCGGCGATGGTGGCTATGCCCGGCTCGTTTACCGACGTGCATTGCGCATGACGCTGCCTAATCTCGGAAAGGTAGTGGAAGCGGCCAAAGCTGATGGCGGCATCGCCGGTGAAACGCTTTCTATCACTAATGCCGGTGCCTTTGTCGAGCATATCAGCACGATAATGATGATGGCGCGCTGTCACGACAAGGTAGCGATCCCCTATGACGAAGACCGCGCCTTGCACGACGCGGTCCTCTTTTGCGCGCGCGGATTGGGCGTTGAAGAAGCCCGCATCCAGCGATTTTTGAAGCAGATGAACCCAACCGAACCTGGCGACGCCTTGTTCGTGAAGCGCCCTAAGGAGATTGCCTCTTCGGACGCGGGCTGAACAGTCCTCACTCCACCAGGCTGTTCGCCGCCCGCGACGCGGTTGCACGCGCCATCGCCACGAAAATCATCGCCATAAGCGCACAGCCCCCGATGAGGATGACGGCCACCGGCGTATAACCACCGACCGCATCGCGCAGCACGCCAGCAAGCGGCGGCAGGAAGAAGGTCAGCGGCAACGTCACCAGCCCGAATAGACCAACGACGCGGGCCAGCGACTGCTGACCGAACAGGCGGCTCGACAGCATGTTGATTGCCGGAAACACGCCAGCGCCTCCCGCGCCCAGCATCAGCGCGGCCAATGCCATGATCGGAAAGGAAATGGTCGACAGAAGAGACGCCCAACTGATCGCAAGTCCGGCCGCAATCAGCGCCAACGCCAAGGGCGCTCCAAGCCAGCCACACAGGAATCCGATCGCGAGCGAGCCGATCACGGCCGCGCCGCCCATGATCGACAACAGCCCCGCCGCCTGATCCCCCGCAACGCCGCGTTCAGCAACAAAAGCGACCAGGTGCGACACGCCGGTAATGCCAACAGCATTCAGATATCCAGCGCCCAGGCACATCACCCAGAAGGCCGGGCGTCGCAGCACGGCACGGGCCGACAACATTGCGCCGCCGCCTGCGGCATGCGGATGGCCCGGCTGCTCTGCGCCACCCTGGGGCGCGTCCGCCACGCCCAGCATCACGGGCAAGAGCATGACATGCAACGCTGCCAGGATCAGGTAAAAAGCGGACAGGCCATGATTGCGCAGGATGAAGATACCCAACATCGGTAACAGCGCCACGAATAGCGGCATGTTCGCGATCCCAAGTGCTGGCCCCGGATTATGCCGGAACCAGTTGCTGGCAAGCACGCTCGACGGGAATGGGCCGAACATGGCAAGTCCAACCCCGATCGGCAGGGCATAGAGCAACAACACGACGGGCATGCTCGGGGCGATCGCCAGCAGCGCATAGCCGATGCCCGACATCAGCGTGCCGATCAACATCGTCCAGCGCAGCCCGATCCGTCCGATCAAGCTCGCCACAAGTGGACTCACAAGGCCCATCACCAGGACAGCCAGGGCCAGGGCCAGCGTCGTCGCGCCCCGGCTCGCCCCATACATCTGCTGCAACGGCAGAACAGAAATTCCGAACGCACCAAAGGCGCACCCGATGGCGACATTTTGCGCGAGGAATGCGCGGAACACCATCATCCGCGCTCGTCCATCATGCCCGCCCACGCCAGTAGCCCCGGCAACTGCGCCCGTCATACCGTTCATTCACCCGTCTCCTGCTGCACCTGGGAAGCTAGGCCAATTCCCCCTCCTCGCTGGCGACGTGCGCCGCGGCTCGCGGCCATACCACCCGCCAAAAAGAGGGCCGGGCGCTACGCTAGCCCCGGCCCTTTTCCGTCAACGGGCGAAATCTCCTCCGCTCGCCTCCATCATTCGCCTCCGAAGCTGTACTTCAGGCGAACGCCATACATGCGCGGCTCACCATAAAGCTCCGCCCGATAGAGCAGGCCACCGCCCTGAAAGACGTCACTGTTGGAAATCCGGTACAGCTTGTTGGAAAGATTGGTCGCAAACAAGCCAAGGTCAAAGCCGGATCCTGCCACCTGACGCCAGTCAAGCGAGACTGACAGCAACCCGAACGGCTCCAGCACCGCGCCCGGCTGCCGGGACGGAAGCTCGACAGCTTCCGTATTCTGCGTCGAAGTGTGCGAGTAATTGGCGTAGAATGCCAATGTGCCCATGTCCTTGCCTAAGGATTGTTCGGCCGAAACATGGACGCTCCAAATATAGGGCGCGACATATTGGAAATCGAGACAAGAGGCGTCAGCTGTGCCGCCCGGCGCGACGGGACCGTTGCAATCCAGCGTGCCGGTACCTGACACATAGTCAAATTTCTTGTACTTGGCATCGGTGTAGCTGAAATTGCCGCCCACCTCGATGCCGGGGAATGGCCGCATCGAAGCTTCGATCTCGATCCCCTTGATGCGCGCATCGGCATTCAAAGTACGCGCACCGCCAGCCGTGGTGGTCGGATTGTAGTCACCGGTTGCGCGCTGAATACCCTTATAATCGATCGAGTAGCCCGCGACGTTGAAACGGAACGGTACGCCGCCGAGGCGGAAGTCGGACTTCATGCCGATTTCATAGGATGTGACATCCTCCGGCAGGAAAGTGCGCGTGTCCGGATCAGTGCCTTGGCCGAAGAACACAGCATAGGGATTGAAGCCGCCCGCCTTGTAGCTGTGGCTGACCTTGCCATAGATGAGGACGTTCGAAGACACCTTATAGTCCAATCCGACCAGCCAGGATGGCGAGCTGGTCCGCTGCGATCCGGTGAATTGGCAATCCGACCGCGCCGTGGCCAATGGCACGTCCTCGTTGTTCTTACCGCATCTAACTTCGCCGGGATTAGGACTGGTGAAGTTAAATTGCGAGGCGAAGCCATACACATGATCCCAGGTCTGGCGGTAGCCGCCCGTCAGGCGCAGGCCTTCGAGCGAAGGCGCCAAGGCTCCGAAGTTGAGCGTCGCCTGGCCATAGACTGCTTTGGAAACGGTGCTCGTGCCATATTCAAACTGCGACGCAGTGCAATCACCTGCGGAACCCGTGGACACAGCAGGGCAGTAGAGAATAGCTCTCGACCCCTGAATCCCATTCGGCCGCTGATCGAAGTAAAAGCCGCCAATGGTCCAATTCAAATTTCCATCGAGCATATTGCCCTGCAATTGAAGCTCTTCTGTCCAAACGCGCAGATCATCTCTGGGCAGTTCAGTGGCTCCGGTACTGTTGGAGTAGGTGACCGGAATGTTCGTGCCCGCCAGGGTAACAACGCCCGATCCCGGAAGAACGCCCGGATCGACGTCATGCTGTTGAAGCACCGTGGCATCGCCATCATAGCGATACCCAACCTTCAAACGCTGGTAGCTTACGATATTGCGCAGCGTCAGTTCATCCGACAACTCTATGTCGGTGGTATTGCTGACACCCCAAGTCTTTGTCTTGCTGAAGGTATCGACCGAAAACGCGGTCTTGCGTGGCCCAAGGGCGTCGGCCTGTGCGGTCGTCGCGCGGTAGACATCGCAGGAATAACCGCCAACGGCCCCGGCAGGCAGATTGGCACAGAGTTGAAGATCGGCAAGTCCGCCCGGTCCATCAATATTGAACCCGCGATGGATCAGCCCCGCGCCGTTATTGTTGGAATAGGACCCATAGGCCATTGTATAGTTGGTAATCGTATCCGTCGGCTTGAACAAAATCCCGATGCGGCCCGAATACCAATGTTCATTGTCGCGGTCTTTGTTCCACACCACGTCCCGTGTGTAACCGTCGCGGTCATGATAGGCGCCCACTACGCGCACGGCCAATTTTTCATTTACCGGCAGGTTCAGCGCACCTTCCACATAAGTGCGGTCGTAATTGCCATATTCGCCCTTAATCCAACCGCCAAAGGTATCACGGGGCTTCTTTGGCACCAGCAGGACCGCGCCGCCTGTCGTGTTGCGGCCGAACAGCGTGCCCTGCGGACCTGCAAGGACCTGCATGTTTTCCAGATCGACGAAGTTGCCGGGCCCACCTTGCTGGTTGAGGGTAAGGCCGGACGGCAGCGGAATTTCATTAAGGTAGACGACCACGGCGGGCGAAGCCTGAAATGTCGCACCCTGACCGCGCAAAGTGAAGGACTGGGAATCGCGCGACCCCTGACCATTGGGCCCGACCACCAGCGACGGGACGCTGGCCTGAAGATCCTGTTCCTTGTTGATGCCCTGCTGCTCAAGCCGCTCCGGCGAGATGGCGGTGATGGCGATCGGCACGTCTTGCCCGCGCTCTTCGCGGCGGTTGGCAGTAACGACAATCTCGGCGAGCCCCACCTGTCCCGGCTCGGCCGACTGCGCCGATTGCGCGGAAGCTGTCGTGGGTACGATGAAGGCCAAGCCGGACAGCAGCGCAGTGCCGCAGCCAAGCAGATAGCGTGTATTCATGATATGCATGTCTCTCTCCCAAGATGTTGGGCTTCAAAGCCGATATTATTTTCTTTTTGAGAAGATCGCGGGCGGCGCCTCGCGCAAGCAGTAAGGACGAAGCCAGCTTCGGCCCTTGCCAGCTAATGTCGCGAATGTCCGACCTCCCTCTGTACATCCCGCCATAGAAGCGGACTGCGTTCTCCGACGCGCCTGAACGCCAATATGATGGCGAGGCTGCGTAGCTTTGTCAAAACACTATTTGCCACCGAAGCATCTCGCCACCCATGGATATGAGCTAATGCGGCGATCTTCCCCCAATTTGCTGCGCATTGAAAGAATCGGAATAGCCCCCGATTTTGTTGATCTGGATGGACACCGCCGCCATTCACAGCATCGCCATGAAACCATTCAGGAATATGGTCACGGCGCGTTCGGCATAATGCCCCCTGTCCCGCTTCGCGACCGGATGCCCCCCCGCGAGTAAGCGGTTGCCCCGCATGGCGAGCACCAGAAGCTGCCGCGCATGCCAGTCCGCACTCTCTTCGATACCAAGGCTCTCCAACCATGGGATCAGCCCATCGACCCACGGTCCACGCAGGGCAAGATACACCTCCCTCGCCAGCGCCGCGTCTCGCCGGGACTGGCTGATGACGACACGGTGCAGGCGGATCGACGTGGTGGACGCCAGGCTCTCCAGCGCAGCCTCCACATAGTGGCGCAACGCATCGGCATCTGCTCGCGCTAAAGGAAGCGCCGGTGGCGCTGCCGCGCCTGCACAGTCGGACGCCAACAGCCGCATGGCCGCTGCAAAGAGGCCAGCCTTGCTGGCAAAATGCCGGTAGAGCGTCCCACGCCCGACCCGGGCTTCTTCGCCGATCAGGTTCAGATTTGCGCCCTCAAATCCTTCCTCCAGGAACTGACGCCCTGCTACGTCCAGTAAAGTGCGGATATGGGAAGCAGGCTCTTCAACGACTGGCAGCCTCGTATCGAACAAAGGCTTCGGCGGTGGCAATCGAGCAGGCGAAGTCCCGCCGATGCCTTCTACAAACAATGTGACGGCATGATGCGCTGCCCGCTCACGATCCACAGGCGAGGCCGCGGGAAAGCCCATCAGCACAACCGGCCCCTCAACTGCCAAGGACCCGAAATCCAACGCCAGTTCCAGCGGGACGGGACGATCGACGCCCTTCTCCCTGGCGAAACCCTCCAACGCCTGCCGCACAGGCTCCAGGCGCATGCCCTGCCCATTTTGCAGGGACGCCGCCAGGTCCGGCATCTTGTGCGCCACGCCAGCCGCGACCCACAGCGCGCTGAACATCCCCTGATCCAACGCAGAGTCGAGAATAGCCCTCGCCAGCCCCGCCAGCTCCGACCCCCCGGAAGCAGCACTTTCATGCACGGCAGCCGCGCGCGCGTCGAACTCCGCGCCTTGCGCATCCAACGCCGCGCGGAACAGCGCCTCCTTGTCAGCGAAGTAACGGTAGATGGTTTCCTTGCTCACCCCGGCGGTTCGCGCGATCGAATCGATGCTGACCGCGTCGAAACCTCGATCCACAAATTGCGCGCGTGCCGACAACAGCAAGTGCCGGACGCGCGGCGACGACACCTCGCCCCTGTCTCCTGCCACCAGTTTCATCCAGCATCCTTGCGCATCAACCGGCTGCTACACCAGCCTGACGCCGGGATACACCCATTGATGTTGACGTTGACCGAACGGTTCGATACCGTTCGTCGTCATAAGAGATGGAGAGAGATGGGATGGCGTTGCCTTGGACAGAGCGGCCGCTTGAGCCGTTTGGCGTCGAGATCGGTGTCAAATTGCAGTGGCCGCTGCCCGAGGGCTTCGAACGGAGGCTGACGGAGCTATTCGATCGCCATAAGCTCATCCTGTTCCGCGACCAGAATCTCAGCGAAGCCGATCAAGTGCGGCTGCTTGAAAATTTCGGCCGCGTGCTGGGCTCCCACGGCGAATATCGCGAAATATCGAGTGATGGCGCGCTCGGGTCTGGCCCGCTCACATGGCACAGCGACCTCGCTTTTACCGAAGAGCCGTTCAAGATCATCTCCCTGCACGCAGTCGCCGTCAATGATGGGCAAAGCTGGACCGACTTCGCCAATGGTGCAGCGGCGGCAGCGGCACTTCCGCCACAGTTGAAAGCGGCAGTCGCAGAACGGGAAGCGGTGACGATGATTGCGCCGGTTCAGACCCACAGGACGGTCGGCTATGACAGTTCGGCGGACATGCCGCATCAGGTGCGGCCGGCCATCATCCCCCACCCGCGCACCGGCGAGCCCATCCTGTACGTCAGCGACATGCAGACCGCCCGCATCACCGGCATGGATCAGCCGGAAAGCGACGCCACGCTCAACGCGCTATTTGCCGAACTCTATCGCGAAGACCGCATCTATCGCCACCATTGGAACAATCGCGACCTCGTCATCTGGGACAATATCGCCCTGCAGCATTCGCGCGGCGACCTGACGGGCATGACGCCTCGCCGCCTACAGCGCATCGTCGTCGCCGACAAGAGTTTCTTCGACCTGCTGCCGCAGTTCAAGGTCGGTGACGAGCGGATCAGCGCCTGGGGATCAGGCAACAAACAACTGGTACTTGATTGAAGGACACTGAAAATGGCTGACATTCCCTATCTGATGCGTGGCCTGATGCCCGTCGAAACCGAAAGCAGCGTGCTTCTTTCTTCATCCAAATATCTGAACAATCCGGCATTGCGCGATTGGCTTGCGATGATCCTGCTGCGCCGGAACGGGCCGGACGTGCCGCCGCCTGCGGAAATGTACCAGCTTCTCCCGATCCTGGATTCCCTGCGCGATCATGACGCGATCGAAGACATGTTCACGCAGGAACGGAAAGTGAATCCGGAACTGGATGCCTGGTTCAACGAAGGCTTCATTTCAACCTACAAAATCGAAGACTTCCAGGAATATGAGCCAGGGTCATTGGGCGGTGTTTTCTATCGGCAAATGACAGCCGGTGATTATGAAATCCAGATCATGCCCTGGAAAGAACCCAAGACGCAGCTTGAATTCTACAATCTGCGCTCTGGGCAAACACATGATTTCGAGCATATTCTCTTTGGCGGCGGGTTCAACTTCATGGGTGAGCTGGTTCCTTACTGGGCTCGCCTGACCAATGTGCCGCGGCATATACGCAACCCGCATTTGGCCGCCGAAGTCAATGTGCTCCAACTCTTCGGATCCCTGCGCTACACTGTGCGCACAATGCTCCATTACCCCGAAGTGTGGCCGACCGCCATCAACGCCATTCAGCGCGGGATGAAGGTCGGGCAGCAAAGTGACGCATTCTTCATGAAGAAGCTTGAAACCGCATTCCACCTGCCGCTCGCCGAAGCGCGCGAAGCGCTGGGCATCCGGGGCGCGGAAGATGTCGATACGTTCCAGGAGGGCGCCTTCTGGGCGTCGGACGGCAAGACCAGCCTTGAACCCATCGCGAGGGCAGCCGAATGACCATGTGCGACCTGCTGGTCCGTGGCGGAACGATCGTCGACGGCAGCGGCGGCGAACCTTTCGCCGGTGACGTCGCCATTCAGGATGGCGTGATCGTCAGCGTGGGCGCCTTCACTGGCGAAGCCCGTGAAGTCATCGACGCGACGGGCCTTACCGTCACGCCCGGTTTCGTCGACATCCATACCCATTATGATGGTCAGGCCATCTGGTCTGAGGAACTCTCCCCCTCCTCCTCCCATGGCGTGACCACGGTGGTGATCGGCAATTGCGGCGTAGGCTTCGCGCCTTGCCGCGATGCTGACCATGATCGCTTGATCCGCCTGATGGAAGGCGTGGAGGACATTCCCGGCGTCGTCATGGCCGAGGGCCTGAGCTGGGACTGGGAAAGCTTCCCCGACTATCTGAACGCCCTAGAAGCCCGCCCCCGCGACATCGACGTTGCCGCCCTTCTGCCCCACAGCCCCTTGCGCGTATTCGTGATGGGCGAAAGGGGGGCGCAGCGCGAAGCCGCGACAGCCGACGACCTCCAAAAGATGCAGGCCCTCACCCGCGAGGCGCTGGATGCGGGCGCGATCGGCTTTGCGACTTCACGGCTGCTCATCCACCGGACCAAGGCAGGGGAGAATATCCCAAGCTACCAGGCTGATGTGGAAGAGCTGAAGGCGATTGCCGGCGCAATGCGGGACGCGGACACCGGCGTCCTGCAGATGGTGCTCGACGCCCCCTTCTCCAGCTGGACCGACGAACTGGCCCATCTTCTGACCGTTGCGAAAGCGGCAGGCCGCCCTGCCACCTTCACGCTCGGCACCTCCAATACGGGTGAGCCCGTGTGGCATGATGCTCTACGCATCTGCGAGGAAGCCAATGAGCAGGGCCTGAAGATCAGCCCGCAAATACTCCCCCGGCCGGTCGGCATGATCTGCGGCTTTGAACTGTCCAGCCACCCCTTCTCGCTGTGTCCAAGCTATGAAGCGATCGCCGCGCTCCCGCTCGACCAGCAGCTCCCGCATTTGCGCGACCCGGAATTTCGCGCCAAGCTCGTCGCCGAAAAGCCGCATGATGGCCATCCCTTGGCGATGATGACACGCAACTGGGACTGGATCTTCCCGCTGTCCGACCCGCCCAACTATGAACCGCCCGCGGAAAGCAGCGTCGGCGCGCAGGCGCGCAGCCTCGACATCACGCCGGAAGAGGTCGCCTACGACCTTCTGATGAATGGTGGCGATGGCAAGGGCATGCTCTACAACACGCTCGGCAACTTTTATAATGGTCGCCTCGATACCATCCATGATCTGATCACCCATCCCGATACAGTGATGGGCTTGGGTGACGGCGGCGCCCATTATGCAGCGATCTGCGACGCGAGCTATCCCACTTTCCTGCTGACCTATTGGACCCGCGATCGCGACGGCCCCAGGCTCAGCATCCCCCAGGCCGTCCGGGCGCTTACCTCACGCCCGGCGGAAACCATGGGCTTGCGCGACCGGGGCAGGATCGCGCCCGGGTACAAGGCGGATATCAATATAATCGATCTCAACGCCCTTCATCTTCACGCACCCCAAGTGCGCTACGACCTGCCGGGCGGTGGCAGGCGGCTCGACCAAAAGGCAACGGGCTTCGTCGCCACCATCGTGTCAGGCGAAGTCATCCGCCGGAGCGACGACGCGACCGGTGCGCGGCCGGGACGGCTTGTCAGGGGCGCGCAAACCGTACCGGCCTAAATGGTGGAGCAACATGCCAAAGCATTGTACCGTGGCTTTCCATCACGGGAGAGAAGTAGATGGCGACGGCGGCAAAGGCTCAGCAACCCGATTGGACTGGCCTGCGCGCGCTATTTGGCGACCGCTTCAGCGACAGCGCCGCGATATGTGACCATCATGGCCGGGCAGAAACCTTTTACCCCGCGATGCCGCCGGACGCGGTGGTCTACCCCTTGAGCACTGAGGAAGTGGCCGCGGCGGTCCGCTTCTGCAACGAACAGGGGATCGCTGTCACGCCCTATGGCACCGGCACGTCGCTGGAAGGCAATTTCCTCGCCGCGCGCGGCGGTCTTTGCATTGACCTCTCGCGCATGGATCAGGTGCTGCGCGTCAGTACGAAGGACCTGGACTGCACGGTGCAGGCTGGCGTCACGCGAAAGCAGCTCAACACCGAGCTGCGGGACACCGGCCTGTTCTTTCCCGTCGATCCGGGGGCGGATGCATCGCTTGGCGGCATGGCTTCGACGCGGGCCTCCGGCACGAACGCTGTCCGCTACGGCACCATGCGCCAGAATGTGCTGGCGCTGACCGTCGTACTTCCGGATGGGCAAATCATCCGGACCGGCGGGCGGGCCCGGAAATCTGCTGCCGGTTACGATCTCACCGGGCTTTTCGTCGGGTCTGAAGGCACATTGGGCATCATTACCGAAGTCACCCTGCGCCTCTACGGCCAACCGGAAGCGATCTCCGCTGCCGTTTGCGAATTTGAAACTTTGCGCGGGGCGGTTAACGCCGTCATCCAGACGATCCAGATCGGCCTCCCCATTGCCCGGATCGAGCTGCTCGATCCGCTCCAGATCCGCGCGATCAACGCATATAGCCGGATGGATCATCGCGAATGTCCGACGCTGTTCCTGGAATTTCACGGCACGCCTGCGGGCGTTGCGGAACAGGCGGAAAGCTTCTCCGAAATTGCTGCGGACAATGGCGGCGGTCAATTCCACTGGGCGACGAAGACCGAGGAACGAACCGCCTTGTGGGAGGCCCGGCATAAGGTTCACTACGCCAATCTCGCCCTACGTCCCGGATGCAAGGCGATCGCAACGGACGTCTGCGTACCCATTTCGCGTTTGTGCGATTGTATAGAGGAAACGCGCCGCGCCATCGACGAAAGCGGACTGACTGCGCCCATCGTGGGTCATGTGGGTGACGGAAACTTCCACGTGGTCCTCGTCTTCGACCCGGAGTCGGCGGAAGAAACACGCAAGGCGAAGGCGTTATCGGAACGGGTCGTTGCGATCGCCCTTTCGATGGAGGGCAGCTGCACTGGCGAACATGGCATCGGCATGGGCAAGAAAGCGCATCTCGTCACGGAACATGGCCCCGCCGTCGAGGTGATGCGCCAGATCAAACGGACGCTGGACCCGACCGGGATTATGAATCCGGCGAAAGTCATCGACGTCTGACGCGGCGCGCGGCTGCTCAATCCCGGTGGTCAAGCAGAAGGCAGGCGGCTCTCGGCTAGGGAGCCGCTTAGCTTCGCCCGCCGCCAGCTAATGACGAAGATGGACAGCAGATGCCCAAGCGCAGGGCCAATCGCGAAGAACAAATGCACGCCGCCCACGCCCTCGGTGCCGGATGACCGTGGATCGAACCCAAGGAAGCCCACCACGGAGAGGGCTATGCCCACGGCCACCGCGTAGGCGGCGTTGGTCGTCACGTTGAAGACGGACGAAAACAGCCCAGCCCGCTCTATCCCGCTGCTTTCGCGATGTCGGTCGGCTACATCATAGATCATCGATCGCAGCATCAGGTTGCCCGACCCTTGCGTAAGGCCCTGTCCCACGATCAGCAGGATGAACAGCCACATGCGATCGGGCGTCAGCAACAGGACCATCAGGTTGATCGCAACCTGAACGCCCTCGGCCATGATTAGCGTCCTTAGCCGCCCGAACCTGTAGCTGATCCGCGCCCATAGCGGAGCGGCGAACATGCCGAACGCATATTGCAGCATCAGCAACAGCGCAGGCGATGCCATCCCCATGTAGCGCGTGACGAAGAAGAGGAAGACGGCGGTGCGGAAACCCTGTCCTAGCGCAACAAAGAAATCCGACGCGACGATCCGCCACAGCGCATGGTCGGTCAGCACCGTCCTTATGCCCTTTCGCCAGTTGGCGGGGGCCGACACAGGTGGACCGGGCGGCGGCTCGCGAAAGAGGAAGGCGATCAACAGCATTCCGGCGGCAAGAACCACCGCCACTAGGGCTCCCATAGATCCAACGCGTGCTTCGGGATTTCCCCGTCCCAGTGCATCCAATATCGCAGGCAGGACCAGCACCAGGAAAATGCCGATGGAAGAGCCAGTCTGAATATAGGCCTGGATACGCGCCCGCTCGACCGGTGATGAAGCCATCTCCCCGCCCCAGGCGTAAAGCGGCGTCGATGTCGCGGTCCACCCCAGGCACAGTAGCAACAGCCATCCGCCAAGATAAAGCGGCGTGGCGCCAGCGGGGGGAGAAAAGACAGCGAGCAGCGACAGGAGGAACAGCAGGCCGCCTCCGATGATCCACGGCTTGCGCCGCCCGATCCGTGTGCGCGTATGGTCCGACGCCCATCCGATCACCGGGTCCGCCGCCGCGCTCCACAAGCGGCTGATCATGAAGACCAGGCCAACCGTTGCCAGGTCCATCCCGATCACGGTCGCGTAAAATGCTGGCAAGTAGGTTTGCAGCGGGATGTTGAACCCGCCCGTTGCGATGCTGATCACCGAAAATCCGGCGAGGCGTGGTCCCGACTCGCGTGCTTGATCCGTCATGCAAAGGGGCTCCCACGGCGTTGGAGACGCTTACAAATCATCCTTACCCAACCCTCTCCATTATCCGCAGCAACATCTTGCCAGCTGCAAATTCCACCCAAATCCGCTAAATTCCGAACCGGAAACGTAAATTGCATTTTTTGCAACACGGGATGTCTTATTATTTCCTTTTACGCGTGCTATCGGCCCCTCCATCCATTCACAAGGGGATCCAATCATGAAGTTTTCTTTTGCTTTCGCGGCGGCTCTGTCGCTGTCGGTTTCCGCTGCTGCCATCGCCGCCGATGCGCCGCTCATCAAGCAGAACGCGCTGGTCAAGACCGCTGACGGCCGCAAGGTCGGCTATATCGATCGCATCCTGAAGGACAGCGCTGGCGCACCGACCGGCGTCCAGATCATCTACAGCGGCCGCTTCGTCGTCATTCCCGCCACCACGCTGAGCGCGGCGGAAAAGGGTCTGGTCACCAGCCTGACGGCCAAGGAAGTGAACCGCCTCTAATCTTTGCTGGAGGGCGCTGCGTCTGTCCGGCATCGGCCGGGCAGCGCGGCGCCTTCTTGCCAAAGCGGTTCTCCCGGCTCCTATTGCCGCTGCGAGTTGATATTGCCGCCATCAACGACGATTTCCGCGCCCGTCATATAGCTCGCCTCGTCCGACATCAGAAACCGGATGACACGCCCCAGCTCTTCCGGCGCGCCATAACGACCAAGCATGATCCGCCGCTCAAAATGCCCCGGCAGCTGGGCCTTCGTCTCCGTCATGATCGGGGTATCGATCATGCCAGGACTGACAGCATTGATGCGCACGCAATCGCCCGCCAGCTCATCAGCCATCGATCGGACGAGGGAGATCACCGCGCCCTTTGCAGCGCTGTAGATCGGGATCATCCCATTGCCCAGCGTCGCATTGATCGATGACAGCGCCACGATCGCGCTGCCCGGTGATGAACGCAGATCTTCCCGGAACGCCTGCGTCATCAACAGAAGCGACCGGACATGCAGCGCCAGTCCCGCATCCCAATTTTCCGGCGTGACCCCATCTATGCCCGTCGGTTCGGCCGTGCCAGCGCAATGGACGATGCCACCGATCGCCCCGATCGCCGCGCGGGTCTCGATCGCCGCGGGCGTCACCGCCTGCGGATTGCGCAGATCGACGCTCAGCCCTGCCGCACGGACACCATAGCGGCCCTCGATGATACTCGCGGACCCCGCCGCGCCTTCTGCATTTATATCCCAAAGCGCGACCGGCCGCCCTACCGCAGCCAGAGCATGAGCCGCCGCCAAGCCGATACCGGACGCACCGCCCGTGATGACAACTCCCGACCCGGGCGATCCCAGGCTGGGGGTGAAATCCGCGTCATTGTCCAGTACCGGCATGGCATCCTCCCATTTTCTTATTGTTTATCCAGATCCCGATAAGCCGCCGCGATGATCTCCGGCCGCATGCTGCCGTTCAGCCAAGACGGCCAATATTGCGTCAGGTACAGCAGGAAGAATTTGCGTTCCGGGTCCATCCAGCATGCGGTTCCCGCCGCGCCCGGCCAGCCGAATACGCCGGCCGGCACCGCGCCCGGCCAATCGAAGAAGCTGTTGGTTTGCTCGCTCGCCTGCAACGACACGGACATGCCCGCACCCATGCCAATATTGGACAGCGTATAGCCGATCGGCACGTCCACGTTCGTCACTGCTTCCGGCAGCAGGTTCGACCGCGCGATCCGCACCGTCTCCGGCTTCAGCACGCGCACGCCGTCCAACTCGCCCTCTTTGAGCAGCATCGCGGCAAAGCGGGAATAATCATGCGCCGTCGACACCAGGCCACCGCCGCCCGACGGATAATAGGGGCGCGCATAGAGACTGTCCGCCGCATCATCGGCCAATCCCCATGTCCCGTCTTCCTTCTGCTGAGGAAGGTCGGCAAAGCGGGCGGCGTGATCAGCCGTGATCGAGAAGCCCGTGTCCACCATGCCCAGCGGATCGAACAGGCGCGTCTTCAGGAAGGTTTCGAACGGCATGCCCGACGCCACTTCGATCACCAATCCCAAAACGTCCAGCGCAACGCTGTAATCGAACCGCGTGCCAGGATCGGTGGCCAAGGGCAGGGCCGCGATACGCTCACCCAATTCGGCAAGCGTTGTCGGCGCGGGGAGATCACCCGGACCCGGTACCCAGTCCCGCGATCCCGGCGCCACGCCATGCTTTGAGTAAAGCTCGCCAAGCGTCATGCCGTCCATGCCGAAGCCCGCCGTATGGGTCAGCAGGTGACGTACCGTAATCGGGCGGACGGCAGGCCGCGTGACTTCCGGATCGTCACCCTCGACGACCCGCATCTCGGCAAAGGCAGGCAAAATCTCGCTAATCGGCTGGTCCAGACCAATGATGCCGTCCTCGATCAGCATCATCGCGCCGATACCGGTGACGGGCTTCGACTGGGAGAAGACGCGGAAAATCGACCGCTCGTCCACCACATCCTTGCGCGCGTAGCCCAGCATGCCCTCGCCATGGTACCGGACGCGACCATCGGCCGTTCCCCATGCCAAGATGCCGCCCGATATAACACCCTGCTCGACAAATTCGCGCAGCTTCGCCTCGGTTTCCGGCAATTTCGTCACATCCCGGCTGGTCTCGGTCATGGCAGCAATCCTTTTTATATTCGCCAAGGAGGCGGCCAGCCTCCCTTTCAAGACGGACGGTCAGCGCGGTCCCATGCGGATGGCGCCGTCCAGACGGATGACTTCTCCGTTCAGCATCGGATTTTCAATGATATTCTGAACCAGCTTCGCAAATTCATCCGGACGCCCCAGCCGCGACGGGTGCGGCACTTGCTTGCCGAGCGAATCCTGCGTCGCCTGGGGCAAGCCCTGCAGCATCGGCGTCAGGAAAATGCCCGGCGCGATCGTCATCACCCTGATGCGGTGTTGCGCCAGATCACGCGCGATCGGCAGCGTCATCCCAACCACGCCACCTTTGGAAGCGGAATAGGCAGCCTGGCCGATCTGACCATCAAAGGCAGCGACCGACGCGGTATTGATGATCACGCCCGCTTCTTCGCCATCCACCCCCGCAGCGGCAAGCCGGGCGGCGAAACGCGAAATGACGTTGAAGCTGCCGATCAGGTTGATCTCGACGGCCTTGCGGAACGCGTCGAGCGGGTGCGGCGATCCATCCTTCCCCACCACGCGGAACCCCGGCGCCACGCCTGCGCAATTCACCAATATGCGCGGCGTTCCCAGCTTCGCCTCAGCCGCCGCCAATGCCGCGTCCACAGACTCCGCGCTGGTCACGTCCACATGGTGAAAGCTGCCGCCCAACCGCTCGGCCAAGGCAGCCCCCGCTTCCTCGTTCAGGTCGAAGATAGCGACGCGGGCTCCAAGCTCGGCCAGCCTTGCGGCGGTCGCGCTGCCCAGCCCCGAAGCACCGCCGGCCACGACGGCGCACAGATCCCTGATGTCCACGACCGTTCCTCCGTGGCTTAAAAGTCCAGGCTGAACGACTGGTCGAACTGAACGAAGCGGTGCGCGATCTTCCACCCGTCGCCGGTCTTCACCACCGTGTCACGCTGGCGGCCGGTCACGACGATCTTGGAGCTCATCGGCGCATGCCCCGCATTGACGTTCATGAATGCATATTCGGCATATACCGCGCCGTCCTTCTCGGACACGATCATGTTGAAATTATAGTGGCGGTTCTTGCCCTCGGCCTGCCTATCGGACTCCTTGGCATGCTCGACCTGCGCCTCAATGCCCTCATAGCGGATCGGAAGACCCTCCATTTCCACGGCCACATCGGGCGTATAGACGGTGGCGAGCGCCTCCCAGTCGCCATAGTCGGAACAGCGGGTGAAGCGGGCGATCAGTTCCTGAATCTCGATCTTGTCTTCAAGCGTGATCATATCAATCCTCTCCTTAAATCACTTGTCACCATACCAGGGGAAGAAAGGCGGCATCTGCGATGCCTTCCCCGTAAACTCCGCCGGCCGCTTTTCATTGAAGGCGCGAACCCCTTCGCGGCCGTCAGCCTGGCTGGTGTAGAACACTGCCAGGGATTCCGTCAGATGCGCCTGCCACGGATCGGGCTGCGCGCTGTTGCGGTTCAGCATCTGGCGGATCAGCGCGATCGAAACGGGCGAGCGGTCCTTGACCAGCGACCGGGCAAAGGCCTTCGCCTCCTCAACCAGCGTCTCGGCCGGGAACACGGCGCGGACCAGTCCTTTATCATGCGCTTCGGCAGCATCGAAAATATCGGCCTTATAGGCCCACTCCAGCGCCTGCTCCAATCCAACGATGCGCGGCAGGAAGAAGGACGAGCAAGCCTCCATCGTGATGCCCAGCCGCCCAAAGACAAAGCCGAAGCGCGCCTTGTCCGAAGCAAAGCGGAAATCCATCGGCAGCAGCATGGTCGAACCAATGCCAACCGCCGCGCCGTTCACCGCGCCGACGATCGGCTTCAGGCAATCATACATCGCCATCGCCACGCGACCGCCCGTGTCCCGCACGCCTTCCAGGATGGCGGGATCATCGCCACGCTCGCGCAAGTCTTCCATGGTGGGCGTCATGCTTTCGTCGAGGCCAAAGACATTGCCGCCGACCGACAGGTCCATCCCCGCACAGAAGGCACGGCCCTCGCCCGTCACCACGATCACGCGAACCGCATCATCCTGACTCGCCCTGCCATAGGCGTCGACCAGCTCCTCGCACATCTCGACGGTAAAGGCGTTCAGCTTGTCCGGTCGATTGAGCGTCAGCAGCAAGACGCCGTCATCCTCAACCTCATAGCGGATCGTATTATAGCTCATGCTCACGCCTCCCCGGTCAGCGCCACGGCGCGGCCCAGCGCCTCGCGGCATTCGCGCACGATGCGTTCGATCAATTCGGCGCAAGTCGGAATATCGTCCATCAGGCCAATGCCAAGCCCCGCCCAGACGAGGCCACCATCCACTTCGCCACTCTCCAGCGCCGCGCGCCCCCGCGCGCCAGCGACCAGCGGCCGAATATCCTCAAACGTCGCGCCGGGCTCGCGTTCCTTGACATTCACCTCCTCGGCAACGGCATTGCGGAAGACGCGCGCCGTGTTGCGCAGTTGGCGGAAGATCAGCGTCGTGTCGCGCTCCGTCCCCAGCACCACAGCCTGCTTGATCGCCTCATGGATTGGCGCTTCCTTGGTCAGCATGAAGCGCGTCCCCATCGTCACGCCTTCCGCCCCCAGCGCCAGAGCCGCCGCCATGCTGCGTCCGGTCGCCATGCCGCCTGCCGCCAGGATCGGTATCTCCAGCGCCCGCGCCGCAGCGGGGATCAGCACCATGCCCGGAATATCATCCTCGCCCGGATGACCCGCCGCTTCGAACCCATCGATCGACACAGCATCGACCCCAGCCCGCTGCGCCGACAGCGCATGGCGAACGGCGGTGCATTTGTGCACGATCTTGACGCCTGCCTGCTTGAAGCGCGCAATGAACTCGGCGGGACTGCGCCCCGCAGTCTCGACCACGCCAACGCCTGACCCGGCAATCACCTCCGCATAGGCCTCGTAAGGGACCGGCTGCGCGGTCGGCAAAATGGTCAGGTTTACGCCGAACGGCTTGTCCGTCATCGTCCGGCACCGCTCGATCTCGGCGGCCAGCGCTTCGGGCGTCGGCTGCGTCAGCGCCGTCAGGATGCCGAGGCCACCAGCATTGGACACCGCCGAAGCCAGCTCGGCGCGGCCCACCCACTGCATGCCACCCTGGATAATAGGATAGCGCGTGCCGGTAAGCTCGGTAATCCGGGTCTTCATTCCACCATTCCCCTTTGATCAGGCCGCCTCCGCCTCGCTCCACCCCAATTGGGCGAGCAGCGGATATTGCGCCGCCAGTTCTTCCGCGTGCGCCGACGCGGCCGTTCCGCGTAGTGCCCTTGCCTTAATGCCATGATAGATGGCGGCAAGCCGAAAAAGAGCGAAGGCGCGGTAGAAGCCGATATGGCCGATTCTGTCCCGCCCGGTCCTGCGGCAATAGGCGGCGATATACTCCTCCTCCGGCATCAGCTTCAGCGCCACGAAATCGGCGCCCCGCAGGCCGGAAAGAATAGCGGGCGGCAAGCGGTACATCATCAGGTGATTGACGAAATCCGCCAGCGGATGGCCAAGCGTCGAAAGCTCCCAATCCAGCACTGCCGCCACGCGCGGCTCGGTCGGGTGGAACACCATATTGTCCGCCCGATAATCGCCATGCACGATCCGGCTTTCATCGCCCACCGGAATGTTCGCTGGCAGCCATTCGATCAGCCGATCCATGTTCGCGTCGCGGCCAGCCGCTTCGTCATTCAGATATTGGCGCGACCATCGTGCAATCTGCCGCTCGAAATAATTGCCCTTCTTGCCGAAGTCATCCAGCCCCAGCGCCACGGAATCGAAATTGTGAAGCTGCGCCAAAGTCGCGTTCATGGCGTCGAAATAGGCGACCCGCTCTTCCGCCGCGACCGTGTCGAACCGCGAGTTCCAGAACACACGCCCCTCGACGCATTCCATGACATAGAACCAGCTGCCGATCACCGCATCGTCGGTGCAAAGCCCATAGATGCGGGGCACGGGAAAGCCTGCCTTGCCCAGCGCCGCCATTACCCGCGCCTCGCGATCCACGGCGTGGGCGCCGGGCACCGTCACGCCGGGCGGCTTGCGGCGCATGACGAAGGAACGGCCCGGAACGTCCAGCCGGAAGGTCGGATTGGACTGCCCACCCTTGAACTGCCGCACGGTCAGCGGCCCTTCCGCCTCGGGCACATGCTCCTTCAGCCATGCCCGCAACGCGCCCTCATCGAAACGATGCGCCTCGCGCACTTCGGACAGCCCGGCGTTCAGCTCCTCGGCATTCATGACTTGGCCAGCGCCTCGCGCTTGATCTTCTTGGCGAGCGACCATTTATGCACCTGCGTCGGCCCGTCATAGATGCGGAAAGCGCGGATTTCGCGGAACACCTGCTCCACGATCGTGTCATGGCTCACCCCGGTGCCGCCCATCACCTGCACGCATCGATCGGCAACCCGGAACAATGTTTCGGACACAGCGACCTTCGCCATGGAGCTTTCCGTGATCGCCTTGTCCCCTGAGTCCAGCACGTCTGCGCACCAATCGATCATCAACTCGCACTGCTTCAGGTCGATCAGGTTGTCCGCCAGCATGAATCCGACGCCCTCATGATCGATCAGCGGCTTGCCGAAAGCCTGCCGCTTCACCGCATAGTCCGTCGCGATCTCATTCGCCCGCGTCGCAGCGCCCAGCCAGCGCATGCAATGCGTCAGCCGCGCCGGAGCCAGCCGGACCTGCGCATAGGCAAAGCCCTCATGCGGCGCGCCCAGCACGGCCTCGGGCGGCAGGCGCAAATTCTCGACCTTCACTACCGCATGACCGCCGGGCATCGAGCTGTCGATGGTACCGATCAACCGTTCCTGCACCAGCGCCGGGTGCGGCAGTGGAACGAGGAACATCGTCGCAGCCGCCGCGCCGTCATCGCGCTCCGTCTTCGCCATCAGGATCGCAAAACTGGCCCCGGCGAACCCAGTCGCGAACGCCTTGCGCCCGTTGATGACCCATTCGCCACCCTCCAACTGCGCGCGTGTCTGCATCATCGACGGGTCTGACCCGGTCCCGCCTTCCGCCGCCAGTTCAGTCATCAGGAAGCAGGATCTTCCATTCCCCGCCACCATCGGGTCGAGATAGCGGCGCTTCTGCTCCGCCGTAGCCACCTTCCCCAGCAGGAACATGTTGCCTTCGTCCGGCGCATTGGTGTTGCAGGCCAACGGCCCCAGCGGCGACAGTCCCGAAGCGCGCAGCACCCGCGCCGTCGCCCGATGGCTGAGGTGCGTTCCGTCGCCGCGAATATGCGGCGTCAGCACGCCCGCCTCTCGCGCCTTGGCCCGCATTTCCTGCACCAGCGCATCCAGCGGACCATGATCATCCCGGCGGCCGTCCGTTTCATAGGGGACGATAACGTCCCGGACGAAATCCTCGACCCTGCGAGCGATTGCCGCATCATCCTCAAGATCTGCCATGGCTCATCTCCGCTCTTCTCGTTTCTTGGCGCTTGCCAAGGGAGGAAGCACAATGCAAGGTGTAATTAGGAAGCCGTTGAAGAGCTTCATGCCCGTCACTGCATAGCAGGCCGGGCGGAGAGGACCGATACCGAAATGCAGCATCTGCAACTCCGCAAGGAAGTGCATCATGGCAGGCTGGTCGACTGTCACCAGGATCGCCCCGCCGACATTTACGCCATGTTCCTCGACGCAGTCCGGCGCGCGCCGGATAGCATCGCACTGGTCGATGGCGAAGAGCGGTGGAGCTACGCCGTCCTCGCCGCCCGCGTCGCCGCCTGCGCCGCGCGGCTGACATCACTCGGCCTCGCGCCGGGTGACAGGCTTGCCATCCTGCTATCCAACCGGGCTGACTATGCCACCCTGCTGCTGGCTGCGGCAAGGCTCGGCCTGATCGCCGTGCCGATGAACATCCGCCAGCGCCCCCCGGAAACCGCCTATGCCCTGGATGACAGCGGCGCGGCTGCGATCATCTATGACGACGCGCTGGAGGACCAGCTACCCGCCCGCTCCGGCCATCCCCAGCTGCGCCACTGGCTGCGCTATTCCGATGAAGCCGCCCTCTGGTCCAAGGCTGCTCCCGAAGCGCTGACAGACGCCCCGGAACGCTCGGCCGTGGGCGAAGATGACCCCTTCTGCATCCTCTACACCTCGGGCACCACCGGCCGTCCCAAGGGAGCCGTCCTCACGCATCTCGGCCTTGTCACCAACAGCATCGGCAGCCAGCAGCATCTGGGCCTGAAGGATGGCGAGTCGATGATCCTCGCCGTCCCTGCCTCCCACGTCACCGGCATCGCCCTCATCCTGATGCTCAGCATCCGTGTCGCGGGCAAGGTGGTGATGCAGCAGGCGTTCAAGGCCCGCCCATTCCTGGAACTCGCGCAGGCCGAACGCATGAGCTACGTCATCATGGTCCCCGCCATGTACAAGCTCTGCCTCATGGAGCCCGACTTTGCGGACTTCGACCTGTCAAGCTGGCGCGTCGGTGCGTTTGGCGGTGCTCCCATGGCCGAATCCAGCATCGAAACACTCGCGGCCCAGCTTCCGCAACTGACGCTGGTGAACATCTACGGATCGACCGAGACCTCCTCACCAGCAGTCATGATGCCGCTCGGCGAATGCCCCGCCCATCCGGACAAGGTCGGCAAGGCCCTGCCTTACGCCGACATCGTCATCATGGATGAGGAAGGCCGCGAACTGCCGCCCGGCGAACAGGGCGAAATCTGGATCGCGGGCGCGATGACCATACCGCGCTACTGGAACAATCCCGAAGCGACCGAGAAAGGCTTTACCGGCGGCTACTGGAAATCCGGCGACATCGGCACGATGGACGCGGACGGCTATATCCGCCTTCTCGACCGGATGAAGGACATGATCAATCGTGGCGGCTTCAAAATCTATTCGGTGGAGGTCGAAAACATGCTCATGTCGCATGAAGCCGTCACCGAAGCCGTCGTGGTCGGCAGGCCCTGCCCCGTCCTTGGCGAAAGGGTCGAGGCTTTTGTCGTCGCACATGGCCGGGCGGATGGCGCAACCCTGCGCGACTTCTGCGCGCGGCACCTGTCCGACTATAAGGTGCCCGACCATGTGTACATCGTGGAAGGGCCACTGCCCCGCAATCCCAATGGCAAGCTGCTGAAAGATGCCGTGCGCGAATGGCTGCCCAGCTTGCTCGCTGTCAACAATATCTGAACTACATCGTTCGTTGTCATATCTTGTCACTGGGAGTGGAATAAGTTAGGACTCACTCAGCAGCCGAGCCGCCACAGCTCAAGCTGGCTACAAATCAAAAGGCGGCCGGTAGTTGCAGGTACTCAGGAGAGTTCACATGACCACCCAGTTCCGGCCCGTGGCGCCGCCCCAGATCATCGAAAATGCCTATAGCGAAGATCAGCATCGCCGCATGCTGAACGTTGTGCGGGAAAACGGCCCCTGGTCGCTGATCCTGGCCCAACATTTCAAGTCGCCCGAAGAAGTCGTCGCAACTACCTCGGGCAGTCTGCCGGAAGGCTTTACGCCCACATGGGACATGTTCCTTTCGCCGGTTTTCCGTGGCTATTTCGCGCAAGGGTCGACGGTCCAGCACCCGGACATTGAGGACTGCTTCTTCAACAAGAAATTCCTCGACCTTGTCCGGGCATATTGGAAGGCGGACTATGCCCGTCCCGACAATATGCTGTTCAACATCCAGGGGCCGAGCCGTGGCAGCGACACGCCCCATGTCGATGCCACCCGCTTCCGTGGCATCTCCATGCAGACATCGCCGGTATGGCTGATGAACATCATGGTGAAGTCCGGCCTGTTCGAACATTGGCGCGCGAAAAAGGCGCAGGTCATCACCTGGTATTACAAAGGCAATATTGGCGGCGGCTTCAACTATTGGCCTGACGGTCCGCAGGGCCAGCCAGCCCAGATCAAGGCGCCCATGTGGAGCCGCGCGGTCGTCGTTGAAAATGAAATGATGTACCACACGGCAGAAGCCGTGGGTCCCGCCGCCCTGCGCCAGCCTGAAGGCCTTGCGATCAATTCGCTCATCGGCGCTGATCCCGAAGACCCCAATGGCTGGCAGATCACCACGGATGGCAAGGTTATCCAGAAGATTCCGGAAGACGAATTCCGCTTCCTCATCCACTGGGGCGCGGACATCTTCATGGACTTTAGCGAACTCAAGCGCTCGCTGGATCATACCGACGACATCAGCAACGATCAGGTGTTCGACATGCTGATCGCCGACCTGCGCGCACGCGGCGTCGCTTTCGAGGTGCCCACCGATCCGCTGACGGACCAGCAGTTCATCCGTTTGCTGGTCCAGATCTACGATCCCGGCAAGCCGTCCATTTTCCCGCCGGAACCGGAGGAAGCACTGGCCGCCTGACAAACAGGTGCATGCACGGCGGCGGCAATATATAGTTCGAATGACAATGGAGAGGACCCATGGAAAAATCGAAGCGCCGCCGCCCCATGACGCCGATCGTGCCGCCCCGCCCGATCAGCGACATCTTCACGGCTGACGAATATGCGCAACTGACCGGCATCCTGCGCACCAAGGGGCCATGGCAGCTGATCCAGGCCATCCACTTCAAATCCGCTGAAGAAATGCTCGCCGTGTCGAGCCCTTCCGGCGGGCTGAACAAAGGGCTGACGCTATCGGACCTGCTGACCCCCGCCTTTCGCGGTACGTTCGGCAATAACGGCCTGCCTTATGTCGAAGAAGCGCATGAGATATTCTACAGCCGCAAATTGCTGGATCGGGTGAAAGGGATGCACGGCGCCCGCTACGGCGCGCCCTATCTCTTCCAATTCAACATCAATGCGCCGTCGCACGGCTTTGATCCGGGCCACTTCGACGGCCGCAGCTGGCGTGGGCTCGACCCGACCAACATGCCCGCATGGCTCGGCGCTGTCATGGCCAAGTCCGGGCTGTTCGATCCCTGGGAGGTGAAGGCCGGCCAAGTGATCGCCTGGTACTATGATTCCGACGTTGAGGGCGGCTTCACCTATTGGCCCGATGGTCCTGATCGTGCACCGCATCGCCTGTCCGCCCCGATCTGGAACAGCGGGCTCGTGACCGACAACCAGCATATGTACCATCGCGGCGAAGCGTCCGGCGCGCCGGAAAAGCGTGACATGGCAGTGGGCATGACGCTGCAGTCGATGATAGAGGCGGACGGCGAGGACGGCTGGCGCATCATCGACGGTGACCGCGTCATCGCGCGTTACGAAGCGAGCGACATGCGCACGCTCTTCCACTATAGCGCGCATGTTTTCACCGACATGGCGGACCTCAAGCGCTTCTATGACCATATGGATGACCTGACCACCGATCAGGCCTTCGACATCATGATCGCAGACCTGAAGGCGAAAGGCATCCCCGTCGCCATCCCGACCGACCCCATGTCCGACACCAACTTCATAGCGACGTTGACGGCGGCCTATGCGACCAGTCCGACCAGCTATCATCCCGACGCGCCGCTCCACACGCGGCCGCAAATGGCCGCATGACGGCGCGCACCTTCGGGCTGGAGGGCAGGACCGCGCTCATCACCGGCGCCAGCAGCGGGCTCGGCGCGCATTTCGCGCGCACGCTCGCTGCCGAGGGCGTCCGGCTGGCCCTCACCGCCCGGCGTGGCGATCAGCTGGAAAGCCTCGCCGCATCGCTTCCTGACGCCCGCGCCATCACGCTTGACGTTCAGGACGCCTCCGCCATCGACCGCCTTTGGGAAGAGGTCGGCGCCGTCGACATCCTCATCAACAATGCGGGCATCGCCAGCACCGGGCCGATGCTGGATCAGGATGCGGCGCATTTCGACCAGGTGATGGATACGAACGCGCGCGGCGCTTATCTCGTCGCGCGCGGCGCGGCGCGCGCCATGGTCGCGGCAGGCAAGTCGGGCAGCATCATCAACATCGCGTCCATCCTTGGCCTTCGACAGGGCGCTCAGCTTGGACCCTATGCCATTTCGAAAGCGGCGGTAGTGCAGATGACCAAGGTCATGGCGCTGGAATGGGCACGTCATGACATTCGCGTGAATGCCCTCTGCCCCGGCTATATCGTGACGCCGTTGAACGAACATTTCTGGGAAACCGACGCGGGCAAGGCGATGATCAACCGCATTCCGCAGCGCCGGATCGGAAGTCCGAAAGATCTGGACGGCGCCCTGCTCCTGCTCGCGTCGGATCTCGGCGCCTACATCACCGGCGCGGAGCTGGCGGTCGATGGCGGACACCTCGTCAACTCGCTCTAACCGCCTCCGCCTCTCCGGAACTGACGGCCGGGCCCTTGACGCCGGGTGCCCGGCTGTTGCTTCCTGACCCCGATGCGTATTCTCGTCCTTGGCGCGACCGGTTATCTCGGATCGCACATCGCCCGCCATTGCAGGGCGTCGGGTTATCAGGTGAGCGGCCTCAGCCGCACCGGCGAAGGCGATCGGACGCTTGCCGATCATGGCATCATTCCCCTGCGGGGGGACCTTTCGCATCCGGATGCGGCCATCGACATGATGCGCCAGCAGGACGCTACCATCTATGCCGCCCAACTACTCCTTCAGCAGGAACATGATACCGTCAAACGCTTGCTGAACGCAGTGGATGGACGCGGCCACCAGTTCATCTTCACCAGCGGCACTGGCCTCCTCTCGCAACGCACTGACGGGTTATGGAGCGAGGATAGTTTCGCCGAAGATGAGCCGTTCGAACCCTCCAAATATATCGGCCTGCGGTTCGATACGGAAACCATGGTCCGTCGCGCAGGATCATCAGGCGGGGTGCGCGCCATGGTGATCAGGCCGCCGATGATCTGGGGGCATGGCGGCTGCGGCCATCTGCGCATGTTCTACGGCGACGCCGGGCGCACGGGCGAAGTCGGCTATCTTGGGCAGGGCCTCAATCTCTATTCCAACGTCCATGTCGAAGACCTGGCGGAGGTGTACCGCCTCGCCCTGGAACGCGGGTCGGCGGGCGCCCTCTACCATGCCGTCGCGGGCGAACTGAACAACCGCACCCTGGCGGAGACAGTCGCCCGCGACCTCGGCATCGAAGCGCGCAGCATCGACTTCACCGAAGGCGTCCGCCGCTGGGGCAAGTTCGAAACGCTGATCGGCATGGCGACATGCAGCCGCTCCCGCAGCCCGCGTACCCGCCGGGACCTCGGCTGGACCCCGCGTCATCTCGATATACTGAGCGACATCGGCCACCCCGCCTATCGAGCACTTGCGGGGCGGTAGAGCGTCGCGCGCGCTTCCGCCGACCCGGAAGAGGCACGGCACCGCTTTAACCGAGCCCGCTCGCGCGCTTCACTGAAGGCCACAGTCCGGCGCGCGGCTCTCCCCGCCAGCAGCGCCATCAACAGCAGGAGAGGTCCATGCAAACGAGCGAAACCCTGTTCAGTTCGGCCAACATCGCCCGCGCCGACCGGCCGATACGCCTCGGCTCCCTGCTCTTCACCATGGTGGAACCGCGCCCCGGCTATGAGGTGGCCTATAATCGCTGGTATGAGCGCGATCATTTCTACAGCGGCTGCATGATCGGCGCCTACACCGTCTCGGGCGCGCGCTATGTCGCCACCCGCGCGGAAAAGGCGAAGCGCTTCGGCTCAGGCACCATGGACCTGTCAAAGGGCTCCTATCTCGCCCTCTACTGGATATTGGACGGACATCATCAGGATTGGGACGCCTGGGCCGTCCGTCAGGTGAACGACCTCCATGCCAGCGGCCGCATGTTCAAGGAACGCGACCATATCCACACCAGCTTCTACAATTTCGACGCGGAATATAATGCGCCCGGCAGCAGCATGCCGATCGAATTGGCGCTCGACCGTCCCTATAGCGGGCTTGTCGCCTTCATCGTCGATCTCAATCCCGGCAAGACCAGCGCGGACCTCTCAGCCCTTTTGCGCGCCCGCGACCTGCCGGGCGACGTCGCACTGACCGGCTCTCCCTTGCCGCTCGATCCCACCAGCCCAAAGGATGTCCCGGTAGAGGAGAACGACCGCGCGGTGTTCCTGAGCTTCTCGATCGAGGACCCCAAAGCCGTCTGGGACTCCGCCTATGTGCCGCTCGCCCAAGCGATAGAGGAAAGCGGCATCGGCCGCATCGCCATCGCCTCGCCCTTCATTCCGACGATCCCGGGAACCGACAGCTACACCGACCAGCTGTGAAAACTAAGGGGCGGCACAAACAACGGCCGCCCCTCTCCGTCTTCACAGCAGTTCGAAGTCGTCCTTGCGCGGCCCCTGGCATTCGTTCCAGAAATCGATGAGCCGCCATGGCCAGGACAGGAAATTCCGCTTCTTGCTATTGTTATAATAGCTGTAGGCGCGCGGATGGCTCCAGATCATCTTGGTCATCTGCGTCTCGACCTTGGTCTGCCACGCGTCAAAGGCTGACTGGCTCGGCTGCAACGCCTTCTTGCCCTCGGAATTGACCCAATCCAGGCATTCGATGGCATAATTGACCTGCCGCTCTGAAATCAGGTTCTGCCCAGCCGCATGGTTGGGCGCGCTGTTCGGCCCCACCGTATGGAAATAATTGGGAAAGCCCGGCACCAGCATTCCGAAATAGGCGCGCGGGTCTTCCGCCCCCCATTCGCTGCGCAGATGCTTGCCGCCGATCCCGACAATCTCCAGATCGCCCATCATGTTCGCGACGTCGAACCCGGTCGCGCAGACCAGCACGTCCAGCTCGATCTCCCGCCCATCCTTCAGCACCAGCCCCTTGGGCGTCACCTTCTCGATCGCGGTCTGCTCCAGATGCACATGCGGCTGCAAATAGGTCGGAAAATAGGGCCCGCGATCCAGGATGATCCGCTTCGAAAAGACCGGGAAGTCAGGCATCAGCTTTTCCTTGAGGTCCGGCCTATCGCCAAACATCTTGTCGATATAGCCGACCGCGAACTTGCGCATCGTCTCGTTCACCGCCGACACGGAAGGCGAATCCTTCGGCCATTCCGGGTCCAGCAGCACATTGGGATAAAGCCCATCGGCCGCATACCAATAGATACGGAAGCGGAACCATTCCAGATAATGCGGAATGTGCCGCATCGCATATTTGACGCCGTCCGTGACCTCGTCATTCCCTGCCGGGCTAGGCATCACCCAGTGACGGCTGCGTTGGAAGACGTGCAGCTCGCTTACGTCACCGGCAATGGCGGGGATCAGCTGCGCCCCGCTCGCGCCCGTGCCGATCACGCCGACGCGCTTGCCCTTGAGATCAACCGACGTATCCCAAGCCGCCGTGTGCAGCCGCACCCCCGCAAAGCTCTCCAGCCCCGGAATGGCGGGCCACTTCATCCGATTGACCGGCCCATGCCCATTGATCACGGCATTGGCGCGGATCACCTCCTGCCCGCCGTCCTTCTTGCGGACGGTGACGTTCCACACCGCCGCATCTTCGTCCCACACCAGCTTCTCGACCATGGTGTTGAAGCGGATATTGGGCCGCAACGCATAATCATCCGCCACCCGCTTCAGATAAGCGAACATGTCGGTGCCGAGCGGATGATAATTATGCCATTCCGAATTCAGCGCGAAGGAGAAGGAGTAGAAATGGCTCGGCGTATCAACGCCCACGCCCGGATAGCGGTTCTCCCACCAAGTACCGCCAATCTCCTCATTCTTCTCGACAATCTCCCAATCATAGCCCGCCTCGGCCAGCTTCACGCCAGCGGCAATGCCCGTCATCCCCGCGCCGATCACCAGCACCTTGAACCCGGCGGGCGCGGCCTTGCGATCCTCGCGTTCGCGCCGCGGCTGCTCGGGGCGAAAGCCGATCTGGTCGAACAGCAGCGGCAGGAATTCGTCGGCCACCTCCTCGGCCAGGCCCGCCGCCATCATCCGGTGCATCAGCGCATCGGAAGGCTCCTCCTCCATCGCCGCGCCCGGCGTCGTCAGCACATGAAGCAGCTTCGCCCTCAACTCCTCCACCAGCTCAGCCGGAATCTCCTCTGGCGGATAGGCATAGGGCGATTTGATGTGCGGCACGAACTTGTCCAGCATCGCCTCGTCACCGCTCAGATGGACATAGGTCATCAGCAGCGTGTGGATCTCACCCTCGGCCAATGCCTGCCGCAACTCCGGGCTGTCCTCCAACGGCAACTTGCGCGCATTCAAATCGGCACGGGCAGTCCCCGCCACATCGGCATATTTCGCGGCCATTCACCAACTCCTACGGAAATTTATTTTCTCTGGCTGCATGTCTATCGGGCAAGGAACGGCAACCAATCGCGAACCTTCCCCATTCCATATCTGTGGAGCGGCCTGCTCCACTCTTGCCGCAGAAGCGCGCGCCGCGCTCTCTGACGATCGGTATTTCTTCTGGAGCATGCCTATGCCCGTCCCCTTGCACGGCCGCCCCGCCCTCATCATCAGCGAGTGTCAGCGCGGCATCATCGAACCCGGCATGGGCGGCTTCCCCGGCCTGATCGCGCAAGTCCAAGCGCGCGGCATTGTCTCCCGCATCGCCGGCCTCGCCGCTCGTTTCCGCGCAGCCCGGCTCCCGGTCTTCCACCTCACCATCGCCCATCGACCAGATTTCGCGGACGTCCAGCCGAACAGCATGCTCGCCGCGATGGCACGCAAAGGCGGATCGCTCCTGACCGGCAGCCCGGCGGCCCGGATCATCCCCGAACTCAATCCCGCCCCAGAAGATTTCGTCATAGAGCGCACTTCGGGCCTCATCGGCTTCCATGGCACGGCCCTCGACGCAATCCTGCGCCGCATGCACATCGGAACTGTCGTTATCACCGGCGTATCGACCAACGTCGCCGTCGCAGGCTGCACGATGGCGGCCACTGATCTCGGCTATCATGCGATCGTCGCGGAAGATTGCATCGCCGCCGCCCATCCCGCCACCCATGATGTCATCGTGCGGGATCAACTGCGCATGATCGCCCGCATCACCAGCGCCGGAGACATTATGCAGGCAATCGACGCCCCGTCGGCTACTGAACGCTGACGGTCGTCCTGCGGCGAATGCGATCATTGTAGCGGTAGATGACCGACTGCATGCCCGACAGCATCTCCCGCACGTCATTGTCATTGCCGAACAACGGATCGCCCACCACGCCGATCGCGTAGGACGCGACGCCGTGCGGCACCCGCAACGGCATGGCGATGGAATCCACCGGAATGGTCGCGCTGCGGCGGCACAGCGCAAAGCCGCGCGCCCGCGTCGTTGAAATCCGGTCCACCAGATGCTTCATCAGCGTCGGTCCTGCCGGACCCAGCCCCATTCGCTGTGTCCGGGTGGCCAGTTGGATGATGTCGACATTGGATTGCTGCGCCAGCATCGCGGCGGTAAAATTGGTGCTCGGCCGCCAGCTATTGCGCTCGAAACAGACCATCTCGGTGGAATAATAGGGCTCCGTATCGGGCTTCGCTGCCCAGCCGCCGGACATTTCGGCAACGCTTTCCGACCAGCAGTCATTCTGCTGCGTGACAAAAACCGACCCGCCGGTTTGCCGCCGCATGTCTTCCATCACCTCATTGATCCGGCCGGCTCCGAAAAAGCTCTGTTCTATCAAAGAGGCATTGGCGATGATCTTGTAGGACGGGGCGTACAGCTTCGTCGCCTGGCTGTAGCTCAGGTAACCCGTGCTCGCGAGCGTCCGCAAAATCTCGTCAGCACTTGAATTGGGGATGCCCAATGCTTCGCTGATCTCGATCGTGCGCGCAGGTTCGCCAGAGTTCATAAAATATTCCAGAACTTCCAGCGTGCGCAGGCACGACTTCACGCTACCCCTGCCGCCAGACCTGCCCTCCGTCTGTGACTTAGAGCTCATTCCGCCTCCTAGCTCGTCCTTGCGGGCGCCGGTTCTGCCGGTCGCCGGAAATTTCGAAACACCTACCATATTATCCCCGCCCGGGGGATTCAAGCGTCCGGAATCCCTCTTTCCGCCAGCGATTACGGCAATATGGAAAGCCGCCATTGCCGATCGCCAGCGCGGCTTCGCTGGTCTCTATACCAGAATGATGCATGACAGACAAAGCCGCTCCGCCACTGGTACAAAAGCTGTAAAGCGCCGCTTTCTCAATGGCCGCATGCCGCTTTGCTACACCGAATGGCCGCATGAAGGCGCGCCGCTCGCCATTCTCGTTCATGGCAGCCGGGACCATAGCCGCAGCTGGGACGCACTGGCGGAGGTCCTTCTGCCCCATTATCATGTCATTGCCCCCGACCTTCGCGGCCATGGCGACAGCAGCTGGTCGCAGGACGGACGCTATGACTTTGCAGCCTATCTGTCCGATCTGGGCGCGCTCACCCAGCACTTGGCGCTCGGTCCTCAACGCCAAGCGGTGCTGATCGGCCATTCCCTGGGCGCACACATCGCCGTGCGCTTCGCCGGGACCTTTCCCGAAACCATCAGGCGCATCGTCGCGATCGAAGCGATCGGCGCGCCGCCCGCCATCGAGTCGTATCGGCTCAGCCAAGACAGCGCCCAATCCCTGCGCAACTGGCTCGAAGAACGGCACGCCGCCTCGCTCACCACGCCCCGCCTGTTCGCGTCCATCGATGAAGCGGTGGAACGGATGCGCGAACGCCATGCTTTCCTCACCCCTGCGCAGGCGCGGCATATGACGCGCCATGGGCTGAGGCGGGCTGGCAGGGCTGGATGGCAGTGGAAGCATGATCCCTATCTCGCCGTATGGGCATTGCCCGACATTCCTACGGAGGATGTCCGGGCCCTGTGGCGCAACATCGCCTGCCCGGCCCTCCTTCTTTACGGCGAGCGCAGCTGGCCCTCCGGCCTGCCCGCCGATCTGCTTGCCGCTGTGCCCGACGTGCGGGAAGTTCGCCTGCCCGGCAGCGGTCACTGGCCCCAACATGACGCCTTCGACGCATGTGTGTCGGCGATCATGCCCTTCCTGGCCGAATAGTGCGTTGCGTCGGCCTATTCGTTGCTCTTCTTGGTCGCCATCACCCGGGGATCGAAATGGTTGGCCGCCATCCACCCGCCGTCCACGAACAAGGTGTGACCGGTGACATATTCCGACAGTCCCGACGCCAGGAACAGCACGGCGCCGGCGACGTCCCGCGTCGTCCCCGGCCGCCCGATCGGCAGCACGCTCGATTCCATCAGCGCGCGCGATTCCTCCGTTTCGGGAAGGCGCGGCGTCGTGATGCTGCCCGGCGCCACGGAATTGGCGCGGATGCCGTGCCGCCCCCATTCGGTCGCCATCGACTTCACCAGATGCATGAGGCCCGCCTTCGCCGCGCCATAGGGCGCATGCATCGGCGATCCGACCGCGCCATCGACTGACCCGATGCAGATCAGCGAACCGCTCACGCCGCGCGCAATCATCGATTGGGCAACAGCCCGCGCCGTCACGAAGAAATAGCGCAAGTTCCGGGACTGATCATGGTCCCATTCCTCCAGCGTCACGTCCAGCAGCGGCTTGAACAGCGCCTGCCCCACGATCGTCACCAATATGTCCAGGCCACCCAATTGCGCCTCGGCGTCCGCCACGGCCTTCTGGACCGAAGCCTCATCCAATATATCGGCCTCTATCGGAATGCCCGCCCGCCCGATCGCGCGCACTTCGCTCGCAACCTGCTCGGCACGTTCCAATACGCTGTCCAGCACCGCGACATCGCATCCAGCCTCCGCCAGCAGCAGCGCGCTCGCCTCGCCCATGCCACGGCCGCCGCCGACGATCAGCGCCTTTTTTCCTTCAAGGCCCAGCAGTGACACGGTCATCCTTCACATCCTCTTCGTTGCGCGCGCCCGCTCATGCGGCGTCGGCCAGGAACATCTTCTTGATCTCGGTCAGGCTGACCTTCAGCGATGGCGTGCGCGGCAGCACGTCCACGATGCGGATTTCCACCGGCACATGGGTCGGCGGCAGTTCGGCCCGCACATGCGCCAGCAGCGCCTGTTCATCCACCGCCCCTGCGCTCCGGCTCAATTCGACCGCAGCCACTGGCACCGCGCCCAACCGCGCGTCGGGTATCCCCACTACCGACGCATCGACAACAGCTGGATGCTGGCGCAGCACATCGACCACCCGCTCGGGCAATATCTTGAAGCCCCCGCGCACGATCGCGCCGTCATGCCGCCCGCGATGAAAGACATATCCATCCTCGTCGATCATCACCAGATCAGTGGTGCGCACCCAGTCAGGCCGCACGGACGGGCAATGCACTTCCAGCAATCCTTCCGCCCCGCGCGCCACTTCCGCACCGCTTTCCGGATCGATGGCCCGTATCTCCACGCCCGGCATGGGAAGGCCCGTGCTGCCGCGCTTGCTATCCCCACGCTCCGCCCGCATCTGCGGCGTCCAGCGGACGATCGTCCCGCAAAATTCCGTCGCCCCCATTCCCCAAAGGATCGGCAGATTGTAGCGCTTCTCGAACCGCTCCTGCAGATCGGGGTCGAGATAAGCCGATCCTCCAGACACGCTCTTCACGCTCGCCATGTCCTCCGCCGACACATTGGCATCCATGATCATCGCGATCGCCGTGGGATTAAGGCCCAGCGTGTCCGGCCTGTGGCGGCGCAGCGCATCCACCAGCCCATCGACCGTGAAGCGCTCCATCAGCACCAGCGGCGTGTTATTGACCGCCGCCCCGGTCAGCAGGCACACGCCCCCCACCCCGCCCAGCGGCCAGATATTGATCTGCACCGGCGGCGCAGTGCCTGACTCCGCGCCCGGCGCGCTCATCACGGCCCGTTCCAGCAGCTTCAGCGGCATGGGAATGCGCTTGGGCGTCCCCGTCGTACCGCTCGACAGCACCTCGATCCCGCCTTCGGGCAAGGCATCGTCAAACGATGAACGCCTGCACGTTTCCAGCCCTTCGACCAGCATGGGCGCGTCATCGATCCCACCAAAAGCGATCCCCGCGCAGCCCACCTGCCCCGCCGCTTCCGCGAAGTTCGGCCAGTCCTGCCGATCCGCCAATATCGCGGCGGCCCCCAAATTCTCGATATTGTCGGAAATCGCGGTCGCCGGGAGGAAGGGATAGACGAAGCTCACCGACCGCCTGTGCGCCAGCAGCCCCACCACCGCCGCCGCATGAGCCAGCCGGTTGCGGATGATGATGCCCACCTTCGCCGATGACGGACATCCCGCCGCGTCGAGCAAGGCAACAACGGCATCGCCATAGCGCGCCACCTCACCCCAGCTCACCCACCGGCCCTCAAACTCGATGCCGCGCGCGTCGCTATGATCGCGCAGATTGGCGCGAAGCTGCTCGATAACGTCCTGACTCACTGATGCTAGTCCTAACTGGCCGCCGTCCTTAATTGCGCACGCCTTCCAACAGGCCCTTGAGGTTCGACGACATCACCATTTCCTTTTCGGCCATGGAATAGTTCGTCAACTCATGAAGGAAATCGAGTGGGTGTTCAGTCCCCTCCGGATGCGGATAGTCACTCCCGAACAAGATCCGATTGACCTGCATATGCTCCTTCAACTGCCCGAAATCATCCTCGACAAAGGGCGTCACGAAGATATTCCGATGAAATTGTTCAACGGGATCATTCATGAATTTCTGCGGCATCTGCCCATAAACATGCTTCAACTGCTCGATCAGTGGAATGACCCATTTCGCGCCATTTTCGACACTGACGATCCGAACACCAGGGAAGCGATCGAACACCCCGCCGCAAATGATCGCCGCGATCGTATCTGAAATCGCCCGCTCGATGATCCGCAGGCAGTTGACGAACGGATCGGATTCAAACGGCAACCATTCCGCCCCGCCGGTCCACATCTCGATCAGATGGTCATAATCGGAATTGGATGCATGGATCGACACGAAGATCTTCGCCTCCTCGATCCGCGCCCAGAAAGGATCGAAATCCTTCAGCCCCATCGACCGCCCGCCGCGATAGCCCGGCACGGGAGAAGGCCGGATGCAGATCGTCCGCGCGCCCTGCTCGATCAACCAGTCGGTCTCGGCCAGCGCCCGGTCCATGTCGGCCAGCGACACCACCGGCACCCCGAACAGCCGGTTCTCCCGCGCAAAGCCCCACTCTTCGCTGGTCCACTGATTGAGCGCATGCAGGGCGTCGTGCAGAAACTCATGATCATAGCTCATCCACTTTTCGATCACCGAAAAGAGCGTCGGAAACATGAGCGCCGCATGCACATTATGCCCGTCCAGCACCGCCAGCCGCTCCTTGCCCGTCCGCCAGGATTCCGGCGGAGCTATCGGCTTCCCCGTCATCTGCCGCATGGTCAGACCTTCAGGATTCTCGGCCTTATAATATTTGACATGCGTCCCCGGCGCCGCCACCCGCTCAAAGGTGGGATTGGGGATATAGTCTGAAATCTGCCCCTTGATCGCTAGCCGCTTGCGGCCATCCACTTCGACGAAGCGGAAATCCTTGTGCCATTTCTTCGGCAGATGCCGGAACAGCGCATCCTCCGGCTCGTAAAAATGATTATCCGCGTCATAGACGGGGAAAGGAAGGCTGGGCGTCGTCATCGCAATGTCTTTCGGTCAGCTATGATAAGATGATGCTCTACTTGTCCTGCACCCGCCCGCTTCCGGTCAATTGAGCGGACCGGCTTTCCGGCTACACGGAATCCCCTGATCGAGCGGATTCCAGCGCTGTCACAAACCCCGCAATCGCCGCGATCGCATCGTGCGCTTCAACCGTATCAGGGGCCAGCAAGGGCCAGACATGCCCCATGCCCGGCGCGACATGCAAAGTAACCCGTCGGTCCGCCAGCGCCAGTTTCGTGGCAAAAGCGATCGCTTCATCCAGCAACACCTCCGCGCCACCGGTCAGCACCAACATTGGCGGCAAGTCAGCCGGGTCCGCCTCCAGCGCCGAAACCAGCGGATCGCGCGGATCATGCCGTTGTAAATACAGCCTCGCGCTATCCAGCACGGCAGCCTTGGAAAACATAGGATCACGCGCCGCATTGCGATCAAGGCTCTCGCCCCGCGCGGTCAAATCCAGCATCGGCGACACCAGAACAGCACCGGCAGGCCTCTCGCCAGCACGCGCCGCCACAATGCACAGCGCCGCCGCCAGCCCGCCTCCGGCAGAGTCGCCCGCGACCACCACCGACTGCCTGTCCTCCAACCCGCGATACACAGCCACAATGGCATGCAGCGCCGTCGGAAAAGGATGCTCAGGCGCAAGCGGATAAAAGGGCAGGATGATCCGCCGCCCCGCCGCATCCGCGATCCTTTGCGCATAATCCACATAGGCGAGCGGCGACCCCAGCCGATATCCCCCGCCATGCAGGTAGATCATCTCCCCCCGCGCATCACACCCACGCGGCTCGATGACCAAACAACGCACGCCGCCAATCACCGCCTCGCCCGCGCGTTCCGCAGCATCAGCCGGTCCAGCCGCCCGCGCCCGCCGTTCGACCAGCGCGTCATCGGCGGCATAACCGGTCCGCAACGGCGGCAGATCCCAGGCACCAGCCCCTGTCACAGCACGAACACCCCGCGCGCCAGCTTCCCTTCCTCCAGGTCATGGAAGGCCCGTTCGAAGTCGGCAAGATCGTAACGCTGCGTCACCAGCTCATCCAGCAGCAGCTTACCCTGCCGATATTGCGCAATATAGGATGGGATATCCTGATGCGGCCGCGACGCCCCATAGCGCGCACCCATCACCCCGCGATCCACAAAGGACAGCGGCGTCAGCGAAACCTCCGCCGTCATCCCCGCCGCCGTCGTGCCGACGATCACGCAATTGCCACCCCAGCCAAGGCTCGTCATGGCATCGTTCAGCACACGCGTATTGCCGACGCACTCGAACGCCCAATCGACACCGCTGCCATGGTCGGGATTGCCGCCCGACACGATGTCCTTGATCCGCTGCGGCACGTCACCCTTGGACGCGTCGATAAAGTCGGTCGCGCCAAACTCCCGCGCCTTCTCCTCGCGCGTGGGCAGCAAGTCGATCGCGATGATCCGGCTCGCTCCCGAAAGCCGCAAGCCCTGCAACACATTGAGCCCGATGCCGCCGATCCCGAACACCGCCGCTGTCTCACCCGGCTTCACCCGCGCCCGGTTGACGACCGATCCCACCCCCGTCAGCACGCCGCAACCCACCACGCAGGCGATGTCGAGCGGCACCGTAGGGTCGATCCTGACCGCTTGGTTCGCCTTAACCACCGTCTTTTCAACAAAGGTCGATGTCGCTGCAAAGCTCGACACCGGCTCTCCGTTGCGGCTGAAGGGCTGCGCGCGATTGCCCAGGGATTGCCGGCAATGCGTCGGCCTGCCGCTCGCGCACGGACCACAACGCCCGCAATTGGCGAGCGTATGCAGCGCCACATGATCGCCCACCGCCAACTCGGTGACGCCCGGCCCCAGCTTCTCGATGATGCCCGCCCCTTCATGGCCCAGCACCGCAGGCGCAGGCCAGTCGATCGTGCCGTTGATCACCGAAATGTCGGAATGGCAAATTCCGCTCGCCACGATGCGCACCAGCACTTCGCTTGGCCCCGGCTCGCGCACTTCCACATCCTCGGCAAAACGGATTTTGCCCGAACCTTCGTAGACTAGCGCCCGCATTTTCTCAGCCTCTCCCAACCTCGTTCATCTGCAAATCCGGCTCGTCCGGCCCCGCGCTCGCCGCACGGCAGTGCCGCGCCACCGCTTCGCCCAAGGCAGCAATTCGGTTCAACGGCAACGGACGGTCAAAGCCGTATAGCGACAATGTACACAGCACTGCTCCATCGTCGCCAAATACCGGCGCCGAAATCATCATCACCGGATGCAGCCGGTCAGGCTGCGCCTCGATCATCAAATAATCCTCGCCCATTTGCCCGATCCGTTCGGCAACCCGCTTCTGCCAGTCTCCGGCAAGCGGCTCCTCTGCCATGCCCAAAACGGCAAGCCCGGTCGCCGCCTGCTCGGGGCTGCGTTGCGTCACGGCATAGCCGCGCTGCCGCACCATCGCGAGCGACTGGCGCAGCCGGTCAGCATCGATCGCCCCCGCCGCCTTGCCCAGCCAGCTATCCACCTCCCGCTCGTTCGCCCAGGCAAGAAAGGGCGTGCCAAGCGGCGGAATGAGCGGCACCCGCTGCCCCACCGCCAGCCCCGGCATGCGCCCCGGCCCCTCCGACGCAAGCGCGATCAGCCGCTCATCCAACCGCGCGGTGAGCAGGCTGTCCATGTCCAGCTCGGCCGACAAAAGCGCGATCTGATTACGCGCAGCCGCCACCACCGGATGGCACTGAAGCGCGGCATGACCAATCGCGATCAAGGCCGGGCCAAGCCGATAAACCCGCCCCCGTTGCGCCCTGACCAAATACCCGTCCCGTGTCATCGCGCCCAACAGCGCGTGGCAGGATGCGGGATTAAGGTTCAACTGCCGCACCAGCTCCGTCAGCGAATAGCCGCGCAAGGGAGCCGCCGCCATGAAGTTCAAAATGTCGATGGCGCGTGACGCGGCCAGGGCCGGACGGGGCATCAGCTCAATTCCAAATCGTCCCAATTCACCACCGTACACATGCGGTGATAATCGGGGCTGAGCCACGGCGCGTTGACTTGCAGCCTGCGATGCTCGCGGTTCACATAATAATTCTTCTCGATGCCGCCCTCTGGCGTCATCTGCAGCCAGTTCTGCGCCGCGTCATCCAGCTCGCGATTATAGCGCTCATACGCGTCTGGCTTCACATCGACGCGCCGCTTGTCCTCCTTCAACATGCGCATCACGCATTGCGCGGCGTAGCTTGCCCAGATCAGCCACCATTGCGGCAGTCCCGTGCCCCCCGTTAGCGGTTGCGAGTTGGGGCCATAAAGCATGAACAGGTTGGGGAATTGCGGCACCATCATCGACAGATAAGCGCGCGGCCCGTCGCCCGCGTCCCATGTGTCATGCAGGTCCTTGCCCTTCAACCCCGTATACCGCGCGGGCCAAAGATATTTGAGCACGTCAAAGCCGGTCGCGGCGATGACGACGTCAAAGTCCCGCTCCGTCCCATCCGCCATCACAAAGCCCGTCTTGGTAAAGCGATCGACGGAGCCGGTCAGCAACTCCACATTGTCGCGGGTCAGCGCGCGATACCATCCATTGTCGACCACAGGTCGACGCGACATCGGCGCATAGTCGGGGATCAGCTTTTCGATCAGATCCTCGCGGCCACCCGTCTCCTGCCGAATATAGTTGGTCAGGAAGGCGCGCAGATCATCATTGGCCTTGCTGACCTTGCCACCCTGTGCCTGCCATTCCCGATCGACGCGCTGCAAGCGGTCGATGTCGAACAGCGGCATCGTCGCGGTATAACGGGACCAGTTCCAATAGCCGGGCATATTCTCATTGAGCCAGGCCAGTTCCGGCTCGATCGGCGCGCCATATTTCTCGCGCGGGCTGATCCATTGCGGGGTGCGCTGCACGACGCTGACATGCCCCGCCTTTTCAGCGACGGCACTGAGCAATTGCACGCCCGTCGATCCATTGCCAATGATGGCGACCCGCTTGCCGGTCAGGTCCAACCCCTCTGGCCAAGCCGACGGATGGATGATCTGCCCGCCAAAATCATGCACGCCCTCAATGTCGGGCAGCTGGGCATTGGCAAATGTACCGCAAGCGGTGATCACCACATTGGCGACGATCTCCTGACGACCGTCCGGCGTTTCGACGTCCAGCGTCCAGACGTTGCGCCCGGCATCGAACACCGCGCCCTTCACATCATGGCCAAAGCGGCTGTTCGCCATCACTCCATATTTGCGCGAGACATGTTGCAGGTAAGCACGGACATCCGCGCCTCGATTGAAATGCTCGCCCCAAGGGTAGAGCTTCTCGAAACTATATTCATAGGTAATGGACGGCGTATCCACCCGCACATCGGGATAGCGGTTGATCGTCCACGTACCCCCCGCCTCAGGCTGACGATCCAGCAACAGATAGGGCAGACCCAACAACTCACACTGCACGCCCGCCGCGATCCCCGCCGGGCCACTCCCGATGATGACGATGCGGAAATCCTCCGGAATCTTCGGCTTTTCGCCCTGCCACTCGACGGCGCAGGGAACTGCACGGAAGGCGGGAAGGTCACGCCGCGCCTCAAACTCGACATCGGTCATCTCGCCCGACAGCATCGTCATCAGACGGCGCAGCTCCGCTTCCGGCGGCTCAGGCAAATCCATGGCACCAGCATTGTCCGCCAGCCACTCGACCGCGCGCTCCCTCAACAGCGCCTTTTGCCCCTCGCTCATCTGCGCGGCGGCAGGCAGGGCGGCAATCTCCTCATCCCCGCTATTCTGATACAGCGCGATCCGCAGCGCATTCAGGTCGGCCAGTTCAACCGCGCGCCGGATGCTGTCAGTGTCGATCGCCTTTGCCGCCGTGGCCATTCATCCCATCCCATCTGCTGTCGAGCGCATGCGAGCGCGCCAATCTTGTTTTTTGCAATATCGAATCTTTGGCCTGAGGTAAGCCGAACCCGTCCCAATTCCGCCATACCGGAACAGGTGCCAATTGCGGCTCGTCAGTAACCGAGAAAATTGGGCGCGCGCCGCTCCATGAACGCCCGAGCTGCCTCACTCGCATCATGCGACAACAGGCTGATCTGCGCATTCGCAGCCGCCTCCTGCGCCATGCTCTCCTCCAGCGCGATTGCCCCCGCCGCATTGAGGTTGCGCTTCATCGCCGCAAAGGCCGCCGTCGGCCCGCCCGCCAGCTTCGCCGCCAAGGCTGCACATTCCACTTCAAGCGCTTCATCCTCAACCAGCCGATTGACCAACCGGCTCGCCAGCGCTTCATCCCCCAGCATCGGCTCATCCAGCAGGAACATCTCCCGCGCCAGCGCCGCGCCGAGCAGGCGGGTAAGCAGATAGCTGCCCCCCGGATCGCCGCACCGCCCAGCGCTGGCGAAAGCGAGCTTGAACTTCACCGTCCGCGACGCAATCCGCAAGTCGCACGCCGCCGCCATGACCAAGCCGCTCCCAGCCACCGGCCCACGCAAACAAGCAATCGTAGGCTTCGGCATACGATGCAGCAGCAGCGGAATCTCAGCATGAATGCTCATCCGCGCCGCAGCCTCATCGGCCCGCATCGGCTCGTCCCGCGCCTCCTTGTCATCCCCCGACAAATCATAGCCCGCACAGAAACCGCGTCCCGCACCCGCCAGCACCACGCAGCGCACCGCCGGATCAACAGACCAGCCACGCAGCGTCAGCGCGATCTCATCCATCATCGCCTCCGTCACAGCGTTCAGCCGATCCGGCCGGTTCAGCGTCAACGTGGCGACGCCGCCCTCAACCTGCGTGAGGATACTCATGAGTGCGACTTCACCTTGTCCATACCCGCCACGATGAACTCGCCCGTCTGGCCATAGGCCGACGCATGGCCCAGCTGGTGAATATCGAAACAGCTTTGCAGCGCCGCGCTCTGCCCCATGATGTCCAGCGTCTGGTTCACAGCCCGCTTCGCCATCGCCAGCGCATGCGGATGCATCTGCGCAATCTCGCGCGCCAGCGCCAGCGCCTCGGCATCCAGCTCCGCGCGCGGCACGACCCGGTTCACCATGCCCCGCCGTTCCGCCTCATGCGCATCGATCGGCTTGGCGGTGAACAGCATCTCCTTCGCCTTGCGCGGCCCCAGCTCCCATGTGTGGCCATGATATTCGACGCCACCGATCCCCATCAGCACCACCGGATCGGAAAAGCGCGCATCGTCCGCCGCGATGATCAGGTCGCACGGCCATGCCAGCAACAGCCCGCCCGCGATGCAGGCCCCCTGCACCGCCGCGATCGACGGCTTGGGAATATCGCGCCAGCGCTTGGAATAGCCGAGATAATGCTTGGCTTCCCATTCATGGATGCCCAGCAGGCCGCGCTCCGGAATCGTCTCGCGAATGCGGTTGAACGATCCGTCCCGGATGGCTTCCGCGCTGACATCATGCCCGGCGGAAAAATGCTTGCCCTCCGCGCGCAGCAGGATGACGCGCACGCCCTCATCCGCCGCGGCCTTTTCCCACGCCTCGTTCAACTGCTGCAAGAAAAGTTCATTCTGCGCATTCGCCCGGTCGGCGCGATCCAGCGTGATCGTCGCGACCCGTTCCTCGACCGCATAACGGATATATTCTACCATCTGCCTTACTCCTGGACCGCTGGTTGCGCGCGATCGGCGCTGCGGGCATCCGCTACTAGCGCCCTTCCGCATTGCCGGAAGCGCGCTGCCGCCAAATTGACATCCTACGCCTCAGGATGGCCAAGCATAAGGGCGCGAACAAGATGGAATGGGCATGAATCTCGAACTCAGCGAACAGCAGGCGATGATGCAGGAAGCGGCCCTACGCTTCTTCGATCGGGAGGAAGTGGTGCAGGCCGCGCGCGCGTCGAAGGGCGCCATCGACGCCAACCTCTGGAGCGAAGCCGCGCAAATGGGCTTCATCACCATGCGCGCGCCTGAAGATCGCGGCGGCCTCAACATGGGCCTCATGGAAGCAGCGCTGATCTGCGAAGCGGCAGGCCGGGGCCCCGCGCCCATGCCGATCGCAGACGGCATCGCCGCCTGCGCGCTGCTGGGCCAGCTTGAAGGGGAACCCGCCGCCGCGCTTCTCGAACAAGCAACGTCCACCCCCATCAGCTTCGACCCGCAACCCGGCTGCATCCAGCTCAGTTGGGAATCCGACGCTATCCAAGCCCTCCTGCCGACCGGCGAAACGCACATCATCGCCAGCGGCAACGCGGCACGGCAGTCCTTCGAAGCCGCCCTCACCGAACGAACCCTGCTGCGCTCCGCATGGCTCGTCGGCGCAGGCACCCGCGCCATCGAAATGGCCGCCGCCTACGCCACTGATCGCAAGCAGTTCGACCAGCCGATCGGCGCGTTCCAGGGCGTCGCCTTCCCCCTCGCCGACTCCATAACCGACATGGAGGGCGGCCGTCTGCTGCTATGGCGCACCATATGGGGCGTCGCGCAGCAGCAGCCCGACGCAGGCGCAATCGCCGCCCTCTTCAGCTGGTGGACCGCAACCACCGCGCGAACCGCAGTCCGTCGCGCACTGCGCACCTTCGGCGGCTACGGCCTTTCGGACGAATATGACATCCACCTCTATTTCCTCGCGATCGATCGCGTAGCCTTGGCGGAAGGCGACCCCGAAGACCGGCTGGCCGAGGCAGGCGACCGCCTTTGGGCCGGAGCGGCAACCGCGCTACCCGATGCAGGCGACCCCAGCGTCGAAATGGGCTTCACCCCCGCGGAGCAGGCCTTCGCGGAACAAGTGCGCGCCTTCCTCGAAACCGCAGTCACCCCCGAACTGCGCGCCGCCGCCGCCACCTCCACCGACGGCCACCTCCCCGACCTCCACCGCAAGCTCGCCGCAGCTGGCCTGGCTTATCCCGATTGGCCGCGCGAATGGGGCGGGCAGGACCGCAGCCCCATGGAAGTAACGGCGCTCGGCCGCGTGTTCGAGGAATTCGGCCTCTCCCGCATCCCCATCGGCTGCACCAATATGGGCGCGCGCATGACGATGAAGTTCGGCTCGCCCGAGCTACAGACCGAAGTCCTGCCACGCCTCGCCGACGGCTCCGCCCTCGCCTGCCTCGGCTTCACCGAGCCAGCATCAGGATCGGACATGTACGCCGCCCGCACCCGCGCCGTGCGTGATGGCGACGACTGGATCATCACCGGCCAGAAGATGTTCACGACCGGCGCGCACATCTCCGACTATATATTGATGCTCGCCCGCACCGATCCAGACGCGCCCAAGCATAAGGGCATCACCCTCTTCTTCTTCCCCATGTCCCTGCCGGGCATCACGATCCAGCCGGTCGATACGCTCCCGGATGAACGCACCAACATCACCTTCTACGACGAAGTCCGCGTGCCCGACCGCTACCGCCTCGGCGAAGTCAATGGCGGGCTCAAGGTCATGGCCGCCGCCATGGAAATCGAACATGGCGGCGAAGGCTATCATATCTATCATCACAGCCTGATGCGCGCCGCGCTCGACTGGGCGAGCAGCAGCGACGCGTCCGGCAAACGCCCGATCGACAAGCCAGCCGTCCGCGCCCGCCTCGCCCGCGTGCGCGCACATCTGGAAATCGCCGACCTCCTCTGCCGCCGCGTCACCTGGGCGATCGAAGCGGGGCGCATGACCCGCGCCATCGGCCCGATGGCAAAAATGTTCACCACCGAAATCTACATGGCAGACGCCGCCGATCTGGCCGCGCTGGCTGCACCTGGCACGATCACCCACCAGACACCCGCCTTGGCAAAGATCGAGGAATCCTATCGCCAGTCCATCGGCCAAACCATCTATGGCGGCACAAGCGAAGTGCATCGCACCATCATCGCCCAGCATCATCTCGGCCTGCCCCGCTCATGATGCCCCATACATGACGCGCCTGCTTCCATATGCGCGGAAAGTTGCGCGCCCACGTTGATCCTGGCCGGGATCAGGCGATCCTGCTCCCGATGATCTAAGGCCGTTGCGGAAGATGGCGGCTCCTTGGGAGACAAATGGATGACGAACCCGGCACCGCTGACCATGTCAGATGCCATCCCAGCGGCTGAGCCCGATGCCGTTGCCGCCTCGCCTCTCGTCATGGGGCGGCGGCGCACTGTCGTGTTGCTGATGCTGGCCTTCATCTACAGCCTCAATTATTTCGACCGGCAGATCGTCGTCATCCTTCAGGAACCGATAAAGGCTGACTTCAAGCTCGCCGATTGGGAACTCGGCCTGCTGACGGGCGGAGCTTTCGGCATTTTCTACACCTTGATGGGCATCCCCATCGCCCAGGTGATCGATCGCGGCGTCAATCGCGTGCGGCTGATTGCGCTATTTACCGCAAGCTGGAGCATCATGACGGCCCTGTGCGGCCTCGCCCGCAGCTTCGGCACCTTCTTCACCGCGCGCATGGGCGTCGGCCTTGCCGAAGCAGGCTTTGCCCCGGCGGCACACTCGCTCATAGCCGATTTCTACCCCCCTCGCGAACGGCCGGCGGCTGTCGGCATTTTCGCGATCGGTGTACCGGTCGGCATCATGGCAGGCCTCGCCATCGGCGGCATCGTCGCGCAGGCAACCGACTGGCGGACGGCGCTCCTGATCGCGGGGCTTCCTGGCATTCTGATCGCGATCCTCTTTCCCCTGATCGCTCGCGAACCTCTTCGTGGCATCAACGACCATCCCTCCCTTCGCGCATCCGGAACAGAAGCGCCTCTGGGCTTCTTCCAAAGCGTGCGCGTACTGATGAAGAGGCGCGCCTTCTTTCACCTTGTATGCGGTACAGCGATCATGACCTTTTCCCAGATGGGCTTCATGAACTGGCTGCCCTCCTTCCTCATCCGCAGCGGCGGGATGAGCCTGGCAGATGTGGGGATAAGCCTCGGCCTGCTCACCGGCATCTGCGGAGCGATCGGCACTTGGCTCGGCGGCTGGCAGGGAACAAGGCTGAGCGGCTCGGGACTTCACATGGCTCTGCGAGTGCCGATCGCCGGCATGATCCTCTCTGCGCCGCTCACCATCGCCGCGCTCAGCATGTTCGATGGCCTTACCCTGCTGCTCGTACTTGTCCCGACTTACATCCTGAATTCGCTATGGACTGCCCCGGCGATAGCGCTGGTGCAGAGCCTTGCCCCCGTATCGATGCGCGCACGGGCCAGCGCCGTGAACATCGTCGCGGCTAACCTCGTCGGAATATCGCTGGGGCCGCTCGTAGCGGGTATCCTCAGTGATCTTTTCGCCTATCTGCGCGGTGGCGATGCAATCCTTGGTCTACGCGACTCCCTGATGTGTCTCGCCCTCTTCTCTTTATGGGGCGCCTGGCATTGGACATTGGCGACGCGGGCCTTGCGGCGTGAAACTACACCGCCCGTGTGAATTTGTTGCGGATCGAAGTGCCTACAGATTATAATCGGCAGGAACAGACCGGACAAAAAGCAGAGAGAGGATCAGGCATGGCCACCGGAAACGCCAAAAGACAGGTTGTCCAGAATATGGGCGCAATGGACACGCGCCCTGTAAAGCATCTCGAATTTGACGGCCCCCTGCCGCAACCGACCAAGGACATGGACCAGATCCGCGCCGATCTTGACCGCGCGGGCTACGCCATCGCGGCCGAGGTGGTCAGCCGGGACAAGGCACGCGAGATGCGTGACTTCCTCGCCGCCGAAATCGACCGCGAAGAAGCGATCGATGAAGAGCGCGTGCGCCGCTTCTACACCGACAATGACGATCTCAACCGCCGCATGTCGGGTTGCCATCTGATGAACCGGGAACGCTTCTTCCGCGACATTCTGGAACATGATCTGCCGCTCCAGATCACCCGCGAGTTGCTCGGCCCGCAGACGCTGGACGAATCCTATCTCGTTCACAGCTATGGCGCCAATGTCACGCGTCCGGGCAGCGCGCAGCAGGGCATTCACCGCGACCGCAGCGGGGCCGTGCCGCTTTCCGCAGGCGCTGCGCAGACCCGCTTCATCTGGTGCCTCGATGATTTCGTCGACGCCAATGGCGCGACCCGCATGGTGCCCGGCAGCCACCGCGATACCGAACCGCAATCCTGGGCTGTCCAATATGAATCCGTGCCTGCCGAAGCCCCCGCCGGGTCGGTGCTCATCTACACCGACCTGCTGCTGCACGGCACCGGCGCGAACAGCTCGACCGACCTTGAACGCGCGGGCGTAATCGTCGGCTACTGCCCGCCCTGGTGGAAGCCCATGATCAACTTCCCCATGGCGATCGACCCGGAAGTGATGAAGGGATCGTCCAAGGTCCTGCGCCAGATCCTTGGCTATAGCTCGGTTTCCGTCGGCTTCGACGAACCCTGGACCTATGCCCCCGACGCCGTGAAGAACCTGATCGTCACGCCGGAAATGGAATGGTGAGGTAGGGACAAGGGCCTGACGGGATGTTCCCATCAGGCCCACCCCATCCAACCCTCATTGGATCGGCACATCATCGATGGTAGGAGCGCGCAACAGCTAAGGATATCTTGCCTTAATGCCATCCTCTCCGCCGATCGTCCGCGCCGTCGCCGTACTCAACTTCCTGGGTGGCCATGCGGGCCAGGCGTTCACCCTTACCGAAATCGCCAAGTCGCTACGGATCAGCGGCGCCACATGCCACACGCTTCTGGGCGCGCTCGCCGAAGCGGGCTATGTGTATCGCACTGCCGCCAAATCCTATGTTCTGGGCCCTGCGATCAGCCGCCTCGCTCAGCCTGCGCTGACGATGCAGGCGTTGATGCAGGTCATCCGGCCCGAAATGCGGTTGCTGGCCGATGCCTTCGATCTCGTCTGCTCACTGGCTTCGCTGGAGGGGGAGGATGTCGTTCTTCACGAGCGCGCTGCCTCCGTCTCCCACATCGCGTGGAACGCCGCCGCGTCCGTCCGACAAAAGGCGACAGCCCCTGCGGGCAGCGTTTTCCTGGCGTGGTGCCCGGACCCTGTGATCGACCGCTGGCTTGATGACGCGCAGCCGCCGCTTGATGCGGATCGCCGGAAGGCAGCGCTGCAAACTATCGAATTCCTGCGCGCTAATGGCTTCACCTTCGGCGTCCGCCTGTCCCCGCTCGACAGCCCTGAGCACGCCCTGGCCCTTCAGAACCGCCGTGACCTGACCGACTATCTCGTGCCTGAGCTCGAACCGGAAGCCAGCTATAACAGCGCCTTCATATCCGCCCCCATATTCGGCCGGGATGGGCACGCGGCCTTCAGCCTCAACCTGCTAGGCTTCAGCCAGCCTTCAAGCGGTCGAGACATTCAGCGCATGGGCGAAAAGCTGCGCGAAGCCTGCGCCCGCATCGGCGACTTCATAGCCGGACGAGAGATTTCCGGCGCCATCGGGCACTCCTAACCGTCTTTTTCTCAAATTCATGTCGATCGCACTGGCTGCTAGTCAGGGCGCTGCCGTGCGCCTTTTCCGAATACACGGGAAAACTTCGTCTTCGGATGAATGCTTATTCCTTATTTGGAATCATTCTTCACCAATACAACGGAATGGGCGAGGACGATTCGGCGCATGACACTGCAAATATTTGATCTGATCATCCGGGGCGGCCTGGTGATAGACGGCACCGGCCTCCCTCGCCGCCGGATCGATGTCGGCATAAAGGACGGCCGGGTCGCCGCTCTCGGGCTGCTCAGCGGAGCGAGGGCGGAGCGGGAGATCGACGCCAGCGGCATGATCGTCGCCCCCGGCATAGTGGACCCGCACACCCATTATGATCCGCAAATCACCTTCGATCCTTATGCCACCATGTCCTGCTTCCACGGCGTCACCACCGTGCTCGCAGGCAATTGCGGCTTCTCGGCAGCACCGGTTCGCCGCGACGATCGTGAATTCCTCACCGACATCTTCGCCAGCGTAGAAGATATGAACCCCATCGCCTTGTCTGGCGTGCCATGGGACAATTTCGAAACTTTCCCGGAATATCTCGCATCGCTGAACGGCAAGCTTGGCGTGAACTTCGCCTGCTATGTCGGCCATTCGAACATTCGCCGCTGGGTCATGGGCGAAGGCGCTTATGATCGAGACGCCACGGCGGAAGAGATCGCTGAAATGCAGGCGGTTGTGGACGAAGCGGTCCGGGCGGGCGCTGCGGGCCTGTCCTCGTCGGCGGCACCCACGCATCTCGACATCAAGGGGCGCCCCGTCCCCTCCCGCCGCGCCAGCCGGGACGAGCTGCTGGCGCTCAGCGCCGCCGCCGGGCGAACGCGGCCGGGCACCATCTGCTATCTCCCGGCCAGCGCCATCGGCGGCATGACGCAGGACGATTACGACCTGCTGCTCCAGGTCGGCGAGGCATCGGGCCTCCCCGTGATCATTCAGGGCATCGGCGGCGCAAGCAAGGTCGATGTGCCAACCGCCAGCTGGGACACGGCCTCCCGCTTCCTCGACGAAGCAACCGCGCGCGGCACGCCCGTCTATTCGCTACTGATGAGCCGCCCGTTCGACCGCACCGTCGAAATCGGCCCCAACAATGTCCATTACAAGGCCTGCTTTGCCTTCAACGACCTACTGAACCTGCCCGACGCCGAACGGCGCGCGGCCCTTCGCGACACCCTATGGCGGGACCGGGTCCGCAACTCTGTTGAAGACTGCAACCGCGACCCGTCAAAGGGTACCACGCTCCCGCCACCACAATGGTCGGACGTGTATGTCGTGCAAGTCGCCGAAGAACGGAACCGCTCCCTTGAAGGCAAATCCATCGCCGCTCTGGCGCAGGAGCGGCGCGTTGCGCCCATGGATGCCATGCTCGACCTTGCGTTGGACGAGGATCTGCGCACCACCTTCCGCTGGCGCACCGAGAGCCCGGAATGGGCCGCGGCGGTCGATGTGGCACAGGGCCATCCCAACATGATCGTCGGCGTGTCGGACGGCGGCGCGCATCTGCACAAGGATGATGGCGCGGACTGGAGCTCCTATTTCCTGCGCTCCTGGGTCCTCAATCGCAAACGCTGGACGCTGGAGGAAGGCATCCGCCAGATAACGCAAGTCCCCGCCGCCATGCTGGGCTTTGCCGATCGCGGCACGCTGCGCGTCGGCGGCTGGGCCGACATCATGATCTTCGACCCCGAAACCATCGGCCCATGGCGCAAGGAATTCGTGCACGACCTGCCGGGCGGCATCGGCCGCTGGAAGGCGCTCGGCACCGGGGTCAAGGCGACCATCGTCAATGGTCAGCCGATCGTCATCAATGGAGAACTGACCGGCGCCCTGCCGGGCCATGTCGTCGCGCCCGGCGCGGCGCTGGACATAATCTGAATCTGCAGAGGAAATAGTCATGATCGAAGTGATCAAGCTGACCGGCACGATCGGCGCGGAAATAAAGGGCGTCGACCTGTCCACCGAACTTCCCCCCGAAACGGTCGCCGCCGTCAACGACGCGCTAAATGACAATTATGTCGTCTTCTTCCGCAATCAAAAGCCCTTGTCGGAAGAGGAGCATATGCGCGCCGGGCGTCATTTCGGCACGCTCGACCTTTCGGAAATCCAGCCCGATCCTGCGGCCCGTCGCGAAGTCCTGTGGATGGAAAGCAATTCCGCGAAAGGCAATGGCGCTGAATATCTCCACCGCGATCGCACCTACCTCGACGCGCCGCCCATGGGATCGCTGCTGCAATGCATGGTGAAGCCCGATGTTGGCGGCGATACCTGCTGGATCAGTTCGGTCGCCGCCTATGAAGCATTGTCCCAGCCGGTCAGGGACCTGATAGACGGCCTCAGCGCCCTCCATTCGATTGCGCCACTGGCGGCTCGCAGCCAGAGCATGCGCGACATGCTGGGGGACAAGGTTCACAGCTTCGCCACCGCCATCCATCCGTTGGTGGAGGTGCATCCGGTGAGCGGACGCAAGGCCCTCAACGTCAATGCCAACTGGACAACGCAGATCATGGGCGTGTCGCAGGAGGAAAGCCGCATGCTGCTCGATTTCCTGCTCAATCATGTGAAACGCCCGGAATTTCAAATCCGCTTTTCCTGGAATGTGGGCGACATCGCCTTTTGGGACAATCGCACGACGCAGCACTGCGCCATCGCCGACTATAATAGCCGCCGCGTGATGAAGCGCGTCGCGCTGGTCGGCCATCCGCCCAAGGGCCCCCGCGATGCCGTGACCGCCGGAGCGCACTAAGGATCGCCCTTCGACCCGCTCCACATCTGCGGATGCCGGACCAAGGGGCTTGCGAATTTGATGCAGCTACGCCATCCCTCGCTGGATAATTGCAACCGGCCATGAAGTTTTAACGACGCGGACCGGCTGCCCATCCTGTGAGGAGAGAATGATGGCGCCTACGGAGGAACGCCCGGCCCGTCCGGCCTATGCGCTCTATATCTTGCTGCTGTTGCTGGCGATCAATTCGCTCAGCTATGCCGACCGCCACGTTTTTTCCGTCCTCATCCCGGCGATCAAGTCAGAGTTCGGCGCGTCCGATTCGCTTCTCGGCCTGGTCGGAGGGCCGGGCTTCGTCGCCAGCTATGTGTTGTTCAGCATGCCGCTCGCCCGCTTCGCCGATCGCTGGTCGCGTCGGGGCGTCCTCACCCTGTCCGCGACGCTGTGGAGCGCGGCAACGGCGGCGTGCGGCGCGGCTGGCAACATGCTGCAAATGAGCATAGCCCGCCTGATGGTCGGCATTGGCGAAGCAGGCGGCCTCCCGCCTGCCCAGTCCCTCCTCGCCAGCCTCTATGACGAGCGCCGCCGGTCGAGCGCCATGGGCGTCCTTTCCGCCTCAACCTATATCGGCGTCGTGCTCGGCCTGACCGGTGGCGCGGCCGTCGCGGCCATGTGGGGCTGGCGCTGGGCCTTTTTCGCGCTCGCCATCCCCGGCTTTCCCCTGGCGCTGCTGCTTTGGCTGACCGGCCCCCGCCGCAGCAAGGCCGCGCAAGTGCCGAGCGGCGAGCCGTCCGAAAGCTTGTGGACGGCCATCCGCCGCTGCTGGTCGATCCCCTCCCTGCGCCTGCTTGGCCTGGGCGTCGGCACGTTCAACATATTCGGCTATGCCGCCGCCATTTGGAAGCCCGCCTTCTTCATGCGGTCCCATGGCATGACCATTGTAGAGGCAGGTTCCTGGCTCGGGATCGGCGCGGCGATCGGCGGCATTACGGGCAGCCTGCTCAGCGGCGTCATCGTTGACCGGCTGCGCGCCCGGGGCGAAGAATGGCAGCTGCGCGTTCCCGCCATCGCCTTCCTCCTCGCCTTCCCCATCTTCATCATCATGTTCACCCTGCCGGGCGGAGCCGCCGTGCAGATCGGCAGCACGCGGGTCCCAGGTGTCGCGCTGCTTTCCATCCTCACCGGGATGATGGCGGCGATGTGGGCAGGCCCCTCCTTCGGCGCAGCCGCCCGCCTCGTCCTGCCCCATCAACGCGCGCAGGCAACCGCAATGCTGGTCGTCATCATCAACGTGATCGGCAGCGCCTTCGGCCCCGTCCTGGGTGGCATCGTCAGCGACTTGCTGGCCGATCGGTTCGGCGCTGAATCGCTCCGCATCAGCCTCTTCTCGCTTTCGGTGCTGACAATTTTCGGCGGACTGCTTTTCTGGCGGGCCTCGGTCCATTATCCCCACGACCTTACCCGCGTCGGCCGGGCGGACGGGGCTTCGCCCGCCTTCGGCGAAGGCAAGCTGAAGGAATCGACGCTCTGATCGCTGGCGTTCGCCGCATTGGAGCCATGAACAGGAGAAGATTGCATGAAAACGCACGCGATCGTAACCGGCGCTGCTGGCATATTGGGCCAGGCGGTTACGCAGGCGCTAAGCCAGGCAGGCTATCGGGTAACAGGCATCGACCGCGCCGATGACGCAGGCGCCGCGACGCAGGGCGCCTATCTGGGCGGCGTCGATCTGACCGATCCGCAAGCAACGGCGGCCGCCGTCGATCAGGCGATCAACGCCAACGGCCCGGTTGCCGCCCTCGTCAACGTAGCGGGCACCTTCCGCTGGGAAACCGTGGCGGATGGCGATGTCGCGACCTGGGCGACGATGTTCGACATCAACCTGCGCACCGCCGTCAACGCCGTCCGCGCGGCCCTCCCCTCCTTGCGCGACGGCGGCGGCGCCATCGTCAGCATCGGCGCGGCCTCCGCGATCAAGGCAGGCGCGGGCATGGGCGCCTACGCCGCCAGCAAGGCGGGCATCGCCAAGCTCACCGAAGCGCTGGCAGAGGAAGAAAAGGACAATGGCATTCGCGTCAGCGCCGTCCAGCCGTCGATCATCGACACGCCAGCCAACCGCGCCGACATGAGCGATGCCGACTTCAGCCGCTGGGTCTCGCCCGCGCAGGTCGCCAGCGTCATCACCTTCCTGCTGTCGGACGGCGCGTCGGGCGTGACCGGCGCCTGCATCCCCGTGACGGGCCGCTGCTGATGCGCGCCGCCGTCTTTCGCGGAGCAGGCCAGCCGCTCGCCATCGAAACTGTCGCCGATCCGGTGCCGGGCGCCGATCAAGTCATATTGGAAGTCGCCAATGCCGGGATTTGCGGGTCAGACCTGCACATGGCTGAAAGCGCCCACACTCCCACTGGCCTCATATTGGGCCATGAGTTCGCCGGAACCATCGCCGCGCTTGGCCGCGATGTGAAAGGCCCGTGGAAAGTCGGCGATCGCGTCACCGCCCTTCCCCTGAGCGCCTGCCACAGCTGCCCCGCCTGCGACGCCGATCTTCCCGCGCTCTGCTCGGCCAATCTGTTCACGGGCACCAACCTCCTCGCGCAGGGGGCCTATGCGCAGCTCGTCACCGCCCGCGCCGACATGGTCCAGCGCCTGCCCGAAGGCGTCACGTTGGAGGAAGGCGCACTGGTAGAGCCGCTTGCCGTGGGGCACCATATCGTCTCCCTCGCCCATATGCCAAAGGATGCGGCGGTCCTGGTGCTGGGCGCTGGCCCCATCGGCGTCGCCGTCGCCCTCTTCGCCCGCCACGCCGGAGCGCGCCATGTCGTGGTGAGCGAGCGTTCTCCCGAACGCCGCGCCCTCGCACAGCAGGTCGGCGCCACCGCCTTCATCGATCCGCAGGCGCAGGACGTCGCCACCGCCTTCGCCCAGGTCAGCGGCGGACATCCGCCTCAGATCATCTTCGAATGCGTCGGCATTCCCGGTATGCTCAACCAGGCGATGCAGATCGCCGCCGTCCGCGCGCAGATCATCGTCGCGGGGGTGGTGATGCATGACGAAATGATCACCCCTATCGTCGCCCTCGGCAAGGAACTGACGATCCGCTACAGCCAGGCCTATAATGAGCACGATTTCGAAGCGGTGATCGACGCCATCGCGACCGGCGCGATCAAGCCTCGGCCCATCCACACCTCCACCGTCAGCCTCGATGAACTGCCCGCCGCCTTCGAGGCGCTGCGCAGCCAGCCGCGTGAATGCAAGGTGCTCATCCGTCCCTGAACACTTGACCTTGCACGTAAAATTGGCCCGTCAGCTACGCAAGAAGTTGACATTATGGCCCGGAAGGTCACAGATCGCGTGAATATTGCGGGAGGGGATTGGCGCAGCGGCCTGTTGGCGGCGGCGCTCCCCGTTCGCGTCGGAACCCGGATCGGAATGGGGCTATAATGAGCAATTGGGACAAGGAAGTCGACATTCTGGTGGTGGGGTCGGGCGCGGGCGGCCTGCTCGCGGGCCTTGTCGGCGCCCATAACCGCGCGGACGTGCTGATCGTTGAAAAGGCCGACCTCTGGGGCGGCACGTCGGCTACTTCGGGCGGCGGCATCTGGATTCCGGGCAGCGACGTCGCCAGGGCGGCGGGCTTTGAAGATAATCTCGACAACGCCTTCACCTATTTGCGCGGCCTTTCGGCGGACAATGTTCCGGACGAAAATATCCGCGCCTATGTCGATAATGCCGCGCCCATGCTGCGCTGGGTCATGGCGAACACGCCGGTTCAGTATATGGCCTTCCCCTATCCCGATTATCATGCGGAAAATCCCGGCGGTTCGGCGCAGGGCTACCGCACCCACCTGCCCATGCCGCTCGACGGCAAGCCGCTTGGCAAGGAAATCCGCACCCTGCGCTTCGCCTCGCCTGCCGCCAGCCTGTTCGGCTATCTCAACTGGCATTTCAGCGAAACGCACGAGCTGCTCTACCGCACGAAGGGTTGGATCAAGAACCTCGTCGTCAACATGTCGCGCTACTGGCTCGACCTCCCCTTCCGCCTGACTTCGCGCAAGGATCGCCGCCTGACGCTCGGCAACGCATTGACCGGCGGCCTGCGCATGGCGCTCGACAAGGCGAACGTGCCCGTCTGGCTCAACACTCCGCTGAGCGAACTCATCCGCGAAGGCGGCCGCGTCACCGGAGCCGTAGTTGAAAAGGATGGCAAGCCCTACCGCATCGGCGTGCGCAAGGGCGTGGTGCTCGCCGCTGGCGGGTTCGACAAGAACCAGACGATGCGCGACGCCAACTCACCCCTCTACCCCACCTCGCGCTATTCGGGTGGCGTCACCAGCAACACCGGCGACGCGATCCGCGCAGGCGAAGCCGTCGGCGCGAACATGCTGAACTTGCAATCCGCCTGGGCCGCGCCGGTCTTCTACGTGCCGGGCGAGGATCGCGGGCGGCTATGCACCGTCGAACGCGCGCTCCCCGGCTGCCTCATGGTCAACCAGAGCGGCAAACGCTACCTCAACGAAGCCGCCTCCTACCATATCGTTGGCCAGCAAATGGCCCGGCAGGAAGCGGAACATGGCGACGCCAGCCCCAGCTGGATGATCTTCGACAATGAATATCGCCATAAATTCCCCATGGGTCCGCTCTACCCCCTCATGCCCACCTTCATCCATAACAAGAGCGTGCGCAGCATCCTGAAGCAGGGCCGCTCGATCGAGGAGCTGGCGGGCAAGATCGGCATCGATCCGGCGGCGCTCTCCGCCACCATCGCCCAGTTCAACACCCATGCCGCCAAGGGCGAAGACCCCGAATTCCATCGCGGCGAAGCGGCCTATGACAAAATGTATGGCGATTTCCGCCACGGCCCCAATCCTTGCCTGCGCCCGCTCGACAAGGGCCCCTTCTACGCCATGCCGATCTATCCCGGCGACATCGGCACCAATGGCGGCCTGCTCACCAATGCAAAGGCGCAGGTTCTGGACGACACCGGCGCGCCGATCACCGGCCTGTACGCGGTCGGCAACAATGCCGCCTCAGCCATGGGCGAAAGCTATCCCGGCGCAGGCGTCACCATCGGCCCGGCAATGACCTTTGCCTATGTCGCCGCCCGCGACATGACCGGCGCAAACGCTTGATCGTCACCAGGTGGAGAAAGAGCGCACATGACTGACCCGCAACGGCAGCTTGTGCGCCGCTTCTTCGACGGCTTGACCAGTGGCGCTTTCGACGCCGACCTGTTCACCGACGATGTGACATGCTGGACCACCGCATCGGGGAAGATGGACGCAGCACAATATCGTGCCGTGCCGCTCATGCTTGAACGCGTCTTCCCCGAAGGCCTCGCCTTCCACATCGACACCATCATCGCCGAAGGCGATCGCGCCGCCGCCGAGGTTCGATCGGAAGGCACGTTCGACTGCGACCAGATCTATACCAATGATTATGTCTTCATCTTTTCCTTCAGCGGCGACCGCATCGCGTCAGTGGCCGAACATCTCAATCCCCTGCGCGTGTCCAGAGCATTGGGCGCCCGCATGATGGCGGCCCTTGCTGAATTGAACCCTGCCAGTCCCGCCCCGGATCCCGGTTGACCAGCTCAAAAGCCGCCAGCCGAAATCGCGCGCCAATCCCCACCCGTTCGGGCTGAGCCTGTCGAAGCCCTTTTCTTCCTTCAAAGCGACCATTCCACCAGGCGCGACCAGCGTCCTTAATCCCTCAAGCGCCAGCCATCGCCTGAACCCCATCCGCAACCACGCGCCGCCACTCGATCCGCACCAGATCATCACCGATCGCGGCCTCCAGAAACAGCCGGTCGCCATCAAACGCATAATGGCGCGGCTGCTCTGATCCGATCCAGTCCGGATACCATGCGCCATCGACATGATGCGTAACAACGCCAGCGTCCGCATCGATCGAAAAGCGACCAAAATATCCGCTATACCCGCGCATTGACGCCCCCAGCGCCGCGTCGCTCACCTGATAGACGCTGGGCTCGCCGAACTTCTGCCGGTTCGCCTGCATCAGGTGACAACTCATATGCCCATCGGCACTATACATGATCTGGCCGACCGCATCGGTGCCGAAGGGATGATCCCGCGTGCCATCGGGATGAAAGGTCGTCCACAGGACCAGCTGCCATCCACCAACGAATGCAGCAAAGGCCTCCTGCGCGTTCTTGTCCGGGCGGGCGATCCGCTCCGGCAATCCTTTCCCAGCCATAATCGCCATCTCTCCGGTTTGTTCTGCCGATACCGATGATGGCCTGCGCCGGGCATGTCCACAAAGAAAAAGGGCCGGGTTTCCCCGGCCCTCCTCATCACTCGCCGCCGAAGCGATATTTGAGGCGCAGCCCGTACATGCGGGGTTCGCCATAGAGGGACGTTTGATACAGCAACCCACCCTGCTGATACACGTTGCTGTTGCTGATCCGGTAGAGCTTGTTGGTCGCGTTGGTGACGAACAGCCCCACATCGAACCCGCTGCCAGCCACGCCGTTCCAGTCGAGCGACATGTTGAGCAGGCCAAAGGCTTCCAGATAGGCGCCCGGCTGCAGCGCAGGCACATTGCCGGGATCGGTATATTGACGCGAGCTGTGCGAATAGTTCGCGAAGAAGTTCAGCTCACCCATGTCGTCTCCCACCGGCACCGTAGCATTGGCATGAATGCTCCAGATATAGGGCGACACATATTGGAACGGCAGGCAGCTCAGGTCTACCGTACCATTTACCGGAACGAAGCCGTTACAGCCGAAGCCTCCGGTGTTCGTCTTGAACTCATATGTCTTGTACTTCGCGTCGGTGTGGCTGAAATTGCCGCCGATCTCCAGGCCCTTGAACGGCTGCATCGAAGCTTCGACCTCGACACCCTTGATGCGCGCGTCGGCGTTACGGACGACTGCACCGCCAGCAGCAGACGCCGGGTTATAGTCCGCCCCTGCCCGCTGAATATCCTTATAGTCCAACAAATAGGCGGTGCTATTCAGGCGGAACGGAACATCGGCAATCCGGAAGTCGGCTTTGAAGCCAGCTTCGTAGGATGTGACGGTTTCCGGCTGGAAGGTGCGGGTGTTGGCAAACACGGCCTGCTGGTTGAAGCCGCCTGCCTTGTACCCACGGCTCACCTTGCCGAACAGCAGCACATCGCGCATCACCTTATAATCAAGGCCGATCAGCCAGGTCGAAGCCTTGCTGTTCAGTTCCGCACTGTAGGTGCAATCCGCAAGGGCAGTCCCGATCGGCACGATGGCGCTGGTCGAACCACATTTTGCGGTCGCCCCCCCGATCTGCGGCAGGAAGGACGTGGAGTAACCACGGACCTTGTCCCAGGTGTGACGATAGCCACCGGTCAGGCGCAGGCTTTCCAAGGCAGGGGACACTGCCCCGAAATCGAATGTTGCCTGCGCATAGAGCGCCTTGGACGTCTGCGTCGTGCCATAGGTGCTGTAGTTCGCAGGACACACGGCGATGCCTGGAGTGCCGACATTCGTCCCGGTGAACGCCGCCGGGCAGTAGACAATTGCGGCGCCGACCTGCTTGCCGCTCGGCCTCTGGTCATAATAGAAACCGCCGACCGTGTAGGTCAGATGCTTGTCGAGCGCGGTACCCTGCAGCTGAAGCTCTTCCGTGAACTGCTTCAGGTCGTCGCGCGGAAAGCCCGGATCGGATGCGTTGAAATAGGTGAGCGGCGTATTGTCGCCCGGCAGGACAACCTGACCGGGAGCAGGCAGACGATTGGGATCGACGTCATGCTGCTGCAGGATCGTGCCATCGCTATCATAGGCATAATCCAGCTTCAGCTTCTGGAAGCTGACGATGTTGCGCAACGTCAGTTCATCGCTCAACTCGATGTCCGTCGTGTTGGAAACGCCCCAGGTCTTGGTACGCGAGAAGATATCGATGCCCAGAGCGGTCTGGCGCGGACCTAGCGCCTCCGCCTGCGCCGAAGCCGCGCGGTAGACATCGCACGATGCGATGGCGCCTGGAATGGTCGCACCTTCATAGCACAGGTTAAGTGCAGACAGGCCAGCAATATTGAATCCCTCGTGGATGAAGCCTGCGCCGTTGTTCTTCGAGTTCGCGCCATAGATCATCGTATAGTTTTCGATGGTCTCGGTCGGCTTGAAGGTCACGCCGATGCGGCCCGAATACCAATGTTCGTTGTCGCGATCCTTGTTCCACACGACATCGCGCGTGAAGCCATCGCGGTCGTGGAACGCGCCAACGACGCGGACCAGCAGCTTGTCCTCGATCAGCGGAACATTGACTGCGCCCTCGACATAGTGGCGGTCATAATTGCCGATCTCGCCCTTGATCCAGCCGCCGAACTCGCTGGTCGGCTTCTTGGGCACCAGCAGCACCGCGCCGCCAGTCGTGTTGCGGCCAAACAGCGTGCCCTGGGGGCCGGAAAGGACCTGCAGGTTCTCCAGATCCACGAAGTTGCCGGGCCCGCCCTGCTGGCTCAGTGTGATGCCGGCGGGCAGCGGGACTTCGTTCATATAGACGACAACGCCCGGTGACGCCTGGAACGTCGCGCCCTGACCGCGGATAGTGAAGGACTGCGATTCACGCGATCCCTGCCCGTTCGGACCTACGACGAGCGAGGGGACGCTTGCCTGAAGGTCCTGCTCCTTCGCGATACCCTGCTGCTCCAGCCGATCGGCCGACAGCGCGGTAATGGCGATCGGCACGTCCTGGTTGCGCTCTGCGCGGCGGTTCGCGGTCACGACGATGTCGGTCAGGCCAACATTCTCGGCTGCGTCCTGCGGCTGCGCTTCGATTTGGGCCAGGGCCGCCGAGCCGAACATCGTCACGGCAACGCCAGCCATCATGCTGGTGGCAAGCAGCGGCAGTCGCCGCCGCGCGCGGATAACAGAAGGCATTCACACTCTCCTATACATGGTACAGAAGCTGGCGGCGTCCACGCCGCAGCTCCGATCCTCTCCAATTTCGATTTTTTGTTGAACTGGGCGGGGTCGCAGAGCCAGACAGCCCATCCCCGCAAACAGATTGCGAAGGTTCAGCCAGACGTGCCGATGATATGTGAAATGGATGCCGCCGCGGCCTTTTCCTCGCCGCGCGCTTTCGCGATGTCAGTCAGGCCGCACATCTCAACTCCCTTTCCATCGTCCAGTGCCCCATCCTGTAGCCGGATATTATGTAAGCACTCACTTCGGGCGAGCTATTAACATGGCAAGCTGTTAAATCAATATCCAAACGGCCATTTATTGACCATCTCATCCATTATTTCGGCCAGCTTCAAACTCTTCCGCTGATCCCAAGGCCAATCAGACTGTCTCCGCCGTGGTAATTACGCCTCCCTACGACCGCGCCTTTACAGAAATGCGTAGAAGCGCATTCCCGGTTACAAGCAGCACCACGTCTCCACTACACCGGCGCCATGGCATCCTCTCCTCTTCAAGGCCGAAAGATCCTGGTCACCGGCCCCGCTGGCCAGATCGCCTTCCCCCTCGCCCGGTCGCTCGCCCTTTCCAACGAAGTGTGGGGCGTCGCCCGCTTCAGCGACCCGGCGCAACGGCAGGAGGTCGAAGAGGCCGGGATCAGGACATTGGCGATCGACCTGCAGGATCCGAATTTTTCCGATCTCCCGCGCGACTTCACGCATCTCCTGCATCTCGCCGCGTCGGTAGAGGGCAGCGACTGCGACCAGGCGATCACGACCAATGCGGAAGGAACCGGGCTGCTCCTGTCCCACTGCCGCAATGTGGAGGCTGCGCTCATCATGTCGACCGTCGCGGTCTACAAGCCAAACGCCGATCCGCGCCACGCCTATGGCGAAACGGATCCGCTGGGCGACGCGATGCTACCGGGCATGACCGCCTATTCCATCGCGAAAATCGCGCAGGAAGCCGTCGCCCGATATTGCGCGCGCGAATTCGGCATAGCCATCACCATCGCGCGAATGGGCGCATCCTATGGCCCGCGCGGAGGATTGCCGACGCTGGTCGCACAAGCCGTGGCGGAAGGGCGGCCGTGGATCACGCGGTCCGATCCCTGCCCCTATAATCCGATCCATGACGACGACCTGCTCGCCCAGCTGCCGCCCCTGCTCGAAGCCGCCAGCGTTCCCGCGACCATCGTCAATTGGGCGGGGGATGAGATGGTGAGCGTGCAGGACATGGCCGCTTATGCCGGAAGCTTGCTCGGCATCCCCGCGCATGTCGAAATCGCTCCCGCGCCCGGCGCACAGCCCGGCTCCGGCGCCGATAATGCCCGGCGCCTCGCCATGACCGGACCGTGCCAGGTTCATTGGCGCGAAGGCTTGCGCCAGGTCATGATGCAGCTTTACCCTGGCCGGATAGAATGAAGGGAGAGTGAAATGCCGCGCTGGGTGCACCGGCCTCAAGGGTCGAACTGGGGCGATTTTGGCGAGGATGACCAGATCGGCCGGATGAACCTGATCACGCCGGAGCGCCGCCGCGCCGCCATGGCGGAGGTCCATGAAGGTATCGCCTTCACCTTGAGCCTGCCGCTCAACGTCCCAACCATTCCGCTTGCGCCATTCCGTCGCCCGCCGCTGCTCAGCGCCGCCTGCGATGAAGGAGGCCACATATACAACCGCATCGATCCGAATGGCGAGGAATCAACCTGCGACGACAGGGTGCTGCTCTACACCCAATATTCAACCCAGTGGGATGCGCTGTCGCATCGCGGCCGCACCTTCGACGCCGATGGCGATGGGGTAGCGGAACTGGTCTATTATAATGGGTTCCGCGCGGGCGATCATGTGAGCGGCGGCGAAGGTTCCGCTGGCAGCCCATGCGCCCGCGCGCTCGGGATTGAAACTTTGGCCATGGCGGGGGTGCAGGGACGGGGTGTCATGGTCAACCTGAAAGCCGCCTATGGCACCCAATACCGGCCGATCAGCCGCGACGACCTGTTGCGCGCGATGGATGCGCAGCGTGTGGAGGTGCGCACTGGCGATTTCCTGCTGCTCTACACCGGCCTAGACCGAATGATCCTGGACCGCGAGGCAAGCGGTCAGGACACGCCGCTCAATATGACAGGGTGCGCCCTCGACGGCCGGGACGAAGCCCTGCTCCAATGGATCATCGATAGCGGCATCAGCGCCATCTGCTCGGACAATATCGCGATCGAGGCGCTCGACCTCATCCTTTCACCCGAACCGCCACCGATCCGCCTGCCCGTCCATGACCTTTGCCTCTTCCGCCAAGGCATTTTCCTAGGCGAGCTCTGGTATCTGGAACAGCTGGCCCAGTGGCTGAGCGAGCGGGGGCGCCACGCATTTCTACTCACCGCCCCGCCGCTGCGCCTGCCGGGCAGCGTGGGTTCACCCGTCACGCCGATCGCAACCGTCTGATCGCCTAACTCGACTTAGCCCCGGACATCAGCATCCTTGGTCAACATCGCGCACGCGCCGTCCATGAAAAGGGTCGTCACAGCTTCGGCATTGGCCCTGATCTGCGCCGGAGTCATAGCTTTCTCATTATAGATCACGCGATTCTGCCACCGGCGCAGCAGCAGGGTGACATAAGCGCTGGACAGCATTTCCGACTGCGCCTTGTTGAACCCATGCGCCGTCAGGATCTTCTGCACCGGCTCAAGCTGGAACCGCTCGAACTGGCGGCGCGATACCTCTTCCAGCTGAGGGAAGCTGATGCATTCGCGGAAAATGATGCGGGCCAGCCTCACCTGCCTGTCATGGTTCACCCTGCTGCTCACATGCAGCGCGTAACGCATCAACTGTTCGCGCAGGTTGCCCTTGCCGTCGGTGGGAACATGATGGCGGACGGCCGACATTTCCAGACAGGCTTCGAACAGCGCGACCTTGTCGGTGTACCGGTTATAGACCGTGCGCGTCGAAACGCCGGCCCGCTCGGCGATGGAGCGCACCGACGCACCGTGAAATCCGTGGCTGGAAAATTCCTCCAGCGCCGCTTCCAGCATCGCCTCATGTTTCAGCTCGGCTTCACGCGCGTTGGGCCTGCCGACCCGCCTCTTCGTTCCCTCTTCAATCTTTCCTGCCCCTCTGCTGATCATCGGCTGGCGTCGTCCCCCCTATGGCCTGGCACCATGCCCCTGCACGAACACCGTGCGGGGGCCGCCGGCTATAGGATATTTTGACGGGTCCAGATAGAGGCAGCAGCGGACGGACCAACCGTCCCCTTGCAAGCCGCCGTCAGTCCACGACGGTGGGAATCGGGGGCATCTCCGGTACATTGTGGGCGTAACCCATTTCCTCGTACCGCTCAGCAATCCGCCAACCCTTTTCGGTGCGCACCAGCTTGTCACGATACCACAGGCCGATGAAGAACACCTGCTCCGCGCCATCGTCGCCCTTGTAGACCATGGGATTGAACAGACAGGTCCGGCTGCGCGCCGTGTCGCCATCCAGTTCCAGCTTCGTTGTAGCTACCATGTGCTGGAACCGGGGGAATCGCTCCATCGCGATGGGCAGCCATGCCTTTATCTGCGCAACGCTGCCCTTTGCCCCGCCCGTTTCGCTGTAGTCGATCGCCGCGTCGGGGGTGAAGACGTCATCCAGCCCATCCCAGTCCCGCTCATCGATGGCATAGCTATAACGCGACAGAAGATCCTGAATCTCAAGCCGGTCCGAAATTTCCTGAAGCGAAAGCATCAGACATCCTCCTAATGATTTTATGGATCAGATCAGGCCTTCGAGGTTCGCGCTTGTCAAGTTTTTCCGCCATCCATGCTTGAAATGCGTAGCAAATTGAAGCAAGCATTGACCAACAAAATGACAAGATAAGGAGAGGTTTGATGCGTCTGGCAGGGAAGACCGCTGTCGTGACTGGCGCTGCTTCGGGCATCGGCCTGGCGGTGGCGAAGCGGCTCGCAGCGGACGGAGCGAAGGTCGTCATCGGTGATCGCAATGCGGCCGGGGTCGAGGAAGCCGCGCAGACCATCGGTTCAGCCGCCACTGCCCTGTCTCTCGACGTCGCGGACGAAGCATCCTGCCAAGCCATCGTCGATCGCGCCGTGGCGCTTCATGGCGGGCTCGATATCCTATGCAATATCGCTGGCGTGCTTGATTTCGGCCGCTTCTCCGATGTCGACCGCACCCGCTGGGACCGGGTCATTTCGGTCAACCTGACGGGCGTCTACCAGATGTGCCGCGCAGCCATGCCTCATTTGATCGAGCGCCGCGGCAATATCGTCAACATGGCGTCGGCCGCGGGGCTCGTAGGCGTACCATATAATTCAGCCTACACGGCGTCCAAACACGGCGTTGTCGGTCTCACCCGCGCGCTGGCGCTGGAATTTTCGAAGGAAGGCGTGCGCATCAACGCCGTTTGCCCCGGTGGCGTGGACACGCCGATGCTGCATCAGACCCCGCCGGAAAATATCGACTGGCAGATGGTCATGCGGTCGGCTTCCTGGCTCGACAGCGGCGCAATGGCGACCACGGACGACATTGCCGATACCGTCGCCTTCCTTGCATCGGCAGAGGCAAAGCGCATCACTGGCATCGCCTTCCCCGTAGACGGCGGCCAGACCGCAGGCTGATCCTACCCCAACCTCAAGTTTTCGAAGAAGAGTGACCCCCATGGCGACCCAGCCCGACCAGATCCAGACCCAGCCCCTCGAACGGGAGGCACTGCTGCAACAGGCGCGTGAGAGGGCGGGGCTCGCCGATTTCGGGGACGAATGGTTCTTCGAACCGATGGACCATTTCATCGAAGCATCGAACCGCGAAGGGCGGCTCACCCCGGCCGGGCGCGCGTCAACGACGGAGGTGATCGTCAAGGGCTTGGTCAGCCGCCTGCGCATGGTGGAGGATATCAAGCGCCACCCGGAGATCCTCGGCGAAAAGGTCGATGTCGCGGGCATCATCCTTGGCCTCCCGCGCACCGGCAGCACCATCTTCCAGCGCCTGCTCGCCAGCGCGCCTGGCATGACGGGCCTGCGCTGGTATGAGGCGCAGAATTTCGCGCCCTTCCCCGGTGAAGAGCGTGGCAATCCGGTCGAGCGCCGCGCCTATGCGCAGGCGATGATCGACGGCTGGCTCCAGCTTTCACCCGAGCTCGCCTCCATCCACCCGCTCGAACCCGATGCGCCGGACGAGGAAATCCTGGTCCTTGGCCAGATGTTCGTCAGCACCATGATCGAGGGGATGAATTATGTCCCCAGCTTCACCCGCTGGCTCAATGGCTATGACCAGTCGAAGGGGCATGAGGACCTCAAGACCATCCTTAAATATCTCCAGTGGCAGGACCCTTCGCGCAAGGGCCGCAAGTGGATATTGAAGAGCCCCTCCAACCTCCCTTATGCGGAAGTCGCGGCAAATGCGTTCCCCGATGCGCTGCTCATTATGACGCACCGCGATCCGCTGCAGACCGTGCCCTCTTATGTCTCCATGCAAGCCGCGCTCTACAAGCTCAGCGCCTCCCTCACCGATGCGGAAGTGGGCGCCTTCTGGTTCCCGCGCCTCGTCGAATGGATGCGCATGTTCGAAGCGGCGCGTGAACGGATCGGCGAGCACCGCTTCATCGACATCGACTATCGTGAAGTCGGCAAGGAACCCATGGCGCAGGCCGAACGCGTCCTGTCCCGCATGGGTATCCCCGTCGATGCCCAGCTGGAAGAAGTGCTGGCCGAATTCCTCGCGGGCAACAAGCGTGAGCAGCGGCCGATGCACGACTATTCGCTCGAACGCTTCGGCCTGGACGAAGAAGCGATCAAGCGCGAATTCGCTACCTATCGCGAACGCTACATCTCCTGACGATGGAAATCCGGCCCGGCATATTGCGCACCCCCGAAGCCTGCTTCGACGCGCTGCCGGGCTATGACTTCGCGCCCCAGTATGTGGAAGTGGAGGACAGCCGCCTCGGCCCCTTGCGCATGCACTATGTGGACGAGGGAGACCGCAACGCTCCCATCGTCCTTATGCTCCACGGCAACCCGACCTGGAGCTATCTATACCGCCACATGATCGACCCGGTCGCAGCGGCAGGCTATCGCGTCATCGCGCCCGACATGATCGGCTTCGGCAAGTCGGACAAGCCCGCCTCCCGCGCGGACTACGGCTTCGACCGCTTCGTCCAGTGGATGCGCGCCTTCGTCGAAACGCTCGACCTCACCGGCATCACCCTTGTCTGCCAGGATTGGGGCGGCCCGATCGGGCTACGCGTCCTGTCCGAATGTCCGGACCGTTTCAGCGCCGTCCTCGCCACCAACACGCTGCTGCAAAATTGCGACCCGCCCCCGCTCGGCGTGCCCGACTGGCCGGGCGCGCAGATCGCCGCCTGGGTCGAAACCTGCCGCACCAGCGAAGACCTGCCCCTTGACCTGCTCGTCGGCCGCGCCTGCGCCACCGATGTTCCAGCGGACATCCTCGCCGCCTACGCCGCGCCCTTCCCGGATGCCTTCTACAAGAAAGGCATGCTCCAGATCACCTGCGGCATCCCGATTGCCGAGGGCGCCGAAGGCCTGGAGGCGAACCGCGCCGCCTGGCGCTTCCTCGAAAGCTGGGACAAGCCCTTTCTCACCGCTTTCGGCGATCAGGACCCGGCCACCATCGCGTGGGAAGAAGTCTTCCAACGCCGCATCCCGGGAGCAAGGGGCCAACCGCACACCCGCATCGCCAATGGCGGGCATTTCGTGCAGGAAGATCAGGGCGCAGCACTGGCGCAAGTGCTGATCCAATTTCTTGATGCCAATCGGGCGGCATAAGGCCTGCCTGAAGATCACGAGAACCGTTCGCCCTGACCTTTTCGAAGGGCTCTTCTTCTGAAGAGAGAAAGAGCTTCGGCAGGCTCAGACCGACGGCATAAGAGTAGCCCCTACTGCTCGACACACTCGAGAATAGTCAGCCTTCAGTGAAACCCCTGCCGGAATGCCCGCGGCGTAAGCCCTGTTGCACGCCGGAACGCCGCGCTGAACGCGCTCGCTGTCGCAAAGCCCAGCGCCTCTGCAATCCGGCTCATCGGCAACGCCCCGCCCCGGATCATGTCCTGCGCCCGCTCCATCCGGATCGCGGCGGCATGGTCGGACAGGGCGACGCCCGCCGTCGCCGCAAAGGATCGCGACAGGTGCGACCGGCTGATCCCGCACAAGTCCGCAAGCGCCTGCGTCGTCGGCCATTCCCCATCGCTCGATCGGAGCGCTTCCTCGATCCGGACCAGCTGCCATGGCGCGAGGCCGCCTTGCGCAGCGTCGGGCTGCCGCGGACGCCTGAACAGACGCGCCAGTTCGACCATCGCCAGTTGGACGAGCGCGTCAACGGCCATGTCCGCGCCAAAGCCCGGCGCCACCGTCTCCTGCTTCAACCTTTCAGCCAGCGCCGTCAGCACTGGCGAACTGATCGACGCACATCTGCTCAACCGCCGCGAATCCCAATCGGACAGGCCAGTAACGGCCGCAAAGCGCACCGGATCGAAACGGCAGGTCAATATGTCCAGCGTGCCCCCATCGCCCCGTGAATGCATCGCGATGCCGCCGGGCCGCAGCATCAGGCGGCCCACCTTGTGCCGCCGTCGATCGCCCAGATCGAACATGATCTCGCCCTGCGTCCCTTCGGCTCGCGGCATGACGATCGACAGGATCGGCGCTTCGTCCAATTCCCACATCTCATTGGGGCGAGGCAGTTCGTAGCGGCGCAACTCAACGCGCGCAGCGCTGCTCATGACGGAAGCCAGCACCGTCCACGGCCCGGCCGCGCTGGTCACCGGAGCCTCAGGGCCGATCAGAACATGCTGCGTCATGACCGCAACGATAATCTCATAGGCTAGCGAGAACAAGTGCTGGCTATGCGCAGCAAAAGCTGCCATCTACAACGCAACAAAGCAAAAGACGGAGAGTGTTTTTATGAGCAGAACCATAGTGGTGACTGGCGCGGCATCGGGAATCGGCGCCGCCACTCGTGACAGGCTGGAACGTGCCGGTCACCGCGTCATCGGCGTCGACCTGCGCGATTCCGATATTGATGCTGACCTGGGTACGGTGGAAGGCCGCGCCGGCATGGTTGAGCAGGTCACGCGCCTGGCGCCCGATGGCATCGACGCAGTGCTCGCCGGGGCGGGTATCTCGGCCCAGGGGATGGATCGGGAAACCATCGGCATCAACTATTTCGGTGCGGTAGCTACGCTGGAAGGACTGCGGCCCCTGCTGGCGAAGTCCGCCCGCCCGCGCGCCGTCGCCATCTGCTCCACCGCCGCCATATTGCCGTCGAACGCGCAAGTGGTCGAACTCTGCCTCGCGGGTAAAGAAGAAGCCGCGCTGGACGCGATGGCGAATGACGGCGGCAATGCTTACTCCACGTCCAAAAATGCGCTGTCGCAATGGGTACGCCGCGCCGCGGTGCAGCCGGAATGGGGCGGCGCAGGCATCCTGCTGAACGGCATCGGGCCAGGCGTCGTAAAGACCCCGATGACGACCCCGCTGTTCAGCCAGCCGGACATGGTCAAGCTCATCAACCAGAGCAATCCGATCGCGGTCAAGGAATATGCCTCGGCCGAAGAAATTGCCGAGCTGCTCGACTTCCTGCTCAACATGGAAAACAACTATCTGCTCGGACAGTTGATCTTCATCGACGGTGGCAGCGACGCCATCCTGCGGCCGGGCCAGGTCTGACACCGGGCAGGCGGCAACCCGCACCAAACAGAAACAAGGCAAGGGAAAGGATAGAGCGATGTCGGCTCTTAAAGGCAAGATTGCCCTGATCACCGGGGCTGGACAGGGCATCGGACAGGGCGTTGCCTTGGCCCTCGCGGCTGAAGGCGTCAATCTTCTGCTCGCGGGCCGGACGCTGGAAAAGGTGCAGGAAACCGCGCGACTGGTCGAGGAGCGCGGCGCTCGTGCCGTCCCCGTCGCCTGCAATGTGAAAGCAGCGGAAGACCTTGCCGCCGCCGTCGATCGGGCAGTCAGCGATCTTGGTGGCGTCGACATATTGATCAACAACGCACAGGAAGTACCGCTCGGCCTGCTCGACGAAGTGACGGACGAGGATTTCCTTGCCGGATTTGAATCGGGCCCGCTCGCCTCCTTCCGCCTGATGAAGCTGGTGCGCCCCCACATGGCGGCACGCGGCGGCGGCACCATCTTCAACTTCGCCTCATCCGCTGGCATCCGCTGGGACATGACCGGCTATGGCTGCTACGGCGCGGTGAAGCAGGCGACCCGTGTCCTGACGCGCGCGGGCGCGGCGGAATGGGGACGGCAGAATATCCGCGTCCTCACCATCGCCCCCCATGCGGAATCGCCGGGCCTGAAATGGTGGATCGAAAATAATCCCGAAGAGGCCAAGGCCTTCTTCCGCACCATCCCGCTGGACCGTATCGGCCGACTGGAGGAAGATATCGGCCGCGCCATCGTCGCGCTCTGCGGGTCGGACCTGTCCTATCTGACCGGCGCGACCATTCCCCTCGACGGCGGCCAGGCCAATTTCGACTGACCTCAGAGACTGATGGAGAGATCTGAATGGAAAAGCTGATCTGCGCGCTCTGGGCGCCCGACGGCGTGAGCCGCGCCGACTATGCCGAGCAACTGAAGGGTGCCCTTCCTGCCGCGCTCAAGGAAGCAGGGGCCAGCGGCATCCGCCTCAACGTCCGCGACGCAACGGTGGAGCCCGCCGCGCCCCTCCTCCAGACCTGGCAGCAGCCGCAGCAGGATGCCATCGTGCAATTCTGGCTGCCCACGGCCAATGCCCATTTTCGCGGGCCGATCGATGCCATCCTGGCCGCACATAGCGGCCGCTTTGAACTATGGGTGGTGGCTGAATCCACCATCATCCCGAACCGCGATCATGCGCCGCAGGCGGGATCGCGCACCTGGGGTTGGTCGCAGGCCAGCTTCATCTCTTTCCGCCCGGACATGAGCTGGGATGATGCCGTCGCCCACTGGCACCGGCATCACACCCGCGTCGCCATCGATACCCAGGCGAATTTTGAATATGTGCAGAATATCATCGTGCGCGCGCTCACGCCCAATGCGCCCGACTATGATGCCTTTGTCGAAGAATGCTTCACGCCGGAAGCCATGACCAACTCCCCGGCCTTCTTCGACGCCGTCGGCGATGATGAGAAATTCGCCCGCAATACAAAGGATATGGCGGATAGCTGCGCAGGATTCATCGACTTCTCGCGCATCGACATCATCCCGACGAGCCAGTTCGACTTCGCGCACCTGGATCGAAAGTAAGATGCCGGGAGAGGGCAAAACGCCTCCTCCCGCACACGCACGCCTGCGCCCGTGGCCCTTGTCCCGTGCTTCAGGGAATAATCTCCCGCCCCTCGCCAAAGATCAACGACGCCTGCCTGCTATCGATACCATCCCGGTGCCCGCGCCACCCCAGCGCCGCGCGCGCGTCCGCAGGCGTCAAATGCATGATGTCTTCGAACTTCGAGGTGAACAGCATGTCGGACTGCTGCCCCACCTCATAGCCATAGGACAGGTTGCGCCACAGGTCGGGCCAAGCCCCCGGATAATGCAGCATCGTCCGCGTCATCCACGGGAACATGATCAGCGTGTTGACCGTCATCAGCGCGCCCGCCAGTTCCGCGCCCAGATGTCGGAAGACATTGCCCGTGATTACGCCCGTGATGAAATATTCGGCGACTGATCCAAATCCAACTTCGCCCAATATATGATAGGCATCATGGGTCTGCCCCATGCGCAGGTTCCAATAGTCGAGCGTATTGGCGGGCTTCCAGTCCGGATTGTCCAGGATCCGGGAATTAAGTTCGGGGGAGAGATCGAACTTATCCATATAATCGAACAATTGACGCCCGACCGAACCTTCCGGATAGGCTTTCAGGTCATCCTTGGTGTATGTCGACACAAATCCTTCATTAAGCCACCGGTCGAACGCCGGGTTGCGGCGGCGTTCATCGGCGACCAGCCTTTCCGCATCCTCCACGTCGCGTACTTCATCGACGGCCTGCATCAATGTCGGCAGGCCATAAAGCAGCGGATAGTCATGTCCGTTGCGCCGCAGATTTTCCGTCGAAATCCATTCGCGCACCCGTCCGTCGTTCAACCATCGGGATGAGCTTACCAGCACGCTGCTTTCCGTCTTCACCTTCCGGCGGCCATTCAGGTAGAAGACCGGGCTACCCGATGTGACCTCTTCGGCAGTGTCGTCCTGAGCGGTATCGATGATGTCCATTTCCGTTTTCATGCGGCAACTCCGGCGGCTGGTGCGGATGCACGGGGGACGCTTGCACGGTCCAGCCGGGCAAGCAATTTCTGAATGGTGGCGGCCCTTTCGAAGTCAGGCTCCGCCGCTATGTCGTTGCGGATGGCGTCGCCCAACCGCATGTAGAGATTGCCGATCGCCGACAGCGCCTCACGCGATGCAAAGCTGCCCGGATAGGCGCTGTAACGGTCAGGTTCGGCCGGAACCGCCGCGCATTCCAGCGCGGGTGGGATAGCGATCGGCTCCATCGCACGACCATCTCTCGCGCCCTGTAGCACCAGCGACTCTATCGCGGGCAAGCTCGGGTCGCGCGTCGACAACAGCAACGATCCCTCGCTGCCCTCGATCCGCCATTCGCATCCCATGCCGCCCGTCGACACGCCCGCGACGTTCATCTGGAACAGCGCGCCGCCTCGCAGACTACCCTGGAACAGCAAATGGTCATAGGCATCCCGATCCACCGGCGCGCCTCTTTCATCCACCGGCGGCAGGTGAATGGCGGCGCGCATATCGGCATCATCGATGGGGCCGAAATAATGGTCCATCGCATCGATGAGGTGCCCACCATAGATGGACAGCAACGTCGTACCGCCTGCCCGCGTCGCCATCGCCCGCATCACCGGGCCGAAAATCCGCGCATACAATGTGACGCTGTAGAGCGTGCCCACATACCCCTCCGCTACCAGCTGGGCGGCATGCGCCATGACCGGCGATCCGCGCATGTGAAGGCCGATCATCGCCTTCACGCCTCGCCGCCTCGCAAGCGCTGCCAGTTCGTCGGCTTGCTCGACGCTGATCGCCAGCGGCCATTCGCAATAGATATGCTTGCCCGCGTTCAGCGCGGCCTTCGCGATGCCATGGTGATGCGGCACCTTCACGCAGATTGCGACCAGATCGATCTCCGGATGCTCGGCCAGCGCCTGCGCGTCCGTGAACCAGAGCGGTGCGCCAAAGGTCGCCGCCGCTTCCCGCGCGCTTTCCTCCCGCGTCGTGCATACGCCTTGCAGCGTGAAGCCGGGCAAGTGCTCGATCACACGCCGGTGAACGCCGGAGCCCCATCCATATTCGGGGCTCGCACCCACGATGCCCACGCGGATCACCATGGCCGCCTCTCCTCATCTTTGTTTTCGCGTAGGAGCATAACCGCAGCCCGATGATGATGCCACTACTCAAGTTAGCCAGCGGAGCGCCCCCTTCTCCAAGCCGCAAACGACATGGATCCCTCACGCTGCCCTGGCCGTTCACCTCCGGACAGGATGGCCGATGGTTTTCACCGACATAGCAACCCGCACCTATAATCATAATTGGCGGCTGGACCCGATCGTCCGCAGCCTGCTCGACACCGACTTCTACAAGCTGCTGATGCTGCAGATGATCTGGCGCCTTTACCCGGATGTCGCCGTCACCTTCCAGCTCATCAACCGGAGCCGTTCGGTACGGCTCGCCGACCAGATCGATGAGGGCGAACTCCGCGCACAGCTGGACCATGCCCGTTCCCTGCGTTTCGCGAAGAAGGAGTTGATCTGGCTCGCGGGCAACAGCTTCTATGGCAAGACGCAGATGTTCAGCCCCGACTTCATTGCCTGGCTCGCGGACTTTCGCCTGCCTGATTATGATCTCAGCAAAGAAGACGGCCAGTATCGATTGCGCTTCACCGGTCCCTGGACGCATGCCAGCATGTGGGAAATACCCGCGCTCACCATCATCAACGAACTGCGCTCCCGCGCGGCAATGAAGGATCGTGGCCGGTTCGCGCTCGACATTCTCTACGCCCGCGCCAAGGCGAAGCTGTGGGAAAAGGTCGAAAGGCTAAGCCGCCTGCCCGACCTCGTCATATCGGACTTCGGGACGCGCCGCCGCCATGGCTTCCTGTGGCAGCGGTGGTGCGTGGAGGCGTTGAAGGAAGGCCTCGGCGACCGCTTCATCGGATCGTCCAACGTGCTGCTCGCGATGGACGCCGACCTTGAGGCGATCGGTACCAATGCGCATGAGCTGCCGATGGTGCTGGCCGCCCTTGCCGACAACGACGAAGCCTTGGCCGCCGCGCCCTACCGCGTCCTTGAAGATTGGCGAGCGCTATATGGCGGCAACCTGCTCGTCGTACTGCCCGATGCATTCAGCACCGCCGCCTTCCTGCGAAACGCGCCGGATTGGGTGGCTGACTGGACCGGTTTTCGTCCCGACAGCATGCCGCCGATCGAGGGCGGTGAACAGATCATCCGCTGGTGGCGGGACAAAGGACGCGATCCGCGCACCAAGCTGCTCATCTTCTCCGACGGCATGGATGTCGATGCGATCGAAAAGACCTATAGGCACTTCCATGGGCAAGTCCGGATGAGCTTTGGCTGGGGCACCAACCTCACCAACGACTTCCGGCACTGCGCACCATTTCCCAGCGATGGACTCGACCCCATTTCCCTCGTCTGCAAGGTAGTGGAAGCGAACGGACGGCCCGCCGTGAAATTGTCCGACAATCCCGAAAAGGCGACAGGCGATCCGGCAGAGATAGCCCGCTATCTCCGCGTCTTCGGCGACACCGGCAGGCGAAAGGCAGCGGTCACCGTTTAAACTTCTGGGCTTGCCGCGCACACCTGAACCCGTTCGGGCTGAGCTTGTCGAAGCCTTTTCCTTCTTGGAAAAATAGAGCCCTTCGACAAGCTCAGGGCGAACGGCACTAGAAATGCCGATCTGAAGCAAAATCTCTAACCCACTATTATTCAATGCCTGTTCGCGGGAACAGCCGCGCCCATGACCGGTTGCCGCCGTGCCAGAACAGGAGAGTGAAGTGCGAAAATTCCTTACCATCATGATCATGGCCTTGGGCGTTGCGGCCTGCGCGCCTTCGGATCAGGCCGATTCCGGTGACTCCACCTTCGCCCCGAGCGATACAACCGTCGGCACGGTCCCGGACGGCATACCAGGCGAAGGCGCAGGCAGCGCCATGACCGATGGCGAGACGAGCACCCGGGGCGCCGTATCCGCCAGCGATGCCCCCACCAGCGCCATGGGATCGGCAGGCACCTCCGCGCCAGGGCAAAGCGGATCGGGCCGTTAATCCCCCCATCGCATGCACGGCGTTGAGCCTTGGACCGTCGATGGGTCCAAGGCTCAACCGAATTCCATATTCTCGCCGCGCCCCCTGCGGCCGCTATTCACGCCCGGTCGTTACGTAGGGCGCATTATATTTGATCCGAGATTTCGTAAGACCTCACCGGCGTCAAAGGCACGAACGTCATTAGCCGGCTTGGCGCCACGGCCCATGACGATTTCCGCCGTGGCTTCATAGCGGTCGACGGTGCGCACATCGATGCTGCTGTCCCAGAACGGATCCCCCCAGAACGGGTCCCAGGTCCGCCAGCCAAATCCACGGCCATAATAGCGCCAGGACGGACCCCAATAGCCATACATGCCCGAACTGAACGGCCGGTCCACATACGTCCTGCTGCGCCGCTCCGTCGCTCGATCAGCCATGACGAACCAGTCATATCCCTGTTGCCGCGTCAATTCGGCCGCCCGGTACAGCAGATAGCGCTCTACAGTATCGCGCGACGTCATGCTGTTCCCGGAAAAAGTGACTCTGAACCGGTTCGCTTCCACCTGCTCGTCGGAAAAGCCGCCCCTGACCGATCCGCGCTCGGTCAACGGCTGATAGGGGGTCGCCGTCGTACATGCGGTGAGTGCGAGCATGCAGGCGCTCGCCAATGTCCATCCTCTTCCTTGGGTCACTTTCATGAACTCCTTTTGCAGATGAGACGGCGCAGCCTGCCAGGCTGGCACAAACCAGCCGCTGTCAGATCATTGTCGGATAACAAGGGGATGAAGGACAACATCGACAGGCCGCCTCAATTCCATCTCACGCTATTATAATCGGCACCCCAAGCATTTTGTTCCTGATCAAGTCAATTTAGACGAAACTTGCATCACCAGCGGCCAGAAGAGATTTAGTCCGTCAGGAAATTCCGCTCTGTCCCTTGGAGACACGGGAACCCGCCGCATCATCCGCCGCAACCGCGCAGTCCGGTCGGCGCAGCCCAGCGAAGGGAGATGTTGATGCCATCAACGCCCAGCGAAGAGGAAACGTGATCTTGATTCACCGGGTTCATTCTGGCCGGTAGAAGTTCTACCAACCAACAATGAGCGAGATCGACTTCACCGCCACAGTCATCGAATGCTGCCCGGTGTCAGGTGGGCGGTTCGAGTTGTTGGAATGGCACTGGCCCGACATGGTGAGTTTTGAGCAGACGCAGCAGCAGCTGATGCTGGAAATGTCGTTGCCGCCGATGGCCGCTGACGCATCGGCCTATTTCCCGGACATCGACCCCGAACGGCGCTGCTTCATGGGGGCGCTATTTGTGCGGCATCCGAGGGTCGCGATCGGCGGGCGATCGGAAGGTAGGCAGATCCGGGTGATCCGATGCGTGTTCGATGACCGGCATGGCGCGGCGATTGTCGGCGCGGGAGAGCCTTCGCTGCCATTTCTGCAGGGGCTGCTCAACATCCGCAATGAAGCGCTACGCAGCCTCATGCGGCTGGCCCATCGGGAGTTGATCAATCCGCTGGACCGCTCGGATGAGGCAATGGAAGCGCTGTTCCAGCTGGTGCGGGTGGAGTTGGGGCGGGTGTTCCATCAGGCGGTAGGCGCGGCGACGGCCAGCCGTCTCGCCCCCTGGCAATTCCGCCGAATTCGTGAGCGGATCGAGGCGGGCGCGCCTATGCCCGGCGTTGCCGAACTTGCGGCGCTGTGCGGGATCAGCATGCGGCACTTGCACCGGCAATTCCTGGCGCTGACCGGCAAGACGATATCCGACTATATCGAAACCTACCGCATCGAGCAGTCGAAGCTGCTGCTGGCGCGCGGCGATGTGCCGATGAAGCAGGTGGCGGAGCAGGCGGGATTTTCCCACGGAAACAGTTTCGCGCGGGCTTTCCGCCGGGCGACGGGATTGTCGCCGCGCGAATATCGGCAGCGGTCGGCAGCTTTGATAGAGTAAGGGTGCGGGGGGGGTGTAAACAACCCTCACCCCCAATCCACAACCCCGCAGGTTGAGCGCGGTGTACACAAATACCCGGCCGCCCCA
>CBIHNV010000013.1:0-94668 GCA_966211835.1 uncultured Sphingobium sp.
TAGAACGCCTCCTCCCCGGACAAGGCATGTTCGACATCTCAGCGTTCCTCAACGCCCTTAACCCCAACACACCCATCAGCGTCGAAATACCACAGCAAAACGACATTAACGCAGGCCAGTCTCCACAACTGCGCGCAAATAACGCCGTCAAGGCTGCAAAGACCGCGATGGCATGGTGAGAGGGGCGGCTCTTCCCAAACCGTTTTGCACCCTTCACATTTTTTTCGCATAGTCGAGCCACCCACTTAATACGCATCATTAAGGATGGATGCTTGTTGTCGCTCAAACTTGCGGGGTGACGGAGGGTAGAACTGTGCATTGCCCAGCGTAAGGGTATTCACGGCATCCCGGCTCATGTGGCACTCTCAATTCCCGTGCGCTATAAGCCGCGTATCGACGGGAGGCCTGGTGAATGCAGATACGGAATGGGCGGATGGCAGCGCCGCCCGCGCTGGATGCGCTGGACAATAGCATCATCGAAATCCTGCGGACCAATGGGCGGGCGACCAATCAGGACATTGCACAGCAACTGTCAGTGACCGCCGCGACCGTTTCGGCGCGGCTGCAGAAGATGGAAGATGCCCGCGCAATGCGCGTGGTCGCCGTGACCGACTTCGCCGCCCGAGGGTATAATGTCATCATCGCGGTTGGCGTCAGGGTGCAGGGCCGCAGCATTCAGGATGTGGGCCGCGACCTTGCCAAATTCCCCGAAGTGCTGAGCGTCAATGCCATGAACGGCGGATATGACCTGGAGCTGATGGTTGCGCTTCATGATTTTTCCGAGGTGCAGGAATTTCTCTACGACCATATCTCAGGGATCGAGGGGGTGGCGCAGATTGATTCCGGCGTGGCGGTGGACATCGTCAAATATGAGTTCAACGTTGTGCCGCTAGGGCCGACATGAGCGCGGCGCTGCTCGATCCGCTTGATCGGAGGATCGTGGAGAAGCTGTCGCGCGATGCACGTATCTCCAACCGGGCGATCGCTGCGGAGCTGGGCGTTACCGAAGGGACGATCCGGGCGCGGATCAAGCGGCTGCAGGGCGAAGGGCTGATCCATTTTGCGGTAGTGACGGATTTTCGTCTCGCCGGATCGCCGAGCCTCTGCATGATGTGGATAAATGCCGATCCTTCGCGCGTGACCTGGCTTGCCGAGCAGTTGCGGCGGATGCCCGAGATCAATTGCGTCGTGCTGCTGCTGGGGCGGTTCAATTTGCTGGCGATGGGGCTGTTCACCAATATGGAGCAGCTGAACGAACTGGTTTCGACGCAGATTCGCGGCTTGCCTGGCGTGCAGCGGGTGGAGACGGGAATTTCGGTGCACAGCCTGAAATATGAGGCGGGGGTGGCGCGGATTACGCGAATGCTTGAAGGAAATAGCGAGATAAACGCGATTTCTACGAAGGAGGTCGTTCCGGTTTCGTAACGATACAGGCGGCGGCGATGTCGTTGGTGACGTTGCCGACGGTGCGGAAGATGTCCGGAATCGCTTCGATCGCGAGGAGCAGCGGTAGCGCTGTCACCGGCACACCAGCGGCGATGCAGACGGGGGCGATCGTCGCGAAGAAGGAGACCTGGGCGGGAAGCCCCACCGCGCCGAGGCTGACCGGGACAGCGACGAGGGCGATCAGCATGAGGGTCGCCGCGCCGATCGCGACGCCGTGCATGTGCCCAAGATAAATGGCGACGCCGACGTTCGCGGCGACGCTGGCGGCGCGGAAGAGCGAGACGGCCATGGGCAACACGATGGCGGCAGTCTCTTCGGGCACGTCCAGATCGCGGGCGGCGTCCACCATCACCGGCAGCGTCGCGAGCGAGGATTGGGTGCCGAGCGCCACCGCCTGAGCGGACAAGGCCGACCGCGCGAAACGCAGCGGAGAGCGCCGCGCCGCCAGTGCCACCCAGATATAGGCGAGCAGCGTGGCGGCAAGGCAGCAGGCGGCGACCACCGCGATATATTGGGCGAAGGCACCCACGGCGCCGAGCCCAAGCTTTGCCCCGGCCGCAAAGGCGAGCGCCGCGATGCCGAACGGCGCAACCGCCAGCACCCAGCCGACGATGACCAGCATGGTTTCGACAAGCCCGTTCAACAGCTGGAGCAGCGCGTCGGCAAGATCGCGGGTGATGCGCGCAATGGCGAAGCCGAAGAAGATCGCGAAGACGACCAGCGGCACCATCGCGGTTTCAGCGGCGGCCTTGAGCGGGTTTGCGGGGATGATGCCGCTATACCAAGTGCTTCCCGGCGTAGGGGGTGGGGAGGACCCGGCAATGGCGAAGCCCTGCGCGACCGGCCAAAGCTGTAGCAGCCCTTCAGCCAGAAGCGCCGCGATGATCGAAGCCACCGTCAGCATGAGCGCGAAGAGGATGAGGGCACGGGCGGCGATGCTGCCCGCGGCGGCGTGGCGGGAGGCGGACGCAATGCCGGTGACGAGCAGGCCAAAGACGAGCGGCACCACGGTCATGGTCAGCGCGTCGAGCCACAGGCTGCCGACGGGTTGAAGGATCGTGCCGAGGGTCTGCTGCAGCGGCCCGCTGGTCACGATGCCCGCTGTCAGGCCGAGGACAAGCCCGGCGAGAAGTTGCAGCGGCCGCGCCTTGACGGTGGTCAATTCCCGGCGCCTCGACGCTCGATGACGGCGGCTATCAGGGCGATACGCTCGACATCGGCATAGGCCGGATTTTCCAATTCCTCGCCAAACACATCGGGATCGATTTCGGCATAGCGAAGCAGGCAGTCATGCGCTCGCGCAAGGTCCGAAAGGCGATCCTTCAACGCGTCATTGCCAGCCACGATCGCGCTGCCCGTATAAAGGATGAAGCGGCCGCCCACGGCAAGGCGGGGGACCGCCTGCTGCGCCATCGTCAGGGATACCTCGCCCCCGTGCATGCCGCCGCCGTCGCGGTAGGCGCGCCCCGCCGAGTCCACGATATAGGGCGGGTTGGCGAGCAGCAGGTCGAACGTCCCGCCGATCGGCGACAGATCGCCAGCCTCGCAGAAACGCGCCGTCACGCCCGCCGCCTGCGCGTTGATCCGGGCGAGGCGGAGCGCGGCGGGATTAACGTCGGTCATGATGATTTCGACGTTGGGGCAAAGATGCGCGGCGACGATGCCGCCCACGCCTGCGCCCGTGCCCATATCGACCAGTCGCGCGCCGTCCCGCTGCGGACAGCGCGAGAGTTCATCGCTGATCAGGCGGGCGAAGCGGTAGCTGTCGGGCCCGAAGAAGATCGCGTCCTGCCCATCCGTGGGATAGGCGGAATGCAGCAGCAGGTCAGGACCAAGCGATGACAGGCGAAAGCGGCTTTTGAGGCCGTCGCCATTCTGTTCAAGGGCATCCGCACGCTCAAGAATGTGGAGCAGTTCGGGTTCGAGCAGGTCCTGGTCGAAAGGCAGGGACCAACCGAATATGTCCCGCAAGCCGTGCGCGCGGCGCAGCGGCGCGCGGTCGATTATGCGGGCCTGCGTTGCGGGCGTGGGCGTGATGAAATGATAGCCGCGCGCCTTGAGCAGGGCCAGCAGGTCGAGCAAGGCGGCTGTCCTGTCATCGGCTTGGGCGATTGCCGTGTCGCAGCCTTCGTCCTGCGACGTGTCGCCGTCAAATAGCGCCCCCGGGGCCATTTGCTCCATGTACCATTCTCCCTTCGAGCGAGAGAACGCCGCGAGCGGCCTATCGGGTCCGGTGCGGGGGTTTTCGGGAAATGATCAGGTTAGGGGGGGCGTCATGCGGGACTTGATCCGGGTCCGGTTTCCTTTCTTGCGCTGAGGTAGCGGGGCCCCGGATCAAGTCCGGGGCGACGGAAAGGGAGGTGGGCGCTGATGCTGCTGCGTCCGGCGATCGGGCCCTTCAGGGGAGGCTGGGGTGGATGCCGTTCAGGAACAAGCCTGTGACCAGCCGGGCATGGGCGGCCATTTCCGTCTGGGTGAGTGGTGGACCACCGAACAACAGGCGGCGTTGCCATTCGCCAAAGGCCATGGCGACGAATTGGGTGGCGAAGCTGCGGCTTTCCGCTTCCGGCACGCCTTCTTTTTCCAGCAGTTCAGCGACCGGGCGCACCTGATGCCGTTCGAACTGGTGGCGGGCGATCTGGCGGAGCTCATCGAATTCCGCGCCTTCGCGATAGATTAGCCGGGCAATGCGGGTGCTGCGGGTGGAGGAAAGCTGGCGCTGCATTTCCGTTGCGTAGGTGACGAGCCGCGTGTGCAGATCGCCCTTGAGGTCGGGCAGGTCGGGCACCAGCTGCGCGCCGGAATGTTCTAGGCAGGCGGCGAAAAGCGCGAGCTTGTCGGGGAAGTGATTGTAAAGGGTGCGGCTCGACACCTGCGCCTTTTCTGCGATGTCGCGTAGGGAGGCCGCGTGAAAGCCGGCGCGCGCAAATTCCTCCAGCGCGACCAGGATCATGTTCATCCGCTTCTGTTCGGCCGCCTCCGCCGTAGGGCGGCCCGCCCGCCTCTTGATGCTCGCTTCATCCATCTTTTGCCTCGTCGCGCAGCGGAACGACAATGGCAAGCATCGTCGCGATTGACCAATTACACACGGATGTGTAATTGAAGTTCAGCGAGTCCGAAGATGGGCCATATTTTTTAGGAGAGACGGGATGCACGAGCGGGTGTCGGACATGAATGCCAGGATCGATGCCGCCATCGATGCGCTGGACCCGACCATGGCGCTGATGGCGTTGATCCAGATGACGGGCAACCGGACGCTGCTCAATCATTATTGGGACGCGATCGACGGGCGCCAGGAAGAGCTGATCGAGACATTCGTCGACATCAACGCGCATGAAGAGCGGCCGACCATCGATCCGGCGGTGGCTGCCGAAATCCGCGACCGGCTGCGCGTGGCGGTGAAGTCCGGAAAGCAGCCAGTCATGCCGCAGCTGGACCGGCCGATGTTCAAGCGGATGAGCCGCCTGCTGCTGGGTCAGGACCTTCCCGACATGTCGGTCGATGTCGCTTTCCAGCATGCCGGTTTCACGACAGATAGCCGGGTCCGCAAGGCGGCCGACGAGCCGCCCGCCGGTTTCAAGGTCATTGTGGTCGGCGCGGGCATGATGGGCATCAATGCCGCCATCAAATTGCAGCAGGCAGGGTTCGACTTCACCGTGCTGGAGGCGATGGACACGGTCGGGGGCAACTGGCTGACCAACACCTATCCCGGCGCGGCGGTGGACACGCCTAGCCGCATCTATTCCTTTTCGTTCGAGCCCAATGCATCCTGGACCCAATTTTACCCGCGCGGGCCGGAATTCCTGTCCTATCTGGATCGCGTGACGGACAAATATGGTCTGCGCGACCGGATCCAGTTCGGCACCTGGGTCGAGGGCGCGGAATGGGATGAGGCGCGCAAGACCTGGACGGTGAAGACGGTCCGGAACGGCAAGCCGGAAAGCCATGAATGCAATATTCTCATCATGGCGGTGGGGCCGAACAACAATCCCAACTATCCGAAGGTCAAGAATCTGGATGCTTTCAAGGGGCCGGTCATCCATTCGGCCGCCTGGGACCATTCCGTCGATTTGACGGGAAAGAAGGTCGTCCTGGTCGGCACTGGCTGTTCGGGCGTGCAGGTCGCGACGGCCATCGCGGATCAGGTCGGCGAACTGGTGATCGTGCAGCGCCAGCCCGAACATATCCTGCCCAACCCGCTGGCGCACGCGCCTGTGGCGGAGCTGGAACGCTGGGCGATGGAGCATGTGCCTTTCGTGGCGCAGTGGAAGCGGCTGCAAAGCCTGCACAGCCAGATGCGCGACATGCACGGCATGGTGATGAAGGATGAGGATTATGCCGCGAAGACGGGCGGTTTCGGCCCGATCAACGATGGCATGCGGATGTTGTGCGACGGCTATGTGAAGAGCCATTTCCCGGACGATCCGGTGATGGTGGAACTGCTGACGCCGAACTTCCCGGTATTTGCGAAGCGGCCGATACTGGATTGCGGTTTCTACGACACGCTGAAGAAGCCCAACGTTTCGATCGTGCGCGGCGAGTTGGCGGAGGCCGATGAGAGTGCGGTGATCCTGGGCGATGGTACGCGGATCGAATGCGACGTGCTGCTGCTGTCCACCGGATATGAGCTGCATTTCGGGCGGCAGTTCGACATTCGCGGTGCTGATGGAAAGACGTTGAAGGATGCGTTCGATCCGCATCCCTTCTCCTATGAAGGCATGTTGATCACCGGCTTTCCCAACTTCGTCTTCATGGGCGCGCCCTATAGTTATCTGGTCGCCAACCATGCTGTCGTGAGCGAGCAGCAGGTCCATTACATCATCGAACTGCTGCAATGGATGGTGGACGATCATCTGTCATCCTTCGACGTTTCGGAGGAAGCGACACGGGCTTTTGTCGATGACGTCGATGCCGCGCTCCAGAACAGCGCCTGGGTGCAGTGCGGCAGCGCGCATGGCTATTATCGCGACAAGGGCGCGGGCGGGCAGAAGAAGGTCATCCTGGCCATTCCGCGCCATAATTCGCGCATCTGGCACGACCTGCGCGTGCCGCGGCAGGAAGATTTTCATGTGACGCGGGCGGGGCATGTTTCCAGCGACGCGGCGCGTGAGATGGAAATGCTCACCATTTGATCGTCTTTTGAACCAGCAAGGAAATGATGATGGCTGAACAGATTAGCCCTGCCGCCAACCATGGCATGGCCTATGGATTTTCGAAGACGTTCGTGCATGACCTCGACGCAATGGCGCGCTTCTATGAAGAGGTGCTCGGACTGGTGCCCAACAACCGGCACCGGGACATGATGTTGGGGCGCGAGATCGATGAGATCACCTATCGCCCGTCCTATCCTGGCGGCCCGGCGCTTACGTTGATCAAATATATGGACTCCGATCGGCCAGCGGCAGGAGAATGCGTGCAGGGCTTCATCGCGCAAGATCTGGACGCGACTGTGCAGCGGGCCCTGGCGGCGGGGGGCAGGGTGCCTGAACCTATTCGTGAAATCGCCGCGTTCGGCATCCGAGTCGTGTTCATCCTCGATCCCGAAGGGCATGTGAACGAGGTTATCGAAATGCTGCCCTGATGCGACGAGCGGCGGTTTGCCCGGCCGCCGCTGAGGCGGTGGATTGGAGACTTTGCTTGTGATGCCTGGCCAAACCGACATAAGGAGGCTTTTCCGGTTTAGGTTTTGGACAAAGCATGCCGCGCGTGGGGAAACGGATAGAAGGGGCTGACCGGGACGAGGCAGAGCCTGTGAAGGCGCAGGCGGTTCCTCGCCGGACGGGCAGGCCGCCGAACAAGAAGGCGGGAGAGATCGACGAGGCCATTTTGACGGCGGCGCGCGACCTGTTCCTGTCGGCAGGCTATGAGGCGACGTCGATGGAGGCCGTCGCCCAGGCCGCCGGGGTGTCGAAGAGGACGCTCTATGCGCGTCATTCGACCAAGGAAGCGCTGATGAAATCGGTCGTGGAGGACCGGGTGCAGCGATGGTCGAGCGAAGCCAGCGCGGGCAATGCCGACCTGCCGGAGCAATTTTCCGAGCGGCTGAAGCGCTATGCGCAGATATTGATGGCCTCGCTCGGCAACCCGGAGGTGCGGCAGTTCGATCGGCTGATCCTGACGACGGCGTCGCGCTTTCCAGAGATCGCGCAGAGCTTTTACCAGATCGGCTACAGCTATGAGCTGCAATTCCTGACCAACGAAATCGTTGCCGGGACGAAGGACGATCCGGTGCCGCCAGTTGATCCGGAGCGGGCGGCGCGGCAGTTGCTCAGCATGATACAGGGCTGGCGCAGGACCGAAGAGACGATCCGGGAAGTGAGCGGCGAAGAAGCCGCGCGCTTCGCGGCCGATGCGGTCGATGTGCTGCTGCGTGGGCGCGCGGGCTGGTGACCGGCCACCGGGCGCGGCGCTGACGATTTTTGAAGGGGGTGAGAGAATGGCGAAGGGTAGGAGCAGGGTTTGGCGTGTCATCAAATGGACGGCCATCATCATCCTGCTGGCGGTGCTGTTGCTGGTGGCGATGGGCGTGCGGGCCATTGGTCCTGGGAACTTCGGGCGGCTCGTGCTTGGCATCGGCGTAAGCTATGACGAGACGCCGCCCGCCTTGCCTGCGCTGTCGGACAAGGCGATCCTCATCTTTTCCAAGACCAACGGGTTCCGCGACGATGAGCAGATCGTGGCCGCGAACCGGGCGATCGCGGAGATCGCGAAGCAGCGGGGATGGACCAGCTACACGACCGAAAATGCCGCCGTGTTCAACCCGGCGCAGCTCAAGCGGTTCAAGGCGGTGGTGTGGAGCAGCGTCAGCGGCGATGTGCTGACGCCCGCGCAGCGGGACGCCTTCCGTTCCTGGCTGGAAAAGGGCGGCGGCTTTGTCGGGCTGCATGGCGCTGGCGGCGATCCGCAATATGCCTGGCGCTGGTATGTCGATACCCTGATCGGCGCGCAATTCATCGGCCATATCATGGGACCGCAGTTCCAGCTGGCGACGCTGAACGTCGAGGATCGCGATCATCCCGCGACCCGCGACTTGCCGAAGAGCTGGGCGCGGACGGACGAATGGTATTCGTTCGATGCAAGCCCGCGTCCCAAGGGATATCGCATCCTCGTCACCATCGATGAGAAAAGCTACAGCCCGATGGAGAAGCTGATGTCCTTCACCAAAGCGAAGGACATTCGCATGGGTGCGGATCACCCGATGGTGTGGACGCATTGCGTGGGTGACGGGCGCGCCTTTTATTCGGCGCTGGGCCACGCCGCATCGACCTATGGCGAGCCGCTGCATCGCACGATGATCGGCGGGGCGATCGCCTGGGCAGCGGGGCTGGAAGGGCCGCGCTGCGCTGGCGGCAAGGAGGTTCCGCCCGCGCGCTGAGCCGCCGTGCCTGGTGGATAAGCGTCATGCGATCACTATATCATGCGCAAGAGAGGTCGTGGCGCTGAGCCGTCACCGCCGGAACATGAGGGACACTTATTATGCAGAATGATCCGGTCGTTATCGCTGGTTATGCACGGACGCCCATGGGCGGGTTTCAGGGTGTGCTCTCGCCGCTGAAGGCCACTGATCTGGGCGCGGCCGCCGTCAAGGCAGCGGTGGAGCGGGCTGGAGCATCCGTCGATGCGATCGACCGCATCTATATGGGCTGCGTTCTGCCTGCCGGGCTAGGGCAGGCGCCAGCCCGGCAGGCGGCAGTGGGTGCGGGGCTTGGCCTTGGCACCGAGGCGACGACGGTCAACAAGATGTGCGGTTCGGGCATGCAGGCCGCGATCATGGCGCAGGAAGCGTTGTTGGCTGGCACGGCCGACCTGGTCGTTGCAGGCGGCATGGAGAGCATGACCAACGCGCCTTATGCGCTGCCCAAGCACCGGTCGGGCGCGCGCATCGGCCATGACCGGATCATCGACACGATGATGATGGACGGGCTGGAGGATGCCTATGAACCCGGCAAGGCGATGGGCGTCTTTGCCGAGGAAGCGGTGCGCGACTATCAGTTTACCCGCGCGGAGCAGGACGCCTATGCAGTCCGATCGCTCGAGCGGGCGCAGGCGGCGATTGCGAGCGGCGCTTTCCAGCGCGAGATCGCGGCGGTGACAGTGCCGGGGCGCGGCGGCGACACGCTGGTCGACACGGACGAGCAGCCGGGCAAGGCACGGCCGGACAAGATCCCTTCGCTCAAGCCCGCCTTTGTCCCTGACGGCACCATCACGGCGGCGAACAGCTCCTCCATCTCCGATGGCGCAGCGGCGCTGGTGATGACCCGGCGGAGCGTGGCCGAGCGTTTGGGCCTGCCGGTGGTCGCAACGGTGGTTGCCAGTGCCGCCCATGCGCATGAACCGTCGCGCTTCACCACCGCGCCGGTCCCGGCGATGCGCAAGTTGCTGGAAAAGGCGGGCTGGTCGGTGGAGGATGTCGACCTGTTCGAGGTGAACGAAGCCTTTGCCGTGGTGGCGATGGTCGCGGCGAAGGAGCTTGGCATTCCTGCCGACAAGCTGAACGTCAATGGCGGCGCTACCGCGCTGGGGCACCCGATCGGGGCTTCGGGCGCGCGCATCATCGCAACGCTGATCGGCGCTTTGCAGGAGCGTGGCCTGAAGCGCGGGGTGGCTAGCCTGTGCATTGGCGGCGGGGAAGCCACGGCGATGGCGCTGGAAATCGCCTGAGCTTTCCTTTTCTGTTCGACCCCAATATGCCGGGCGCCCTATGTGGTGATTGGGAGCAGGCTGGGCATGAAGGCGGTAGGATTTAGGCAGGGCGGCCCGATCGAGCGCGAGGACTCACTGCTCGATATTGAAGTCGCCGATCCTTGGCCGGGGCCACGCGACCTGATCGTGCGGTTGCATGCCGTGTCGGTGAACCCGGTCGATACCAAGGTGCGCGGCGGCGCGAAGCCTGCGGACGAGCCGATGGTGCTGGGTTATGACGCGGCGGGCGTGGTCGAGGCGATCGGCGCTGACGTGACGCTGTTCGCGCCGGGCGACGAAGTGTTCTATGCGGGCACGATCAAGCGGCCGGGCACCAACGCGCAATTGCATGCGGTTGACGAGCGGCTCGTCGGCCGCAAGCCGGGATCGATCGATTTCGCGCAGGCGGCGGCGCTGCCTCTCACAGGGCTGACCGCATGGGAACTGCTGTTCGACCGGCTGCGCGTGCTGCGCGGCGGGGGTGAGGGGCAGGCCATATTGATTGTGAACGGTGCGGGCGGGGTCGGTTCGATGCTGGTGCAGCTTGCCCGGCAACTGACCAAATTGCGCGTCATCGCCACGGCTTCGCGGCCGGAAACGGTTGAATGGGTGAAGCGGATGGGCGCGCATGATGTGATAGACCATCGCGCGCCGCTGAACGAAGGATTGAGCGCCATTGGCGTCAAGTCGGTTCACTTCATCGCCAGCCTTGCCGCCAGTGACCAGCATCTGCCAGCCTATGCCCGCATCATCGCCCCGCAAGGCGTGCTGGCCGTGATCGATGACGTGAAGAGCTTTGACATCGTGGCGCTGCGGCAGAAGTCGGTCACTGTGGCGTGGGAGGGTGTGTTCACGCGCTCCATTTACGGTACGCCCGACATGATCGAGCAGCATCATGCCTTGAGCGAGATCGCGCGGCTGGTCGATGAAGGCGTCTTGCAGGGCACGATGACGCGCGATCTGGGCCCGATGAGCGCGGCGACGTTGAAGCAAGCGCATGCGCTGGTGGAAACGGGCGCGTCCATCGGCAAGGTCGTGCTTCGGGCGATGACGGGGGAATGAGCCCTGTCGGGCCCTGATGGGGCAGGGGTGGGTTTAAAGCTGTGCTAAGAGTGCGGCGCGGTGGATCAGTGCGCTCGCATTCCATTCAGGAAGATCGCGACGGCGCGGTCGGCCCATGCCTCCAGTTCCCTCGCGCTCCAGCTCCTGATCCCCAGCGCCGTTGAACGGAGGGGGGCGGCCAGGACCATGTCCTGAAACATCAGCATGGCGTTCCTGGGATCATCGCAGCAGATTTCGCCGCTTTCGCTTGCCTGCTCCAGGATTTGCAGGACCAGCAGTCGGGCGGGGAAGGCGTGATCGTCGTCGGCGGCGCGCGCGAGTTCGGGGAAGCGTCCCGCTTCGGCGGTGATGATGGTGTACATCCGCACCATCCTGGGGTCGAGCATGGCCTCCAATATCTGGCGCGCTGCGGTATTGAGCCGGGCAGCGAGGCTGGCACTGGCCATGGGCCGCGCCGGAAATCTGGGCTTCAACAGTCTTTCGCTGACGGCGAGGAACAGTTTCTCCTTGCTGCCGAAGCGGGCGTAGATGGTCTGCTTGCTTGTGCCGGCGGCGGTGGCGATCGCCTCTATGCTGGCGCCGGTAAATCCTTCGGCAAGGAAGATCCGTTCGGCGGCATCGAGCATTGCTTGGCTAAGGCGCAATGCAGTGGCGCTGTCTGGGCGTCCGCCCTTTTCCCGTGCCGATTTGACCTGATCCATGGACGATCTTTACAGTGAAACTTGACGCATAGACAAGTTTAATGCAGCTTTGGGCGGAAAGGCGCGTGAAAAAACGCGCGCCAGGGGAGAATGTGATGTCCGACGTAGCGATGGCTGCCCTTGATCATGACCCGCGCGAGAAGCCGGATCATGCGCCCACGCCGGACGGGGGGCAGGCGATCAGGGATTGGGGCCTTGCCATCGATGCGCCGCTGCATGTCGCCGATGCGGATGCTCATTCATGGGATGAGGAGGCGGACATGGTGGTGGTGGGGCTGGGCGGCGCGGGGATCGCGGCTGCCTTGCAGGGACTGGAAGCCGGGCTGAGTGTCATCGCCGTCGATCAGTATGATGGCGGCGGGTCTTCGGCGGCCAATGGCGGGGTTTATTATGCCGGGGGCGGGACGTCGATCCAGCACGAAGCGGGGATCACGGACGATCCGGAACGCATGTTCGCTTATCTCAAGATGGAGACGGGCGGCATCGTTTCCGACGAGACGCTGCGCGACTTTTGCGAGAGCAGCGCCGCGACGTTCGAATGGCTGCGCAGTCACGGCGCGCCGTTCCAGGCGAGCTATCATTCCGGCAAGACCTCTTACCCGCCGATCGACAAGTTCCTCTATCACCCCGACAGCAGCCTCGCCGCGCCCTATCGCGACCTGACGCAGCCTGCCGCGCGCGGGCATCGCGTCCATTTCCGCAATGGCAACAAGCCGTGGGGCGTGGGCGCGGGCATGTATAATGCCTTGCGGGCGAGCGCTCTTGCCAAGGGCATGACATTCCGGTCCGGGGCGGAGGCGCGACAGCTGGCGCTGGATAGCGAGGGGGGCGTCATCGGCGTGCGGATGGAGGAGTTTGCCGATCCAGAGACGCGGCGCAGGCATTCGCGCTACATCGCCCTGGCCGGCAAATGGATGTCGATGCTGCCCGGCACCTTTCCGGGGTCGCGCATCACCATCGCGGTCGGCTATCGCTACCTCGCGAAGGCGCGCAGCCTGGAGGGCAGCGTGCGCAAGAGCAGCTGGATACGGGCGCGCAAAGGATTGGTGCTGAGCGCGGGAGGCTTCATCTGCAATCCGCCGATGGTGCAGCACTTCGCGCCCGACTATGCGCCCGGCCTGCCCAATGGCACGCTGGGTGATAATGGCAGCGGGATCATGCTGGGCGTGACCGCTGGCGCCGCGACCGAGCTGATGGGGCGCGTTTCGGCCTGGCGCTTCCTGTCGCCGCCCGAAGCCTGGGGGCAGGGGATGCTGGTCAACGGGCGTGGCGAGCGCTTCGTCAATGAGACCTGGTATGGCGCGCGGATCGGCGACGAGATGGTGGAGCGCAATGGCGGCCGGGGCTACATCATCTTGGACAGGCGGCTGTTCCGCAAGTCTCTGCGCGACGCTTTTCGCCGGGGGACGCTGGGATTTCAGCGGGACATAACGATCGTCAACTGCTTCTTCGCCGCCAAGAAAGGGCGCACGCCTGAAGAGTTGGCGCGGAAGATGGGCTTTGATCCCGCTGCGTTCACGGCGGAGATCGCGGCTTATAATCGTGCGGCGCGGGGAGAGGCGAGGGATCGGTTCCACAAGGCGGCGGACGAGATGCTGGCGCTGGAGCAAGGGCCCTATTACGCCATCGACGCGTCGGTGGACGCGCGCCTTTTTCCCATTGCCTGCATGACGGTGGGCGGGCTGTCGGTAGACGAGCGAACGGGGCAGGTCCGCCGTGAGGGTGGGTTGATCCCCGGACTGTACGCGGCAGGGCGCAACGCCGTCGGGATTTGTTCCAACCTCTATGTGAGTGGACTGTCCTATGCCGATTGCATCTATTCAGGGAGGCGCGCCGCCCGCGCGATCGCTGGCGGCGCTGACCCGGGTTAAGCCTTTCAGGTCCGGTTGCCGCCCACCTCCCTGAAGACGTCGTTGACGAGAGAGGTGCGGCTGTCGTCGTTTAGGTCGATCGACACGAGGATGGGCGTTTCCAGCGGCGCATCGTCGCGTTCCTCCTCCAGCGGAGCGGCGGCGTCGCTGCCACTGATCTCCTCGCCCACGCTGTTGTCCGATCCTTGCGGCTGGATGAAGATGTCGGTGCGTTCGAACCCATGTTCCTGCACCAGACGCTCAACCGCCAGTTCAGCGTCACGGCGGGTTGAAAAGCTATATTCTATCTTCGCGCTCATCTGCTTCTCCTGAAAAAGGCGCCAGAAGGGCGCACCTTGTTCGTAGAAATGCGTGGGGCGAACATTGGTTCTGGCGGGGGTTTTAATTTGGCAAATATGGTCCGCGCCTGTTGCCGCATCTTCATAACCTTCGTTCATCGCAGGTTTAGACACGACAGGGCGACGTAAAAGCTGCGGCAAGTCGTTGAACTTAATCATATGTCCAGCGCTGTGCTCTGACCTCATGCATTGCATCAGGAGAAACAAGACAGGAGAGCATTATGCGTAATGGAACGATTATCGCGACCTTGGCCGCTGCAGGCCTGCTTGGAACCAGCGCCATTGCCCAGACGACGGCAGGTGGCGGCGTGTCGGCCTCTACCCCTGCGGGTTCGGTGACTGGCGGCGCAACGGCAGGGACGAACGATCATGCACCCGGCAAGCACAAGGCAAAGCGCCACGACCGTGAAAGCCGCCGCGACGGCGCGACGTCCAATTCGGCATCTACCTATGGCTCGGGCACCATCTATACCGACCGTGACCGCGCGACCGGCGGCGTGAGCGCTGGCGGTTCGGCAAGCGGCACGGGTTCGCAGAGCACCTCCACTTCGATCGACGCCTATGGATCGACCGATCGCAATGGATCGACCGGCGAGGTCTATGGTGACTCCACGGCGGACTCCACCAACCCCCCCCGCTGATTTTCCCCCTATCTTTTGGGGACAAGTGACCTTGTCCCCAAGAAAGCTGTCACCATGGGACCAATCATCATGATGATCGCGGCGGCAGCTGGCGCTCAGTCAGCCAGCGGGACCTGCCAACGCACCCATATCTTCGCCGATGGCCGGGTCGAAATCTCTGTCATTGCCGATGATGGCCAGGGCGCCTCTGCTGCGTCGAGCGCAGCGCATGGCAAACATGCGTCGTCGCATGTCAGCGCATCCTCTTCATCGGCAGGCGCGTCCGGATCATCGTCCAGCGCGTCTAGCTCGGCCGATGGATCAGGGCGATCCATGACAGTGACGCGTGGACCGGAAGGATGCCGGATCATCATCGACGAGCGACCGGAAAGGAACGAAAGATGAAGCGAGCAATAGCGATAGCCCTGGCGTCGGCCTGTCTGGCTGGCGCGGGCGGCGTATCCGCGCAGACCAACAGCGCGGCGTCCCAATCCTCTACCCCGACGACCGGCGACGTGTCCGCTGGCACCTATGGGGCCGGCGCGACCGATGCGAACAGCGTGGGCGTATCGGGCGGCGGCACCGCCACGGCTGCGGATGGCGGCACGGCGACCACGAATTCACGCGCCAAGTTCAACGAGAATATGGCGCGCCAACGGTCGGTCGCAACGGCGCGCGACGATGACGAACGGGCGCGCTCGATGACCAATACTCATGTGCGCAAGGATGGGCAGGTCCGGTCCCGTTCCATGTCGATCTACAAGGAGCGCGGCGAAAAGCCCGTGATCGATCGTCAGACGACGACATCCAAATAGACTATCCAGCTTTTGGACCGGTGGAGGGGTTTGCATTAAAACACCCTCCACTCCTGTTGTCCGACCTTGACCTTTACCCCCGAAGATCTGCAGAGACGCCTGACAAATCAGGCAGGATCAAAAGCCGTGGCGCGAGGGGATGGGGAAGTGAACAGCGAACAGCCTGTTGCCGCAGGGGGCAGCGCCGGTCTGCGCCAGGCCCATGTCGCGCTCGGCATATTCCTGCTCGCCTACATATTATCATTCGTCGATCGGCAGATCCTGAGCCTGATGGTCGAGCCGATCAAACAGGATCTGGGCTTGAGCGACTTGCAGGTCGGCTTGTTGCAGGGGCTGGCCTTTGCCATGCTGTACGCCGTCGTGGGCATTCCGATCGGCATGCTGGCCGACCGGATCAGCCGCCGCCGGATCATTGCTGTAGGCGTGTTGTTCTGGAGCGCCTGCACCGCTTTGTGCGGCTTTGCGGGGAGCTATTCGCATCTGTTCGTCGCGCGGATGGGGGTGGGGCTGGGCGAAGCGTCGCTTTCGCCGTCCGCTCATAGCTGGCTGAGCGATGCCTATCCGCCTGCGCAGCTTTCCCGCGCGATGGCGATCTATAATCTGGGCATCACGATCGGCGGGGGGCTCGCGCTGCTGGTTGGGGGCGCGGTGGTCGACATGGTGGCGGAGCAGGGCGCGTTGATGGTGCCCGGCGTGGGGCCGATGCCGACCTGGCGCGCGGCGTTCCTGCTGGTTGCACTGCCCGGCCTGCTGGTGACGGCGCTTGTCTTTTTCGCGCGTGAACCGGCGCGGCGGGCTGGCTGGGTGAGCGCTGGCATGCCGTTTCGCGCCGCGCTGTCCCATCTGCGCGCGCATTGGCGGACATTCGCTGCCATCTACGGCAATAGCACGCTGTTGGGGATCATGGGCTATGGCCTGATGGCCTGGTATCCGACGCTGCTGATCCGCACATTCGGCATGACGCCGGGGCAGGCATCGCTGCGGCTGGGGTTGATTTACCTGTTTGTCGGCAGCCTTGGGTCGCTGGCTGGCGGGCTCGCGGCGGAAAGGCTGTCGCTGAAAGGCGTTCGCGACGCCAATTTGCGGATGACGATGATCCTGGCTTTCCTGTGCCTGGTTCCGGCCGCGCTTGCGCCGGTGATGCCTTCGGCCACGCTGCTGCTGCTGCTCTTTGCAATGCTTACCTTCTGCTTCAACGGCTATTTCGGTTGCTCCCTCGCTGCGATCCAGCTTGCGACACCGCCAAGCATGCGCGCGACCGGCGCTGCGCTGTTCCTGCTGGCCAACAGTCTGGTGGGTTTGTCGCTGGGGACAGCGATCGTGCCGTTGATCGACGGCGCGCTGTTCGGCGGGCAGGGGCAGATCGGCCCGGCGCTGGCGACCGTTGGCCTGTGCGCATCGCTGTTTGCAGGGCTCGCCGCCTGGTCGGGACTGCGCAGCTATGCGGTGACGAGCGAAACGGTAGCGCGGGGCTGAGAAGTTCCGCTTTCTTCCGCTTTGGCGTTGATATTCTTGATTATAGCGTTGGTTATAGCGCTTCCAAACGCCCCCGGTTTCCGTGGGCTTTGCGGGATTAAGCCGCACCCGCGGCGATTTTGCCCCCGCTCCCGCACCGGAACCCAAGGCGCCGCATGCTGGTTCGCTTTCGGCAGGTTATCCTGCAGTGCGACCCAAACTGCCCTGCCTTCTATTCGGGAGGTGGGGCTCTTTGTGGGGCAGGGCGATCTAGGCAATCGGCCGGAGATCATCCGGCAGATCATCCGCCAGATAGTCACGGCATTCGATCCGGGGCGACGCGCTATAGGTGCTGAAATGTTCAAGCGGCATTGCGGAGCCACAAAAGGTACATTCGGCAGTCATCCGCCCGATAAGCCATTGTTGCCGGTCGCATCCGGGACAATGATTGGGCTCGTCCTGACGGTACAAGGGTGAATAGCTATATGTTGGCGACCAGCCTGTAGCGCTTTCCATCCGCATTGATTTGCCTCATTTTTTTGACGACCTATCAATGTAACGGAAGGCGGGACGTAGAGTTGCATGGCGCTTGCTGCAGATCAGGCAGCTAAATCGGTATCCATGTTGATCCGGTCAGGACAGCAATTTGATGATCGAGGAGAAATCCTGACCCGCTTCGCCCCTGTTGGCGAGCAGTTGGTAAAGGCTTTCCGCCTGCGCGCCCATGGGTACGCTGGCGTTGACCGACGCTGCGGCTTCCAGCGCGAGTTTCAAATCCTTGAGCATCAGGGCAACGGCGAAACCGCCGCTATAGCCATTGTCGGCAGGGGATTGCGGGCCGACGCCGGGGACGGGGCAATAGCTCGTCATGGACCAGCTTTGCCCGGATGATACGCTGGAGATGTCGTAGAAGGTCTGCGCGTCGAGCCCGATCTTTTCCGCCATGGCAAAGGCTTCGCAGGTCGCCACCATGGTCGCGCCGAGCAGCATATTGTTGCAGATCTTCGCGGCTTGGCCGTTGCCGTCGCTGCCAGCGTGGATCACGGCTTTGCCCATGGCGGACAGGATCGGCTTTGCGCGCGAGAAAGCGTCGTCGTCGCCGCCGACCATGAAGGTCAGCGACCCGGCATTGGCGGCGGCGATCCCACCCGACACAGGCGCGTCGGCCATCTGGAAGCCCTTGGCCTTCGCGGCTGCGATGACGCGGCGTGCGGTTGCGACGTCGATGGTCGAGCAGTCGAGGAACAGCGTGCCGGGCTTCGCTGTGCCGAACACGTCGTCGGTATAGACGGCCTCCACATGCTTCCCCGCCGGGAGCATGGTGACGACGGCGTCTGCCCCCGTGACCGCATCGGCGGCACTGGCCGCGCGGGTTGCGCCTGCCGCTTCGGCCTTTGCGAGCGCGTCGTCGGACAGGTCGAAGGCGCGGACGGTGAAGCCGTTCTTCACAAGATTCGCGGCCATCCCGCCGCCCATATTGCCCAGGCCGATGAAGGCGATTGTGTCAGTCATATGGTCCTCTCTTCACGGGCGCAGCAGGTCGCGGGCGACGATCATGCGCATCACCTGGTTCGTGCCCTCCAGGATCGAATGCACGCGCAGGTCGCGCCAGAAGCGTTCGACCGGATAGTCCATCAGATAGCCGTAGCCGCCATGCAGTTGCAGCGCGCGGTCGGCGATGGCGGACCCGGCGTCGGTGGCGAGCCGCTTTGCCATGGCGGCGAAGCGGGTCTTGTCGGGCGCGTTTTCCGTCACCTTTACCGCCGCCATGTAGAGGAGGGCGCGGGCGGCCTGCAATTCGGTTTCCATGTCGGCGAGGGTGAATTGCGTGTTCTGGAAATCGGCGATGGCTTGGCCGAACTGCTTGCGGTCCTTGGTATAGGCGACCGCTTCGTCCAGGCAGCGTTGCGCGCCACCCAGCGAGCAGGCTCCGATGTTGAGGCGTCCGCCGTCGAGGCCCATCATCGCGATGCGGAAGCCTTCGCCCTCCGCCCCCACCAGATTTTCCGCAGGCACCCGGACATTGTCGAAATTGACCTGCGCGGTGGGTTGCGAATGCCAGCCAAGCTTGCGTTCCTGCGCGCCGAAGCTGACGCCGGGCATGTCCTTTTCAATGACGAGGCAACTGATGCCCTTGGGACCGTCCTCGCCCGTGCGCACCATGGTGACATAGATGTCGTTTTCGCCGCCGCCGGAAATGAACTGCTTTGAGCCGGTGACGAGATAGTCGCTGCCGTCCTTCACCGCGCGGGTCTTGAGCGCGGCGGCGTCCGAACCCGATCCGGCCTCGGTCAGGCAATAGCTGCCGATCCGCTCCATCGGCACCATTGAGGGCAGATATTTGTCCTTCACCGCCTGAGCGCCGAAGCGGTCGATCATCCAGGCGGCCATGTTGTGGATCGATATGAAGGCGCTGGTGGACGGGCAGCCATAGGCCATGGCTTCCATGATGAGCGCCGATTCCAATCGCCCGAGACCGATGCCGCCGGATTCTTCCGACACATAGATGCCGCCGAAGCCCAGCTCTGCCGCCGCGCGGATCGTGTCGCGGGGGAAGATATGCTTTTCATCCCATTCGGCGGCGTGCGGCGTGATCGCGTCGGCGGTGAAGCGCCGGGCCATCTCCTGTATCTGGCGTTGGTCGTCGGTCAGGTCGAACTGGGTCATCATGCATCCTGTTGCGGCGAAGGCGTGCCGCTGGCTTTTGCAGGAGAGCATGCGCTCTCCCCGCGCGGCTGTCACCCCATGGTGGGGATGACGAAGGCGCTGTCGCCGGACGCGCCACCATCGGGCCAGCGCTGGGTGATGGTCTTCACCTTGGTCCAGAATTTGACGCCTTCCATGCCATGCTGGTTGGTGTCTCCGAAGGCAGACCGCTTCCAGCCGCCAAATGTGTGATAAGCGACCGGCACGGGGATCGGCACGTTGATGCCGACCATGCCGACATTCACCCGCGCGGCGAATTCGCGCGCGGCATGGCCGTTGCGGGTGAAGATCGCGACGCCATTGCCATATTGATGCTGGCTGGGCAGGGCGAGCGCTTCCTCGAAGCTTTCGGCGCGGACCATTTGCAGGACGGGGCCGAAAATCTCTTCCTGATAGGTACGCATGCTGGGCTTGACCTGGTCGAACAGGGTCGGGCCGACGAAAAAGCCCTGCTCATGCCCTTGCAGGGTGAAGCCGCGGCCATCGACGACCAACTCGGCGCCCTCATCGATACCCATCTGGATATAGTTTTCGATTTTAGCCTTATGCGCGGCGTTGATGACCGGGCCGTAATGCGCCTCGGCATCGGTCGAGACGCCGACGCGCAGCGCTTGGATCGCGGGGATCAGCTTTTCGCGGAGGGCGAGGGCGGTCTTTTCGCCCACCGGCACCACGACGGGCAGCGCCATGCAGCGTTCGCCTGCTGATCCGAAGGCCGCGCCTGACAGGTCGTTGACGACTTGGTCCAGATCGGCGTCCGGCATGACGATGCCATGATTCTTCGCGCCGCCCATTGCTTGCACGCGCTTGCCGTTGTCGACGCCGCGCCTGTAGACATAATGGGCGATGTCGGAGGAGCCGACGAAGCTGATCGCGCCAATGTCGGGATGATCGAGGATGGCGTCGACCATCTCCTTGTCGCCCTGCACGACCTGCAGGACGCCTTCGGGCAGCCCGGCTTCAAGGAACAGCTCGGCAAGGCGCACCGGCACGGATGGGTCGCGCTCGGATGGCTTGAGGATGAAGGCATTGCCCGTCGCGATGGCGACGCCCGACATCCACAGCGGGATCATGGCGGGGAAGTTGAACGGCGTGATGCCAGCGCCGATGCCGATCGGCTGGCGCATGGAATAGACGTCGATGCCGGGGCCCGCGCCTTGGGTATATTCCCCTTTCAGCGCATGGGGGATGCCGCAGCAAAATTCGATGACCTCCAAACCGCGCTGGATGTCGCCGCGCGAGTCCGCGATCACCTTGCCATGTTCGGACGAGAGCAGATGGGCGAGTTCGTCCATATGCTGTTCGACCAGCACCTTGAAGTTGAACATGACACGGGCGCGCCGCTGCGGATTGACCGCCGCCCAAGCGGGCTGCGCCGCCTTCGCCGCCTCTACCGCACGGTCGAGCAGGGCACGGTCGCCAAGCGCAACGCGGGCCTGAACCTGCCCGTCATTGGGATTGAACACGTCACTGTAGCGCGCCGCTTCGCCCTCATGAGCAAAGGCGAGCTTGTGGGGAATATCGCGCATGGCATCCTCTCGCTCAAGATTTGCCTTATCATGCCGAAAGGCGATAATGCATTCAATTCCCCTTTGCTGCAGAGTTGATCTGCATTTTTGCATGGATGGCAGGCGATGTTCGATTGGGATGATTTGCGCATATTCCTGACGGTCGCGCGGTTGAAGCGCGTGGCTCCGGCCGCGCGCGCGCTCGGCATTGATGCGACGACGATCTCCCGGCGCTTGGGCCGCCTGTCGCAGGCGCTCGACGCGCAGCTGTTCGAACAGAGCGGCGCGGAAAGGGCGTTGACCGAACATGGCGCGGCCTTGCTTCGTCACGCGGAAAGCATCGAAAGCGCGGCGATGTCGGCCATCGTCGATGTGAAGGGAGAGCGGCATAGCCTGAACGGACAAGTGCGGCTGTCGGTGGCGGAGGGTTTCGGCCGGTGGGTCCTGGCTCCTGCGATCCCGCAATTTCATGCGCGCCATCCCGGCATCCGGCTGGACGTCATTACCGCGTCGGGATTCCTCAATCCGTCGAAGCGGGAAGCGGATATGGCGGTGATGCTGGCGCGGCCGCAGCGAGGGCATTTGGCGGTGCGCAAACTTGCCGATTACAAGCTGCACCTCTACGCCTCGCCCGGCTATCTAGAGGCGCGCGGCGCTCCAGTGTCGCGCGATCGGCTGCACGAGCATGTGCTGATCGGCTATGTGCCCGAGTTCCTCTACTCACCGGAGCTCGACTATCTGGACGAGGTCTATGCCGGGCTGGAAGCGTCGCTCCGGTCGAGCAGCATCGGGATGCAGCGCCGGCTGATATTGGATGGCGCGGGGATCGGCGTGCTACCGGACTTCATCGTGGCGGAAGATGAAAAGCTGGTCCGCCTGTTCCCCGAAGAGGTGGAGATTGCGCGCTCCTTTTGGCTGGTCACGCACCCGGAAATGGCGAAGCTCGCCCGCATCATCGCTGTGTCAGAGATGCTGCGGGAAAGGGCGGAAGCTTTGCTGGGCCGGGACGCTCCCACTGACTGAAGCGCCCCGGCAAAGTCAGATATGTCAGGCGACCAGACGTGGCTCGACCGGATCTTCTGGCACGCCCTTGGGCCTTCCCACATCATAGACGCGGGTCAGCAAGGCGATGAAGTTGGTGTCATGCAGCGGATCGCTGGGCATTTCAAAGATTTCGCCGCGCGCACGCAGGTCCTTCACGAAAATCTCGAACGCCATGTCGGTCGTGATGTCGTCGCTATGATCGCGCGAAATGCGCAGGTCGTTGAGGTCGGTGTAAACCTGCGCGTTCCAGTGGAGCAGCAGGCGGAATTCCTGCTCCGGAATCTTCGCTACGACATCGTCGCCGGTCATGATCCGCCAGCCGCCAGCGACGCCGGGATCGGCCGAAATGGTCGAGTTGATCGCAAGGCCTGCGGGTTTGCGCTGATCCACCGGACCGCAGCCCTGCGCCGTGTGGAACATCATTTCATTTTCGACCACGACGCCGTCGCCCCACATCGGCGCTTCCAGGCAGGCCGGATCATTTTGCGGGCCATTCGGCCAATAGTGGAAGCCGCCGCCGATCGGCCCCTGATAATACCAGGCGATGACCTGCGCCTTCTTCGCCTGCCAGCGCTTGAACAGCCCGGACTTGGCCATGATGTTCAGCAGCCAGATCGGGCAGTTGACTTCGTACAGGCCGCGAAAGTGCGTGCCATCGACATGCGGTGAGCCGCCCGCCGAGCTGGGTCCCTGAAGATTGAACATCAACTGGTCACATTCGATATAGGGCGTGTTCCAATAGCTGCGCGCCATGTCGAGAAACTTCTTGTTATAGAAGCAGTCGTCCAGTTCCGGATAACGGTTGACGCCATTGTCAGCGATGTAGCCGCGGAACACGGGGTTCATGAACATGTCCCAAGTCGGCGTGAAGCCTTCCGGAATGGAGCCGGTGGAGGTCGCGATCACTTCTTCCGGCGAGGCGAAATATTGCGCGAGGATCAGCGACCATGGGCCTTCGCGGCGGATGACGTCCAATACCCGCTGATGCTGGTCTGCGGTATAAAGGTTGTCGACTATTCTGGGCGGCGCGACGGGCAGGAAAGTGGAAGCGACATCGGCAGGCATATGCTCTCTCCAGCATGAAAATCCCCGCGCGTGTCGGCGGGCTTGAAGATAGGAATATCCCATCTCCGCCCGGCTCGCAATAATTTCCGAAAATATATTCGACTATTCGCCGCGACGGGCGGCCACCCCGGCAAGAACCAGCGCCAGCGTGGTGCGCCATTGGGGAAGGGCTGTGTCGGCATAGCGGTCGGGATGCGCCGCGATGACCGGCACATCTTCAGCAGAACGCTGCCGGATCGACGCGCGCACAGCCTCGCGATATTCCGCCTCGCCGCCCGCCACTGCGCGGGCATAGGATGACAGGAACGCGCCGCCCAGCACGACAAGGTCGATCGAGCGCAGCAGGTCCAGCGCCTCTGGCAGGTCGAACCCGCGCGCCAGCATGACCTGCAGCCATTGTTCCGAACTGTCGATCTCTACCGCCGGGCCCAGATTGCCGCTGACCAACGTGGAAACAAGCTGCCCTTCCTCGACCAGCTTGTGCAGAGCTTCGGCATATTGGGTGGCATATTCCTGCCACGGCTGACCATTATCCTCCGGAAAGGCGGCGGCGCCTGAAGCGCGCTGCGCCGCCAGCCGGACCAGTTCCTTGCGGCCGGTGACATAAGTGTACAGCACCGCAGGGCGGACACCGAGCCGATCGGCGAGCGCCGCGATCCTCAGGCCATCGAGCCCCATGTCTATCGCCGCATCGAGGATCTGCGCCAGGGTCAGGCGGCGTGGCCGCCCGACGGCGCGGGGCGCGGGCGGCGACGCGTCCGCCTCCGCAGAGGGACATTCAAGATTTTCGCGGCTCATCGCTGGACCCATAGCGATGGAAGGACCGGGCGTCGATCCGGCACACTCCCGCTCCCGACGGCGAGCGGCCCCAGGGAACGGCTTCAGCAAAGGAGCGTTTGCGAGATTGAAAACAGGGAGACGAAGATGCGTGTCACATTGATGATCCTTGGCGCGGGGCTGACGCTCGCGGCTTGTAACCAGGCGACCGAACAACGGACTGCCGATGCGCTGGATTCGGCCTCCAACAGCGCCGAGCGCGCGGGCGATCGTATCGAGAATGCGACGGAAAACGCCCTGAGCTCGCTGAAACCCGCGCCGAACGCGCAGGATTTCGTCAACCTGGCCGCCAAGAGCGACGCCTTTGAAATCGCCGCTGCAAAGCTGGCTGCGACGAACGCCGCATCACCGGAGGTCAAGGCCTTCGCCCAGCAGATGATCAAGGCGCACACGGACTCCACCGCTAAGATCAAGGCGGCTGCGGGCAAGTCCCGCCCGGCTGTGATGCCTGACCCGGCCCTGACCGCCGACCAGAAGGAGGATCTGGACGAGCTGCGGCAGAAGAAGGGCGCCGCGTTCGATGAGGAATATGTCGATGGCCAGGTGGACGCTCATGAGGATGCGCTGGCGCTGATGCGATCCTATGCATCGGGCGGCACCCACGCGGAGCTCAAGGCCGTGGCGGGCGAGATCGCACCCGTGGTCGAAGGTCATTTGAAGATGGCCCGCGACCTGGAGGTAAAAACCGATAAATGATCCGATAGCAGCGGCTGGCGGCCATCTGTCGAGGCGCGCCGCGGCCACGCGCCGCTGCTTCACCCCGAACGCATAAGATGAACCTGTTCGACCTCGATCTTGCGCTGCCGATCCTTGGCTCCATCCTCGCCGGGGGCATCGTCGGCGCTGAGCGGGAATATCGTGCCAGCCCGGCCGGTTTTCGCACGCATATCCTGGTCAGCTTGTCCTGCGCGCTGCTGATGCTGGCGGCGGTGCATCAGGTCCGCTGGCTCAGCGATACGCCGGACGACATCATCAGGATCGACCCCGTCCGCATGGCGCACGGCGTGCTGACTGGCATCGGCTTTCTGTGCGGCGGCGTGATATTTCGCGAAGGGTTCAATGTCCGGGGCCTCACCACCGCCGCCTCGCTTTGGTCGACATCATCGCTCGGCATATTGTTCGGGGTGGGCTTCTACAGCCTGGCGATCGGGGGAACGGTGGCGACCTTGCTTGTTCTGACGGCGGTGAACATATCCGACCGCTTCCTGCCGCAACGGCGGCATGCGCTGATCAAGGTACGATATAGCCGCGCTGCGCTGGTGTCACAGACAGCTTTCCGCACCCTCCTGACGGATGCGCATCTACGCCCCGGATCGATCCGCCAGCAGATGAAGGACGATTATCTGGAATTCAGCACGACGGTGACGGACGACAGTCAGGAAAGGATGGAGATGCTCACCCTGACGCTGCAGCGGGATGCTGATGTCACCGGCTTCGACTATGTCCCGCATGATACATAATCGAGTGGTTATGGTTTAGAGCGTCGCGGCGGGCAGTGGCGCCCGGCCCAGGATCATGTCTGATGCCTTCTCCGCAATCATGATCGTCGGCGCGTTGGTGTTGCCGGACACCACCTGCGGCATGATGGAGGCATCGACCACGCGCAACCGATCGATGCCATGTACCCGCAGAGCGGCGCCGACCACCGCTTCGTCACCTTGGCCCATCTTGCACGTCCCGGCGGCGTGATGATCGTTGGTAAGGCTCGCGCGGATATAGGCGTCCAGCGCCGCGTCATCGTCCATGTCGCGGATGGGCATGTCGGGCTTCACGCCATATTCCTCGAAGGCGGGTTGGCGATAAATGTCGATCGCCGTGCGCAAGGCCGCGCGCAGGCGCTTCCTGTCCCCTTCCTCCCCCAGATAATTGGCGTCCAGGATCGGCAAGGCTGATGGATCTGCCGAAGCGAGGCGCAAGGTGCCCCGGCTTTCCGGCACGGTCAGCTCCATGCGGTTGACCATGCCATGCTCGGGCAAGGGGTCGCCGGTCATATGATCCAGCCGGATCGGCACGAACTGATATTTGATGTCCGGCACCGCTTGGTCGGGCACGGATCGGATCATGCCCACCGCCTCGATCGAACATTCCGCCATGAAGCCTCGTCGGCCAAAGACCCCGCGCAACAGCTCCTTTCCCGCATGAACGGGGCTCAGCAGCTTGGCCTGCGACAATGGGGCGGTGCAGGTTGCATGGGCGGTGATGCTGGCATGATCGTGGAGATTGCGACCCACGCCTTTCAGCTCCGCATGAACCGCAATGCCGTGAGAAGCCAGTTGATCCCCATCGCCGATGCCGGAGAGCAGAAGCAGGTGCGGAGACTGGAACGCTCCGGCCGATAGCACCACCTCCCCGGCGGAAAAGACATGCTGGTCCTTCCCCTGCCGCAGTTCGATGCCGGTCGCCATCCCTTTGTCGAGCAAGATGCGGGTGACGTGCGCCCCGGTCATCACGATCAGGTTCGGCCGACGCCGCGCCGGGCGCAGATAGGCGGACGCAGTGCTCCAGCGCCGCCCCCGCCAGATCGTGGATTCGGCAGGCCCGAACCCTTCGCGCCGCGCGCCATTTATGTCTTCATTATAGGGGTGGCCCGCTTCAATCGCCGCCTGGATGAAGGCCCGGGCCAGCGGGTTGTTCACAGGCGAGCGCAGAACATGCAGCGGCCCTCCCACGCCATGATAGGCGTCCTCGCCACAGGCATGATCTTCCGCACGCTTGAAATAGGGCAGGACCTCGCGATAGCTCCACCCGTCGTTCCCCATCGCTGCCCAGCCATCATAATCCTGCGCCGCCCCGCGACAATAGAGCATGCCGTTGGTGGAGCTTGACCCGCCCAGGACCTTGCCCCGGACGTCGCGCATGACGCGGCCATCGACATGGACCTGCGGCGCTGTGGGATAGACCCATGCGAACTTTCCCGGCCGGTACATGGCGGCGAAGAAGCCGGGCATGTGGATCAGCGGGCTGCGATCGGCAGGCCCCGCCTCTACCAGCAGGACGTTCAATCCCGTGCCGTCGGTCAGGCGGTTGGCCAATACGCAGCCTGCCGAACCCGCGCCGACGATGATGATGTCAAAATGCTTGCCTGCCACTGGCCACAACTCTCCTGCCGGGCATCGATGCTGTCCGCTCCTGCCTCTTGGCGAAGAGTGGTACTCAACTGTTCGGTTGCGGTAAAGGACGGATCGGCGGGCTTGTCCCGCACCATCAGCACCATTTGCTAACCTGCGATGGCGCCCGTTCCGATCTCTGGAACCGGGCCTGAGCCAAAGGCTTCACCTTCCGACATGGCGCATCATGGGCGCCGGGCAAGGAGGTTCTCATGGCTCAAAAAGGTGCAGGCGGTAATCCGGGGGCGATCACGAAGAAGGGCGGCGACGGCGCGAGCGGAAGCACCGGGACAGGCCGGGGCGGGGGCAATAACGCGCGCGGATCGCAGTCCGCGTCCAAGGGCAAGGACAAGCAGACGCAGGCACAGGAAGACGCCGCCGGGCAGCGCGAACAGGAAGGCGGCTACCAGTAACCGCGACCGCTCTTATCCCGGCGGGGAAGGCGCAAGGCTGATGTCCAGAAAGTCCTTCAGCGCCTTCCACGACAAGCTATGCGCAGCGCGGTCATAGCGCATGCGCGGGTCGCCGAGCGAGCCGACATCTTCATTGGTGAAGCTGTGAAAGGCCGGGCCGTAGTTGGTCAGCTGCCAGTCGGCCTGCGCCTGCCGCATTTCGGCTTCGAACGCAGCGACATCTTCCGGTGGCACGAGCGGGTCGCAATCACCGGTGAAGACGGCGATGCGCGCCATCTTCCGGTCGGGCTGCGCTGGTTCCTTTGTGGTGAGGAGGCCATGGAAGCTGCCGACCGCCGCGACCGGCGCGCCTGACCGCGCAAGCTCCAGCACGGTGAAGCCGCCAAAGCAGAAGCCTATCGCCGCGCAGCGTGCCGCATTCAGGCCCGAAACGGCCAGCAGTTCGTCAAATCCCGCCCGAACCCGCTGGCGAATGAGGGGAGGGTTGTCCTTGAACCGCTCCAGCGCTGCAAACATCTCCTCGCCCTGCAGCACCCGGCCTCCCCCATGCATGTCCGCCGCCAGTACGACATAGCCATCCTCCGCTAATTTCGCGCAGTGACGGCGGACATTGCCGCCGATCCCATCCGCTTCATGGACGACCAGCATCCCTTTGCCATTGGCCTGGCCCGAAGGACGGTAGAGTTCGCCGATCAGTTCGACATCGCCATCAAGATAGACATGGCGTTGGCCTGGAGTGGTGGAGTTCATTCCGATTGTCTCCCGTGCGGTTTTCAGGCTTAACCTTGGTGCCGGGGAATCGATCCTTGCGTGGAGCGAGGTGTGTCCAACCTCACTCCCTCAATTTCTGCCCCCCTAAATCCCGTTCGGGCTGAGCTTGTCGAAGCCCTTTTCTTCTTTTTGAAAAAAGAGGAGCCCTTCGACAGGCTCAGGGCGAACGGTGGTGAGGGTGGCTCGGAGTGACGCGGAATCACCGCCTCAGACTCCAGCCCGCGCATGCTCCATATGGAAATCGATCAGCGCCGCACAGGTATCTTCCAGCGCCTGCGCGGGACCCTGGCTGCCGAACACATGATGGGTAGCCATGGCGCCTTCGATCACCAGGATCAGCCCGTCTGCCAGCTTCTCCGGCTCGGCCACGCCCAGATCGCGGCTAAGGTCGCAGAACAGCGCGCGAAATTCGGACTTGCAGCTTTCGACGATCAAGCGTCCAGGATGACCCGGCTCGGGCAGTTCGACAGCGACATTGCTGATCAGGCAGCCGCGAAAGTCAGCCTGCCGCATCTTTTCCGCCTTGCGCCTGATAACGGCGTCCAGCCGGTCCCGCGGGTCGGGCCCCGCCTCGTCGAGCGCCGCGTAGATGCTGGCCCGTCCCGCCTCCATATCTTCGCGCAGGCAGGCCGCGACCAGCTCGTCCTTCGATTTGTACGCGCGATACAGGCTGGGTTTCGTGACGCCCGCTTCGCAGACGATCTCATCGACCCCGACGGCCCTGATTCCGCGCTTGTAGAAAAGGTCCTTGGCTGTCTCGAAAATCTTCGAAGCCGCTGTTTTCTTTGGCGTTCCTTCCGCGCAGCCGCAGTCGAAACCATCTATTAGGCCCATATTCAAAAATTCCGCATCCTCACCGCTTGACGATGATGTAACAGATCGGTACGTAGCCCGCAAGAGACGTACCGGTCAGTAACATAACCGTCAAATAAGTGTGGGGCAGACGATGTATCTTTCCAAGGTCAAAGCCGACTCGGAAATCGAACAGGACGCGCCTGCGCCTCGGCGTTGGAAGCCTGCCTACCTCCTGCTCCCGGCGGCGGGCGTCCTTGCCATCTGGGCGGGGATGAGCTGGTGGAACGGTGCGCCTGCGCCCGCCGCGCCGCCGCCCGCAGTGGTGACCGTGGCAACGCCGCTGTCCCGCATGGTGGTGGATTGGGACGATTATGTCGGCCGGTTCGAGGCGAGCAAGGCGGTTGAGGTGCGGCCCCGCGTCTCCGGCCAGCTCGTCGGCATTCATTTTCGCGATGGCGATGTGGTGAAGAAGGGGCAGCTGCTTTTCACCATCGATCCACGGCCCTTCACCGCCGCACTGCAGGAATCGCAGGCGCAAGTGGCGAGCGCATCGACTGCCCTCGGCCTCGCCCGTGCAGAGCTTGGCCGCGCCTCCCGCCTCATCGCTGACGAAGCCGTCAGCGCGGAGGAAGTCGATTCCCTCCGCGCCCGCGTCAGATCGGCCGAGGCGCAGCTTGCCGCCGCCCAGGCCGGGGTCCGGGCACGCCGCCTGAACGTCGAGTTCGCCTATATCCGTGCGCCGATCAGTGGCCGTATTTCCGACCGGCAGGTGGATGTCGGCAATCTGGTGGCGGGTGATACGGCAGCGGGCGCCACGGTGCTGACGACCATCAACGCGCTCGACCCCATCTACTTCTCCTTCAACGGGTCCGAAGCGCTCTACCTCAAGCATCGCCGCCAGCAGGATGCGAGCCAGCAGGTGGAGATCCGGCTTCAGGATGAGACCGGTTATAATTGGAAGGGGAGGGTCGACTTCACCGACAATGCGATTGATCGCGGGTCGGGCACCATCCGGGGCAGGGCGGTCGTCGCCAACCCCGGTTCCTTCCTGGTCCCCGGCATGTTCGGCAATATGCGCCTGGGTTCAGGAGCGCCGCACCGCGCGCTGCTCGTTCCGGACGCAGCGGTCACCACCGATCAGGCGCGCAAGCTGGTCTATGTCGTCAACCAGGATGGCAGCACGACGGCCAAGCCGGTCCAGATCGGCGCGCTCGCGAACGGCCTTCGCGTCATCCGGTCCGGCCTGTCACCATCGGATAAGGTAGTGATCCAGGGCACGCAATTCATCCAGCCCGGCGCGAAGGTCAAACCCGTCGCGGGGCGCATCGAAGCAGCAGCATCATCGACCAGCGAACCGGTTTCGACCCCGGTCGCTTCGCAGGCGACGCTCGCCGACTGAACATAGGTCCGGCAGGGGAGCCGCAGCGCCTTGACGGCGCCACGGCATCCCATGTCCGGGAAAGGGAATAAGGAAGAGATCATGCGTCTCAGCCACGTCTTCATCCAACGGCCGATCTTCGCTGGCGTCATCGCGGTGATCATCACCATCGTCGGCGCGCTCGCCTTTTTTGGCCTGCCCGTCGCACAATATCCTGACGTCGTACCCCCGACGGTCACGGTCAGCGCCAACTACCCGGGCGCTTCGTCCGAAACGATCGCCGACACGGTGGCCGCGCCCCTGGAGCAGGAGATCAACGGCGTTGACGACATGCTCTACATGTCGAGCCAATCGACGGGCGACGGACGGCTGACGATCACCGTCACCTTCAAGCAGGGCACTGACCTGGATGAGGCGCAGGTGCTGGTGCAGAACCGGGTGTCGCTCGCCGAGCCCCGCCTGCCCGAAGATGTGCGGCGGCAGGGCGTGGTGACGCGCAAGACGACGCCTGACTTCCTGCTGGTCGCCAACCTGATTTCGCCCGGCAACAAGGTCGATCGCGCCTATCTGTCCAACTATGCGCTGACCCAGATGAAGGATCGGCTCGCCCGCATCGACGGCGTGGGCGAGGTGCGGATCTTCGGCGCGCGCGACTATGCGATGCGCGTGTGGATCGATCCCGGCCGGGCCGCCGCGCGCAACCTGACGGCGGGCGAGATTGTCGAGGCGCTGCGGTCCCAGAATGTGCAGGTCGCCGCTGGCGCAATCGGCAAGCCGCCGGAAAGCAGCGCGCCCGCCTATGAGGTGAATCTGGAAACGCAGGGCCGCTTCACCGCGCCCGAACAGTTCGCCAACATCGTCATCAAGAGCGATGGCGAAGGCCGCCTCACACGCCTGTCTGATGTCGCCCGCGTGGAGCTTGGCGCGGAGGATTACGGCATCAACACCTATTTGTCGGGCCAGCCTTCGGTCGGCATCGGCATCTTCCAGCGGCCGGGCAGCAATGCGCTGGATTCAGCCGACGCTGTGCTTGCCGAATTGAAGACGATGTCCGCGAAATTCCCGGCGGGGATGGAATATCGCGTGATCTACAATCCCACCGACTTCATCCGTGAATCGGTGAGCGCGGTTCAGCACACGCTGCTGGAGGCGGTGGTGCTGGTCGTCATCGTCATCCTCGTCTTCCTGCAAAGCTGGCGCGCGGCGATCATTCCAGTGCTGGCCATCCCGGTATCGCTGGTCGGCACCTTCGCGGTGCTCGCCGGGCTCGGATATTCGCTCAACAACCTGTCGCTGTTCGGGCTGGTCCTCGCCATCGGCATCGTCGTCGATGACGCCATCGTCGTGGTCGAGAATGTCGAGCGGAACCTGGAACATGGCATGACCCCGCGGGAGGCGTCGCACCGGTCGATGGACGAAGTATCGACCGCGCTGGTCGCGATTGTGCTGGTGCTGTGCGCGGTGTTCATACCGACGATGTTCCTCACTGGACTGACGGGTGAATTCTACCGCCAGTTCGCGGTCACCATCTCCGCTGCGACGATCATCTCGCTGATCCTGTCGCTGACCCTGTCGCCCGCGCTCGCCGCGCTGCTGCTGCGTCCCAAGGAAGAGGACGAGCCCGAAGGCCGGTGGAAGCGCATGGCCTATCGCGGGGGCAAGCGGTTCAACGCCGCCTTCGATCGGCTGAGCCATTGGTATGCCTCTGTCACCCGGGCGATGCTGGGGCGGTTGAAGCTGGTGCTGCTCATCTATGTCGGCCTCGTCGGTCTGACCGCGCTCGTGTTCATGTCCACCCCGGCGGGCTTCGTGCCCGCGCAGGATCAGGGCTATGCCGTGACGGCGGTCTTCACGCCTTCCGGTACGTCGCTGGCGCAGACCGACAAGGTGCTGCGCGAAACGGCTGCCAAAATGGGCAAGATCCCCGGCGTCAAGGGCACCGTCATGCTGACCGGCTATCACGCGCCGAGCGGCACCGTCGCGCCGAACGCGGCCGCTGCCTTCCTCGTCTTCGACAGCTTTGAAGAGCGCGGCAAGCATGGCTGGAACCAGCAGTTCATCATGGGCGAAGCGCGCAAGATCGCGGCTCAGGTTAATGAAGGCCGGGCGTTCGTCATCCCGCCGCCGCTGATCCGTGGCATCAGCACCGGCGGCGGCTTCAAGATGATGATCCAGGATCGCTCCGGGCGCGGCTATGCGGAGCTGAACAAGATCATCGGCGGCCTGCTCGCCGAAGCGAACAAGGACCCCAACCTCTTCTTCGTCCATACGAAGTTCGAGGCTTCGGCTCCCCGCATCTTCGCCGATGTGGACCGCGCAAAGGCGGACATGATCGGCGTGTCGCCGTCCCGCGTGTTCGAAGCGATGCAGGTCTATCTTGGCTCGGCCTACGTCAACGACTTCAACCTGCTTGGCCGCACCTACCGCGTGATCGCGCAGGCCGACCTGCCGTTTCGCGATGATGCGGGCGATATCGCCTTGCTGAAGACGCGGTCCGCATCGGGCGAGATGGTGCCGGTGGGCGCGGTCGCGACCCTGCACGACAAGACGGGTCCGTATCGCGCCGTTCGCTACAATCTCTACCCGGCCATCGATGTGGAGGGCGATGTCGCGCCCGGTCATTCCTCCGGTCAGGCAATGGCGGCGATGGAGCGTCTGGCCGCCAAGCTTCCCACCGGCGTGACGACCGAATGGACGGAGGTCGCTTATCTTCAGAAGGTGGCGGGAAATGCGGCGATATTGGTGTTCGCTGCGGCAACGCTGTTCGTCTTCCTGGTGCTGGCGGCGCAGTTTGAAAGCCTCATGCTGCCGCTTGCGATCATCCTGATCGTGCCGATGACGCTGCTGGCGGCGATGATCGGGGTCAACCTGCGGGGCATGGATAATAATATCCTGACGCAAATCGGCCTGGTGGTGCTGATCGGCCTTGCCGCCAAGAATGCGATCCTGATCGTCGAATTCGCCAAGCAGGCGGAAGAGGAAGGGATGGGCCCGGTCGATGCCGTTGTCCGCGCGGCGCAGAACCGGTTGCGGCCGATCCTGATGACCAGCTCTGCCTTCATCCTGGGGGTGGTGCCGCTTGTCATCGCGAGCGGTCCGGGTGCCGAGTTGCGGCAGGCGCTGGGAACGGCGGTCTTCTCCGGCATGCTCGGCGTCACCTTCTTCGGCCTGGTGTTCACGCCAGCCTTCTATGTGGTGACCCGCGCGCTGTCGGAACGGATGCGGCGCTGGCGGGAACGGAGGGCGCCGCGTCACGCAACGCCCGCGCTGGGAGCAGCGGAATGAGAAAGATGATGACGAAATATCTGTTGATCGGCGCAGCCTCGCTGACGCTCGCCGCCTGCGCTGCCGGTCCCGACTATGCCCGTCCGCAGCCGGGGGCGAGCACGCAGGGCGCATTTGTCGCCGCGCGCCCGGCCATCACCACGCCTGACGCGGTGCAGGATGGCTGGTGGCGACTGTATCAGGACCCGGTGCTGGACGGCCTTGTCGGCAATGCGCTCGCCGCCAACACGGACTTGCGAGTAGCGATCGCCAATCTGGAGCGGGCGCAGGCGTCGCTACGTGAAAGCCGCACCCAGTTGCTGCCGCAGACCACTGTTTCCGCCCAGCCGACCTATGGCCGCACCTCCGCGCTGCAGCGTGCGCCCGGCCTGCCAGCCGAAGACTGGCGCATCGATACGGGGCTGAGCGTGTCCTATGAGGTCGATCTGTTCGGCCGAGTGCGCCGCGCGCTCGAAGCATCGCGCGCGGATGTCGGCGCTGCTGCCGCCGCCGCCGATGCCGTGCGCGTCACCGTCGTCGCCGAAACCGTGCGCGCCTATGCCGACGCATCCTCCGCCGCCGAGCGGATCGCGGTGGCGGAGCGCACGCTCGACCTGCTCGACCGCACCGTGGATTTGAGCGCAAAGCGGTTTCAAGCCGGGCGCACCAGCCGCCTCGACGTCGCCCGCGTCTCCGCACTCCGCGCCCAGCAGCAGGCCACCATTCCACCCCTTCGCGCCCAGCGCGATGCAGCGCTTTTCCGGCTGGCCCTCCTTACCGGAAGAGCGCCGGCCGACCTTCCCCCTGAGGTCGGCCAGCGCGCGGTCACCCTTAGACTGGATCGCCCCATTCCAGTCGGGGATGGCCGCGCGCTACTTGCCCGACGCCCGGACGTGCGGGAAGCGGAGCGCAGGCTGGCCGCTGAAACCGCGCGGATTGGCGTCGCGACGGCTGACCTCTATCCACGCATCAGCCTGGGTGGGTCGATCGGATCGACCAGCAACACGGTAAGCGACATGTTCGGCGCGGGTCCGCTGCGCTGGCTCGTCGGGCCGCTGCTCAGCTGGGCCTTCCCCAATATGGAGGGCGGACGCGCGCGGGTGGCGCAGGCGGAAGCATCGACGCGCGCGGCGCTTGCCACCTTCGATGACGCGGTCTTGAAGGCGCTTCAGGAAACGGAAACGGCGCTGTCCGCCTATGCGCACACATTGGAGCAGCGGCAGGCGCTGCAAGCGGCGGCGGACCAGGCGCGTGTCGCGGCACGGATCAGCCGCGCGCAGTTGCGGGAAGGACGGGCGGATTCGCTCGTCGTCCTTGACGCGGAGCGGACATTGGCGGGCGCGGAGGCTGACTTGGCCAATGCCGATGCGCAGGTTGCCGCCAGCCAGATCGACCTGTTCCGGGCGCTGGGCGGCGGTTGGCAGGCGGGCGCAACTCGGGCGGCGCCCGTTGCGCAGGCGACCGGCAACGTCAGGTAACGGGGTGGGCCTGAACCCACCCCGCAATTCTTATAGGCCGTCGAGGCCCTTGCTGACCAGGATGTTCACCGCAACGCGGCGGTTCTGGGCCTTGCCTTCGACCGTGTCGTTGCTGGCCACCGGATCGGCTTCGGACATGCCGGTCGGCGTCAGCATGCGGTAGGGCTTCCACTTGCAGGCCTGCTGCAGATAGTTGACCACCCGGCCCGCGCGCTTTTCGCTCAGCTCCTGGTTATATTCTTCATCACCAACGGAATCGGTGTAGCCCACGACCAGCAGCAGGGCGTTGCTCATCCCTTCGGCAGAGCTTGCCGCAGCACAAAGGTCATTCTTCGCCTGTTCGGACAGCACGGCCTTGCCAGTGTCGAAATTCACGTTGGTCGTGGCTTTGACATTATACTGGTCGATTTCGCTCATGCGTCCGCGTAGTGCGTCGGTGGCGGCGGTCTGTTCGGCAAAGCGCTGATCGGTGCCGTTGTAGATCATCGACGCGGTCTTCAGATCCTTGTTCTGCAGCTTGATCGCGCTCGCCAGCAGGCCATCGCCCGACTGCAGCGTCTGCACGGTCACCGGCACGCCGTTCAGCAGCGACGTCGCAGCCAGCCGCGCGCGGCCAAGGCCCAGAAAGCCTTTCACCGCGCTGATCTTCGTCGCGTCGTTGATGGTGATCACCGACTTGGTGCCGTCTTCCGCCGTCACCTGCATCCTGTCACCGCTACGGGCGGATATGATGCCCTTGATCTCCGGTCCTTCGGCGGGCTTGGCTGGCACATAGGCTGTCGCCGACACGTCGGCCGCAGGCTGCTCCTGCGTCTGCGCCAGGCTGGCCGAAGACACCCCGCCAAGCAGGGTCAGCATTAAGAGACAATTATATCCCTTTGAAAAGACAGTCATCACGCTACTCCTTTTAAGATCCGGACAGTCGGGCCTGCGCTGATGCAGCTTTTCGTCTGACCGCCGATCGCGTGATGGCGTATTCAGCTGTCAGAACCCCCTCCATTACTTCACAAGATATCCCTCATGGCGCCCTTAATAGCGCCATGTGCGCCCTGCCTGTTCTCGTTAACCTTTCTCTTACATGAACGGGTTGTTGTTGACCCTACATGTTCGGCCATCGGAGTGCGTGGTGCGTTGGATCGTTACGACAGGGTTGCGGTAAATGGCGGCTCAGCCCGAGACCGGCCGCATCAACTCAATCCGCACGCCATCGGGGTCTGCACCGTGCAGCAGCTCGATATATGCCGTCTTCACATGCGCCTCTTCGACGAAATAGCCGCCCCGCTCGCTGAGCGCTGCCGAAGTCTTTTCCGGCTCATCATCCCAGAACGCCAGATGCGTCAGGCCGTAGCGATTAAGCGGCTGCCGTTCGCGCGATCCGAAGCTTTCGGGCTCGAACACTTTGAGCAACTCGATCGTGTTACCCTGCGCGTCGCGGACCATTTGCGCGCGCAGCTTGATGCCGGGCACTTCATTGATCACGCCCAGCCAGTCAAACCCCTGATCAAGGACGTAATTCTCCGCAGCTGTGAAGCCCAGCGCCTCATAATAGCGCAGCGAAACGTCGATATCCTGGACGCAGATCCCGCTATGGGAAAAGCGCTCCGCTTCGCCGGGCGCCTTCATCAACTCGACGCGCACGCCATCGGGGTCCGTGCAGTAGAGCATCGTCGTGTCGTTCCCGGCGAAATAGGCGCGCGTCTCTTCATAGACGGTCCCGCCGGCGTCCCTGATCCGCGCCGCCCAAACATCGATGTCGTCCACGTAAAAGGAGATGTGCACCAGCCCATATTGCAGCGTCGATCGCTTCTCTCGCGGCCCGGTCGCGGGAGGCGCGAGAAACTGGAGCAGTTCGATCACCGGCCCGTCCGGCCGCTTGAGCATCACCGGCCGCAGCCGCACGCCCGGCAGCTGCATGGTCTTCTCCATGTCGGGGCCTTCGACGATGCCATGGTCCTGATAAGGCTCAAAGCCCAATGCGTCCTGATAGAAACGGGCAGACGTTTCGATGTCGCGCACGCAAATGCCGCGATGTGACAAGGTGACCATAGCTCTCTCCTGTTAAAGGCCGCAGTCCGGGTTTCCCGGCTGGGTCCTTCGTCCTTGAAATAGGCTTATGGACGACATGTAGACGAGCAAGGCCGTGGCGGCCATATAAAATTACGCAGATGAAGCCGATCCGCCGGGATTACCCCTGAAGATATGCCGACTTCAGCGCATCTATCTGCGCATCTCCCAAGCCAAGCCCCTGGCGCACATAGGCGTCGAAGCTGCCATAACGCGTAGCCACTTCGTCGAATGCCGCGTCCAGATAGCTTGCCCGCACCGTCAGCACCGGCTCCAGATGGGAAGGATCGATCCGACTACTGGATTTCGCCAGCATCTCCTTGGCCCGCTCGTTCTTGGCGCGCAGATAGCTGTTGCTGGCGAGATAATCCGCCATCACCGTCTCGCGCGGTACGCCCAGCAGCGTCAATATGACCGCGCTGGCCCAGCCGGTCCGGTCCTTGCCCGCCGTGCAGTGGTAGAGGATGGGCGCGCCATTCATCTGCCCCAGCAGGGTGGCGTAGGCCCGCTTCGCGCTGCCCAGCGACACGAAGTCGCGGTTCGCCTCCGTCAGCAACTCCGCCCCCTTGCCCGCCGCGATCGCCGCCATCGCCTTGCGCATGTCGCCGCCCAGCGATCCGGCGCTGTCCCCCGCCACGTCCAGGATCAGCGGCTGGCTCCCGCGCGGCAGCCGGTCGGGCTCTCTCGTCCGCTCGCTCTCCGTCCGAAGGTCCGCGACCAGTCGCAGCCCCAGCCGCTCCATCGCCTTGAGGTCCGCATCGCTCACCCGGTCGAGTTGGTCCGACCGGTACAGCAAGCCCATCTTCACCCAATGCCCATCGCTGGTCCGATAGCCGCCAATGTCCCGCAGATTGGCGATGCTGGCCAGATGCAGCGCCCGATCCGCGATGACGAGCGGCGCGCCTCGGCTGGGCGCCAACGTGAAATAGGGCCGCGCGCCCGGCACTGGATTGCTGACCGTGACGCTGTCCTTCCCGCGCCCCTGGGCCAGGGGCTTGCCTGTCAGGACGGTGGAGGGCGACGGCCCCGCATAGATGGTGACATGATCCACCCCTGCCGCATCCCACGCGATGTGATAGTCATCGCCAGTCCCCACCTTCGCCGCCGTCGCAGCCAGAAACGGTATCGCCCCGCCGCGCCTCCCTGCAATCGGGGTCGCGCAACCCGCCAGCGAGACGGCCAGAGCAGCAGTGACAAAGGCACGGCGGTCGATCAGCAAGGCGGTCATCCCTTAGCTCACCCTCTCTGGGAAGAGATGTTGCCGCCATCCACGACGATCTCCGAAGCGGTGATATAGCTTGCCTCGTCGGACAGCAGGAACCGCACCACCCGGCCTACTTCCTCCGCCTCACCCAAGCGGCCGAGCAGGATGCGCTTTTCGAAATGACCCTCCGGCAGGGCCTCCACCGCAGGCCGCATCATCGGCGTCATGATCTGGCCAGGCGACACCGAATTGATGCGGATGCCATCCGCTGCCAGTCGGTCGGCCATTGAGCGCACCAGCGACAATATCCCACCCTTCGCCGCGCTGTAGATCGGATTGAGGGCGTTGCCGAGCGTCGCGTTGATCGACGCGATGGCGACAATGGCAGAACCCGGCTGCGCGGCAAGGTCCTGACGGATCGCCTGGACGATGAAGGCGAGCGACCGCAGATGGATCGCGATCCCGCTGTCCCAGCTTTCGGCGGTCAGCCCGTCCAGCGATGCCGTGTCCACGACGCCAGCGGCATGGACCAGTCCGCCCGGCGCGCCGATCGCTTCGCGCGTCCCCGCCAGGGCCGCTTCGATCCCGCCGAGGTCACGCAGATCGACGGCGACGCTTGTCGCAGCCGTCCCATGCTCCGCCGTGATGGCGCGCGCAGCCTCGGCGCCCTTGTCGCCATTGATGTCCCACAAGGCAACCTGTCGTCCCACGACCGCCAGTGCATGGGCGGACGCCAGGCCGATGCCCGACGCACCCCCGGTTATGATGACGGGCGACGATGGCGAAGCGAGAGCAGGATTGAGCGACATGGGGGACAGTTCCTTTATTTGTGCGATGGGCCTTGTTTGTCGAAAAAGCCGTTCAGGCGGATGTTGCTGATCTGCGGCGCGCCATCGGCAAGCGATACCCACATGATATGGTCGGCGACCGCAGGATCGTCCGCCTTGCCTCCCGGCATTCCGCCGGTGACGCCTAGCTGGATATAGTCCTGATCCTTCCGGCGCTCATAGGCATATTTGTGAAAATGCCCGGCCAGCATGGTGTAGGGGCGGCCCTTCAGCAGCGCCTCGATGCGCTCGAAAGCGGGCGAGGCGACCTTCCATGCCGGGCGGTGCATCAGGACGAAGGTCCAGCGCGGATGCGGGTTGGCGGCCAAGGCTTTCCGCACCATCTCGATCTGCGCGGTGCTGATCGCCACATTTTCGGATGCCCGCAGTTTGTCGGCCAGTTCGCCAAGCTTGGGCTCACGGGCAAACAGCGCCTGCGCCTGCGCAGGATCCCCTTGCAGCGCGGTCATCACCTTGCCCATCGCCTCCGCGCCATAGGCCTCGACCAGCTTCTTGCGGGCGATCTTGGGTTGCGGCGGGTCTTCGGTATTGAGGATGATGAACAACGCGCCCTTGTAGCGGAAATGATAATAGTCCGCGCCCAACTGCGCGCGCCAGATCTGCCGCTGCACATCATTGGTCAGGTCATGATTGCCCGGCACGTAGAAGAAGGGGGTGCGGAGCTGACCGATCGCGCCATTTACCTCCTGCCACTCGGCGGCGATCTGCGCCCGGTCTTCCGTATTCCCCTCGATCAGGTCGCCGATATTGATGACGAAGTCGGGGTGAAGCTGATCCACCTGCGCCAGCGCCCTTTCGAACACGCCGGGCCGGTGCTGCCCGGTGCGGTCGCCGATGATGACGAAGCGCAGACTGTCCGCCCCGGCGAAAGGCCGCGCCGTGCGGGCGACCTTGGCGCCCGGCTGATAATCACCGGCCGCAACTCCGGCGGCGGAGCAGGCGAGCGCTAGGATGGGCAGCGCAAGGCGGATCAGCTTCACCATTCCTCCCCCCTTAAAATTCGACGTTCAGGTCGATGCCATAGGTGCGCGGTTCGCCGAACAAGGCGCCGGGCCGACCGACATTGAACTGCATGATGTAGTAATTCTTGTCGGTCAGGTTGCGTCCCCAAAGGCTCGCACGAACACCCTTCACGCCGGGAATGTCGCCCAGCGTCAGGCGCGCGTTCAGCAGGCCATAGTCACCGATAATATATTTGCCGCTGCTGATCGTGCTGTTGGTGAACTTGTCGCTTTGTGCCGTGTAGTTGACGTTGGCGCTTAGCTGACCGATCGGCAGGCGGGGCAGATCATAGGTCAGGTCCAGCGCGATCGTGTGCTTGGGCGCGTTGGTGAAGCGGTAATTGTCGGCGATGTTTCTGCCGGTCGCGTCCAATATCTCGTCGTAGCGGGCGAGTAGATAGCCATAATTCACCGACAGGCGCAGGTTGCGGACGGGAGCAAGGGTCAGGTCGACCTCCACGCCCTTCACGGTCGCCTTGCCCGCATTCAGCACGTCGGTCAGGCGGATGTTGGTCGGGTCCGACTGAACATTGACCTGAATGTCGGAATATTTGGAAATGAAGGCCGCCGCATTGAAGCGCAGGCGATTGTCGAGCCACTGGCTCTTGATGCCCGCCTCATAGGACCAGAGCGTTTCCGGGCCAAAGCCTTCGTCAAATCGCGTGATGGAGCTTGCGCGCACGTTGAAGCCGCCGCTCTTATAGCCCTTCACCGCCTTGGCGTAGATGTTAACGTCCGGCGACGCGTCGAATGCGACCACGAAGCTGGGGCTGAAATCCTTGAACGTCTGGTTGCCGTCGCCAAAACCCGGAATGGTGGTGATCGGCCCGCCATTGACCTGGGTCTGGCGGGACAGTGTCGCCTCCCGCTTGTCCCAGCTCTGCCGCAACCCGACCGTCAGGTGGAGCCGGTTGTCCAACCATTGCGGCGTGTAGGTCGCCTGCCCGAACAGCGCGTAGGAGCGGTTGTCGATCGTCGCCGTCGTGAAGCTGCGCGTCAGGGTCGGCGGGCTGTAGCTGTTGCTGAAATTGCTGCCGCTCTCTTTGAAATAATAGAAACCAGCGACATATTGCAGCCCGCCATCCAGTGCTTCGCCGATTAGTTGGACTTCCTCGCTCCACTGGTCCTGCTTTGCGCGGCTGCTGTTCTTCTGCAGCGGATTGGGGCCAAGCGCGCCGGTCAGATAATCCTGGTTCTGGAAGTTATCGAGCTTGCGATAGCCGGTGATCGACCGCACCGTCAGCGTGTCGCTCACTTCATATTCTGCCGTCAGGCTGTGTCCCTGCGACGTGATGTCATTGGGCAGGACGTCGCGCACCAGCGGGCTACCGGCTTCGGGTCGGTCGAGCACGCGCGGATGAAGCGGTGACAGCGCGACATAATAGGGCGTGTCGCCGATTTCCGTGCGGTCATAGCTGTAGCGCAGGCTGAACCGGTCGGACGGCTGCCACAAGACATCGGCGCGCATCGCTTCCCGGTCCTTGTCGCCCCAGCGATCGATCCCAGTGCCGGGATTGCGGATAAAGCCATGCTGCTTCTGGTTCACATAGGACAGGCGAGCCGCGATCGTCTCGCCCAGGGGCACGTTGACCGCAGCCTTGAACCGGCGATTGTCATAATTGCCGATCGTCACCTGCCCCTTGAAGCCGAAGTCGCCAAGGTCGGGCTTGCGGGTGATGAAGTTGATCGCCCCGCCGGTGGCGTTGCGGCCATAGAGCGTGCCCTGTGGCCCGCGCAGCACCTCGATGCGTTCCAGGTCAGCGACCTCCATCGCCAACCCCTGGCTGCGCGCGACATAGACGCCGTCCATATAGACGGCGACGCCGCCATCCTGGGTGATCTGGTCGTCGGCCAACCCCACGCCGCGCATGAAGATCTGCGTCGTCGCGGCATTGTTGGGGAAGGGGGTCAGCTGAAGATTGGGGACCTGCGCGCGCAGGTCGGTCAGGCCGCTTATCCCTTTATTCTCCAGATCGCGCGCACTGAATGCGGCGATCGAAATCGGCGTATCCTGCAGCGATTCTTCCCGCTTCTGCGCGGTGACGACGATCTCCTCGATCGCGCTGCCTCCCTGATCCTGCGCCAGCGCGGGCAGGACAGTGGACGTCATGAGCAGCGTGATGATGGATCGAGCAATCAGGTGATTCGGCATAGGTCCTCCCCGGAAAACTGGCGCTCTGGTCAGCCATGCGGCTGCATTCTCTCGAGCACATGCGAATCTACCTACTAGTCCGTAGAATATTGTGCAATGTCTTTCTTGTCGCTACTTCCCTCATGCAATCGCATTGCCACCATCCCGCCTCACCGCATAAGAACCAAGCCCATGACCGCCATCAAACCGACCATCCGCCAAGCGCGCGGCGACGCGACCCGGCAACAGATACTCGACGCCGCCGAACGCATTTTCGCCGACATCGGCTTCGCCGCCGCGCGCCTCGATCATGTCGCGGAAAGCGTCGGCATTCGCCGCCCGTCGATCCTCTATTATTTCCCCGGCAAGCAGCAGCTTTACGACGAGGTCGAAGCGGACATCTTCGCGTCGATGCACGCCTTCGTCCTCAACCGCACCGAAGGCGTCACCGAACCGATGGAGCGGTTGCTGGCGCTGCTGGATGCGTGGCTCGATTTCCTCGTCAGCCGCCCAACTGCCGCGCGGATAATCCAGCGCCTGATCGCGGACTCGGCAGCTTACCGCGATAATCCGGTGCGCTTCTCGGAATCCGCGCTCCAGGATCTGGAGGATGTCGTGGCGGCCGGTGTCGCCAGTGGTCAGTTCCACCCGGTATCGGCGATGGTTCTACTCAACACCGTCGCGGGCAGCGCCCTGCATTATGTCTGCAACGCGCATCAGCTTGGCCCGTCCCGATCCTATGACCCAGCAGCGCCCCAGCAATTGGCGGAGTTCCGCACGATGATGCACCGCCTGGCAAGGGTCGCGGTGGCTCCAGGGGATTGAGCTCCCCCTCAAGCGTTCAGCAACCAGTCCAGCTCTTCGATGTAACGCTGGTATGCAGGCCCGACCTCGCCATGGCTTGCAACATCGCGATCCACGTGCGCCGCCGCCTCGCCCAGGCTGCTGAAGCCCAATGTGCCTGCAAGTCCCGCGATCTTGTGCGCCGCTTCTCCGATCCGCTGGAGATCGCTCTCGCCCAGACTTTCGAATGGCGGAAGCTGCGCGCGCTCCTCGCCACAACGAGCGATGAACTAGTCGCGCACGGCCAGCATCCGCGCGTTCGCCTCGCCGGTCATGGCAGGAAGTCGCGGACTTTGCCGCTAAGCGCGATCGGGTCGAAGGGCTTTGCGATAACCCCCGCCGCGCCCAGGGAGAGAAGATGATCCACGTCCGCGCGCGCACTGCGGGCGGTGACGAACACCACGGGGATATGCGCGGTGGCTGGATCGGCGCGCAGCTGCGCCAGGGTCGCGGGCCCATCCATCCCCGGCATCATGAAATCGAGCAGGATCAGCGCGGGCCCCCAGCTCGCAGCCGCCTCCAGCGCGGCCGGGCCGCCGTCGCACAGGCGCACCTCGAATTCCGGGTCGAGGCTGAGCGAGATGTCCACGACTTCGCGGATATCTTCCTCATCATCCACATAGAGGATGCGGACCATCGTCATTTCGCTCCTTCGGGTCTGGTCTGCCGCCATAATCGCTCGATCGTCGCAACCAGATGATCGATCGACGTCCGTGATTTGGTGAGGAAGGCCTGCACGCTCGCCGCCGCTTCATTGTCAGCATCCTGCGCGGAAAAGATGATGACGGGTATCGGCCCCGCCGCCTTCAGGTCCGGCAGCAGAAGCGATCCCGGACCATCGGTAAGGCCAAGGTCCAGTATCGCGAGGTCAAAGGGCTGGCGGCCAAGTGCGGTTCGCGCTTCCCGCACGGTCGCCACCGACGTCAGCTCGACCTGATCCTCCAGCGCGGTGGCGATCAGGCGGAGAACGTCGGGATCATCATCGACATGCAGGATGCGCGGCTTGCCCTCACGCTGCCCGCCGAACAGCGTGCGCTTGACCGCGTCCAGCATCTGGTGCGCGGGCAGGGGCTTTTGCAGCCAATCGACGATCGGCAGCGCCTCGGCCTCGACTGATCCTGCCCGACTGTCGGCGGAGATCATCAGGATCGGTGGATGGCCCCTGTCCTCCAGCGCACGCAGCGAGCGAACGAGCGAGATGCCGTCGCCATGGGGCAGGTCCGAATCAATGAGGATCAGGCGGTAGCGACGAGCACGCGCCGCCATGAGAGCTGCGGACCCGTCATGCACCACGTCGCAGGCAAAGCCGGCATTCGCCAACGCCTCCTGCATATCGGCGGAGGTCTTGCGATCGCCCTCGCAAATGAGGATGCGACCCTCTTCCTCCGTCGTTTGCGGCGTCGTCGCTGGCAGATCGACATGAAAGCGGGTACCGACGCCCGTTTCCGTGTCGAAGCTTACACTGCCGCCCAGCCGCGTCACCATTTCGCGCACGATGCTGAGGCCAAGGCCGGTGCCTCCCTTCGCCCGGCTGTCGGAACTGTCGGCCTGGGCGAAGCGGCTGAACACCCGTTCGCGAAAGGCTTCGTCGATGCCGGGGCCGTGATCGCAAATGCTGATCCGGTGGGCTGCGCCCGACGATTGCAGGACGATTTCCACCGCCGCGCCTTGGGGCGAGAATTTGACTGCGTTGGAAATCAGGTTGGCGATGATCTGCATCAACCGGTCCGGATCAGCCCAGACATAAGCGCGCTGCTCGTCGATTTTCAGCTCCAGGCTCACCTGATAGCGATCGGCAAAGCCGCGATTGGACTCCATCGCCTGCTTCAGGAAATCGAACAGGTCGATCAGCTGGTTCTTGAAGGTCATCCGCCCGCTGTCGATTTTCTCCAGATCCAAAATGTCGTTGATCAGTCGCACCAACCGTTCGGCGTTGCTGTGCGCGATCGTGATCAGCCGTTGCGCGCGTTCGCCCAGCTCACCGCCCGCGCCCCCGGCGAGCAGGCCGAGGGAACCGGCGATGGACGTCAGCGGCGTGCGCAGTTCATGGCTGACGCTCGCCACGAATTCAGACTTGATCCTTTCGACCCGCTTGCGCTCGCTGATGTCGCGAACGACCGCCACATAATGGGTCCCGTCATTCAATTCGACAGCGGTTATGGCTACATCCGACGGGAAGACGGTCCCATCCTTGCGGCGGCCGGGTATCTCCTGAATATGCCCGGGATGCCCTTCGCTCAGCTTCATGCTGCGCAGATAGGCGGCAACCTGGCCTCGCGGTGGCTGGTTCGCGAATAACATGCCGACGTCCCGCCGCAGTAGATCGCTATCCTCATAGCCAAAGATCCGCGCGCCCGCCCGGTTCACGCCCTCGATGCTTCCGCTCGGGTTGAGGATCAGGATGCCGTCCATCGCGGCGTCGAGAATGGCTTTGCGGCGGCGGGACACGTCATCCAGCCGGGCGAGGGCGGCTCCCCTGGCCTTCAGCGTCCGCAAAATGACCAGCCCGGCGGCGCAGAGCAGGATCGCCAAAAAGCTGAGGAGGGAAAAGGCCCGGGCGCGCAGCTGCCTTTGCGCCTTTTCCGAAAGCTCGGATGTTTGCGCCAGTTGCCTCGCCTCATCCGCTTGCTGCCGGGCGATCTCGGCGCGCAGGCGATCCATCAGCAGCTTGCCTCGCCCGCTCACGACCAGCGCCAAAGCCTGGTCTTTGCGACCGCTGCTGCTCAAGGATACGGCATCCTGAACGAAGGCCAGCTTGTCACGCGACAGCTTCCTGAGTGTGTCGAGCCGCCTTTGCTGCTCCGCCGACAGGGCGAGCGCCTGCATCCGGCCGAAGGTTTCCGGAATTGCACGGTGCGCGGCCTGATATGGCTCCAGAAATTCGGGCCGGTCAGTCAGCAGATAGCCGCGCTGGCCCGTCTCGATATCCTGATGCTGCGACAGCATGTCCTGCATCAGCGACCGCCGGTCGTAACTGCGGCTGACCTCAATGCGCAGCTGCCCCGCGCTGTCGGCCTGCGCGACAAGGATGATGCCAACTGCCAATATGATGACCGGAATGGCTATCGCCACCACCGTCAGCATGGCTTGACGAAGACCGAGGAGGGTCATCGGCGGCGTCCTAGAGAGGGGCGGGCGTCGCGGCCTGCCCTGAAACTGCCGCAACGGCGAGGAGGGGCAAAAAGCGAAGTGAAATCATTGGATTATTTCCCGACGGCGGACTGCTATTGCTGCATACCGTGCGATGGGGCGGAAGGGACAGACAAAAATCTAGGTTAATGCACAATTTACCCCATTTTTGGAAAATCCAGCACATCCAATGCCTTCCTGTCGGGCGCCTTGCCCGCTTAATGGGGCAAGAGCGTGGCAAGAAACCGATCCGGAATCGATGCTCCGATACATCCACCATTCGGAACTATCGCCCGGATCGCGTATAGACGCTTTCCAACGCCTGCCGCATCAAGAGCAGGCAAGCCAAATGGATGTGAGGAGAGGCAAGCCATGCGTTTCTGGCTGTCGATGATGGCGGTGTCGGAGCTTGATCAAATGATCGCGCTGGCGCAGCACGCGGAAAGCTGCGGATTTTACGGCGTCACCTATGCCGATCATCTGATCATGCCAGCGTCGATCAAGACGCCATATCCCTACACCGAATCCGGTGACATCTTCTGGCCGATCGACGCGCCATGGCCCGATCCCTGGATCACGCTGACGTTGCTGGGCGCGCAGACGCGGGAATTGAGGCTGGCGACCAACATCTACCTGGCGGCTTTGCGCGACCCGTTCACCGTCGCCCGCGCGGTCGCCACCGCATCGGCCTACACATCCGGCCGCGTCATATGCGGCGTATCGGCGGGTTGGCTGAAGGAAGAATATGACGCTGCGGGCATAGACTTCGCGACGCGAGGCCGCCGCCTGGACGAAATTTTGGCGATTTGCCGCAGGCTCTGGGCTGGCGAAACAGTAAGCCACGATGGTGAGTTCTTCCAATTCGACGCAGTGCTGCTGCGCCCCCTGCCTGCTGGTCGGGTGCCGATTTGGGTCGGCGGAAAATCTGCCCCGGCGCTGCGGCGCGCGGCGGCGAATGACGGCTGGTTGGGCCTCCCCGCCACGGTGGATGATACGATCGCGATCGTGGAGCATCTGCAAGCCTTGCGGTCCGGGATGGGATTGCCAAGGTCCGGATTTTCCCCCGTCGCGTCCCTGATCGAACCTCTGACCGCGCATACGGAGGACCGGCTCGCCGAACATGGCATCGGCGACATGGTCACGATCCCGTGGATGCCGACGCCATGGGAAATGGAAAGCTATGTCCCGCAAGGCGCTGACATCGGCCAGCTTTCCGTGAAGAAGGATGCGATCAGCCGCTTTGCCGATCGCGTCATCCACCGGCGAACTTGAACAGGGGGCCGGCGCCAAGCTGCGTTGCTCCCATGGATGAGATCGTCAGAAATTACGGATCACTCATAAAGACCATTGACGAAATGCGCAGTTAGGAGGAAGCTCGGCGCATGACAAAGCCACTCCTGCCAACGAGCAGGGTGAACAAGCTATAAAAATAGTGTGTCATGACAGGGAGGATGAGGAAATGGGCGGTATTAATCGATCATTTATATCCGGCGTACTGGCGATGGTGTTGGCCTCGCCAGCTTTTGCTCAGGATGCGGCGCCGCAGGACAATTCGGCCGCTGAGGCCCAGGCACCAAATGGCGGCGGGCTTTCCGACATCATTGTGACGGCGCGCCGCACTCAGGAAAGGCTTCAGACGGTACCGGTTTCCGTAACCGCGCTGTCGGGGGAGTTCCTGGAGCAGCAGAATGTGCTGGACGTAACGAGTGTCCCTCGCTTCACCCCGAACCTGTCGCTTTTGCAGCAATCGACCAGCCTCACCGCGGTTTCACTGTTCATTCGCGGTGTCGGCAATCAGCAGCCTGACGCCGCGACCGACCAGGCGGTGGGCGTCTATCTCGACGGCGTATATATTGCGCGTGCGGCGGGTGCTATCTTCGACCTTGTCGATCTTGAACGTATCGAGGTCTTGCGCGGGCCGCAGGGCACCTTGTTCGGCCGCAATACCATCGGCGGCGCGATCCAGCTGGTCACCAAAAAACCCACCGACGACATGCATCTGGAAGCCAAGGCCGGATATGCCAGCTATGACGACTGGTTTGTTCGTGGCCGGGTCGATACCGGCTTCATCGGCGGATCGCCTATCAAGGTTTCGCTGGCGGCCATGCATCGGGAACGCGACGGCTATATCGACAATATCTATACGCCGGACAGTGAAGACCCCGGCGCATTGCGCAGCGATGCCTTCTATGCCGGTGTTGAAGCCGACCTTGGCAAGGTGACGGTCAATTATAATTTCGACTTCAACTATCGGTCGGGCACCGCACCTTATTTCCAATTGCTGGCCGCGACGCCCAGCGTCTTCAACTATTTCAGCCAATCGCCCGATTTCGGCGGCGATCCCTTCCTCATCAGCCCTGACCGGATCAATCCGGGGCGTCAGGATGGCTTCGTCGATCGCTTCGGCGACCTGCGCTACGGGGCCAAGTCGCGGATCTATGGCCATTCGCTGACGATCGCCTATGAACCGATCGACGAACTGACGCTGAAGTCGATCACTGGCTATCGGCGCTTCTGGCAGGACACGATCCTGACGCTCGACGGTAACGGCTATCTGCGCGGCCCGGTGGTCGACTTTGATCCGGCGTCGCCGACTGGTGTCACGATTGCCGATGTCGGGCTCTACAATGGCAACAATGCGCCGCAGAAACAGTGGCAATTCAGCCAGGAATTTCAGGCACTCGGCTCATCGGGTGATCTGAGCTATGTGGCGGGCGTCTATTATTTCTACGAAAAAGCCTCGCAGAATAATCGTCAGGCGCTGACGCTGGTGGCGCCAACGGCTTTTCTGGAAGCTTTCGGCGTTCCTGCTTCGACGGCCGCCAATATCCTGGCCAATCCTCAGCTGACGCCAGGGGGGCTGATCGGCATCAACCTGACGCCGACACTTGGCTTCCGGGCGACGTCCGAGTCCGCCGCCATCTTCGGTCAGGTAAGCTGGAAGCCCTCCGCTCTGGACGGCAAGCTCGAAATCACCGGTGGCGCGCGTTACACGGAGGATCGAAAGACCTTACAGCGCACCGACCTGCCGACGTTGACCGCAGCGACCGTCGTCAATAATGACAATGTGTCCTGGCTCGGTTCGGTAAATTATCGCTTCACGCCGGATATCATGGCCTATGCGCGTGTCTCCACCGGCTATCGTTCAGGCGGCATCGACCCCCAGAACCCGCAGGGACAGTTGACGACCTACAAGCCGGAAACCGTCACTGCCTATGAATTGGGCGTGAAGTCGGAACTGTTCGACCGCCATCTGCGGCTCAACCTTTCCGTATATCAGACCGACTATTCCAACCTTCAGATCCAGCAGTTCCAAAGCGGTAGCAGCGGGGCGACCTCTGTCGTTTCCAACGCGGGCAAGGCGCGGTTCCGCGGGTTCGAGGCGGAGCTGACGGCGCTTCCCTTCAATGGTCTGCAGATCGACGGGTCGGTCGGATATGTACACCCGGACTTCAAGGAATATCTGTATCGCGATCCCGACTTTACCTCGCCGACCTTCAACCAGTTGATCAATGTCGGCGATGAAGCGCACCTGTCGCAAACGCCCAAATGGAATGCGCGTATTGGCGGGCAATATTCGGTCGATGTAGGCGTGGGCACGCTGTCACTGCGCAGCGACCTTTCCTATCGCAGCCGCATCTACTTCTTCGCGCTGGACCGGGTAAATCCCTTCAATCGCGAAGTCAGTTCGCGGCCCGACTATGATCTGAGCGCCCGCATTTCGCTGTCAGATATCGAAGTCGGCAATGCAAAGATCGATGTCGGTCTGTGGGGTGCCAATCTCACCAATCAGCGAAATCTCGATTTCGGCATCGACTTTGGTGGCCTCGGCTTTGGCGCAGGCTCCTACAAGAAACCCCGCACTGTCGGAGGGGACGTCAAGGTGAGCTTCTGACCCCATTTCCGGGGGGTGGATTATGGAACGGCTCGGTGACACGCACCGAGCCGTTTTTTTTTCAAGACCCAGCCTTCAGCCGCGCTGCAAGATTCCTAGAAGTAATCTTGAACGTACAGACGGATCAAAGAGCATAGTCAATCTGTGCCCAAAACTTTCTGGCATCAGCATCGCCTGCAAAGCTGCTGATCCCTTTCCTTTGATAATCTGCATATTTGACAAGTGCGCTCAGATGCTTGTCGATCTTCCATGTGACCTGCGCATTATACTCATCACCATAATGGATCGACAGCCGGTCGCTGCTGAGATGATGATAGATGAACGACGCCACCAGCGGGCCTGACTTGCCGATCTTGTGCACGGTATAGGCGATCCCGCCATAATAATCCTGAATGCCGGTCGCGGGCGTCGTCAGGAACTTGTCGGCCCAGCCGTTGAATTTGTGGAGGGTGGCAAACGGGGTCTGGAAGGCGAAGCCGCCCGCAACACCGGTCGCGCCGCTATCGGAACCCAGTAGCTCATAACCGCCCGTCACTTTGAACGAGGCGACCTCCAACCCCAGTTCCGCCGCCACATAGTCGGCGCTGTAATCCACGGGGCTCTTCGCATAGTCGCTCTGCCGCGCATAGCTGGCGAGGTAGCTGAGCTTCACCTTCTTCGCGACGGGCACTGCGCCTGCGAAGCGAGCGCCATAGGTCTGGCTGCTGTTCCGCAGCAGCGCCGCCACCGGCTCATCCTCGTCGATCAGATAGGCAAAGCCGGTCAGCGTCCCGAGCTTCGTCTTGTACGAGATGTTCAGGAACACATCGTCGCCCTCAATCTCCGCAGGACGGCTCGCCGCGCCGAACTTGCCCCCGTCAATGCCCCAGATGGTCCGCGCCGCGATGGCATAGGTCATGTCGACCTTCAGGTCCTTGATGCCCATATATTCGACCCGCAGCGCATCGAACGTCTGCTCATTCTGCCGCCAGGCGACCGACCCGACAAAGCGCTGGTCGTCAAGGTTGATGCGCTGGCGGCCCAGCGTGATGACCAGCGGCTTGGTGCGATATTGCAGCTGCAGGCGGTTCAATTCGACCGTCTGGGGATCGGCAACGATCGGGTAGAGGGTCTTGCCATTCACGCCGCTATTATAATGTTCATCGATCGCCAACGTGCCTTCACCTTCCGCGAGGAAAGCAAAGGGCCCCTTGGCCAACTCACCACCTGCGCGCAGGCGAACGGTAACGGCGTCGGCGTCCCTGCTGCTGGTCAGGGGCAAGGGCCCGTCCTGATCAACGGTTTCATAACGAAGGCGCGCTTCGATGATCGGCTTCAGCACGACATCTTGCGCAAGAGCCGGCGTCGCGACCGCAGCCAGTGCCGACGCCGACAGCAACATGTTCAATCCACGCATAAATCCCCCTTTTTCGCTCCCAATGGCAAAGCCATTCAGCACATCCCCTCGAACGTCCCGACCCTTCCGCCCGGCCACGCCCGACCGCTCGCCATCCAGGCAGCGAGCGTCGCTTGCGGCAGCAGGTGAAGACAAAAGCCCGCAGCGCGCATTCGCGTCCGCGCGGAACATAAAAAAAGCCGCCAGAACATGGTCAGTTGACCAGTCCGGGCGGCGTCCTTGCCGATGTCGATCCTGCTGGATCTTGGCTGATCCCAGCCATCATTGGCGGTCTCAACCCCTGTGCCGAAGCGTCCCTGCTTCGACGGCGGTCAAGCTGTCACCGATCATTCGACCGCGCAAGCAAATTTTTTGCATTGCACAAAACGCAATCAACGCCCGGATTTGACGGTCGGCCCACCCGACCATCCTACCATTCGGTGAACCGGTCGAAATAGCCGCGAAGGCGGGGACCCAATCCTCTCCCCCTTTGTTTCCCTTTCACTCACGCATGGCTCAGGCGATATCCGTGTTCCTGGGGGGAAGGCGGCGGGGCGCTATTGGAGGTCAGCGCATGCCGACCAGCAAACCCGGGAGGGGCGCCCTTCGCGCCCTTGCGGCCCCAGCGCTCGCGCACCGCGCGCTGAAGAAACCGGCTGAAAAGCGCGATATTCAATGGCTTGTTAACATGGATGATAGTGCCGTTCCTCTTCTCCACCCTAGATGGCGGAGACGGGGAATACCGGCAGTTCCGGTCAGACCAGCGCAACAAGGGTTCGGACGGGATTTGATCGAGGATATATTGCCAAATCGGCTCAGCGCTACGGGAAGCAGGATGTGCTTTCGCACCACAGTGCCGCTTATCGTCCACAACCACGACCGCGTCGCCGATCTTGGAAAGGAGGATGGCCGATGACTGAAGGTCTGACGGGCAAACGCATTCTCATCGTCGAGGATGAATATTTCATCGCCGCCGATCTCAAACGGGCGCTTGCTGAAGCAGGAGTCATCGTCGTTGGCCCCGCTGGCACGCTGGCGTCCGCTCAAGCGCTCGTGGATGACGACATCGATCTCGCCCTGCTCGACGTCAACCTGGATGGCGAACATTCCTACCCATTGGCGAACCGCCTGCATGAACGGGCGGTGCCCTTCGCATTCCTGACCGGCTACGACCAATGGGCCCTCCCGCCCGCCTATCGCGATGTCCCGCGTCTCGACAAGCCGTTCGACCTGGCGCATTTGATCCGCCAGCTGACGGCGATCGCGCTGGTTGGTCAGGCATGACCCCCTTTTCCCGCCTTGCCGTGCCGGTCCATCCCGCCGTCCGCAGGCTGGCCGCGCTTGCGCCGCTCGACGCCTTCGCTCAGGCGGCCCTTGCCGACGCGGCCCAACGCAGCCGATCGCTCAAGCCTGGGCGGGAGCTGATCGCCGAAGGCGTGCCGATCGCCAGTCCGATGTTGATCCTTGACGGCTGGGCCGCGCGGACCCGCTTCCTGACCGACGGGCGGCGGCAGATCATGAGCCTTCTGCTGCCCGGAGACCTGATCGGCAATTGCCGCCACCACAGGCCTTTGTCGGTATCGACGGTCGTGGCGCTCAGCTCACTCACCATCTGCGCCGCGCCATCTTCCGGCTACCCGTCGCTCGAAGAAGCCTATCATGTCAGCCATGCGCTCGATGAGGCCTATCTTCTCGCGCAAATCACCCGCCTCGGCCGCCTGAATGCCGAAGAGCGGGTCGTCGACCTGATGCTGGAATTGTGCGACCGCTTGACCCTGTGCGGCCTTGTCAGCGACGGCGGCTTCGCCTGGCCGCTCACGCAAAGCGCCCTCGCCGACGCGCTCGGCCTGACTTCTGTTCATGTCAACCGCACGCTCCAGCAGTTACGGGGTCGGGGCGACGTCGTCCTGCGCACAGGGCGGCTCCAACTGACGAACCCGACCAAACTGGCCCAACGTGTGGGTCATGTCAGGGCAAGCGTGACCGCAGCGCAAAGCTGAAGCTTAGGGTGACGACTGTTACACCTGCTGCAAATCTGGTCTTCAATAACGTAAGCCTAATGGCCGTCGGCACTCTCGTCGCGCACGACTTGCCTGAGCTGGGTTGATCTACCCAAAGACCTACATCACCCCAGCATATCATATCGCCAATATTTCTCCTCGCCCCTTCAGGGGAGAGGATAGGGAGCCTTGCTGCTTCCAGCAGCTAGGCGGACTTGGAGAGGGGGAGGGGCAGGAAAGCAGAACTGAATACAGAGAGATAAAGCAAGCGCCTCTCCCCCTCATCCAACTCCGCCTAAGCGGCTCCGCCGCCAAGGCTCCATGTCCTTCTCCCCCAAGGGACGAAGGAGGCGTCCATAGCGTCCCAAGCAGGCTCGCATTCGCCCGGCCCAATGCGACCCCACGGCCCCACCCGATCAAATCACCAACAGGGATCACCAAAGAAAAAGGCGCGATGCTCCGCAGCACCGCGCCTCATATCAAATCGCTCCGATCAAACCCGCACTCTCGGCCCTCGCGAGCTACAGAGCAGAGCATCGGCAACAACCCGATCGGGTTAGCGACCTTAGCTGTTCGTCTCAGCCGAAGCCGGCGCAGCCTTGGCGCGAGCCTTGCGCGGCGCCTTGGCTGCCTTGGGCTCGGTGCCACCTGCCGCATCACTTGCCTTGGCAGGCGAAGCCTTGGCGGCGGGCTTTGCCGCTGCCTTTGCGGGCTTGGCAGGCTTTGCCGCCGCCTTGCGCGCCGGAGCCTTGTCGCCAGCAGCCGCTGCTGCCTTGGGAGCGGTCTTCGCGGCCTCCGCCTGCTTGGGCGCGGCGGCCTTCTCACCACCGTTGGCGACGGCAGGCTTGCGGCCGAGGCCCAGGCGCGTGGCGACGGCGCGGCGGGCTTCGGAATAGCTCGGGGCGACCAGCGGATAGGATTTGGGCAGATTGTAGCGCTCGCGATATTCATCGGGCGACAGGCCATTGGTCGCCAAATGACGCTTCAGCGTCTTGTAAGGCTTGCCGTCGATCATGCTCAATATGTGATCCGGCGAAGACAGGCTTTTGCGCACGGAAACGGCGGGCGTATAAGTCGCCGCCTGCGCTTCGCCAGCATCGGCCGACGGATCTTCAGTCAAGGCGATCCGCGTGGTACGGATAAGCTCGGCCAGCCCTTCGCTGGTAACCGTATTATTGGAGACAAACGCACTCAAAAGCTGAACTGTGAGCGTCGTGATGTCGGGCTGCGATTCTTCAGACATTGGTACGCTTCTCCACACCGAATAACTGGAGCGACCTTCTGCGCGCTTTCAATTCGAATGTAAATAAGCTTCGCGTTTTTAGTGCCGCCAAATCTGTCCCTTTGATGGACGTTTCAGATGTTTTGCCGCCAGGATAGGTTCGCTGGACGGCTTATCTTTCGCGCCCGAATTGTTGACATGAGCAACGGCGCTGTTGATTGAACAGCCTCCCGCTTAGAATTGGCCGTGTAACCATCCTATGCCTATCTGCACGGGAACCGCCGTGGGATTTCAGCCATGCCAGATAGTTGTGTAGCCGGGAATGACTTGGGCAGGCGCACCAGATTGAACCAACGGGTGGGTGGCGGCGCAAGGCGATCCGCTGCTGCGGACAACTAAGATGGCCGAAAAATGATCCCGCCCCTACGCGACGGAACAAAAAAAAGGGCCGGTCCGTAAAGGACCGGCCTAATGAGTTTTTAGGAGAGGATGCCTGAAAGGCAGGGCGGCATTTGCCGCCGCGGCCCCCTCCTGACAATTGCTTTGATCGTTAGTTCGATTGCATGTCACGCAATCGTAACATTGTCCGGCGCCCTGTTCCTGCTTTCAGGCAGGGCGCCCGATATTTTTAGCCGTTCAGCTGATCCTTGACCGCCTTGGCGGGCGTGAAGGTCAGCTTCTTCGACGCTGCGATCTGGATGGTCGCGCCAGTCGAAGGATTGCGGCCTTCACGAGCCGGCTGGTCCTTGACCTTGAACTTCCCAAAGCCGCTCAGCGAAACTTCGTCACCCTTGGCAGCGGCGCCAGCGATAGCGGCAAACACGCCGTCCACATATTTGCGGGCGTCGGCCTTGGTCAGGCCATGCTCGGCTGCAACTGCTTCGGCGAGTTCGGTATTGTTCATCGATCGTCTCCCTTTCGTGGACGACGGGTCTTAACCTGTCTTATCGCCCGCAACTAGAGGGGTTTTTGACGATTAACCGACATTTTCATGCCGGATTCGACCTATTCGGGGTGCTGAAGCGCGACGATCGCCCCTTCGGGCGTTCTGATTCTCTCTCCGCCACAGTGATTCCCGGCCTTTTGGAATAGCGTCTCCGGCTGCTCGCCGTCCGGTTCACGCACCCAAGCGCCGCCACATCCGGCCGCCCAGCGCCTTGTCCTTCAGCACCGCGCGCGCTGCATTATGCCCAGGCGCGCCGCTCACCCCGCCGGCCGGATGCGTGCCCGCGCCACACATATAAAGGCCTTCGACCGGCCCGCGATATGCGCCATGGCCCAGCACCGGCCGTGCCGACCATAGTTGATCCAGCGTCATCGCGCCGTGCATGATGTCGCCATCGACCATGCCGAATCTCCGTTCCAGGTCGAGCGGCGACATTATGTCCCGCGCGATCACCGATGCGGCAAAGCCCGGCGCATGGGCTTCCACCGTAGCTATGACATCGTCCGCCGCCGACTCCCGCGCATCGTCCCAGCTTCTTCCGTCGGGCAGGTGCGGCGCGAATTGCTGGCAGAACAGGCTGGCGACATGGCATCCCGGCGGCGCCAGGCTGTCATCGATGGTGGACGGGATCAGCATCTCGACGATCGGCGCGCGGGACCATCCAAATGTCTTCGCGTCGGCAAAGGCGCGATCCATATAATCCATGTCCGGCGCGATGATGATCCCGGCTTCCAGATGTTCGCCTTTCCCCGGCAGGCAGGAAAAATCCGGCAGTGCCGACAATGCGACGTTCATGCGGAAACTGCCAGATCCTGTTCTGAAGCCGCGCATCCGCTTGCGAAAGTCTTGCGGCAGGTCGGCGGGGTCCATCATCCGCTCATATAACAGCTTGGGTCCGACATTGGCGATCACCGCCGCGCCCATGACCTCTTCGCCACTTTCCAGACGGACGCCCACCGCTCGCCCACCATCTACCAGCACGCGTTCGACCGGCGCCTCCAGGCTGATCTCCACGCCCATGGCGCTGACGACGCGCGCCATGATCTGCGTGATCGCGCCCATCCCGCCGACGCTATGCCCCCACGCGCCCTTCTTGCCATTCACCTGTCCCATGACATGGTGCAGCAGGACATAAGCGCTGCCCGGCGTGTCGGGGGATGCATAGTTGCCGACCACCGCGTCGAAGGCGAAGGCCGCCTTCACCGCCTCGCTTTCGAACCAGCCATCCAGGAAGGCGCGGGCGGATTTCAGGAACAGGTCCAGCATGTCGCGCTGTTCTTCCAGCGATCGCGCCAAGACACGCTTACCTTGGGACAGGCCCGCGAGCAGCATCGGCAATCCGTCGCCTGCATTGGGCGGCGTCTCCAGCATCATCCCGCGCAGCAGCTCCGCGATCCCCTCCAGCGCTGCTTGATAATGGGGGAGGACGGCCGCATCCCTTCTGCTGAATTTGGCGAACTCCGCCTGCGTCCTTTCCAGCCCGCCGCCGACTTTCAAATAGCGGCCATCGGGCAGCGGCAGGAAATTGGCGATCGGCCGCTCGACCACGCGATAGCCATGATCGGCCAGCGCCATCTCCTTGATCACCTTGGGATGCAGCAGGCTGACGGTGTAGCTTGCGACCGAGTTGCGGAAACCGGGGTGGAACTCCTCCGTTACCGCCGCGCCGCCTATGATGGAGCGCCGCTCCAATATCCGCACCTTGTATCCCGCCCGCGCCAAGTAGAATGCGCAGACCAGCCCATTATGCCCCCCTCCGATAATGACCGCGTCATACTTATACATATGTACAACAACCCGGCTATAGGAAGGCGTCTCTCCCAAAAACGCGTTTTACTCGCCACTTCCCTCACGACTTCCATACCGCCGCGCCAACCAGGCGCAAACCATCAACTGAATTTGGTGGAACAGCATCACCGGCAATAATATCGGCCCCACAGCACTCGCCGGAAAAAGAACCCCCGCAATCGGCACTCCCGTCGCCAGGCTCTTCTTCGACCCACAAAATTGCAGCACTATCGAGTCTTCTCGCGACAGCCCCAGCAGTTTCCCCAGGGCCAAGGTAAACAGCAGCACCACCGCCAGCATGGCAATCGACAACAGCGCCATCAGCAAAAGTTCGCCGCGCGAAACCTTGTGCCAAAGCCCCTCAACCACCGCCGCGCTGAAAGCGGAATAGACGATCAGCAGGATCGATCCCCGATCCACCCACCCCAGCACGCCTTTATGCCGTGAAACGAAGCCGCCAATCCACGGTCGCGCCAGATGCCCGAGCAGAAAGGGCAGCAGCAATTGCAGCACAATCCCCTCGATCGCCGAAAGCGACACAAGGCTATCTGTCCCCCCGGCAGCCTTCTGCATCAACAGCGCCACCAGCAGCGGCGTCAGAACAATGCCCAGCAAGTTCGAAAAGGACGCGCTCACCACCGCCGCCGCCACATTCCCCCGGGCGATCGCGGTAAAGGCGATCGAGGATTGCACCGTCGATGGCAGCAGCGTCAGGAACAGCAGTCCCGCCCTCATCTGCGCCGGGATCGCCTCCACCTGCTGCGTCGCCAGCCCCAGCAGCGGGAACAGCGCGAAAGTCGTCCCCAGCGTCGCGAGATGCAGCTTCCACGCCTTCGCCCCGTTCCAGATCGCATCGCGCGACAGCTTCGCACCATGCAGGAAGAACAGCAGCACGATACCCGCATCCGCCATGATGCCCACGACATGCGCGCCCTCTCCCCTCGCGGGCAGGAGCGAGGCGAGCACCACCATCGCGATCAGCAGCAGGAGGAAGGGGTCGGCGATTTCCCGAAGACGGCTCATCCCCGCGGCTGTAGGCAGTCTGGCGGGAAAAGAATAGACGCCAGGTCAGTCCGCCTATTAGGGGATAGCCTGGAAATGGAGGCAGACATGAGCGACGGGATCGAAATCATCGAACAGGACGGTGTCCTGGAAATCCATATCGATCGTCCGGACAAGAAGAACGCGCTCACCGCTGCCATGTACAACAGCATGACCGCCGCGCTTGCCGACGCCTCCCGCCGAGGCGACATCGGCGCTGTTCTGATCGCGGGTAAGGGCGACGCCTTTTGCGCCGGCAATGACCTCAAGGACTTCGCGCAAGGACCCCAGGGCGGGGCGGCCGCATTCGCGTTCATCCGCGCCATCGCAAAATTCGATAAGCCGCTCATCGCCGCTGTCCAAGGATTGGCGGTCGGCGTGGGCACGACGATGCTGTTCCATTGCGACCTTGTTTACGCCGCACCCGATGCGCGCTTCATCACGCCTTTCGTCAATCTGGGCATCGTACCGGAAGCTGGCTCGAGCCTGCTTGCGCCAGCTACCATGGGCCATGCAAAGGCTGCCGCGATGCTCCTGTTGGGCGAGCCGGTGGATGCGGAAACGGCTGACCGCGCGGGTCTGATAACGGCCATTGTTCCGGCAAGCGAACTGGTGGAGCATGCCCGTTCCAAGGCATTCGCCCTCATGAAAAAGCCACCGCAGGCCTTGGCCGCCACCCGGCGCCTGCTGAAGGGTGACCAGGCACTGATGCTGGACCGCATCGATGAAGAGGCGCGCCTTTTCGAGCAGATGCTGGCGTCCGAGGAAGCCCAGGAAGCCTTCGCCGCCTTCTTCGAAAAACGCCCGCCGATATTCCGCCGGGGTTGACCAGCGGGAAGTGCAAAGCGAACTCAGGGCAGAAAACGGGAACATAGATGAACGAAAAGGCCCGAACCATCGCTGATACAGCACCTGCACCAGCAGGCCGTTTCACCCTGCTGGAGCCTCTGCGGCAACGGACCTACCGCACCATCTGGATCGCCAGCCTCTTCTCCAATTTCGGGCAATTGATACAGGGCGTGGGCGCCGCCTGGCTGATGACGCGGCTGAGTTCATCGCCGCAGATGGTGGCGCTGGTTCAGACCTCGCTCATGCTGCCGCTGATGCTCGTCGCGCTGCCTGCCGGGGCGGTTGCCGATATGTTCGATCGGCGCAAGGTGGCGCTGGCGGGCCTGATATTCGCATCGCTGATGGCGGTTGGCCTTACGCTGCTTGCCGGGGCAGGCCTGCTCTCTCCCTGGACATTGCTGCTATTTTGTTTCCTGATCGGCGCAGGCGTCGCGTTGTTTGGCCCGGCTTGGCAGGCGTCGATCGGCGAGCAGGTGAGCGGCGAGCATCTGCCCGCGGCGATTGCCCTTGGTACCATCAGCTACAATGTGGCGCGCAGCTTCGGCCCGGCAATCGGCGGCATCATCGTGGCTGCTTTTGGCGCTATGGCCGCCTTTGCCGCGAATGCCATTTTCTATCTGCCCCTGATCATCGCCTTCCTTCTTTGGCAGCGGGAACATAAGCCGTCACGCTTGCCGCCAGAGCGGATCGACCGCGCGATCATATCGGGCGTCCGATATGCGCTGCACGCGCCGCCTATCCGGGTCGTGCTCATCCGCACGCATGTCGTGGGACTTGCGGGCGCATCCGTGTCGGCGCTGACGCCGCTGATCGCCAAGGACCTGCTGCAGGGTACGGCGAGCACTTACGGCTTGCTGCTGGGCGCTTATGGTGTGGGCGCGGTGCTGGGTGCCACCGGGCTTGATTTCGCTCGCCAGCGCCTGCGCCCGGAAAGTGCCGCGCGTTCCCTGACGTTGCTGCTGGGTTCCATGATCCTCGTCGCCGGGATCAGCAGTCATACCGTGCTGACCTGTGCGGCGCTGATGGTCGCGGGAGCCGCATGGATGATCCTGGTCGCTCAGTTCAACGTCGCCGTTCAGATGTCCGCGCCACGCTGGGTCACGGCGCGTGCACTCGCCTGCTACGGATCGGCTCTCACGGGCGGGCTCGCACTGGGTGCGTGGCTGTGGGGATCGGTTGCAACGGCGTTCGGCACCGGTGAAGCGATGATGCTGTCGGGAGCGGCAATGATGCTGACCGCGCTGCTCGGCATCATCATCCCACTCGCGCCATCGCTGCCCGACGGCCTGGAAGAAAGCATCCTCACCCATCAGCCTCAAGTCGGACTGGCGCTGACGCCGCGAAGTGGCCCCATCATTGTCGAGATCGACTATCGCGTCGATACGGACAAGGCCCGGGACTTCTACGCAGCGGTTCAGAAGCTGCGCAGCGCACGCCTGCGCAGCGGCGCCTTTGGCTGGTCGGTCGCCCGCGACATCGCCGACCCTGAGCTTTGGACCGAACATTATCACTGCCCGACCTGGGGCGACTATTTGCGCCAGCGAGACCGCATGACCATTAGCGATCGGCAAGTGGAAGACGCGGCCAACATGTTTCACGAGGGCAGCAACGAAGGCCGGGTCCGGCGGCGGCTTGAACGGCCGACCGGTTCTGTGCGATGGCGCGCGGACACGCCGGATCGGCGGGACGAAGCAATCGACATAATTTACCCTTAGATCAGGCAGTTCTGTCGTCATCGCCGGGAAACGTTGTCAATATGCGCAGGAGCGTTACAATCGCTCCTGGAATGGAGTTGGAGAGCGGCATGCCTAGGCAGTCGAATCGGACGGTAGGGCGTCCCCGAAGACTGACGCTGGAAGCGATTGTCGATGCCGCGTGCGAAGTTGGCATCGCCAAGCTGGAAATGAGCTTGGTTGCCGAAAGGCTGAATACCGGCGTCGCGACATTATATGGCTATGTGCGGGGCCGCGATCATCTGCTTGAACTTGTAGCGCAACGTCTCGTGGGCCAGGCGCTGATCAAGGATGAAGGGCAGAGTTGGCAGGAGATTTTGCGCGAGCATGCGACGATCACCTACCGGCTTTTCCAATCCTTGCCCCAACTCATCACCAATTTGATGGCCAAGGAGCCCGAGCAGCATTCCTTCGACTATTCTGAAAGGGTGCTCATGATGCTGGGAAACAGAGGTCTTCCGGCTGACTTGGCCATCAACGCCTATATTGAGGTGAACCAGGTCGTGATCGGCGCGGCCATCAGCATGATGCGGCGCGAGGGACTGGCTCAGTTGGTCGCGGATGAAGCTGACGATTGCGACCCACTGCCCGCGATTCTCGGTGACTATCGCGTCACATTGGAACGCATCATTTCGGGTTATGAAGCGGATTTGCCCTCGCAAGAACTGATGGCGCGATCGGCTTAAATCCGGGACACTTCGCTCCCCTCCGACCCTCAAACATTCGCCTGTCGTTACGAAAAATATCTTTCTCCCATTTGGGAGGTTTGATGATTCGCGCCTTCTGTCATTTGGAGCATCGAAAGGCTGGAACGACGATGACAGATAAAAACACGCTCACCCACCTGGCGCGCCTGGAGGCGGAGAGCATCCATATTTTGAGAGAGGTTGTGGCCGAGGCTGAAAAGCCGGTCATGCTGTATTCGGTGGGCAAGGACAGCGCAGTGATGCTGCATCTCGCCCGCAAGGCGTTCTACCCCTCGCCGCCGCCATTTCCGCTGCTGCATGTCGATACTACCTGGAAGTTCCAGGAAATGTACAAGCTGCGCGATCGCATGGCCAAGGAAAGCGGCATGGAGCTGCTGGTCTATCAAAATCCGGAGGCGCAGGAACGCGGGATCAACCCGTTCGACCACGGCGCGCTGCACACCGACATGTGGAAGACCGAAGGTCTGAAGCAGGCGTTCGACCTTTATGGCTTCGACGCAGCCTTTGGCGGTGCCCGCCGCGACGAGGAAAAGAGCCGCGCTAAGGAGCGCATCTTCTCCTTCCGCACCGCCTCGCATGGTTGGGACCCGAAGAACCAGCGGCCGGAACTGTGGAACCTCTACAACGCCAAGAAGAACAAGGGTGAAAGCATCCGCGTCTTCCCGATCAGCAACTGGACCGAGCTGGACATCTGGCAATATATCCACCTTAACAATGTGCCGATCGTGCCGCTCTATTTCGCGAAGGAACGCCCGACCGTCGAGCGTGACGGCATGCTGCTGATGGTCGATGACGAACGCTTCCCGCTGAAGGAAGGCGAAACGCCGGTGATGCGGTCGATCCGCTTCCGCACGCTGGGCTGCTATCCGCTGACCGGTGCGGTGGAGAGCGAGGCGAAGACGCTTCCCGAGGTCATTCAGGAAACGCTGCTGACCACCACATCCGAACGCCAGGGCCGCGCCATCGACAAGGATGCTGGCGGCGCAGGCATGGAGAAGAAGAAGCAGGAAGGTTATTTTTGACGCGCCACGGAATGCGCAAGCGTTCCGAAGCGTCAGCCCCAGCGCAGGCTGGGGTCTCGTGCCTCCAAGCCGAACCTTCCCTCAGATCAACGAGATCCCAGCTTTCGCTGGGATAACGGGACAGATGAAATGACCGACACTCTCGACGAACCCATTTACAAGACCGATACCCTCATTGCCGAGGATATCGACGAATATCTGAAGGTGCATGAGCACAAGACGATGCTGCGTTTCATCACCTGCGGGTCGGTGGACGATGGCAAGTCCACGCTGATCGGCCGCCTGCTCTATGACAGCAAGATGATCTTCGAAGATCAACTTGCCGCGCTTGAAGCAGACTCCAAGAAGGTCGGCACGCAGGGGCAGGAGATCGACTTCGCACTGCTGGTCGATGGCCTCGCCGCCGAGCGCGAGCAGGGCATCACGATCGACGTGGCCTATCGCTTCTTCGGGACCGAAAAGCGCAAGTTCATTGTCGCCGATACTCCCGGCCATGAGCAATATACGCGCAATATGGTGACCGGCGCATCGACCGCCGACCTCGCCGTCATCCTGATCGACGCGCGCAAGGGCGTGCTGACGCAGACGAAGCGCCACAGCTATCTGGCGTATCTGATCGGCATCAAGAACATCGTGCTGGCGGTGAACAAGATGGACCTGGTCGATTATGACCAGGCGGTCTATGACAGCATCGTCAAGGATTATACCGAATTCGCTCGTTCGATCGGTATCCAGCATTTCGTGCCGATGCCGATTTCCGGTTTCAAGGGCGACAACATTACCGGCCCGTCGGAAAACACGCCCTGGTACAAGGGCCCGGCCCTGATCGAGCATCTGGAAACGGTCGAAGTCAACAGCGCGACCGACGCGGAAAAGCCGTTCCGCATGCCGGTGCAGTGGGTGAACCGCCCGAACCTCGACTTCCGTGGCTTTTCGGGCCTGATCGCGACCGGCACCGTGAAGCCGGGCGATGCGATCCGCGTGCTGCCTTCGGGCAAGACCAGCACTGTCACCCGCATTGTGACCCTGGACGGCGATCTGGATCAGGCTGTCGCAGGGCAGTCGGTGACGATCTGCTTCGCTGACGAGATCGACTGCTCGCGCGGCGACGTCATCGCGCTGGCTGACAACCCGCCGCAGGCTGCTGACCAGTTTGAATCCACGATCGTCTGGATGGCGGACGAGGAAATGCTGCCCGGCCGCCCCTATTGGCTGAAGATCGGAACGCAGACCGTCACCGCGACGGTGCAGCACCCGAAATATCAGGTAAACGTCAACACGATGGAGCATCTGGCGGCCAAGACGCTGGACCTGAACGCCATCGGCGTCGCGAACCTGTCCACCGACAAGCAGATCGTGTTCGAGCCCTATGAGCAGAACCGTACGCTCGGCGGCTTCATCCTGATCGACAAGATCACCAACGCCACGGTGGCTGCGGGTATGCTGCACTTCTCGCTGCGGCGCGCGCAGAATGTCCACTGGCAGGCGACCGATGTTACCCGCGAATTCCATGCGGGCCTCAAGAACCAGAAGCCTGCGGTGCTGTGGTTCACGGGTCTGTCGGGCGCGGGCAAGTCGACCATCGCCAACCTCGTCGAAAAGAAGCTGGCGCGCATGAACCGTCACACCTTCCTGCTCGACGGCGACAATGTGCGTCATGGCCTCAACAAGGACCTCGGTTTCACCGATGCCGACCGCGTGGAGAATATCCGTCGCGTGGGCGAAGTCGCAAAGCTGATGACCGATGCGGGACTGATCGTCATCACCGCCTTCATTTCGCCCTTCCGTTCGGAGCGCGAAATGGTGCGGCAGATGATGCAGCCGGGCGAGTTCGTCGAGGTGCATATCGACACGCCGCTGGCCGAAGCTGAGGCACGCGACGTCAAGGGCCTCTACAAGAAGGCGCGGTCGGGCGATCTCAAGAACTTCACCGGCATCGACAGCCCCTATGAGGCGCCGGAAGATCCGGAGATCCGCATCGACACGACGTCGCTGACGGCCGAAGAAGCGGCGGACTTGATCGTCGCGAGGCTGATCCCATGAGCGACGTGATGAACGATGGCGATCTGGCCGCGCACCTCGCGGAGGTCGCGGGTCGGATCCTGATCAACGTGCGTGCTTCGGGGTTGTTCAGCCCGAAGGCTCTGGGCAAGGCGGGCGACCAGACCGCCAACCAGTTCCTCGTCCATGCTCTGCGGGAGGTGCGGTCCGAGGACGGCCTACTGTCCGAAGAAGAGAAGGACAATCCGGAACGGCTCGCCAAGAGCCGCGTCTGGATCGTCGATCCGGTCGATGGCACCCGCGAATATGGCGAAGAGCGGGCCGATTGGGCAGTGCATGTCGGCATGGCTGTCGATGGCGAGGCGGTGCTGGGTGCCGTTGCGCTGCCGGGTCTTGACCTCACCGGCACCGGCGGGGGCACCGTGCTGCGGTCCGATCAGCCGCGGCCTGTTCCGGCGGCTCCGGACAAGCTTCGAATGGTCGTGTCGCGGACGCGTCCTGCGAAAGAAGCGGTTGCCGTAGCGGAACGGCTCGATGCCCAGCTGGTACCGATGGGATCGGCAGGCGCAAAGGCGATGGCCGTGATCCTGGGTCAGGCGGACATCTACCTTCATTCGGGCGGCCAATATGAATGGGACAGCATGGCGCCTGTCGCGGTGGCGAAGGCGCACGGCCTGCACTGCTCGCGGATCGATGGCAGTCCGTTGGTCTACAATCAGGAGGACGTGTATCTGCCGGACCTGCTGATCTGCCGAAAGGAACATGCGCAGCAGGTGTTGAGCCTCATCAGCGAGGTGCAGGTCAGCGACTGAATTATCGTGCCACGCCGCCCAGTGCGGCGTGGCAAAAAGTTCATTTTGTCAAGGCAAATTGCACCGAAACGGTCGCGCCTAAAGTCAGTTCGCCCGGTGCGACAGGACTTGGCGGAGGCGGCGCCCCCGCCATACGGCCCGTCACGATGATGGGCTGAACCGGATAATAGCCGCCGCCTTCGCTGATCGAAATGGTCCGCGAAATCCTGAGCCCTGCGGCACGGGCGTAAAGCTCACCACGCGCGCGCGCATCTTTAATTGCCGCGACCCGCGCTTCGTCCAATGCGGCCTTGGGATCGTCCAGCGTGAAGGACGGGCCATCCACCTGATTGGCGCCTGCTGATACCAGCGTATCGATGATGCGCCCCATCTCGCCCAACTTCCGGACGCGCACCTGCACATTGTTGCGCGCTTCATAGCCGATTATGCGCGGCGGCTCTGGCTGGACGGGTGCGATATAGGGTTCGCGCGTCATCCGGGCCCTTAATTGCGCTTCCTGTTCAGGATTGGAATATTGCGGTTGAAGCGACAGCGCGGAGGTTTGGATGTCGCGATCTCCGATGCCCGCGCGCTTCAGGGCCTTGATGACCTCATCCATGCGCGTGGCATTGGCCGCCAGAGCTTCACCTCCCGTCTTCCCTTGCGTCACCACCCCTGCTGAGAAGATGGCGAGATCCGGCACCTGGCGGCTTTGCCCCTCGCCGCTGACGACTAGCAGCGTCTCATCCGTTGTGAGAACCGGCGTCGCCGCAGGAATTTGTGCCTGAACCGCCGAGGCTACTCCCATGGCGGCAATTAGAAAAGCAAGGCATTTCATCAGCGTCTCCTGGACCGTTGCTAATGCGCAACGTGTGGCCGGGCATCGGGTTGCAGTGATCCGATCTATGGTCGCAGCAACTTCGGCGGCTTCCCCGCGTTGCCGCGGAAGGAGATGCAGATGAAGATGATGCGAAAAGACCCTGCGGGTTGGTTGACTGTTCTGGCGCGGCTTGGTTTTGCTGCGCGCGGAGTGGTCTATTTGCTGATCGGCGTGTTCGCCATGGACGCGGCGCTCAATGGCGGACGGCCGAGCGATAACCAAGGCGTGATGGGCACGATCGCGGAAGCGCCGTTCGGAAAGGCGCTCCTCATCCTTTGTGCGCTGGGCTTTGCTGGCTATGCTTTCTGGCGGCTGACGGAAGCGGCCCTGGACCCTGAAGATAGGGGTCAGGACATGAAGGGCCGGTTTGAGCGCGCCGGCTATGCCGTGAGCGGGATCATACATACCGGCCTGGCGGTAGCGGCCGCAAAGCTTGCCCTGCGGAAGGCTGCGCCTGCTGGTGGCAGTCCTGGAGATCAGGCTGCGCAAAGCTGGTCAGCCTGGTTGCTCGAACAGCCTGCGGGGCCTGTGCTGCTGGCTCTGGTGGCGGCAGGGCTATTGGCTACGGCGGCAGCTCAGGCTGTGAAAGCCTATAAGGCGCGCTTTGATGAACTTGGGGGCGATGTTCCCGCACCGCTGCAAGTCCGCTGGCTTGGCCGGATCGGATATGCCGCGCGCGCATTGGTCTTTACCATGATCGGATGGTTCTTGATCAACGTGGTGCTTCATCGCAATCCCGATGAGGCGGGTGGGCTGGGCGCGGCGCTTAGGCATTTGCGCGAGCAGGATCATGGGCCGATCCTGCTGCTGATCGTGGCCGCTGGATTGGCGTTGTTCGGGTTGTTCAGCCTAGTTGAAGCCCGCTACCGTCGCCTTCGCGTGGTCACGCCTCGCATGCCATGACAATGCGCCTCAGCAGCGAAAAAAGCTCAAAGACTGTCCATTGTTGCGCTAGCGCTGCGTGCCGGACTGAGCCAGCCAAAGCGCAACAAGCCAACCTGCAACGGCACAGCCACCAAACCAGATCAGCCACATCGCGGCATCGCCGGTGAACGCGATAAGCACCCCTGGCGCCAGCGCGCCAAGCATATAAATGTAGCGCAGTGCCCGACCATGCCCCCCGGCCAGCCCTGCCGCCCGTCTCCGCTTGGGATCGCCAAGGCCAAGGAGGATCAGCAGGCCTGCGGAGAGGGCCGTTGCGGCAAACACCAGCCCGATCATCATTCAGCCGCCTGAAGCAACGGTTCGCTTCCGGTCCGCCGCGCGCGCGGCGGCATAATACGGGCGAGCATCCAGACGCCCGCGAGCAGAAGAGCGATATCCACGGCAGCGATGATAGGCTGACCTTCCCTGATGGCGGTGATCCATCCGGGCCCACCCATTATCAGGCGGAGTGGCGGCAATATGAGCATCAATATGCCCATGCCGCCTTCGAGCAGAACGCCGAACCTCGCCCGGTCCGCGATCAATGCTCCGGCGATTATCACCAGAGCGGAAGCAATCAGGAACCCGGCCGGTGTCCAGAAAAGGGCTGTTCCGGACGAGGTCGTGCAAAGGAAAGCAACGGCCGTACAAAGCAGCGCAAAGGGCAGGCCAAGTCCGACGATAGTCACCATCCGGTCGAGCCAACCCAAGGACCTTGTCTCATTTGCGCGGCGGACCACCCACAGGCGAAGCCCGGTCAGGGTCACATAGCACATGGCAAAACCAAGCCCGAACCAGACCGCCTTCGACAATATGCCCGCAAAGTTGCCAAAGTGCAGCGGCGACATGATCCCCGCCAAGGCGCCACCGGCTGACGGCTGCGTTCCGATCAGCGGCTTCACCTGTTCAAAACGGCCGTCCGTGCCGTCATATAGCAGGCTGATGGGGAGAACGCCGCCTTCCTCCGGCGGGTGGAACGTGGTCACCTTGGCGTCAGCGCGGCCTAAATTCTCTACCGCGACAAAGGTCGGGATCTCGCCGGTGCGCTGGATCGCATCTTGCGTGATCTTGTCGAGGCCGCTGGTTGGGACGGGGCGGGGATCAGCTTTTCCCGGATTGCCGAAGACGCTGCTGTTGAGAGCCTGAACGTCTCCGCCAAAGGCCGCCATTGCGACGATCGGGACGCCGACCGTACCAAAGAAGGAGAAGAAGCTGCCGGTGAATGCAAGGATGAAGGCGAAGGGCAAACTCCATGTGCCAGCGACGCTATGCCTGTCGCGGTTGAACAGCACCGGGTTCGCCTTCCGCCGCAAGGTAAATATATCCTTGAACAGGTGGCGGTGGATCATGAGGCCCGACACCGCCGCAACCAGCATCGCCAGCCCAACTATTCCGGTCAGTAGCAAGCCCCAAGGATTGGGCAGGTGCAAACGCACATGGGTATCGACCAAGAAATGGCTGAGTGCGTCGTCATTGCGCGGACCAAATACCTCTTCGCTGGTGCCAGCTTGACGATCGATAACTTGGCCGTTGCTGCCGATCCTGTAGAAAATGCCTCTGCTTACCAGTTCTCCGTCCGGGTCGATCTCATGCCGGTGAAAGAAGGCGCCCAGATCATGATCGCCTACCTCGAAGAGGTCGACGCCTTCATGATATTTCGCAGGGGTTTGGTTTCCCAGTGCCTCGACGCTCTGCCCGATCGGCCGCTCAAAGGCCGATGTGGTGGAAATATGGCCGGATGACCAGATCCCGATTTCCTCTGCGAACACCGCTGCCGTGCCGGTCAGGACTACGGCATAAAGGACGAGCCCGAGCAATATGCCGGACCAGCCATGGACCGCCACCATCAGCTTCGTTTCATTCTTGGGGAGATGGATCATCTGCCTCCCTCCTTTTCTGCGGAGGGCAGGTTCGCCCATTTATGCGCAAGCAGTCCCCCATGCGTCAGCAGCAGCGCGAGGGCCACCAAAGCGACGCGGCCAATGCTGCGATCCAGACATGCATGAAAGAAAAGCACAGCCCAAATCAGCGGCGCGAGCACAAGCGGCAGGACCAGGTTGTCGATTCCTGCACGTCCACCAGGCAACCACAAGGTCATCCCCGCCATGACGATGATCGTGACGCAGATCGCGCCTGGCCCTGCCAGAAGTATGCGGCCCCAGCGCTTTGGAGAAGATGATCTGGACGTCGCGTTCATGGCCCACTCATACCGCGATAGGGGTATGATGCAAGTCATTAGCAATTAACTACGAAGCTGCGATCCGCCTGATCGCTTGGCGATCAGCGTTGGCCCTGGTCTGCGCTCGCCCTAGAAATCAGCACCGATAACCCGGTAAAGCGTGATGCGGTTTTGCAGCAGTTCGAGGTCCGTCGCGATTGCGCTCCGCCGCGCCAAATAGAGCGACCTTTGGCTGACGAGTGTCGTCAGGAAGGGATCTATCCCCGCGCGGTATCGCTGCTCCGACAGGGCATAGGCGCTTTCGTTCGCAATGACCAAGGCCCGCTGCGCGCGCCGCTGCTCCCCTATGGTGCCCGCTCGCGCCAGAGCGTCCGCCACTTCGCGGAAGGCAGTCTGGATCGCGTCCTCATAACTGGCGACCGCCGCCTGTTGCTGCGCCTTGCTGAACTCGACATTGGCCCTGACGCCGCCGCCGAAAATAGGAAGGCTCGCGGAAGGGGTCGCCGACCAGGTGAAGGCGTTCCCCGTGAAGAGAGAAGACAGCGCGGAGCTGGCGACGCCGATCGCCGAAGTCAGGCTGATCCTGGGGAACATCGCGGCCCGTGCCGCACCGATATCGGCATGGGCGGCTTGTAGCTGATGCTCCGCTTGCAGGACGTCGGGCCGCTGTAGCAAGACGTCGGAAGAGGTGCCTGCGGGCACTTGCGCGGTCGAACCGATCAGCGAGGAGAGCGAAAGCGGCAACAGAGCGTCTTCGACCGGTGATCCGGCAAGAAGATCGAGCGCGTTGCGGTCCTGCGCCACCTGCGTGACTGAGGCGGCGACGTCGGAGCGCGCCTGCTCCACTACGGTCTCTGCCTGATGAACGTCCAGTTTTCCGGAAAGGCCGACGCCGTTGAGCGATCGGGTAAGCGCCAGTGTTCGCTCCGCGCTGGCCAGCGTGCCTCTTGCCACACCAAGCAATTGTTGATCGGCGGCGAGCACAGCATAGGCGCTGGCCGTTTCCGCGACCAGCGCGATGCGTGCCGCCCTCGCACCCTCCTGGGTCGCCAGATAGGATTGCAGCGCCGATTCACTCAAGTTGCGCAACCGGCCGAACAGATCGATTTCGAAAGCGCTAAACCCGATGTCTGCGCTGTAGCTGTCCTGCCGTTGGTCATTGCGGCGCGAGAAGGTGGCGGATGTATCCGCCGTCACCGTTGGCAACTGCGCCGCCCTTTGAATGCGATATTGGGCGCGCGCGGCAAGTAGGTTGGACAGTGTCACGCGAAGGTCGCGATTGTTGGTGAGCGCACGGTTGATGATGGCGCGCAGCCGTTGATCGCCGACCAGCGCCGTCCAGGGCAGCCCGGCCTTGTCCGCGGAAACTGGCGCTGGATATGAAGCTCCACTGGGCCAGGCTGGAGGAACAGGCGCAGCCGGTCGCTCATAGGTTGGCGCCAGATTGCAGGCGGCAAGGGCGGTCACAGAGGCGAAGATGGCGAAGCGCCTCATGCGGGCAACTCCGAACCGGTCGCAGACGTGCTGCCCTTGCGTGTGACCAGGCGCGCGATGGTGAAGAAGAATAGGGGCACATAGAAGATAGCGAGTACCGTGCCGGTCAGCATTCCCCCTGCCACCGCCGTCCCGATGGCGACGCGGCTTTGCGCGCCCGCGCCATGCGCCAAGGCCAAGGGCATGACGCCCGCGATGAAGGCCAATGACGTCATGATGATCGGACGGAAACGCAACTTGGCCGCCTCGATCGCCGCGCTCATTGCGTCCTTTCCTTCGCGATAGGCAAATTCAGCGAACTCCACGATCAGGATCGCGTTCTTTGCAGCAAGACCCATGGTGGTGAGCAGTCCGACCTGGAAGAACACGTTATTTTCAAGGCCGCGCCCCCACACTGCAACGACCGCTCCAATGAGGCCCAGCGGGATGACGAACAGCACGGCAAGCGGCACTGACCAGCTTTCGTAAAGCGCGGCGAGGCAGAGGAACACGACCAGCACGGACAGGGAGTAGAGCAACGGCGCCTGACCCCCTGACAATTGTTCCTGATAGGAAAGGCCGCTCCACGCATAGCTCGTACCGGCGGGAAGCTGTTTTTGCAGCCGCACCATTTCGTCCATCGCTTCACCGGAACTCGCGCCCGGCGCGGCCTGGCCCTGTATCTCATAAGAAGACTGGCCGTTGAAGCGCGCGACGGTCGTGGGGCCCATCTCCCAATGGGTCGTCGCGAAGGCGGAGAAGGGAACCATCTCGCCTGTAGCGGCGGACCGGACCTGCCAGTTTTCGATGTCCGTCGGCAATGCTCTATAAGGCGCATCAGCCTGCATGTAGACGCGCTTCACGCGGCCCCGGTCGATAAAATCGTTGATGTAGGTGCTGCCCCAGGCGGAGCTCAGCACGTCATCAACGTCGCTTTGCGTCAGTCCCAGCACGGCCAGCTTTTCGCTGTCGATATCGACCTTCAACTGAGGCGTGTCTTCCAGCGTGGCCGCGCGCACACCGGTAAGGAGTGGGCTTTGTTCGGCTGCGGAAAGCAATTGATCCCTGAGCGCGAGGAACTTGTCCCTGCTAAGCCCGCCAGTGTTGAGCAATTCAAAGGTAAAGCCATTCGATTGCCCGAGGCCGCGAATGGCAGGCGGCGTCATGGCCAGGATTTTCGCATCGCGCACCGCGGCCAGTTGCTTGGTAGCGCGGCTCGCAATCTCGTTCGCACTATTGGCCTTACCTGACCTGTCTTCCCAAGGAGTGAGGTTGATGAAGCCTTGCGCGGTATTTTCGCCCTGTCCCGCGAAACTAAAGCCTTGCGCGATGAAGATGCTGCCAACATTGGCTCCTTCCTCGCTTTGAAAATAGTTGCGCACACCGTCTATCGCTTGCTTCGTCCTGGTGGACTTGGCGCCTGCGGGCAGCGTCATCTGCACCATGACCTGCCCCTGGTCTTCCACCGGCAGGAAGCTGGTCGGCAAGCGCGTGAACAGCAGGGCAAGGACGCCAAGGACCAGCACATAGACCCCCCAGAAGAGTGCGCGCCTGTGCATCACATTTTTCAACCGGCGCATATAGCCGCCCGTCATGCGTTCAAACCACCGGTTGAACTTGCCAGCCCAACCCTGCTGGCGGCGCTCTTCGCTCGTCGGCTTCAATAACGTAGCGCATAGGGCGGGCGAAAGGATCAGCGCGACCACCACCGACAACAGCATGGACGACACGATGGTGATGGAGAATTGCCGGTAGATCACGCCCGTCGATCCGCCGAAAAAGGCCATCGGCAATAGAACGGCCGAAAGAACCAGCGCGATGCCGACCAATGCGCTGCCAATCTCTTCCATCGACTTGATCGTGGCGGATCGCGCGTCCAGACCTTCATCATGCATCAACCGCTCGACATTTTCCACGACGACGATGGCATCATCGACCAGCAGGCCGATCGACAGCACCATGCCGAACAGCGTGAGCGTGTTGATGGAATAGCCGAACAGCGCAAGGACGCCGAAGGTCCCGAGCAGCACCACGGGCACGGCCACCGCAGGGATCAGGGTCGCGCGCCAGCTTTGCAGGAAAACGAACATGACGACGACGACCAGCCCGACTGCCTCGATCAGAGTCTTGATGACCTCATTCACCGAAAGCCGGATGAAGGGCGTCGTATCGCGCGGAAATGCGATGCTGTAGCCATAGGGCAGACCGGCCGACAGCTCTTCCACCTTGGCCTTTACAAGTTCGGCGGTCTTGAGCGCGTCCGCGCCCGGGGCAAGTTGCAGCGCAATGCCCGATCCTGGATGCCCGTTCAGCGATGCGGAAGAGGTGTAGCTTTCGTTACCCAGCTCGACCCGCGCAACATCGGAAAGGTGGACGACTGATCCGTCGCTTTGCGTCTTCACGATAATGTTGCGGAATTGTTCAGGCGTCTGAAGCCGGGAGCGAGCACGCACGGTAGCGTTGAGCTGCTGCCCGGCGGGAGCAGGATCAGCGCCGATTTGCCCGGCAGAAACCTCGATATTTTGCGATCGGATGGCGGTTTCGACATCAGAAGGCATGAGCTTGACGGTCGCCAGCTTATAGGGGTCCAGCCATATGCGCATCGCATATTGGGACCCAAAGATCTGAACGTCGCCGATACCTTCCAGTCGGGAAATCGGGTCCTGGAAATTATTGACCAGATAGTCCGATATGTCGGCCTGCGTCGATCGATCGGTGCGATCGTAAAGAGCGACCAGCATCAGGAAGTCGGTCTGCGACTTGGTGACTGTGAGGCCTTGCTGCTGAACCGCGTTGGGCAACCGGCTCAATGCCTGCTGCACCTTGTTTTGGACCTGTACCTGCGCAGTATCGGGGTCAGTCCCCTTGTTGAAGGTGACGTTGATCCGTGACTGACCATTGGCTGTGGATGTCGACGAGAAGTACATCAGGCCATCGATGCCGGTCAGTTGCTGTTCGATGACTTGGGTGACACTCGTTTCGACCGTGTCGGCCGAAGCGCCAGGATAATTTGCCCGGATATTGACGGCCGGTGGCGCGATGTCGGGATATTGGGCGATTGGCAGCGACAGCATGGCCCCGAGACCGGCAAGCATGATGCCAATGGCGATCACCCATGCAAAAATCGGACGGTCGATGAAAAAGCGGCTGATCATTTGGAATTCTGGCGCGGTTGACCGATCGCGGCGGCGCGGACCGTGTCACCCGGCTTCACCTTGTCGGTTCCTTCCACGATCAGGCGGTCACCAGCCTTGAGGCCTGCGGTAATAAGCCACTTGTCGCCAATCGCCTGGGCCGCCGTCACCGTCCGCCGCTCGACCTTGTTCGCCCGGTTGACGATCAAGGCCGTGGCATTTCCCTTGGGATCACGGCTGATGCCCTGTTGGGGCGCCAGTATACCTCCCGGGATCACCGCTTGTGGGGCCACGACGCGCACGAACATGCCGGGGAGGAGAAGGCTGTCAGGATTGGGAAACCGTGCGCGGAGGGTGATCGTGCCGCTGTTCGGGTCCACGATCGGTTCGGCAAATTCCACACGCCCTTCCAGCGGATAGTCGCTACCGTCATCCAGCTTCAGCCGGATGACGGCGCTTGCAGGAAGCGCCTTGCCAGCGGCGAGGCTGCGCCGGAGCGCGAGAAGCTGCGCGCTGGACTGCGTGATATCGACAAATATGGGATCGAGTTGCTGAATGGTCGCGAGCGGGGCCGTCTGGCTGGCGGTTACCAACGCGCCAGGAGTGACCGACGACCGGCCGATGCGCCCGCTGATCGGTGCGCGGACCTCGGTGAAACGCAAGTTGATGCTGGCCGTCTGAAGCGAAGCGCGCGCCTGCTGGATCGCGGCACCTGCCTGCCGGGCAGCAGCGATGACATCATCCCGTTCCTGTGCGCTGACAGCCTCCGTCCGGCCGAGAGCCTGATAACGGCGCGCTTTGGCCTGAGCCGCGACCGCCGTAGCCTGCGCATTGGCGAGAGCCGCCTGCGCCTCGTCGCGGGACGCCCGATAGAGGGAAGGGTCGATCTGATAGAGCGGCTGACCCGCTCGGACGTAGGAACCTTCGGTAAAAAGGCGCTTTTGGACCACGCCTACGACCTGTGGCCGCACTTCTGACGTCATGGTTGACGCAGTGCGCCCAGGGAGTTCGGTGGATACAGTCACATCCTGCGTTCGCAGCGTAACCACGCCTACCTCGACCTGCTTCTTTTCCGGCGGCTTGCTCTGTCCACAGGCGGTGGCCAGCAGACACAGCGCTACGGTCAATTGAGTGCGGCGGAACAAGAAGGGTGCAAGACGCAGCGGCATAGCGGCGGGCAATCCAGTAACAAAATAAGCAGTGCGAAAACTTCACCCGGCGCAGGGGGGAGGGGGAGCGCCGGGTGAAGGCCGGGCCAACTGGTGACGAGTGTCACAGGGCAGGCGCCGACGCTTCCTCTTCGCTCTTCCGAATGGTGTTTAAAAGGCACATGATGTGCCATTGTGCATCGCGATATGTCTGAATGTATCAGCACGTATCAGCCGCATGGACATGGGCAGACTTTTCTTCCCGAACGCCTTAGAACGGCGCCATGCCTGACCAGATTAACAGCCGCACCGCACGCCTGATCGTCGTTGATGACGATCCGGACATTCGGGACCTGATCGTCCGGCAGCTGCAGCAGGAACATTATGAGGTCGTGCCCGCCGGTAGCCTGGCGGAGCTTCATGAGGCGCTTTCGCTGCACCCTGCGGACCTAATCGTGCTTGACCTCAACCTTCCCGATGGAGACGGCCTCAACCTGTGCCGGGATTTGCGCGCGCAGGGCAATGATGTCCGCATCATCATGGTGTCGGCGCGCGGCAGTGCGATCGACCGGGTGCTTGGGCTGGAGCTCGGCGCGGACGACTATCTCACCAAACCGTTCGAGCCGCGCGAATTGCTGGTGAGAATACGCAATCTGCTTCGCCGTGCCCATCATGACGATCCCGAACGCCAGCGTGACAAGGGCGCCCGAACGGCAAGCTTTGGTCCGTGGCGACTAGACTTGTTCCAGCGCAGGTTGATTGCCGACGACGGCCGACTTGTGATGCTGTCCTCCGCCGAATTCCGGCTTCTGTCCCGCTTCATCGATGAGCCCAATGTCGTTCTGTCCCGCGAAAATCTGGTGCCGGAACGCCGGGCCACGGCTGCGTTCGATCGGTCCATCGATCTTCAAGTGAGCCGGTTGCGACAGAAGCTGGCGGCGATGCCCGGGGGCGAAGAGTTGATCCTGACGGTCCGGGGCGAAGGATATGTGTTGGCCAGTCCGGTCGCCTTCGAATGATAATGCCGCTCTGGAACCGAGCGCGAAGCTTTTTGCGGTCGCTGACGGGCCGGATCTTCCTGCTGTTGACCATTGGCATGTCATTGGCGGCAATGCTCGCATTGCTGGTCGCAGAGCATAGTCGCAGCCGGGATTTCCAAAGCTGGCGCATGCAACGCGTCGTCGCGAGCGCCGAGGATATAGCGCATCGACTGCAACGTGATCCCAAGGGCGTGGAAGCCATGCTGGCGTCGCAGCAGATCATGGGCGCGGCGTTGGCGCCCGAGGGCATCGCAGTGGCAGAACCCGATGCGGATCTGGCAAATGCGTTAAGGGCGCGCTTTGGGCGAGGGTCCAATCCCGAAGCCAGCCAAGTGCCTGCGGGCCTTTGTTTTCCGCGTCAACGCTATGATCCTTCGGTTGGTGCCGCAGGCGTAGTCGATGTGCCGCGCCCCTCTTGCTGGATCGTGCGCTTCACCGATGGCACAGGCGCGCGAAGGTCGATGGCGCTCAACTTGCCGCGCATGGAACGGCCAGCAAGCATGATGGCAAACCCGCTTTACATGCTGCTGATCATCATCGCCTCTGCCGGACTTGCGATCGTCGTGGCCCGGATCGTGGCAGAGCCTCTGCGCCGATTGAAGCATGCAGCAGAGTCCTTCTCATTATCTCTCGACCCTGAAGAAATTCCCGAAACCGGTCCTGAGGAAGTGCGAGCAGCGCTATCGACCTTCAACCTCATGCAACGGCGAGCCCGCGCGGGCTTTGCCGAGCGGACGCAATTGCTCGCAGCGATCAGCCATGATCTGCAGACACCGCTCACCCGGCTGAGACTGAGGCTTGAGCTGGTCGAGAATGACGAGCTTCGTTCGCGACTGTTACAAGACCATCAGGCGATGCAAACTCTCGTCAAGGAGGGGTTGGACCTGGCGGCGAGCACCGAAACACAAGAGGAATGGTCCCTCGTGGACGTAGATTCTTTGCTGGAGAGCATGGTCGAGGATGCGCAGGACCTCGGAGCGCCGCTACGCTTTTCCGGGGGATGCGGAGGAACGATCAGGGTCAAGCCCAACGCGCTCAGCCGATGCATCAGCAATTTGGTCAGCAACGCCATCAAATATGGTGGCGACGCGGAAATCGGATGTTCTCGGCAGGGCGGGCGCATTCTCATCCATATTCGGGACAAGGGCCCCGGTATCCCGCCGGATCAGCTCGATCAGATGTTCGAGCCATTTACCCGCGGGGCTTCTGGGCAGCCGGGAGGGCGGCCGGGAACGGGCATCGGGCTCACCATCGCCCGTTCGCTGGCCATGACTTTCGATGCGTCGGTCCGGCTGGTGAACGCGGAAGACGGAGGCTTGATCGCCATCATCGAGGTGAAGGCGTAAGCTCGATCTTCCGGGTAGCCAGTCGTTCGGCTTCCTCGGGATTGTGTGTGACATAGACGATTGGCAGCCGAAGCTCGTCCCGAACGCGCAGGATGACGTCCATGATGTCCTCCCTGCGGGCCGGATCGATCGAGGCAAGAGGTTCATCCATCAGGAGCGCGCGGGCGCCCGACAGAAGCGCTCGGCCAATGGCGACGCGCTGAGCCTCGCCGCCCGACAGCGTGCGGGGCCAGCGGTTAAGCAGATGCTCGATCCCAAGGAAGTCGATGACGGCCTGCAGCGACATCCACCGGTTCTCGGGCGCCGCGAGACGATGTCCATAGAGCAGGTTCGCGCGCACGCGGAGATGCGGGAATAGGCGCCCGTCCTGGAAGACATAGCCGATGCGGCGGCGATGTGGAGGAAGGTCAATGGAGGCGCTGTCGTCGAACAGCATTTCTCCATCGATGCTGACATGGCCGCGATCGGGCTGCAGCAGACCGGCGACCATGTTGAGCACTGATGTTTTCCCTATGCCAGACGGGCCCCAGAGCAGCGTTATGCCATCGGGCGCCGCAAAGCGGGCGGCTACGACATGGCTGCCGAGATTTTTGCGGACATCGACGTCAAAGGACATGACTGGTCCTGTCTGCGGATGCCCGACGGGCCAGTGCTTCCGATAGCAGAAGTGCTCCCAGGGACAGGCCGATCGAGATCAGCGCCAGTCGCCAGACGGCCGCATCCGCGCCCGGCACCTGAAGAGCGCTGTATATGGCCAGCGACAGAGTGCGGGTTTCCCCTGGAATATTGGAAACGAAGGTGATGGTGGCCCCAAACTCCCCGAGCGACCGGGCAAAGCCGAGGATGAAGGCGGCTGCGATGCCGGGTAGGGAGAGGGGCAGGAGGATCGTGAAAAAACATCTTGCGGGACTGGCGCCAAGAGTTTGCGCGGCCTGCTCCAGGCGATGATCGACAGTTTCGATCGAAAGCCGGATCGCGCGCACCATCAGCGGAAGCGCCATCACCCCCGCCGCAATGGCAGCGCCGGTCCATCGGAACATGATCGAGAGACCGAGCCACCTCTCCAACACGCCGCCGATGGGTCCCGTGGGCCCGAAGGTCAGCAGCAACATCCATCCGATGACCACGGGCGGCAGCACCAGCGGTAGGTGGACGGCTGCGTCCAGTAACAGCTTGCCGGGGAATCGCCACCGCGCGAGAATCCAGGCAAGGGCAAAGGCCAGCGGCAGGGTGATGAACATGGCCGCGAGACTGACTTTAAGCGAGAGCAGGACGATCTCCCACTCCTGCGCGCCAAGGGATGCGCTCGTCACCGCGTGCCGAAGCCATAGCGGCGGAAGATCGCCTTGCCGCGCTGAGACAGGAGGAAGCGATGAAATGCTGCCGCTTCCGGGTGGCTCGATCGGCTGAGCAGCGCCAGCGGATAAGTGATTGGCGGATGACTAGTTGCCGGAAAGACCCCGACGATCCTGACCGCGCTGGTGGCGCGCGCGTCGGTTTCGTACACGATGCCAAGGGGCGCTTGCCCCCGCTCCACCATTGCCAGAGCCGCTCGGACATTTTCGGCGGCCGCGACCTTCCCCGCGATCGAAGGCCAAATTCCGAGGCCGAGCAGAGCTGCCTTGCCATATTTCCCCGCCGGAACGCTGTCGGGGTCCGCCATCGCCAAGCGACCGTCGCCTATCGCTCGAGCGAGCGGAAAGCCGCGCCGAATGGGCATAGACGCCCCTCTTCCCGCCGGGGCGATCAGGACAAGCTTGTTGGTCAGCAGGGTGGCACGTGTCCCTCGCCGCACCAACCCCTTTGCAGCGACTGCATCCATCCAGGGTTCGTCGGCTGACAGAAACAGGTCGGCAGGCGCCCCGGCTTCGATTTGACGGGCAAGGGCGGACGAAGCGGCAAAGGAAAGGATAGGCCGGTCATGTCCCAGCGCCGTCCATGCATCTGCGGCGGCAGTCAGCGACTCCTGCAGGCTGGCTGCTGCCAGCACGAGCGGTCCGCGCCCCCGCGCCTGGGCCGCCGGGCCTGCGAAGAAGGAAATGAGTAGAAGGAGCAGGACCAGTAAGCGACGCATGCGATACCCAAGTCAGAGATGTATACGTCGCTATACAGCGCTTGGGCGCCGTGGCGATGGGGAATTTAGAGTTGGGTGCGCGACGGGAAGATCAGCGTGGCAAGTAAAGCCTGCCACGTTGCACTTCGAGCGCCGCTCCTGTGAGCGGCTGCCGTGCGCTTGCGAGCTTTCCTTTTCGCAGCCGCTTGCGGTCCTTCTCATCCGGGTTCGTGACACGGACACGGACGGCGGCTTGACCCTGAGTGCGAATACCCAAGGCCTGCGCAGCCCCCTGCGACAGGTCGATGATCCGCCCGCGCGCAAAAGGCCCCCGATCATTGACACGGACCAGCAGGGTGCGGCCGCTGCTCAACTCGGTCACTTCCACATAGGAGGGCAGGGGCAAGGTGGGGTGCGCCGCGCTGATACCATGTGCCCGGAACTTCTCTCCGCGCGCCGTTCGATTGCCTGACTCATTGCCATACCAGCTGGCATAGCCGACCTCGTCATAGCCCGGCTGTGGGGCAGGCACATAGGTGACGCCGCGCACGGTATAGGGCGGGCCGATCCGGACGGGCGTATCGGACGCGGGTTGGTAGGATGCGCAGCCTGCAAGGAGCAGAGGCAGCATTGCTAAGGCACGATGAAGAGACAGCATCCGCTCGTCATATCGTCACAGCCAACTTCATCTCAAGCGCGGTGATCATCCGCATAGCTATCTGTAATTCCATGGGGATAGCGCCGCGTGCATTGCACTGTCCTTAAGGAGATGCCGCTTCGTCCCTAATCGTCGGCCGACCAGCATTAAGCGCCAATGATCGCTCGGCGACGCTTATGTAGGATGCTGTCAGTCGCCGGTGCTCGGGGAGCCTGCGGCTTCCGCAAGATACCCCCAAACTTGCGGAAACGGGCCCGGCTGCCCCGACCATCATAAAGGTCGACGATTTACAGCCGGGCCCAAATTCTCGCGGTCCGGCGGCATAGCGATTTAAAACTATCAAGGATTGGGGCGCTTATCCTTTTCCCGATCTGCATCGTCAATTGCCTTGATCAGATCGTCAAACGCGCCATCGCGCGGGAGGGGAAACAGGCGTGAGAAGCTGTCGCCGAGCCGCTGAATGTCATTCTGCGTCAGCAGCCCTATCGCGATGATATCGTCATGGGTGTCCATTCAAGACCCCTCCTGACAATCGACAACGATGCAAATCGGATCTGGTGCCAAGCCGTTGGGTCGGAATGGCAAAAATCCATCGCATCGCGTTGAAAGATGATCGGTCATGAAGCGCGCCAACGTTCAAGGGCTGCATCATATTTGCGGCGTTCTTTGTCGATGCTGCGCTCAAGCTGTTCATGAGCGGCCTGCTGCTTTTCGCGCAAGCGCTCCATTTCCGCGCGTAGTCGAGCCTGTTCCTCTTCGAGCAACGCCAGCGCTGCCTTGGCTTCCGATTCTTGCTGAGCCAGAGCGTCTTCCGCCGCATTCAGGGCATCGCGACTGGGCCGGGGAGGAGGGGCGGCACGCTTCCTCGCTGCTGGTTTGGCCCGCCTCGGGTTGTCCGGACGGGCGTGCTTCCGTGCCGGCTGCGGGCGGGTGTTGGCGAGCGAGGCAAGGTGCTCGGCCTCGCTTCCCCGTGGCCGCTTGATGACAGTGCCAGGATGCGCCAGCGGCTCGCGCATCAGGTCGGCTTGCGTGACCTGCTCTGCCGATCCTCGTGCGAAAAGATTGGTGTCAGTGCCCCAGGCCTGGAGCGCCGCCTTCTGGCTGGCTGCCGCGACATAGGCGTCATGAAAGCCGATCGGGGTGCGGTACACTTTGAGCGCGCGAGCCATGATGGCCGAACGTTCTTGACGGCTTGCAGTGCCACGCTGACAGCTTCATCCATGTTAACGGGCACAGTTCGAACGAGTGGAAACCTGTGAGCCGCGCAGCGTTAGTCCTGAAGTTCAGTCATCAGGGAATATGCGATGCAGCAGGACAAACAAGGCGGCCAATCTCCAGAGGCTCCGGCAGAAGGCAGTAACGACATTCCTCCGCCCGAGCGCGGATCGCCGCAGGATGGCAGCGATCCGGAAAGCGGAGAAGCGGAGAAGAAGATCGAGAAAGGCGAAATCGATGATGCCAATCCGCTCGCGCCGCCGGTGAACACGCAAGCGGGCAGCTGAGCCTGATCGCTCAGTCGTTATTCGCCGCTTCTTCCGGCCAATAAAGCCGCATCGGATTGTCGACGAGCAGCTTGCGTTGCATTTCGGCCGACGGAGCGATGCGCGGGATCATATCGACAAGGGCGCCGTCATCCGGAATGGCTTTCTCCATATTAGGATGGGGCCAGTCGGTGCCCCAAAGCACCCGATCTTGATAGTCGGCAACCAGGGGCGCAACTGATCGAGCGAAATCATCCCAAGGTGGTCCCTGAGGATCAAGCCGGTCAGGGCATGTCACCTTCGTCCATATGTCGCTGCGGCTGTCCAGCAGGGCGCGGAAGGCTTTCATGTCGCGCCCATCTGGACCCTGACAGACATCGGGACGGCCCATATGGTCGATGACCAGCAAAGTGGGGATCGCGTCGATGAAGGGGCGCAATTCTTCCAGCAGATCCGCTTCGAAATAGATCACTACATGCCAGCCCAGGGGCTCGATCCGGCGGGCTATTTCAAGAAAGCGGTCCTTGGGCGCATCATCGACCAGGCGTTTGAGGAAGTTGAAACGAACGCCGCGGATGCCGCCCTGGTGCAACTCCTCCAGCTCGGTGTCGCTGATTGCCGGGTCAACCACCGCCACGCCGCGCGCCTTGCCTTCAGATCGGGTGATGGCGTGAAGGGTCGCCGCATTATCCGTGCCGTGGCAACTGGCCTGCACGATGACATTGCGGGAAAAGCCGAGCCGATCGCGCAGGGCGAAAAGCATGTCCGGACCAGCGTCCTGCGGAAGATATTTCGCCTTTGGGCTGAAGGGGAACAGCTCCATCGGGCCGAAGACGTGGCAATGGGCATCGACGGCGCCCGGCGGCGGCGTGAAATGGGGAAGGGACGTGGTGTTCGTCCAACTGCGGATGCGTTCGCTCACCCGAAAACCTTTCCATCCATCAGCTTGCGAGCGGTCCGGAGCATCGCTGCGCTGGTGACGTTGCCCTGATCGTCCACTTCCATCACGCAGGTTGTTTCGCCGCTTGGGTGCTCTACCGACATCACCTTGCGCTTTCCATCGGGCACGGATGCCAGTTCGGCGGCCGGAGAGCCGGGGAGGAGGCAGGCGGTGGCGACGCTGACCGCGCCCAGCACGCCGATGGATGCGTGCGCCCGATGGGGGATGAAGCTGCGCACGGTGATCGCTCCACCATGGCGCGGCGGCGCTACCAGCATCATCTTGGGCACGGATTTTTCCTTCACATCGCCAAGGTTCATACGCTCTCCCACCGCGAGGCGGATCTTTTCGATGCGGGCTTTCAGAGAGACGTCGGCGTCCAGCGTGGCGCGATCCTCATAGCCAGTGATGCCAACATCCTGCGCCTTGATGATGACGCATGGCATGCCATTGTCGATCAGGGTGACGGGAACGCCATCGACTTCATCAATCGCGTTGCCCGTCGGCAGCATGGCGCCACAGGAAGAGCCGGCGGTGTCGCGAAATTCCAAGGGAACGGGGGCGGCTGTGCCCGGAACGCCGTCGACACTGGCGTCGCCTTCGTAGCGGACGATGCGGCCCGGAGTCTGCACGGTGGCGATTGCGAGTTGCCCGGTATTTACCATGTAGATGGCAACGCGAGTTTCCCCATCCTGCGCATCGACAAGGCCGCGCTCGATTGCGAAGGGGCCGACGCCGGCGAGGATGTTGCCGCAATTCTGGGCATCGGTGACGATGGCCTGGTCAACGAAGACCTGGAGGAAGAGATAGTCGATGTCGATGCCGGGTCGTTGCGACTTCTTGATGATCGCAACCTTGCTGGTGAGCGGATCGGCGCCGCCCATGCCGTCGATCTGGCGCGGGTCGGGGGAACCCATGATGCGCAGCAGGAAGCTGTCCCGAGCCGCGGGGGTGTCGGGCAGGTCTTCGGCGAGGAAATAGCCGCCCTTCGATGTGCCGCCGCGCATCCACATGACCCGGGCAGAGTCAGACATATTTCAGGCCCATTTCTTCAAGGCGGGGGCGCATGTTGTAGATGTCTAGGCCGAGTTCTCCGGCGGCGAGACGGGCGCGCTTGGCTTCTTCGGCGGCTTCGCGGGCCTGGGCTTTTTCGAGGACGGCAGCGGCGTTGGCGCGGGGGACGATGCAGACGCCGTCATCGTCGGCGATGATGATGTCGCCGGGACTGACAAGGGCGTTGGCGCAGACGATCGGGACGTTCACGCTGCCGAGCGTCGCTTTGATCGTGCCTTGGGCATGGACTGCCTTTGACCAGACGGGGAAGTTCATCTGCGTGAGGTCACGGATGTCGCGGACGCCTGCGTCGATCACGAGGCCGCGACAGCCTCGCGCTTGTGCTGAGGTGGCGAGGAGGTCGCCGAAATAGCCGTCGGTGCAGGGGCTGGTGGGAGCGAGGAGGAGGATGTCGCCCTCGCGGAGTTGCTCGATTGCGACGTGGATCATCCAGTTGTCGCCAGGCGGAGCGGAGATGGTGACTGCGCTGCCAGCGATGCGAGCGCCGGGGTAGATGGGACGCATGTAGGGGGCGAGGAGTCCGGTGCGGCCCTGGGATTCGTGGACGGTGGCGACGCCGCAATGGGCGAGGGCGTCGATGGTGGAAAGATCCGCCCGGTCGATATTCTGGACGACGATGCCGGACATGGGACTGGTTCCTTTTGGCGAAAGCAAGAATGAAGTGGCGAGAAAAAACGGGTTGGACAAATTTGAACCGTGTAAGGGGCATTAGTTTTTGCTAACTATGCCTTATGGCACCTGATCAGTTCAATATACGGCACCTGTCCGCTGCTGCCGCGGTGGTGGCGCATGGGAGAGTCAGCCTGGCGGCGCGGGCGGTGAATTTGACGCAGCCTGCGGTGACGCAGGGGATCGCAAAGCTGGAGGCGCAGCTGGGCCTGCCGCTGTTCGAACGGCATCCGGGCGGCATGACGCCGACGGAAGCGGCGGCACGGCTTGCGCCGCGACTGGAAGCGGCGCTGCGGCTGATCGGCAGCAACCGGGCGACGGCGGCGCAGATCAGGGCCTTTGTCGCGCTTGCGCGGGCGGGGAGCTATGCGGCGGCTGCGGGCGAGGCGGGGGTGACGGAGCCGTCGCTGCACCGGGCGGTGGGGGACCTGGGGCTGGCCATGGGATATAGGCTGGCGGAGCGGCGCGGACGGGGCGTGGCGCTGACCAGCGCGGGAGCGGCGCTGGCGCGGCGGTTGAGGCTGGCGCTGGCGGAATTGCGGTCGGGGCTGGAAGAGATAGAGGCGCTGAAAGGGCAGGAGAGCGGGCGCGTCGTGGTTGGCGCGATGCCGCTGTCGCGCGCGCGGCTGCTACCCCGCGTGATAAGCCGGTTCCGGGCCGAGTTTCCCCATGTCCATATCAGCGTGCATGAGGGTTCGCATGCCGAACTGGTGGGGCCGCTGCGCGATGGCGAGGTGGACATGATGATCGGGGCGCTGCGCGATGGCTCGATCGGGCAGGATCTGGTGCAAAAGGCCTTGTTCGAGGATCGGCCGACGATCCTGGCCCGCGCGGGGCATCCGCTGGCAGCGGGTTGGGACGCCGATGCGTTGCGACGCTACCCCTGGATATTGCCGCCCGAAGGCACGCCGTTACGGCAATTGTGGCGCAAGATGATGGGGGCGCTAGGCGGCCCTCTGCCTGCCGTGCCGATCGAATGCGGTTCGGTGATGACGATCCGGGAATTGTTGGTGAATGGCGATTATCTGACGATGCTGTCGCGCGATCAGCTGGCGCTGGAGCTGAATGCCGGGATGGTGATCGACATCGGTCCTGCGCCCGGCGCGATCAGCCGCACGATCGGCCTGACCATCCGGACCGACTGGCGGCCTACCCGGTTGCAGCATCGCTTCATGACCGCGATCGATCAGGAGGTTGAAAACATAAGTTCGTAAAAACTTATGGATAGGCCATGGATTCGATTGGCCGCTGCAATGCCGATGGGTCATGCCTTTGCACATGGAGCAGGAAGTCGGTCTCATTGGATTTGGCGAGGCGGGTTCGACCTTTGCATCGGCAGGGGGTTGGGCCGCGCGGGCGCATATATTCGACTGCAAGACTGACGACCCAGCGGCGCGTGACGCGATGATCGCGGCCTATGCGCGGGCTCATGTGCTGGGGGCGCGCTTTTTGGAGGATGCGCTTTCGGGAGTGCAGCTGATCATTTCGCTCGTGACGGCGGATCAGGCGCTGGCGGTGGCGCAAGCGGCGGCCGAGTGCATCGCGCCCGATGCGATCTATTGCGACATGAACAGCGTGGCGCCGGAAACGAAGCAAGAGGCGGCGCGCGCCATCAAGGGTGCGGGTGGGCGATATGTCGATGTTGCCGTCATGGCGCCGGTCCATCCGGCAGCGCTGTCGGTGCCGTTGCTGCTGAGTGGGGGCGCGGCGGAAGAGGCTGCTACCCGGCTGGGGGCGCTCGGCTTTTCCAACATGCGGGTGGTGGGTGACGCGGTCGGGCGCGCCTCCGCCATCAAGATGATCCGTTCGGTGATGGTGAAGGGACTGGAGGCCCTGACCGCCGAGTGCGTGCTGGCGGCGGAAGCCGCGGGCGTGCGCGGCGAGGTGCTGGCGTCGCTGGATGCGAGCGAGAAGGTGCGGCCTTGGGCTGAGCGCGCGGATTATAATCTGGAGCGGATGCTGGTTCATGGGCTGCGGCGCGCGGCGGAGATGGAAGAGGTGGTGAAGACGCTGGAGGCGCTGGGAACCGGGGCCGCGATGACGCGCGGCACGGTGGAGCGGCAGCGGGCGATCGGCGCCCTGGGTGTGCAGCTTGTGCCGGAGGGGCTGAACGGGAAGCTTGGGGAGGTTTTGGCTTCGGGCGAGGCTGTTCGGGGTGAGGGCTGTGGGGTTGTGGCTTGAGGTTCCTCGTCATCCCAGCGCAGGCTGGGATCTTAGGCGGCAGGGTTCGAACTGGAGGCACGAGATCCCAGCTTTCGCTGCGATGACGGAGTGGGGAAGGGTGACGCAGGGTTGATGATGAAGCCATCCTCTTCGTCACCCGGGACTTGATCCGGGGTCCCGCTATTCCGGGCGGTGGGACGAAGGAAGCGGGACCCCGGCCAGGCCCGGGGTGACGGGGTTGGTGGGGAGCCTGCGTTTAGGCGACGGAAGCTGCCGCTGGTGGCGATCTGCAAATGGTGTGATTGAAGGACTGAGCGACGGATGAGCCTGATTATCGACTGCCATGGCCATTATACCGTGCTCCCCAAGGGGCATGATGCCTGGCGGGAAGAGCAGAAGGCGGCGTTCAATGCGGGCGTTGCTGCGCCGCCTTATCCCGACATCAGCGATGATGAAATTCGCGACACGATCGAGTCCAACCAGCTGCGCCTTATCAAGGAGCGGGGGGCGGACCTGACGATCTTTTCCCCGCGTGCTTCGGCGATGGCGCCCCACGTCGGGGATGCGGCGGTCGCGAAGGAATGGGCGATGCGCTGCAACGACCTGATCGCGCGGGTGGTTGGGCTGTATCCCGAGACCTTCGTGGGCGTTTGCATGCTGCCGCAGTCGCCAAAGGCGGACATGGGCAACAGCATCGCCGAGCTGGAGCGGTGCGTGACGGAACTGGGCTTTATCGGGTGCAACCTCAATCCTGATCCGGGGGGCGGGCATTTTCAGCATCCGCCGCTGACGGATCGTTACTGGTATCCGTTCTACGAGAAGATGGTCGAGCTGGACGTTCCGGCGATGATCCATGTGTCGGGCAGCTGCAATCCGGCGATGCATGCGACCGGGGGCTATTATATCGCGGCGGACACGATTGCCTTCATGCAGTTGCTGGAGGGGGATTTGTTCGCCGATTTCCCGACGCTGCGTTTCATCATTCCGCATGGTGGCGGCGCGGTGCCCTATCATTGGGGGCGATACCGCGGGCTGGCGGACATGCTGAAGAAGCCGAGCCTCGACACGCATCTGATGAACAACATTTTTTTTGATACCTGCGTCTATCATCAGGCGGGCGTCGATTTGCTGGCCGATGTGATCGACAACAAGAATATCCTGTTTGGGTCCGAGATGGTGGGCGCGGTGCGTGGCATCGATCCGACGACCGGTCATTATTTCGATGATACCAAGCGCTATGTCGATGCGCTGGATATCAGCGATGCGGAACGGCACGCGATATTCGAGGGCAATGCACGCTATGTCTTCCCCCGCCTGGATGCGCAGTTGAAGGCGCGCGGGCTGTGAGCTTCCGCACCCCCCATTTATCCCTGTGGGGGGTGGATCCATCTCCCGTCCTTGCTGTGGAAGGACGGGACGGGAGATGGATTTTTCTTTGTCTGGAGAACCGCCGATGAGCGTTGATATCCATGAATATCTGGCCGAGTTCGACGATATTCCCGGCACGCGCGTCTATACCGGCAAGCGCGCGCGGCAGGGTTATTGGATGAACCAGTTCGCCATGAGCCTGATGAAAGGCGACAATCGCGAACGGTGGAAGGCGGACGAGCGCGCCTATCTGAACGAATGGCCGATGACTGAAGATCAACGGCAGGCGATACTGGATCGCGATTATAATCGTTGCCTCGATCTGGGCGGGAACATCTATTTTCTGGCCAAGGTGTTTTCGACCGACGGCATGTCCTTCTTGCAGGCGGTGGGGACGATGACGGGCATGAGCACGGAGGAGTATCAGGCCATGATGATCGCCGGAGGGCGATCACCGGAAGGCCAGCGTTCGATCAGGGAGAAGCGTTGATGGCCCGCATTACCGCTGGCGTGGGGACCAGCCATGTGCCCGCAATCGGCGCGGCGATCGACAATGGGAAGGTCGGCGAGCCCTATTGGGCGCCTTTGTTCGCGGGATATGACTGGTCGCGGCAATGGATCGCGCAGGAAAAGCCGGATGTGGTGATATTGGTCTATAACGACCATGCGTCGGCTTTCGACATGAAGATCATTCCGACCTTCGCGATCGGCTGTGCCGACCGGTACGGGATTTGTGATGAAGGATGGGGGCCGCGTCCGGTGCCGGACGTGGAGGGGCATGCCGACCTTGCCTGGCATATCGCGCAGAGCCTGATCCTGGATGAGTTCGACATGACCATCATCAACGAGATGGATGTCGATCATGGGCTGACCGTGCCGATGAGCTTGATGTTCGGTCAGCCGGATGCCTGGCCGGTGAAGGTCGTGCCGCTGGCGGTGAATGTCGTCACCTATCCGCCGCCGTCGGGCAATCGCTGCTGGGCTCTGGGCGAGGCGATCGCGCGGGCGGTGGAAAGTTCCCCCGAGGATCTGAACGTGCAGGTGTGGGGCACGGGCGGCATGAGCCACCAGTTGCAGGGACCGCGCGCGGGATTGATCAATGCTGAGTGGGACAATCGCTTTTTGGACCTGTTGAGCGCGGAAGATGACGGGTCTCTGCGGGCGATTCCGCATATCGAATATTTGCGGGAGACGGGGTCCGAAGGGATTGAGATGGTGATGTGGCTGATCATGCGCGGGGCGCTTGGGCGCAGGGTGAAGGCGCTGCATCGGCATTATCATGTGCCTGCGAGTAATACGGCTGTGGGGCATTTGGTGCTGGAGCCGGGTTGAGCTTTTTTGAAGTCCTCTCCCCTTCAGGGGAGAGGGTTGGGAGAGGGGCTGTGCCCTCTCCTGCTGTTTCAACGGAGGAGCGGGTGTCCCCCTCTCCCCGCCCTTTCCCCTGAAGGGGAGAGGGAGATAAGGGAGTGTTCTATGCGTATCGCCCTGGCAGGCGCTGGTGCTTTTGGTGAAAAGCATCTCGATGGCTTGAAGAATATCGACGGCGTGACCGTCACCTCGCTCGTGGGGCGTGAATTGGCGCCGACGCAGGCGGTGGCCGCGAAATATGGAATTGGGCATGCGACTACGGAGCTCGCCGAGACGCTGGCGCGCGATGATGTGGACGCGGTGATCCTCTGCACGCCGACGCAGATGCATGCGGCACAGGCGATCGCCTGCATGGATGCGGGCAAGCATGTTCAGGTGGAGATACCGCTGGCGGACAGTTGGGCCGATGCGCAGGCTGTTTTGCGCAAGCAGGAGGAGACGGGGCTGACCTGCATGGTCGGGCATACGCGGCGGTTCAATCCGAGCCATCAATGGGTGCATCAGAAGGTCAAGGCTGGCGAGTTCAACGTCCAGCAGATGGATGTGCAGACCTATTTCTTCCGCCGCAAGAATATCAATGCGAAGGGCGAGCCGCGGTCTTGGACCGACCATCTGCTGTGGCATCACGCGGCGCATACGGTGGACCTGTTCGCCTATCAGGCGGGGCGGATCGTGGACGCGCACGCTATGCAGGGGCCGATCCATCCGGAGCTTGGCATTGCGATGGACATGTCGATCCAGCTGAAGAGCGAGAGAGGGGCGATTTGCACCCTATCGCTGAGCTTCAACAATGATGGGCCGCTCGGGACTTTCTTTCGCTATATCGGGGATACGGGCACCTATATCGCGCGCTATGATGACTTGGTGAACGGCAAGGAAGAGCCGATCGATGTCAGCAAGGTGGCGGTGTCGATGAACGGGATTGAGTTGCAGGACCGCGAGTTCGTGAGCGCTATCCGCGAGGGTCGGGAGCCTAATTCGAGCGTGGCGAAGGTGTTTGACTGTTACCGGGTGCTGGGGGAGTTGGAGAGGCAGTTTGGGTGATCTTGGCTGAGCGCAAATCGTCATCCCGGACTTGATCCGGGATCCCGCTGCCTTCGCTAACGGAGAAGCGGGACCGCGGGTCGGGCCCGGGGGGGCGAGAAGTTAGCTAGTCAGAAGCGGGTGCCTCATCCGCAGGTCGTCCATCAGGCTTTCTATCACCGAGATTTCCTGGGCAGTGCCCGTTGGCGTGATCGTCCAGTTGCAATGGGGGTGCGTGGCGCGGGTGTAGAGGCGGACGGCGCCCAGCACCTTGCGCCAGTGATGCTTGCTGCGGCCATGGTCGCGGACCAGGCGGGCGACGAGCAGGTCGGTGATCTTGTCAGACGTCATCTTCGCTTTTCTCTCCGCCGATCCAGCGGCCGGGCAGTTCCAGATAGGCTTCTAGCTCGCGCCAGTGGCGGTCCCAGCCCGGACCTCGGCGGTCCTCCGGCACATAAGCTTCGACCATGCGGCGGGCGCGGGCGACGGGGTTGTCGGGCGGGGTGCGCAGGCGATCGAGAATGTGGCGGATATCCTCGCTCATGACGGGCTGATAGCCTGTCCCCGGGCGGCGCGCCAGTCACGGGGCGAGCGGCCGGTGTGGCGGGCGAAGAAGCGGGAGAAATAGGCGGGGTCCTCTAACCCCACGGCATATCCGACTTCCGCGACCGAAAGGTTGGAATAGAGAAGCAGGCGGCGGGCTTCCAGCAGGGCGCGCTCGTCAAGCATGGCGGCGGGGGAGAGCCCGGCGGCGGTGGCACAGGCGTGGCGCAGCGCGGTTTCGCTGACGCCGAGGGCGCGGGCGTGGGCGGCGACGGGCTCGCGGTGGCGGAAGCGCTGCTCGATCCGCTCACGCAGGCGGGCGACGAGGCGGGCCTGGCGGCCGCCGCTGCTGACGCTGGAGTCGGACAGGGTGGCGTGGCGCAGCGCCTGGACCATGAGCCAGAGGAGGAGAGCTTCGACGGCGGCGCGCTGGCCGGGACCGGACCAGGCGAGTTCACGGGCGAGGGTGTTGATGCGGGTTTCGACTTCGGGCGCGTCGGGCAGGGCGACGGCGCGGGGTGCGCGGAAGAGAGGGTGGAGATCCTGGTCGCGCTCGAGCAGATGGTGAAGGTAGCTGTCGGCGATGGTGATGACCCAGCCACGGGAGTCGCGGTGCCAGGAAAAGCCGTGGATGATCCCGGCGGGTACGAGCAGCAGGCAGGGCGCTTCGAAGGCGACGCTTGCACCGTCCGCGCGCATCGATCCGCCGCCGTCGGCGATCAGGATGATATGATTGAGGTCGCGGTGGAGATGCGGCTGGATCGTCCACTCGCTGGGGCGCGAGCGGTCGTCCAGGCTTTCGACATGGACGAAGCCCTCCACGACGCTACGCTGCGGCTCTCCGTAAAGATAGAAGCTGGGGACGGGAGCGGTCATGGCCGTGTCCGATAAGCTGCTGGATCGTCCAAGTCATAGGCCAGTTCGCCCATGTCCTGCAAGCAGCATCAGGTCCACCATGCCCGGCATCGAAAAAATGCGGAGAGGGTGTCATGAAAACGCAAGTCGCCATCATTGGCGCTGGGCCCGCCGGGCTGTTGCTGGGCCATCTGCTGCGCGCGGAGGGGCTGGAGGTGGTCGTGGTGGAGCGAGCGTCCCCCGATTATGTGCTGGGGCGCATCCGCGCGGGCGTATTGGAGCGGACTACGACGGACCTGATGGACCGGCTGGGCCTGGGCGAGCGGATGTATCGCGAGGGATTGCCGCATGATGGTTTTCACCTTGCCGATGGCGAGCGGCTAATCCGGATCGACATTGCCGGGCTCACTGGGCGGCAGGTGATGGTCTATGGCCAGACGGAGCTGACCCGCGACCTGATGGAGGCGGCACCGGAGCGGGGGCTGGAGATTGTCTATGAGGCTGGCGACGTCGCGCTGCATGCGGTGGAGAGTGAAGCGCCTTATGTCACTTATAGCAAGGATGGGCGCGAGGAGCGGATCGACGCGGAGTTCATCTGTGGCTGCGATGGCTTTCATGGGCCTTCCCGAAAGGCAATCCCGGCGAATGTCGCGACAGCTTATGAGAAAATCTATCCCTTCGGATGGCTGGGCATATTGGCGGACGTGCCACCATGTGAGCATGAGCTGATCTACGCCAATCACGAGCGCGGATTTGCGCTGGCGTCGATGCGGTCGGAAAAGCGGAGCCGCTATTATATCCAGGTGCCGCTGGACGAGCGGGTCGAGGATTGGCCGGACGATCGGCTGTGGGATGAGCTGGCGGTGCGGCTGGGGCCACAAGCGGCGGCGCATATCGTGCGCGGCCCTGCGCTGGAAAAGTCGATCGCGCCGCTGCGGTCCTTCGTGTTCGAGCCGATGCGGCACGGGCGGTTGCTGCTGGCAGGAGACAGCGCGCATATCGTGCCGCCGACCGGGGCGAAGGGCCTTAACCTCGCGGCGTCGGATGTCTTCTACCTGTCGGAGGCGCTGATCGGATGGTTTCGGCGGCGGGACGGCGACGCGGTGGCGGGCTATTCGCGCAGGGCGCTGGCACGGATATGGAAGGCGGAGCGCTTTTCCTGGCAGCTGACGCGGCTGATGCATCGCTTTCCCGATAATGATGCGTTCGACCGGCGGATGCAGATCGCGGAGCTGGATTATATCGCTTCGTCAGTGGCGGCGCAGACGGCGATTGCGGAGAATTATGTGGGATTGCCCTTGTGACGCTGGACTAGCTTGCGCAGAATATCCTCATCGTACCGCGTTCGCGAACCAACAGGGGATAGGCATGAGCCAGAAATCGAAGATCGTCGTCATTGGCGGCACCGGGAAAACGGGCCGCAGGGTAGCCGACCGACTGAGCGCCCTGGGGCATGAGGTGCGCATCGGGTCGCGTCAGTCCGAGCGGCCTTTTGCCTGGGAAGATGAGGCCAGCTGGAAACCGCTGCTGGAGGGTGCGGACGGCCTTTATATCGCCCATCCGGACAACACGCATCCCGATGCGGGCGCGCAGATCGGGCGGCTGGCAAAGCTGGCGCTGGAGCGCGGGGTCAAGCGGCAGGTGCTGCTTTCCGGGCGGGCCGATGAAGGCTTCATGGATGCGGTCGAAGCGGGCTTCAAGAATAGCGGCGCTGACTGGACGATCCTGCGCCCGGCCTGGTTCATGCAGAATTTCTCCGAGATGTTCTTCCTCGACGCGGTGATCGCGGGAGAGTTGGTCTTGCCTGTGGGGGATGCGACGGAGCCGTTTATCGAGATCGAGGATGTGGCTGCGGTAGCGGTGGAGGCTCTGTCTGACGGGCGGCATGCTGGGCAGATTTATGAGCTGACCGGGCCTGAGCTGTTGGGCTTTGAGGAGACGGCGCGGGTGCTTTCGGAGGCGACGGGGCGGGAGGTGAGTTTCGTGCCGGTTTCGTTTGATGCCTATCGGGAGGGTATCGTGGCGGCCGGGTTGCCGGAGGAATATGCCTATACCTATGCCGGTATCGCGGATGGCAAGCTCGCCTATGTGACGGATGATGTGGAGCGGGTGCTGGGGCGGAAGGCGCGGCGGTTCGTGGATTATGCGCGGGATGCTGCGAAGAGTGGGGTTTGGGGTGAGTGATTGATGGGGCGTTTGACGCTCGAGCTTTACAGGCCCCTCTCCCGCCTTCGCTATGCTCGGTACCTCTGTGGTCGACCCCTGAAGGGGAGAGGGCGATCTAGCCAACATACCTGTCGCGTCATCCCAGCGGAAGCTGGAATCTCGTGCGTGGGCGTTCGGCATAGCCTCCCGAGATCCCCTGAGTTCACGGAACAAGTGCAACACCTGCTATGATGGTGT
>CBIHNV010000014.1:0-94440 GCA_966211835.1 uncultured Sphingobium sp.
CAAAACATGTTGCACTTCAAACGTGAATCTACATCCCAGCTTTCGCTGGGATGACGATGACTTATAACGCGTCATGCCAGCGCATGCTGGCATCTCGGGAGAAGTTGAGCAACTCATCCCGCGCTTCTCTGTTAAACAAACGCACAACAAAGTTCGACAACCGCTTGACCCGCGGCGAGAAAGGTTCGATCCCGCAACTATCATGGCACTTGGCCGCTCGGGCCGTGCCGTTCTCAACGTGTCGGAGTTGCGAACCTGATGTCCTTTCCCAAACTATCGTCCCTGTTGCTGGCCGCCGCGCCGCTTGCCCTTGTTCAGCCTGCTATCGCCCAAATGCCCGCCGGGCCTGCGCCGGGCATCACGACGCAGTTGCCGCGGGGCGCTGCGCCCGGCCATTATGCGATCGAGGTGGTGCCGGATGCGGCGAACCTGAGGTTTACCGGCAAGGTGACGATCGACCTGAATGTGGCGCAGGCGATGCCGGTATTGGTGCTGAACGCGGCTGACCTCAGCATCGGCAGCGTGGCGCTGACCCCGGCGAAGGGGAAGGCGGTGACGGGATCGGCCAAGATCGACGCGACTGCGCAGACGGTGACGCTGGATTTCGGCAAGCCGGTGCAGCCGGGCGCGTACAAGCTCGATATCGCCTATGGCGGGGTTATCAACACGCAGGCGAACGGGATGTTCGCGCTGGATTACAAGGATGGCGCGGGCGCGGCGAAGCGGGCGCTCTTTACGCAGTTCGAGGCGCCCGATGCGCGGCGGTTCGTGCCGAGCTTTGACGAGCCGAGCTACAAGGCGACCTTCGATCTGTCCGCGATCGTGCCGACGGGGCAGCTGGCGGTCAGCAACATGCCGGTCAAGGCTTCGCAGGATCTCGGCGGTGGCAGGACTCGGGTGACGTTCGGGACTTCGCCGAAAATGTCGTCCTATCTGCTGTTCTTCGGGCTGGGCGAGCTGGAGCGCGCGACCAAGATGTCGGGCGCTACGGAAGTCGGTGTGATTACGGGCAAGGGCAATACGGGCAAGGCGCAACTGGCGCTGGATGCGTCGGCGGCGATCCTGCCTTGGTATAACGACTATTTCGGCGTGCCTTTCCCGTTGCCCAAGCTGGATAATGTGGCGGGGCCGGGACAGAGCCAGTTTTTTTCCGCGATGGAGAATTGGGGGGCGATTTTCACCTTTGAGCGGGCGTTGCTGGTCGATCCAAAGTTCACGTCGGAGGGGACGAAGCGGACCATCTACTCCATCGTCGCGCATGAGATGGCGCACCAATGGTTCGGCGACCTCGTCACCATGGCCTGGTGGGACGATCTGTGGCTGAACGAAGGTTTTGCCAGCTGGATGGCAACGAAGGTCACGGACAAGCTGCAGCCAGATTGGGAAATGCTGCTGACGCGTGTCGGAGGGCGCGAGCGGGCGATGGCGCTGGATGCGCTGGCGACGACGCATCCGGTGGTGCAGAAGATCCACACCGTCGATGAGGTGAATCAGGCCTTTGACGACATCACCTATGAAAAGGGTGAGGCGGTCATAACCATGCTGGAGGGCTTTGCCGGTGAGGATGTGTGGCGCGAGGGTATCCGCGGCTACATGAAGGCGCACGCCTATGGGAACACGGTGACGGACGACCTGTGGAAGGCCGTCGAGGGTGCGGGGGCCAAGGGGCTGGTGAGCATCGCGCATGACTTTACGAGCCAGCCGGGCATTCCGCTGGTGAAGGTGGACAGCGCGCAGTGCCAGGGTGGATCGACTGTGCTGGCGCTGTCGCAGGGTGAGTTCAGCCGGGATCGGAAGGAGAAGGCACCGCTTCGCTGGAACGTGCCGGTGATGGCGCAGACGATCGGCGGGGCGCCGCAGCGGCTGATCCTGAATGGGACGGCTTCGGTGACGCTGCCCGGTTGCAGGGCCTATGTGATCAATGCGGGGCAGACGGGCTATTACCGCTCGCTCTACCCGGCAGAGAATGTGAAGGCGCTCGTGGCGGGCTTTACCAAGCTGTCGTCGATGGACCAGATTGGGCTGATGGCGGATAATTTCCAGCTGGGGCTGGGCGGCTATCAGCCGATCGGGCTGGCGCTGGACATGGTGGACGCGGTGCCTGCTGACGCGAGCCCGGCGGTGTTGGCCGAGGTGCCGGATTATATCGACAGCGCTTACACGATGCTGGACGGGGACCGGCTGGGGCAGGCGCGGGTTGCGGCCTATGCTTCGCGCAAGTTGGGGCCGGTGCTGAAGAGCGTGGGCTTTGACGCCAAACCCGGCGAGGGGGCGCAGGTGCCGGTGCTGCGGTCGGCGCTGGTTTCGACTTTGGGCAGCATGGGTGACAAGTCGGTGCTGGCCGAGGCGCGGCGGCGCTTCGCCAAACCCGAACTGATGGAAGGGCCGCTGCGCAATGTGTGGCTGCGCATCATCGCGCGAAATGCCGACGCGGCGACTTGGGACAAGCTGCGGGCGATGGCGAATGGCGCGACGAGTGCGCTGGATCGGAGCACGCTGTTCGCATTGCTGGGCGCGGCGAAGAATGAGGGGCTGGGGCGCAAGGCGCTCGACCTCGCCATGACGGACGAGCCGGGGAAGACGACCAGCGCGGCGATCATTTCTGCTGTGGGTGGGGAGCATCCGATGCTGGCGGTCGATTATGTGCTGGCGCACCGGCAGCAATATGAGGCGATGATCGATGTATCGGCACGAAGCCAAGCGATTGCGCGGTTGGGCGGCGGGTCGGCTGATCCGGCGATGGCGGCTAAGCTGGATGCCTATGCGACCAAATATCTGACGCCGGAGTCGCGGAAGGTGGTGGATCGGTCGATCTCTGCGATCAGGACGCGGGTCGAGACGCGGGCGCGGTTGAAGCCTGCTTTGAATGCGTGGTTTGCGCGGAAGTGAGGGCGGCGTAGCTGCTCGCTTCGCTCGCGCCCACCCCTAGCCCCTCCCGCCTGCGGGAGGGGGACTGTGTGGCTTCATTGGGTGAGGTTTAGTGCCCTTGCGATGTCGTCCCAGGCTACTAGCTTGAAGTTTTGCGCGGCGGTGGCGTTGTGGCCATCTTGCGCGACGAAGATGCCGCCGGGATAGGCGGGGCCGAAATCGCCGAGCATCAGGTCGATGCCGTCGGTTTCCTCGGCTCCTCCGATCGCACCGTCGATGATGCGGAAGCGGCCGACATAGCTGTCGTCGGTCAGGCGATAGACGGCATGGGCATTGTCGCCCTGACTGGAGACGATGACATAGCCGTCGCGTTCTCCGATCGGGGCGATGGCGACGCCTTCGGCATCCATGACGATGTTCTTGCCGTCAGCGGCGGCGATCTTTGTGGGTAGGGTGGTGCCGGTCGCGCGGGCGTCGAAGCGCCAGAGGCCGACATCTTCCTCCGCCACATAGAGGATGCCGGTGCGGTCATCGACGGCGCAGCCTTCCGACTGGGTGCCGAGCTTCATCGTGCGCACGGTTTTGCCGCTTGCTGACGTGCCAGAGGCGTCGAGTGCGACCTGGTGGATTGTCCCGTCCTTCAGCACGATGAAGGCGTAGACGGCCTCAGGGGCTCGGTAGAGGCAGACGCCGTAAGCTTCGCCCTTGCCGCCATCGACCTTGCCGAGCGTGGTGAGCTTGGCCGTGGCCGGATCGAGGCTGAAGAGCGCGAGTTTTGCGTTCGCCACGTCATTGCGGTCGCTTGCGACGACGAGGATGCCGGGCTTGCCCGCGATCGTGACACCGTCGCGCAGATCGACATTGTTGACCCGGCCCGCGTCGAGGAAGCTGCGGGTCTTGCCGTCGAGGCCATAGACATAGAGCCCGGCTTTCTTGTCGGTGCCGACGATCAGGCTTTGCGCCGGATCTGCGGCGTTGCGCCAGATCGCCGGATCATCCGCCGCGTCCGCATTGGCCGTGCCGACGGGGGTGGTTTCCCCGCGCGCCGTCACGGAAACGGCGGGCGAGGCGTTCGCGATGCGGACGGAGACGGGAATTTCCTGCTCCCCCGCCGCGCAGGCGGCGAGGGAGAGAAGCGAGATGGTGGAAGCAAGGGCTTTCATGGATCAGAAGCTCGCTGAGATGCCGAATTTCGCGGTCCAGTTATATTCTTCGAACTGGAGCAGGCGCTTGCCGCCGGCGAAATTCTGATAGGCGAAATAAGGTTCGTTGGTGACGTTGATCCACTCAGCGAAGAGGCGGACGCCGGGGACGATGCGATATTTGGCGCTGAGGTCGATCTGGAAATGATCGTCGACATAGCGGTCGGTTTCCGCCGCATCGGTGATTTCATCCAGATATTTGTCGCGATAGGTGCCCGCCGCGCGCAGCGAGATCGGACCCTTTTCGTAACCGATGACGACGTTCAGCGTGTTCTTCGATGAATTCAGCAGCGGGATCGAACGCGGATCAGCGATGTCGCCGCCGGTAAGGACCGCGCCTTTGGCGTCGGTATAGGTGTAGTTGACGTTCAGCAGCAGGCCGTCGAGCGGCGCGGGCAGGAAGCTGAAGACTTGGGAATAGGATAGTTCGAGGCCCTTGATCTTGCCCTTGTCGCCGTTGATCGGGGTCGTCAGTTCCTCATAGTCGATGCCGTTCAGCGTGCCGGACGTGGTGATCCGCTGCGACACGACGAAATTCTTGACCGATTTCCAGAAGACGCCAGCGGTCAGCGCCGCGTTGGTGCCGAAATACCATTCCGCCGAAGCGTCGACGTTCCACGCACGATAGGGCTTGAGGTTCGGGTTGCCGGTGGTCGCTTCGTCATCTTCGTTGATGTCGAAACGCGGCGCGAGGTCGGACAGCTTGGGCCGCACCAGGCTCTTGTAGCCGCCGAGGCGCAGGACGAGGTTGCGCGCCGGTTCATAGCGCAGCGTCAGGCTGGGCAGCCAGTCGGTATAGCTGCGCACGAAGCGGTTCGGCGTGACGGTGACGGTGTCGCCGTCCGACTGGGTGGTGAAGGCGTTGATGTCGTTGCGCGTCTGCTCCATGCGGACGCCGCCGATCACCCGCAGCTTTTCGCTGTCCCAGCGGCCAAGCAGATAGGTGGCGAGGATATCTTCCTTCACCCCATAGTCGGACGTGGCCGAAGCGAGCGCGGTGTCGACTTCGTTGAGGACGAAAATGTCGCGATTGGCGTTGAAGAAATCCGTCGGGCCAGTGTGGCTCGGCAGCGGCAATATGTCCTGAATGCGGTAGGTCTGGCCGCCCAGCACATCGGCCAGCGTATAGTCGCCGTCATAATCGTCATAGACGTCCGATTGAAGATTGTAGCTCTTCTTGCGCCAGCGCGCCTTCATGCCGGTCTGGACGGTGAAGGTGCCGTTGTCGAAGGCGAACCCACGGGAGATGTCGCCACGGATCGCATATTCGCGATCGCGCGCGTCCGACAAGGTCGTGCGTTCCAGCTCGTTGAAGCCGTAGCTTTCCGGATCGAAGAAGGCGTCCGTGTTGCCGGTGACGGTAAAGCGCGGCTTTTGCGGATCGGAATAGTCGAAGCCGACATTGACGCCGTCATCATCGAAGCGGGCGCGGAAGCGAGTGGGATCGATCGATCCATTTTCCCGTTCGCTGGCTTCCGACCAGCTGCCCGAATAGGTGATCTTCCAAGGGCCGGTGTTGGTTTCACCGCCAAGGGTGAGCGACTTGATCTTCTGCCGCTCGAACCGGTCCTTCATCCGGCGGCGCACTTCGATACGGCCGTCCTCGTCGGAAAATTCGGCGCTGGTGGCCGTGGAGGAACGGGGCGCTTCGTCCATGATCAGGATAACGTCGCCGCGATATTCCTGATCGTCGAACTGGCTGTAGAGGCCGCGCGCATAGAGTTTCGTCGTGTCGGTCGCGAGCCAGTCGAGGCTGAGTGACCCGCCGATGCGCTTACGCTGCACGTCATAATCGCGATATTGGACTTCGGCGGCATAGGCGTTGCCTTCATCCGTCACGTCCCAATCGGTGGCTTCGATATTGTCGCTTTCGAACTTGCGCTTGTAATAGCTGAAGCCGCCCGCGATGCCGAGCCGATCGGTGAGGCGCGTCGAGAAATCGAAGCTGCCCTTGGGCGTCAGCGCGTCGGCAAAGTCGTTGTAGCTGCCTTCCAGCTTGACCGAATAAAGGTCCTTCTTGCGGTCGAAGGCGCTGGTCGTGTTGATTTCGATCGATGCGCCGATTGTGTCGGCATCCATGTCCGGCGTCAGCGACTTTTTGATTTCGATCGATTCGATCAGTTCAGACGGGATGACGTCGAGCGCGACCTGGCGCGTATCGCTTTCGGGCGCGGGCAGGCGCGTGCCGTTGATCGAGGCGGCGTTGAGCGCGGGGTCGAGGCCGCGGACCGACACGAAGCGGCCTTCGCCCTGATCATTGAGGATGTTGACGCCGGGCAGGCGGCGGATCGATTCGGCGACATTCTGGTCCGGGAACTGACCGATGGCGTCGCGGGTGAGGACGCTTTCGACGCCGTCGGCGGCGCGCTGGCGCGACAGGGCCGATGCCTGATTGGCGACCTGGCCGACGACGATGATCGAGCTGTCGACGTCCGAGCCGATGCGGATGTCGGCTTGGGCATCGCCGGTTACGGGCACGGTGACGCTTTTTCGCACGGCGTCCGCGCCGACATAGCGCGCTTCGATCGTGTAGGTGCCGGGCGCGACGTCGGGGAAGCGGTAGCTGCCGTCGCGGCCTGCTTCGGCGATGCGGTTAAGCTCTACGATGCGCAGTTGCGTGGATTGGAGGGCGCGGGTGCCGGTGCCGTCGAGGACGGTGCCGCTGATGGTGCCTGCGAGGGCAGCGGCGGGCGCGGTCAGGGCAAGGGCGATGGCTGCGCGGCTGGCGCCACGGAAAAGGCGGTTCATGATGAAATCTCCCTGTTGCCAGGGGAGATCGGCGTACCGTCCCCCTGCTGGTCGAGGGGGTCAGTGAGTTGTTTTCCTTACACTGCCATGCCGGTTCGATGACAGTTTGATGAGGGATTTATGGCACTATGTTACATCACCGCCTGCCGCCGCAGCCGGGCATAGAGCGCGCCGATGGCGGTTGCGAACAGGATGAGCGCGAGCGGCACGGCGAGTGGGTTTTCCGCCACCAGCGCGAGCGGGGCGTCGCTGTTGGTGGCGGCCACGATCCCGGCGAAGGCGACGCCGAACAGGCTTTCTCCGACGATGAAGCCGGTCGCCATCAGTACGCCCATGCGCTCGGCAAATTCGGGGTTGGACTGGCTGCGCGCCCAGCGATTGTAGAAATGGCCGATGACCGCGCCGACCGGGATGAGCAGGGTGAGCGCCATCGGCAGGTAGATGCCCATTCCGACCGCGAGTGGCGGGAGGCGCAGCTTGCCCGCCTTGCCGAGCAGCTCGTCGATGGCGACGACTACCGCGCCGATCAGCGCGCCTGTGCCGATCAGGCCCCAGTCGAGATCACCGCCGAGGACGCCCTTCGCCAGCGCCGAGATGAGCGCGGCCTGGGGTGCGGGCAGGGCGGTGGCCTTGGCTCCCGGCGCGCCCGCGAAACCGAAGGCGCTGTTGAGGAGGTCGAGCACTGGCGGGATGACGAGCGCGCCGAAGATGACGCCGAGGACCAGCGCGACCTGCTGCTTCCAGGGGGTCGCGCCGACGAGCTGGCCGGTCTTCAGGTCCTGAAGATTGTCGTTGGAGATGGTGGCGATGCCGAAGACAATGGCAGTGACGAACAGGGCGTAGGCGATGAGGGCCTGGCTTTGTTTGGGGTCTCCGCCCGAGCCGTAGATGGCGGCGAGGATCAGCGATGCGCCCAGCACGGCGAGGATGCCGACGCCGGAGATCGGGCTGTTCGATGCGCCGATCAAGCCTGCCATATAGCCGCAGACTGATGCGATGACGATGCCCGCGACCAGGATATAGGCGAGCGTCAGGATGAGGATCGGCACCGGGTTGAGGGCGATGGGGCCGCCTTGCGCGAAATACCAGAGCAGCACGGCGATGGGCGCGAGCGAGGCGAGGATGGTGCCGCCGACGATGCCGATGGGCAGGTCCCGCTCGGTCAGTTCGAGCAGGGCGCCGTCGCCAGCCTTGCGCCGCTGCGCTGCCGCGATGGCGGAGCGGATGCCGCTGATGATCGGGCCAAGGATCTTGAGCAGGGTCCAGATCGCCGCGACGCCGATTGTGCCCGCGCCGATGAAGCGCGCCTTCATGCGGAAGGTGGAGCCGACGACTTCGGCGATGTCGGCTCCGGCTGGCAAGGGCGCTGTGAGCCAGGGGACGAGGCCGACCCAACTGATGAGCAGGCCGACGAACATCGCGACCCCGACCGACAGGCCGACGAGATGGCCGACGCCGATCAGCGCCATGGAGAAGCTGGTGGAGACAGATGTCGCGCCTGCGCCGAACTTGAAGAAGGTGGCGGCTTCTTCGGCGATCAGCTTTGTCTTGGCGGTGATGGAGAAGGCGGCGGCGGCGAGTGCGCTCATGATGATGGCGGCGAGGCCGCGCTTATTCTCTTCCAGTCCTTCGCGGGAGCCTGCGCCGACCTTCAGCACTTCGGCGGCGGCGACGCCTTCGGGATAGGGGAGGTCGGACCCGGTGACGAGTGCGCGGCGCAGCGGCACGGAATACATGACGCCCAATATGCCGCCGAGCGCGATGGTGAAGGCGGACAGCCAGTAGGGAAAGCCGTGCCACCAGCCGATGATGACGAGGCCCGGCAGCACGAAGATGATCGCCGACAGCGTGCCCGCCGCCGACGCGATCGTCTGGACGATGTTGTTTTCCAGGATCGTGCCGGTCGCGAACAGGCGCAGCACCGCCATGGAGATGACGGCGGCGGGGATGGAGGTCGCGAAGGTGAGGCCGATCTTCAGGCCCAGATAGACGTTCGCGGCGGTAAAAAGCAGCGTGATGAGCGCGCCAAGAATGACGCCGCGTAGCGTTAATTCCGCCATGGGAACGGCCTTGGCCGAATCAGTGGTCACCAGCATCGTCCCCCTCTGGGTGTCTTTTACAGATGTATGGTAATAATGTTGCTTGGCCGTGGATCAATTGGAAAGTGACAGCGGACGCGGCGCAGGGGCTGCCGCCATCTCCGTCCGGTCGAGCCAGCTATCGACCAGTCTGTTCCAGTGGGCGTAGCCACGCGCATTCATGTGGAGCCCGTCGGGGCCGAACAGCGATGCGTCGGGCAGGCCGTCATGGGCAAGCAGGCTGCTGCCGACGTCGATATAGTCAAAGCCGCTGACCCGGCTGCGCGCCGCCACGGTCATGTTGACCGCTGCCATCTTGGGCCAGAGCGTCCAGCGGATGGGTGAGGGTTTGAGCGAAAGATAGGCGATGCGCGCCTTGGGGTAATCGGTGCGCAGCTTCTTCAGCAGCGTCAATATGTTGCGCGCCACTATGTCCGGGGTGGCTCCGGCGGCGAGGTCGTTTTCGCCGATGTAGACGAGTACCGACCGGGGCGCTGCCTTGGGGAAGAGCCGGGGATAATGGCGCAGGACGTCGGGCGTCGTCGCGCCGCCGAAGCCGCGATTGACGGTGCTTCTGTCAGGGAAGCCTGCCTGCGTATTCCACAATCGGATGCTGGAGCTGCCGAGGAAGAGGACGGCGCCAGGCGCGCCGCTATCGGCTTCGTTCGCCTTGGCGAAGGCTGCGACTTCATTGGCGAAGGGGAAGGTGGGGTCGGCATTAACGCGGGGCTCGCCCGTGGGGCGTTCTGCCGGTGCTTGCGCGGCGGCTATGCCGGGCAGCAGGGCCAAGGCAGCGGCGACCCACCACCCTGTCCCTGGCCGGAGCAGCGCCTTAGTGACGATGGAGCGGGCGCAGCTGATATTTGCCGTGGGCATAGGTCCCGAACATCCCCGCGATTGCCGGATGATCCACCGGCTCCCCGCTGTCGTCGGCGAGCAGGTTTTGCTGGCTGACATAGGCGACATAGCTGGTCTCACCATTTTCGGCGAGCAGATGGTAGAAGGGCTGATGCTTGTCCGGCCGGGAATCTTCAGGAATGGCCTGATACCATTCCTCGCTGTTGGCGAAGACGGGGTCGATGTCGAACACCACGCCACGGAATCCGAAGCGGCGATGCATCACGACATCGCCGATGCTGAAATGCGCATGGACAACGGGGGGCGCGCTTACATCGGCCCCGAAAATTGCAGTGGTGTCGGTCATGTAAGGCAATTTAGGGCGGCCGAGCGGTGTTACAAGAAAAATACGGTCCGCGCCGCTTGGCAAGCCCGTCATCATTCGCTAATGGCCGCCGCTCGACCGGGACGGCACATGCTGGACCTTCTGCGGAGAGGTGGCAGAGTGGTCGAATGCACCGCACTCGAAATGCGGCGTGCCGGCAACGGTACCGAGGGTTCGAATCCCTCCCTCTCCGCCACTTCAGTTCGATGATCGGTGCTTCAACCGTTGACCATATCCGCATCGCTGCGCGCGCTTGTCCTGCTGCTGCTGTTTCTGAACCCGGCGGCGGCATGGAGTTTGCCGGGCAACCGTCCGACGCCGGGCTATACGCGGGTGGCGATCGAGACGACGGTTGGCACGATCATGGTGGCGGTGGACAATAAGCGGGCGCCGCGGACTTCGGCCAATTTCCTGGCCTATGTCGATGATGGGCGTTTCGACGGCGTCACCTTCTACCGCGCGGCTCGGCGCAAGAGCGATGCGAAGCTGGGATTGATCCAGGGCGGGATCGATACGGATGCGCGCCGATCACTGCCGCCGATCCCACATGAGCCGACGAGCAAGACCAGCATCCGACACCTCGATGCGACGATTTCGATGGCGCGGCCCAACCGGCCGGATTCGGCGATGGGCAATTTCTTCATCACCGCTGGCGCCACGCCCAACATGGATGCGCGCGGGGACTATATCGGCTATGCCGCTTTCGGACATGTGGTGACGGGCATGGATGTCGTGCGCCGCATCCTCGCCCTGCCGACCTGCTGCGGGTCGGGGCCGATGCGTGGGCAGATGATCGTGAAGCCGGTGAAGATCATCCGTGCGAAGCGCCTCGACGGCACGGCGCGGCCGACGCGCGGGGTGAAGCCATGGCTGATCGGATTGCGGCGCAAGGCAGCGCCCTGACATTTCCCCTGTTCCTCGCCCCGGTCAGCCGACAATATGGGCGCGGAAGGAGATTGCCATGGCAGCGGGACGCATCAGGGTAGGGATAGGCGGATGGACGTTCGAGCCATGGCGCGGCACCTTTTACCCTGAAGGCCTGCGCCAGAAAGACGAGTTGGCCTATGTCGGCCAGCATCTGACCGCGACGGAAATCAACGCCACCTATTACAGCACGCAAAAGCCCGCGACTTTTGCCAACTGGGCAAAGGCGGTGCCGGATGGCTTCCAGTTCGCGGTGAAGGCTTCGCGTTTCTGCACCAACCGGCGAGTGTTGGCCGAAGCGGATGAGTCCATCGCCAAGTTCATCGGGCAGGGCATCGCAGAATTGGGCGACCGGCTGGGCCCGATCCTATGGCAATTCATGCCGACCAAGAAATTCGACCCGGAGGATTTCGGCGCGTTCCTGAAGCTACTGCCCAGCAGCGTCGATGGCGTGCCGCTGCGCCACGCGCTGGAGGTGCGGCATGAAAGCTTTGATGATCCGGCTTTTCTGCAACTTGCCCGCGATGCGGGTGCGGCGGTGGTGCTGGCCGATCATGATGAATATCCCGCGATCAAGGGCCATGATGTAGGCTTTTCCTACCTCCGCCTGATGCGCACGCGGGAAGAGGAAGCCACGGGCTACTCGCCCGAAGATATCGGGGGCTGGAAAAAAAGCGCGAAAAGCATGGCGGATAAGGGCGACGTCTTCGTTTTCTTCATCAGCGGGGCCAAAGTCCGTGCGCCCGCCGCCGCTCAGGCGATGATCGTTGCATTGAAGTAACAGCGACCGTTGCGTTTGCTGCAACTGCGAACGCGCCCTTTGCGATTGAGGCAGGGGGCGTCTTCCATCATATGCGCCCTTGTCCAAACAGGGCGCAAAACAAAATTTGCAGGAAACGAAACATGCGGCACACTATGCAGGGCGTTGCTTTGATGGTTGCGGTTGGCGCACAGTTGCTGACCTTCTACTCGGTGCTTTACGCCTGAGCGATTGATCGCTCCCCTTTATTCCTCATCTTGAGGAATTTCAAAAAGGCCGCCCGGCTGTTGCCAGGGCGGCTTTTTTATTGTTAGCCCCTTCGCGAAATGAGCCAGTCGCTGCTTTTCATTTATGGATCTCTTCGTCCCGCTTTTGCAGGAGAGATGGCGCGCTGGCTGGCATCGGTGGCGCAGTTTGCCGGTGCTGCCGTTGCGAGTGGCGCACTCTACCGGGTCGATTATTATCCGGGCTTTGTCCCCGGACCTGACGGAATTGTCACAGGTGAGCTGTTCCGGCTGCCCGATGCTGACGCGATCTTTTCCGTGCTTGATGAGCATGAGGAGTGCGCGCCGCATTTTCTTGTTCCCCATGAGTTTCGACGTGAGCGGATAATGGTGCGTAGCGCTGACGCGCCCGTCGAAGCGTGGACCTATGTCTATGCGCGCAGTGTCGCGGGGTTGGAACGGATCGTGAGCGGGGACTTCCTTGGCTGACCCGCTTGCGCGCGCCCGCCCAGCCTATAGTTTGCGACGTGGGGGCAGCGGAGAGGATGCTTTATGAGCCATGACAATGCAGCACCGCCAGCGGTGGATCGCCTACCCGAAGATCGCAGCTGGATCGACAGTAGCGGGCTCGATCGGCGCAAGCTGCTGATGACCGGAGCCTTTGCCGCAGGTTTCGCTGCCGCATGCCACCCTGTTTCGAGCAGCGCCGTCCAGACATCGGGCGAAGGACTGGCAGAAGAAAGGGTGTCGATCGCTGCGAGTGACGAATTTTCCATGCCAGCCTATGTGGCGCGACCGGAAAAGGCGAAGAATGCGCCGGTCATCGTCGTGGTACATGAGATTTTTGGCGTGCATGAATGGATTCGCGACATGTGCCGCCGCTTCGCGCGCGAGGGCTATTATGCGATCGCGCCTGATCTGTTCGCGCGCCATGGCGATGCGACCAAGATCGCCGACATCAAGCAGCTGATCAGCAGCATCGTGTCGAAGGCGCCTGATGCGCAGGTGCTGTCCGACATCGATGCGGTTTATGATTGGGCTGGCAAGCATGGCGGCGACGCGGCGCGGCGGGGCATTACCGGCTTTTGCTGGGGCGGGCGCGTCGTGTGGCTCTACGCCGCGCATAGTGCGCAGCTGGATGCGGGCGTCGCCTTTTATGGGCGGCTGGTGAGCGATAAGACAGAGTTGCAGCCGTTGAGCGTGGTTGAGCAGGCCGCAGCGTTGAAGGCGCCGGTGCTCGGGCAATATGGCGGGTTGGACAAGGGCATCCCTGTCGCCGATGTCGAGACGATGCGGGCGGCGCTCAAGAAGGCGGGCAAGTCGCCGCCGGATGCGATCACCGTCTATCCGGAGGCCGATCATGGCTTCATGGCGGATTACCGGCCGAGCTATAATGAGGCGGCGGCGAAGGCGGCCTGGGCGGCTACGCTGGAGTGGTTTGGGCGCTATGTGAAGGGTGATGGGAAGAGGGTGTAAAGATCCCCGTTCGGGCTGAACCCTTCGACAGGCTCAGCGCGAACGGAGTCTGATGATCGCTTTTGCTGTATGCCCTATTTCGCCTTCATCGACTGGACGGCGGCAAGGGTGCTCTTCACATGGCCGGTATAATTCATCTCACTATGGACGAAGACGATCCGGCCGTTGGGCGCGATGACATAGGAGGTGCGGTCGGTGATGCCCGGCGCCATCTTGAGCGCGACGTCATAGCCCGAAATGATGTCACGCCCAGCGGAGGCCACGGCGAACTTGCCAGCGCAGTCCTTGGTCGAGAAGGCGACAAGGTCATCCACCGGGTCGGCCGACATGCCGATCACGGTTGCGCCCGCTTTCTTGAAATCATCGATATGCGTCGCGAACTCGCGCGCTTCGGCAGAACAGCCGGGGGTGAAGGCCTTGGGGAAGAAATAGAGGACGACCGGGCCACGCTTCAACTGGTGCGACAGGGTGAGGGTGAAGGTCTTGCCCGCCAGCGCGCCGCGCGTGGTGAAATCGGGCGCCTTCGCCCCGGCCGACAGGGCCGCCATCGCGCCTGTCGATCCAAGCAAGCTGGCGGCAAGGCCCATCGCGATCATCGCGCGCTTCATCATCACCCGTCTCCATCCATTGCGGCTATGCTGAAGTGATGGCCCCTCTCCGCGCGGCTGGCAAGCCTGAAGCGGGAACCCATGTGCGCCCGGCCGGTTCATTACGAATGCGCCTGTTTCTCGCCATGCCCTTGCTGCTGCTCGCTGCCTGTGACGATAAGAGTGGGGATCAGCCCCGCATGTCGACCAACATCGTCGATGAGCAGGCGACCTATGATGTCAGCAACGAGACGCCCACGCAGGATGAGACACTGGCGGCGGGCAATGAGGCGCAGGCCAAGCCAGCGGCTAATGCGGCAACGGCGGATGCGCCCCAAAAGTCCACTGTTCCTGCGAAAATCGGCTCGATCCCTGCTGGCTTGCAGGGAAATTGGACGGGTCTCAACGATCGCTGCGGTGACCGTTCCGCTGAGTTGGAGCTCAAGGTGACGCCGGACAGCCTGATCTTCCATGAAAGCGTTGGCACGGTGAAGGGCGTCACGACGGCAAGTGGTGGCAAGCTGCGCGTGGACGCGGCCTTCACGGGGGAGGGCGACAGCTGGACCAAGAAGCTGGAGCTGCGTCCTTCAGCCAATGGCCGGGAACTCACCATCGTCAACGATGGCGCGGCGCTGACGCGCAAGCGCTGCTGAAGCGCTTTCCGTTTGGCCTTTGCCTCGTTAGAGCGGGGCGATGATCGGCCGCCTGACCTTAAGCGATTTCCGCAACCATGCGGATGCGCTGATCCTTCCCGATCATGCTTTCATCGTGCTGACGGGAGAGAATGGGGCGGGCAAGACCAATATATTGGAGGCGGTGTCGATGCTGGCGCCCGGCCGTGGCCTGCGCGGCGCGGCGCTGCGCGACATGGCGCGGCAGGGCGGGCCGGGCAGCTTTGGCATCGCGGCGGAAGTGGACGGCGTGGTGATCGGCACCGGCACTTCGGCCCAGGCGCCGGACCGGCGGCAGGTGCGGATCGGCGGCGTCGCCTCATCCGCCAATGCGCTGGCGGATCATCTGGCGATCATGTGGTTGACGCCTGCGATGGATCGGCTGTTCATGGATAGCCCCAGTGGGCGGCGACGCTTTCTTGATCGGCTGACCCTGGCGCTGCATCCGGAGCATGCCGTTCATAGCGCCCGCTATGAGGCGGCGATGCGGGCGCGCAACCGGCTGCTGTCCGATTTGCCGCGCGCCGACCCGTCCTGGCTGGCGGCGCTGGAAACGCAGATGGAGGAGCATGGCGAGCGGCTGGCCTTTGCGCGCGCCGACCTGGTGGCGCGGCTTGGTGTGGAGCTTGAAGGGCAGCCGGACGAACCCTTCGCCCGCCCGCTGCTGACGATCGAAGGAGAGGGAGGAGGCGATGGGCCGCTTTCCGGGCGGCTTGCACGCGAGCGGCGGCGGGACGCGGCAGCGGGGCGCACCTTGTCCGGGCCGCACCGGCAGGACCTTGCGGTCGTCCATGCGGCCAAGGGGCAGGCGGCGGCGCTTTGTTCGACTGGGGAGCAGAAGGCGCTGCTGCTGTCTGTCTTGCTCGCCCATGCGGGGCTGGTCGCGGCTCACCGGGGACAGCCGCCTGTGCTGCTGCTCGATGAAATAGCCGCTCATCTCGACCCGTCGCGGCGAGCTGCGTTGTTCGACAGGTTAACGGAAACCGGCGGCCAGGTCTGGATGACCGGGACAGAAGACAGCCTTTTCAGTGACTTGGCTAATGCAACAAAGTTAATCGTAACTGCGGGCCATGTTTTTCGTTCCGCAGGTTAACCCGCAGTCACAACAACTCACCGCTCGACGCTTCTCAATTCATCCCTGCCCTGCCTTAAGGGCGCCACGGGGTTGATAACGCACAACAAGTCGGGGGTCGTTTCACACATGATCGGTGCTTTTCGCGCATTTATCGCGACTGCCATGCTTGCGCTCAGCGCCCTGATCGTGACCCCTGCCGCCGCTGGCGTTCTCCAATGCGCGCCTTATGCGCGGCAAGTCTCCGGTATCGAAATCTACGGCAACGCCAACACTTGGTGGGGACAGGCCGAGGGTCGTTATGACCGTGGCCATGAGCCGCGCGAGGGCGCTGTTCTGGCGTTCGCCGCCAGCCGTTCGATGCCCGTTGGCCACGTCGCTATGGTAAGCAAGGTGGTCAGCGATCGCGAAGTGTTGCTGACCCACGCCAACTGGTCCTATCGCGGTGGCATCGAGCGCAACGTGCGCGCGATCGACGTATCGCCCAACAATGATTGGACCGACGTGCGCGTCTGGTACGGCCCGATCGGCGGCCTTGGCCTGCGCTCCAACGCTGCGAAGGGTTTCATCTATCCCGGCCATGCCCGTGAGGCCGCGCCGGTCCAGATCGCCATGGCCGACCGCGCAAACACGGCCGCTGCTGCCGCTGGCGCTGCTTTCTAAGCTCTTAACTATTTTCTAAGCGCTGCTGGCTAGTGTGACCGGCGGTGGGGCGATTCTCAATATTTTGAGGTCGCAAAAATGTTTCGATATATTCGCGGAGCGGCTTTGCTGCTGGCTTCGCTCGGCGCGGCCCCGCTGTGGGGCGCGACGGCTTTGCAGTGCGTTCCCTATGCGCGGATCGTGTCCGGCGTGAATATCCGGGGTGATGCGCTGACATGGTGGGATCAGGCAGAGAAACGCTACGCGCGCGGCCATGTGCCCCGGCGTGGCGCTGTCATGGCTTTCCGGCCCTATGGCCCGATGGTGCTCGGCCATGTCGCAGTGGTCAGCAAGGTGCTGGATGAGCGGCGCGTGCTGATCCGCCATGCCAACTGGTCGGTGCCCGGCGCGATCGAAGAAGATGTGCTGGCGCTCGACGTGTCCGAAGCGGGCGATTGGAGCCAGGTGCGCGTCTGGCACAGCCCCACGGCCCAGATGGGCGCGCGGACCAATCCGACTTTCGGCTTCATCTATCCCGACAAGGCGCAACTGCGCGCGTTCGAGGCTGATCCGGCCCTTGGCGCCAGCGTGCGTTTTGCCAAGGCCAATGCGGATGTAGAGAAGCCTTCCAAGGCGGTCGTCAAGGCGGATGGGGAAAAGACGCCGACGCGGTTGGCGAGCCTCGGCCGTTCTTTGCGGAAGGCAGCGCGTGAGCCGAAGCTGGAGATGGACATGCGGGCGATGCAGTTTGCGGATGCCGCGCCTTCCGGGCGTTCGCTGCGGGACATTATCGCTGATGTTAAGCGGGATGCGCGGCTGCGGTGACGGGTGAGAGCAGGGTTCGTTTAATCTGACTCACTCAACCCGTTCGGGCTGAGCTTCTCGAAGCCCTCCTTTTTTAAAAAGAAGTAGGGCCCTTCGACAGGCTCAGGGCGAACGGGTTGAGGTGGTGCCGACTTAAAGCGGGATGCCTAGCCGATCTTTGCTCAAGCGAACAAATGTTGTTGTTAAGTGCCGAGACGCCTGCTCACTCGGCGTCGGCGGCCTTTTCCTCTTCACCCTCTGCCCCGCGCTCGAACCAGGCTTCCACCGGGCCGGAGAGCTTGATAGTCAGCGGCTGGCCGTGGCGGTCCTTGGTCTTGCCGGTGGCGACGCGGATCCAGCCTTCGGAAATGCAATATTCCTCGACATCGTTGCGGACGCGGTCCTTGAAGCGGATGCCGATGCCCCGTTGCAGCACGTCCATGTCGAAATGGGGGCTGCGCGGGTTGGTGGAGAGGCGGTCGGGAGGCGTGTCGCTCATGGCTGTTTCAGATCCTTCGTTTCGCGCGGCCTAGCCTTTCGGCTGCGCCGCCGTCAACCGGGGCGCATCGTCCACATCGCAGAAGATGCGGCGGATCACGCCCTGTTCCAGCCATGAGGCGAAGCGGGATTCGGCATCGGCGAGCCCGGCGAAGGGATAGGCGACCGGCTGATCATTGACGGCGCGGCTCGCCTGCACCAGCCGGATCATCGCGTCAGGGGCGGTGGTCAGGATGCGCCCGCGCCGGTCCGTCGCTGCGCTGTTGACGCCCACGACATGGCCATCCTCGGCAAAGACCGGCCCGCCGCTGATGCCCGACAGGGTGTCGTCGCTTTCGGGGAGGCGCGCGACCTCCGCCCAGGCGAGCACCGGCTGGGTTTCCTCCGTCCGCCCGCGCCGGGCGCTGGCCGCACCGATGAGTTCGGACACGACGAGGGCCGCGCGTCCCGCTGGAAAGCCCATATGAAAGCCTGCGGAGCCTGGCGCTGGCACCCGGCTGGACAAGGGCAGGGCATGATCGCTGGGGAGGCCATCGCGGACGAGGGCGGCGTCCGCTTCCCGGCTTTCCACCACGCGGGACACTTCGCGGGCTATGCCGCCCTCTTCCAATCCGATGCGGGCGCAGTCATGGGTGACATGTTCCGCCGTCAGCCAGGCGCCGTCGCGATCCACGGCAAAGGCGGTCCCCATGCTGTCCGATGGTGCGCCTGCCCGGTCCTCGATCACGAAGGCCTCGTCACTCCATTGCGGCATCGGGCGGCGGGGGGAGCGAGGGTCGAAGCTTTCCACCTGCAAGGGGCTGCGCTGCGTCACCTCGCCGATCCAGGCGAGCGCCAATATGCCGCCCAGCATCAGCGGCAGGCATCCTATGCTCCGCCGCGCCATGGCTCAGCCCGCCACGGCCGCGGCCGTGAGGCAAGCGATCGCAACCTTCATCATCGCCAGGAAAATGGCGGCGGATCGCTCATTCGCCTCGATCCGGGCGGACAAGGAGCCGAGGAGGAAATCGACGAACCGGAAGGCGATGAGTTGGAGAACAAGCGTGACGCTGCCCCAGATCATCACGTCCCAGACGTTGACCGATCCGGCTAGGCACAAGGCGAGGGGAATGGCGAGGCCGATCGCCGCGCCGCCGAGCGAGATCGCCGCCGCCTCATTCCCGGCGCGAATCAGGGCGAATTCATCGTGCGGCGTGATCCACATATAAAGCGCCAGTGCCGCGAGCCACGCCACCGTAGCGCAGGCAAGGTGCAGCAGGAAGATCGGGAGCCCGGACAGCAGGCTCTGGATGACGGGCATGGGATCGCTCATGCCGTCAAGGATGCCGCAACCTGATCCCCGCTTCAATCAGGGATCGGGTTGCGGAAGTGTTTCTGTCCTTAAAGCCAGACAGTTATGCGTCAGCGGCAGATGCGGACGCGGACGTCGCGGTCGCGATAATAGTCATAGCGCCACTCGGTCCAGCACCGTTGGCGGTAGCGGGAATGATGCCGCCTCCCATCCCGCCAGTAACGCCGGTCGCCATCGCGCCAGCGGCGGTTGTCCCACCGCCGGTCGCCGTCCCGCCAGCCACGGTCGCCGCGCCAGTCGCGATCGCCATAGCCATAATAGCCGCCGCGATATTGCGCCTGGGCAGGCATTGCGGTCGCAGCCAGTGCCGTAACCGCCAAGCCGAGCGCGGCGGCGCCCTTCACGAAGATGTTCATATCCTCTCTCCTCAACATCCGCCCCGGACGCATGCGCGTTTCCGGGATCTAGGGGAGAGAAGATGCACGTCCCTGACTGAACCCTCCGGGAACGGGGTCGTCAGCCATTATTAAGGGAGGCTATTTGCCGCGCAGTTCGTCTTCGGCCAAGGTCATATAGTCGCGCGTGATCGGCAAAGACCGGCGATTGCGAACATATTGGACCTGGTAATTCACCATGCCGCCATGTTCGAATACCGTCGCCGCGCCCGCCAGATAGAAGGTCCAGAGGCGGAAGAAGCGCTCGTCATACAGCGCAATGATGTCCGCCCGTCGCGCCATTGCCCGGGCGTACCATTGGCGGATGGTGAGGCCATAGTGAAGCCGCAACACTTCGACATCCGTCACCATCAGCCGCGTGCCTTCGCTGCCCTGGATCATTTCGGACAGTGCCGGGATATAGCCGCCGGGGAAGATATATTTCTGGGTGAAGGCGTCGGTGATGCCCGGCCCATCGACGCGGCCGATCGTGTGGACCAGCATCACGCCATCGGGCTTCAGAAGGTCCCGGCATTTGTCGAAAAAGGTGCGGTAATGCGCGGTGCCGACATGTTCGAACATGCCGACCGAGACGATGCGATCGAACGGACCCTCGATATCGCGATAGTCGATCAGTTCGAAACGGACATGGTCGGCAACCCCTGCTTCCTCGGCCCGTTGCCGCGCGACCTTCAGCTGTTCCTCGGACAGGGTGATGCCCGTCACATCGACGCCGCAGGTGCGGTGCAGATAAAGCGCCATGCCGCCCCATCCGCAGCCAATGTCCAGCACCTTCATGCCTGGCTTCAGGTGCAGCTTGGCGGCGATGTGCGCCTTCTTATCCTCCTGCGCCTGTTCCAGGCTGATCCCCGCTTCATTGTCGGCATCGGGGAAGTATGCGCAGCTATATTGGCGGTCGCGATCGAGGAAGAGGGCGTAGAGTGCGCCTGACAGGTCGTAATGATGGGCGACGTTCGCCTTTGAGCGAGCCCGATGATTGGCGCGCCAGAGCGTTTGGCGGATCGATTTTATGCCGCGCTTCAACCGCCCCTTGTCGCTGATCGATTTGCCGCTTTCCCAGCTGTTGTTGGCGCGGATCAGCGAGATCAGTTCCATGATGCCGCCGCCCTCTATGCCGACGCGGCCGTCGATATAGGCCTCCGCCATGCCAAGGCGCGGGTCCTTGATGATGTCGAAGGGCACGCGTGCGTCCCGGAATTTGAGCGCAAGCGAGGGGAAGGCAGGATCGGGCTTGCCTGCGGTCACTTTCCTGCCGTCATGATAGATGATGGTCAGCTGTCCCCGAGTGACCAGCCGCTTGATGACGCGATCGAACAGTTTCATAGGCGCGCAACCTGTCAGGTCATTCCGCGCCCGTCAAATGCCTGCATACCAATCATAATTCGCGCGGTCCTCCCAATAGCCGCCCTTGCCCTCGCCAAAGCCGGACAGGGTGGTGACCGCCTCTATCTCCATCAGATATTTGGCCTGCTTATATCCCAGCTGTCGCTCGACACGCAGGCGCAGGGGTGCGCCGTTGGCGACACGCAGCGGCTGGTCATTGAGCGCAAAGGCAAGGATAGTCTGGGGGTGGAAGGCATCGACCAGGTCGATGCTTTCATAATAGGGTCGCCCGTCACCCATGAAGTCGGCGCATTTGAAAACAAGATAGCGCGCCCGATCGCTCATGCGCGCCGCATCTAGGATGAGGCTCAGCGGAACGCCTCGCCATTTGCCGATCGCGCTCCATCCTTCGACACAATCATGGCGCGTGATCTGTTCGCGATGCGGCAGGCTGTGCAACTGCGCAAGCGAGAGCGAGAGGGGGCGGGCAACCAGCCCCGTTACTTTGAGCCGCCAGTCAGCAAAGCCCGAACGCCACAGGGCGCGATATTCCGGTGTGTCGGGATTGGCGGTGCCGTTGGGCCGAAAGAAGGGCGAGATTTGGTCCGGCCTGAACTCCTTTGCCAGCGCATCACGCGCCATCAGGCTGCGCTGCGCCCATTTATGGAAATTCTCTGCTGAAAAGAGCAGCTCTCGCGCCTGCTCGTTGCGGGCAATCCGGTCACACCCCGACAGCGTCGCCGCGGCGCCGAGCAGCAATGTGCGGCGATTGAGGATTAGGCTCATGGCCGCGCCTCGGGCAAGCGGTAGCGGCCGGTGATGATGGAGCGCAGTTCATTTGCGGGCCCTGCAAGCAGCACCATGGCGATGTGCACCAGGAAGAAGACAACGAGCGCGAAGGCGGTGATGAAATGGATCGAGCGCGCCGACTGCCTGCCGCCGAATAGGTCGACGAGCCAGGGCCAGGCTGCGTTCATCCCCGGCGACATGGTGAGGCCAGTGAAGATCAACAGCGGCAGGGCGATGAAGATGACGGCTATGTAGCTCGCCTTCTGCAACACATTGTAGCGCAGCGCGGCCTTGCCCGTGGGAAAGCGCAGGCGGGCATGATCGGCGATGTCCTGCCAGACATGGCGAGGCGTCAGCTCGGCTCGGCGGAAGGCGAGATCGCGGGTGAGATGGCGGCTCAACAACGTCCACAGCATATAGGCGGCGAGGGCGAAGGCGAAGAGCGGGGCGGCGGCCAAATGCCAGTGCCGGGACATCGCGAGATCATAATGGGCAGGGAGGGTGATCCAACCGCCGAAGCGCTCAAGCTTCAGCCATGGGACATCGAAATTGGCGCCATAGTGCCCCCAATAGAGGCGCGGATGGGCGTTGAATATCCCGAGCCCGCTGGTGAAGAGGATGTAGAGCAGCCCGGCATTGATCCAGTGCCACAACCGCACCGGCCAGCGATGGCGCAGCACCAGCGACGCCGTCGGATCTGCGGGAGCGGGAGAGCTGGCCATGGGCTGCTGTTACTCTTTTGCATCACTGGCGTCAAAAATCGGCTCGCCGGTCGAAACGTGTGCGAAATGACATCCGGGTTCATCTTCTGGCCATATTCGCTGTGGATAGGACAGCGCTGCTTCGAGTGGCGGCAATGCGCGGCCAGTCGGTCGAGGGGGTGCATGTCGAAGTTGGTTACTGTTGCGAAATAGCATCATTAATCAACAATCTTCATATCGATATTGCAACATGGATCTAAGAGGACCATATGCGCTCCCGCTCACGATGAAAGATCGGGGCAAGCAGGGATGGTGTAAAAGGGGTCACTTCATAGCGGCGCTCGAAGCCAAATGCTTCGGTACCATGCCTGTTTATATCAAGAGTGCGGTTCATTTTCTGAGCAACGCACATCTTATTGCATGAGGACTTTATGAAGACTGTGATTTTCGCAGCCGCTGCTGCTGCCGCTTTCTCGGCTCCCGCTTTCGCGCAGGACGCTGCTCCCTTCACCGGCCCCCGCGCTGGCGTGACCGTTGGGTATGACAGCCTCGGCAACGAAGGCGTGAGCTACGGCGTGAGCGCTGGCTACGACGTCGCCCTGACCCCCTCGATCACCTTCGGCCCCGAAGTGACGCTGGGCGATTCCACCGTTGATTCCGCTGGCGTGGAAGTAAGCCGCGACCTGGCCGCTTCGGTTCGCCTCGGCTACGTTCTGAACCCGCAGGTTCTGTTCTTCGGCAAGGTTGGCTATGCCAACACCCGCCTGGAAGTAGCAAACAGCAACGACGGCGCTTCGCTTGAAGGCGTGCGCTTCGGTGGCGGTCTGGAATATGCCTTCAACGGCAACGCCTACATCTCGGCTGAATATCAGCGTACCGAGTATGAGAACGAAGGCAGCCGTGACGCTGGCGTCGTTAGCATCGGTTTCCGTTTCTAATCCTTCCCGGATCTGAAACGCAGGAGGGCGGTCCCATCGGGGCCGCCCTTTTTGTTTGGCGGGACAGGGCAGGTCCAGTGGCGGCCTGTTCACAGGAAGGTACCAGTCAAGGCGAGCACGACGCCGCTGACGACCAGCAATAGCCCCATGATCTCGCTGCGCGTCATCCGCTCGCCAAGGTAGAAATGACCGAAGCCCAGCGTGAAGGCGACTTCGATCTGGCCGACGATGCGGACCAGCGCGACGGGGGCGGTGGCAAAGCCGGTGAACCAGCAGGCAGAGCCCAGCGCCGACAAAAGGCCGACTTGGCCGGAAATACGCCAGCTGCCCCAGAGCTTGCGCATCTCGGCCGGCTCGCGCAGCAGGAGATAGCCGCCCTGCATCAGCGTCTGGAGCGCGACTGTCACCACCAGCACGATGAGCGCGGCGAGGATCGGGTCGCTGCCGCCGACTTCCTGCGTTGCGCGGCGGACGCCGATGGCGGTCAGCGCGAAGAAGAAGCCCGACGCGATGCCGGTGAGTGCTGCTGGCTGGCCAAGCGCCTTTACGAAATCGGCTGGCCCCATGCGTTTGCCGCCTGTTGACAACAGCATCACCCCTGCCACGCCGCAGCCGATGCCTGCCCAGGCAAGGGGATGAAGCCGCTCGCCCATCAGCAGGAAGGAGAGGATCGCGCCCTGTACGGCTTCCGTCTTGGAGTAGGCGGTGCCGACGACGAAATTGCGATGGGCGAAGGCCATGATGAGCAGGTTGGTGGCGATGATCTGTGCCAGACCGCCCGCTGCGCAGAAGAGCAGGAATTTGGGATCGGGCGTGGGGAGCGCCCGAGAGAATATCCAATGATAAAGAGCCAGCAGCAGCGACGCGAAGGGCAGGCCGTAGAGGTAGCGCACCAGTCCAGCGGCATTGACCGACAGGGTCTTGCTCACGCGCCGCTGGATCGCGGTGCGCCAGGCTTGGGTCGCGCCTGCAAGCAGGGTGGCGGGGAGCCAGATGGGAGACGTTATCATGCTGATCCTATAGCGGCTTGGCCGATGCTGTCATGATGAAGATCGGCGGAAAACCGCCATTCTTGCGCCGAAGTTCACAGTGTATGCGCGCGCGTGCCCGGGCGCGCGTGGGCGGATGCGAGCGACATAGCGTGGGGCGATGGGATAGGCATCGCCGAGAGGAATAGGACAGGTGTTTCTTGCTGGTCGCAGCGGAAATAGGATGGTTTTCCCGAAGGCTGTAGCGGCCCGGCCACAGATGTCCTGGTGGAGCGCCGCGCGGTTCAGGCTTGCTGGTTGACGCTGGCGGCCACAGGCTCGCCCTTGTCCCTTGCGGACGGCGGCATCAGTTCGCGCATCACGCCCCAATAGCTGCGGGTGATATGGGCGTGTGTGGCGAAACTGGGGTCGGTCATCAGAACCCCATGCAACCGCCGCAGATTTTGCCAGGGCACGGACGGAAACAGATGATGCTCCAGATGGTAGCTGACGTTGAGCGGCGCGATGAGGAAGCGGTCGAGGAGCGTCGGGATGATCGTCCGCGTGCCGTTGAGTTCGCGCTCGTTGGCGACGCCATTATGCTCCGCGATCGCCCGGATACGGTTGAATACATTGGCCCAGATGAATTGCGGGATCAGGAGCAGGCCCAATATCTGCCAGCGCCAGGGCGAAATCAGGATCAGGCCGTAGAACAGCACCGCCCAGACGACATAGCGGATGCGCAGGGCGAGGGGGAAGTGGTAGCCGAAGCGGCCGGGACTGTGGAAATTGGCGAAGGGCGCCCAGATCCGGCTGTCGCGCGCCATGCGATAGAAGTTGAGGCCGGTCACGCTGCGGACCAGCAGCCACAGCATGGCGGTGGGGCGCTTGGGGAACTTCTGGTCGGGATCCCGCTGCTGCACCCGATAGTCGCGGTCGCGCATCGTGTTGGTGTAGCGATGATGATGCATGTGGTTGGCGCGGTACAGATGAATGCTGAAGCCGAGCGGGTAGGCGACGAAGATGTCGCCGATCAGGTCATTGATGCGGCGGTTGCTGAACAGCATGGAGTGACAGGCATCGTGCATCATCACGGCCAGGCATTGGATGCGCGATCCGATGATGAAGCCCGCCATGATGTAGACGGGCACGCTGTCGAGATGGATCGCGACAGCGCCCGCCGCGATGGCGATCGCCCATTGCAGGAAGAGCAGCACCGCGTTGTGGCGGTCGTCGATAACGGAAAGCTTGCGCACGGTCGCCAGCATGTCGCGCCGGGCATAGCGATAGCCGGGCGGATAGAGGGTGGCGGTGTCTTCCACGGAAATGCATCTCCGAGCGCGGCGTCAGTTTGCGGGCGCGACGTTATGTTTGGTGCGGGGCTGCGTCAACGGTGGGAGGTGAAGGTTGGCGGGTGGAGGCTTCGACAAGCTCAGCCTGGCCCTTCGACAGGCTCAGGGCGAACGAAGGAGGGGTGGTTTTCTCTCCCGTGGGACCCTCCATAGGGCGAAGACTGGGAGGGAAGCACCGCCCGCGTTGCCGGTGCTTCCCTTATCCTGAAACAGCGATCATGCCTGTTCGAGGAGGCCTTCCTTGCGGATCTTTTCCTGCCAGACGAGCGGGGCGAGGCGGTGGACGTTTTGGCCTTCGCTGTCGACGGCCACCGTCACGGGCATGTCCTGCACCTCGAACTCGTAGATCGCTTCCATGCCGAGATCCTCGAAGCCGACGACCTTCGCGCCCTTGATTGCGCGCGCGACGAGGTAAGCCGCGCCGCCGACCGCCATCAGATAGGCGCTCTTGTGATTGGCGATGCTGTCGGTCGCCGCCGGGCCGCGTTCGGCCTTGCCGACGCAGGCGGCGAGGCCCTGCTCCAGCATCATGTCCATGAACTTGTCCATGCGGGTCGCGGTGGTGGGACCGGCGGGGCCGACCACCTCGTCGCGGACCGGATCGACGGGGCCGACATAATAGATGACGCGGCCCTTGAAATCGACGGGCAGCTGCTCGCCACGGCTTAGCATGTCCTGGATGCGCTTGTGCGCGGCGTCGCGGCCGGTCAGCATCTTACCGTTCAGCAGCAGGCGGTCGCCATGCTTCCAGCTCTGCACCACTTCCGGCGTCAGCGTGTCGAGATCGACGCGGATCGCTTCCTTGCTTGGCTTCCAATCGACTTGGGGCCATTCGGACAGCTTCGGCGCTTCCAGATAGGCGGGGCCTGAGCCGTCGAGCGTAAAGTGGGCGTGGCGGGTGGCCGCGCAATTGGGGATCATCGCGACCGGTTTGCCTGCCGCGTGGCAGGGATAGTCGTAGATCTTGACGTCGAGGATGGTCGAAAGCCCGCCCAGCCCCTGCGCGCCGATGCCGAGCGCGTTGACCTTGTCGAAAATTTCGATGCGCAGGCGCTCGATATCATTCTGCGGCCCGCGCGCCTTGAGTTCGCCCATGTCGATGGGCTCCATCAGCGATTCCTTGGCCAGCGCGACCGCCTTTTCCGCGGTGCCGCCGATGCCGATGCCGAGCATGCCGGGCGGGCACCAGCCAGCGCCCATTTGCGGGATCATCTCCAGCACCCAATCGACGATCGAATCGCTCGGGTTCATCATCTTGAACTTGGTCTTGTTCTCGCTGCCGCCGCCCTTGGCCGCGACATCGACGATGACCTTGTTGCCCGGCACCATTTCGACGTTGAGCACGCAGGGCGTGTTGTCCTTGGTATTCTGGCGCGAGAAGGCCGGGTCGCGCAGGATCGAGGCGCGCAGGCGGTTTTCGGGATTGAGATAGGCGCGGCGCACGCCCTCATCGACGACGTCCTGCATCGAGCGGCTATTGTCGTCGAGGCGGCAGTCCATGCCCCATTTGATGAAGACATTGACGATGCCCGTGTCCTGACAGATCGGGCGATGCCCTTCGGCGCACATGCGGCTGTTGGTCAGGATCTGGGCAATGGCGTCCTTAGCCGCAGGGTTGGCTTCGGCCTCATAGGCTTTGCCCAGCGCACGGATGTAATCCATCGGGTGATAGTAACTGATGAACTGGAGCGCGTCGGCGACGCTCTCGATCAGGTCGGCGGTCTTGATGACGGTCATCTACCCTGGTCCTCTGGCCATTATAGCAATTTGCGCCCGGCTATAGGGTTTTGGCGCACGCTGTCCAGAGGCAGGGTAGGCTGACTGGAGGGCGTTTAGCTGGCGATCAGGGGCGGAGTTTGCTGGTGCTGGACGACGCGCCATTCCTCATGCGCCAGCCGCCGGTAGGTCGATGTGCAATGGGCCTCATAATCATTGCCTTCGCCGCGATGAGCCACCGCTTTATAGGCGATCACGATGAGGCCTTCCTGCGGGCGCATGACTTGGCGTTCGGACAGTTCGACGCTTTCCCAGCGCGGCGTTTGCGCCATTGCCTGCGCGGCATCCTGCCCCTTGTAGATGAAAGGCGGCGCGGGGACGACCATCAGGCTTTCATCATCGATGCACTGCTCATAATCGTTGGCTTCGCCAGTCCAGAGCCGTTCTTCGAATTGCCATACACGCTGGTCGTCCATTGATTGCGCCTTTCTGCCCGGAGGGATCAGGGAAGCGCGTGGCGGACCCGAAAGGGTCCCCGGCTTGGTCGCAGCCATGGGGCGGCCCGCCTATTGCTGGCGATCAGCCGTTGGCGTAGGGGAACATGTGCCACCAGGGCTCCTTCTCCTCCAGTACCCGGGCAAAGCTTGGCCGCGCCTCCAGTCGATCGAGATAGGCCGCGAGCGCGGGAAAGCCGCCACGCATCGGCTCCACCTTGTCGGCGTAGAAAAGGGCGGGGGCGGCGGCGCAATCGGCGAGGGTGAAGCTGTTCCCCGCCGCCCATTGCCGCGCGCCGATCCGGTTCTCCAGCAGCGTATAGGCCTTGCCGAGCAGGATGCGTGCCTCGCCGACGCCATGGGGGTCGCGTGCGTCCTCAGGCCGGAGGCGATCGGCGACGATCTTCTGCATCGGCGTCATGACATAATTGTCGAACAGCCGGTCCAGCATCCGCACCTCCAAAGCTTCCGCCGGATCGGCGGGGATGGGGCGAAAGGGCCCGGAGCAATGCTGCCCAAGATATTCGATGATGATGCTCGCCTCCGCCACCGTCTGGTCGCGGGCTTCGTCGCGCAGGATGGGGAACTTGCCCAGGGGCCAGAGCGCGAGCCAGGTTTCGGCAACGCCCGGGTCCTCCATCATCGCCCGGTCGAACGCGACGCCCTGCTCATAGAGGGCGATCAGCACCTTCCAGCAATAGGAGGAGAGGGGGTGGTAATAGAGAATCATCGGCTTGGTCTCTCTCATGCCTTAAATCCCGTGGGGCTGCGGCTTTTAGCATGATTCATCGGCCATTCCTCATCCACAGTTAATCCACATCAGATTGTGGATAAGCTGTGGATGAACCACCATCCATAGCGAAACGGGACAAGGCTGCTGACCTGATCGGGACAAATTCCGCGCCAAGCCAAAATTATTTTCGTTCTCAAATTGTTTCTCTTGCCTTTTGCAAGATGGCCGGAAGTCCGCGCGTCGCTGCAATGCAGGATCGGCATATTGTCATCACTTTGCCATGTGACCGGTCCCGCGGAGTCCCCGTTCCGTCATTTACCCTCTTGCAAGCATATGAAGCTGTGGCACTATCCCTTGTATCGGGTTAACGGGGGTTACCCAACAGATTGTGATTGTTCCGACCGGACCATTTTCCGGGCGAGAGGCGTTTTGTCTCATGCGATCCACTGTTGGTTGACCCCCTGCTGGTGCGGCAAGCTCTTATTAAGAGGCTTGACCGAATCGAACGAAACAGGAACATTCGGGGGCTCGAATGGATTTTCGTGACAGCGAACAAACAGGTGCAAGCGACGTGGCGACGGTAATCGACGAAGTTATGGAAACGGTGGCGGAAAAGAAGAAGGCGGCGCCAGCCAAGGCGGCTGCGCCCTCCTCTTCGTCGATCCAGGCGCGCCGGTTCGATGTCGTGACCGACGACAGCCGCGACACGCTGCTGACCGAGTTCGGCAAGGATACGCTGAAGGACCGTTATCTGCTGCCCGGCGAATCCTATCAGGATCTGTTCGCCCGCGTTGCTGCCGCCTATGCCGATGATCAGGCGCATGCCCAGCGCGTCTATGACTATATTTCGCGCCTGTGGTTCATGCCTGCGACGCCCGTGCTGTCCAACGGCGGCACCGGGCGCGGCCTGCCGATCAGCTGCTATCTGAATTCGGTGGACGACAGCCTGGAGGGCATCGTCAACACCTGGAACGAGAATGTGTGGCTCGCCTCGCGCGGTGGCGGCATCGGCACCTATTGGGGCAGCGTGCGCGGCATTGGCGAGCCGGTCGGCCTTAACGGCAAGACCAGCGGCATCATCCCGTTCGTGCGGGTGATGGACAGCCTGACGCTGGCGATCAGCCAGGGCAGCCTGCGCCGCGGGTCGGCCGCCTGCTATCTCGACATCTCCCACCCGGAGATCGAGGAGTTCCTGGAAATCCGTAAGCCGTCGGGCGACTTCAACCGCAAGGCGCTCAACCTCCACCATGGCGTGCTGCTGACCGACGAGTTCATGGAAGCGGTGCGCAGCGGCAGCGAGTTCAAGCTCAAATCGCCCAAGGACGGCTCCGTCCGCGGATCGGTCGACGCGCGCAGCCTGTTCCAGAAGCTCGTGGAAACCCGCCTGGCGACCGGCGAGCCCTATATCGTCTTCTCCGACACCGTGAACAACATGATGCCCAAGCATCATCGCGATCTTGGCCTCAAAGTTTCGACTTCCAACCTTTGTTCAGAAATCACACTGCCGACGGGTCGCGACCATCTCGGCAATGACCGGACGGCGGTCTGCTGCCTTTCGTCCCTGAATCTCGAAACCTGGGACGAATGGAACAAGGACCCCGTCTTTGTCGAGGATGTCATGCGCTTCCTCGACAATGTGCTGCAGGACTATATCGACCGTGCGCCGGACGAAATGGCGCGGGCGAAATATTCGGCGGGACGTGAACGGTCAGTGGGCCTGGGGGTGATGGGGTATCACTCCTTCCTCCAGGCCCGTGGCCTCCCCTTTGAAGGGGCGATGGCCAAGAGCTGGAACCTGCGCATCTTCAAGCATATCAGCGAGAAGGTGAACGACGCGTCGATGCAACTCGCGGTCGAGCGTGGCCCGTGTCCCGACGCCGCCGACATGGGCGTCATGGAGCGCTTTTCCTGCAAGATGGCGATCGCGCCGACCGCGTCGATCAGCATCATCTGCGGCGGCACATCGGCCTGTATCGAGCCCATCCCGGCGAACATCTACACGCACAAGACGCTGTCGGGCAGCTTCGTGGTGAAGAACCCCTATCTGGAAAAAATCCTGCGCGACAAATCGAAGGATTCGACCAATGTGTGGAACACGATCCTTGAGCGTGGCGGCAGCGTCCAGCATCTCGACTTCCTGAGCCAGGAAGAAAAGGACACGTTCAAGACCAGCTTCGAAATCGATCAGCGCTGGTTGCTCGAACTCGCGGCGGACCGGACGCCCTTCATCGATCAGGCGCAGTCGCTCAACCTGTTCATCCCGGCGGACGTGGAAAAGTGGGACCTGATGATGCTCCACTTCCGCGCATGGGAACTGGGGATCAAGTCGCTTTACTATCTGCGGTCAAAGTCGGTGCAGCGCGCAGGCTTTGCGGGCGGGGTGGAAGCCGACAACACGATCGACGCACCGAAATTCGAGCTGGCTGGGGGAAGCACAGACTATGACGAGTGTTTGGCGTGTCAATGATCCCCCGGATCATTGACCAAGAAGCCGAACACTCCTGGCGTGCCAATGAGCTAATGGGGGGGATGGGCGCGGCGGTGGCGACACCGACCGCGCCCACACAATCAGCTCCGGAGCCGTCACCCCTCGTCTTGTTCTTCTTCAAAGAGAACGGCGTTGGCGCCGGTCGCAGAGAGCCGCACAGTGCCATCCTCATCAACCCCGGCGATCAGTCCCTGGCTGATATAATGATGATGCCCGGAGTGACTTCCCTGGCCGCTATCCGCCTTGATCAGCTTGATACGATCGCCATCGACATGATCGACAGTGCCGACATGGACGCCATCAGCGCCGATAATCTCAGCATGTTCCTTGATGCTGGTAAGATCAACCATCATATTGCTCCTGTGCAGGGATTGACGGGGATCAAACGTCCCGCCCCCGCACAGGTTGCGCTAACCCATTAATTCGCGGAGCCGACCCGATGCCCCTTCTTCAAGCCAGCAAGGTCTACAAGCCTTTCGAGTACCCTTGGGCCTATGAATTCTGGAAGCGCCAGCAGCAGCTGCACTGGTTGCCCGAAGAAGTGCCGCTGGGCGAGGATTGCCGCGATTGGGCGCAGAAGCTGTCCGATCATGAGCGTAACCTGCTGACCCAGATTTTCCGCTTCTTCACCCAGGCGGACGTGGAAGTGCAGGATTGCTACCACGAAAAATATGGCCGCGTGTTCAAGCCGACCGAAGTGAAGATGATGCTGACCGCGTTCAGCAACATGGAAACGGTCCACATCGCTGCCTACAGCCATCTGCTCGATACGATCGGCATGCCCGAAACCGAATATTCGGCCTTCATGCAGTATAAGGAGATGAAGGATAAGCATGACTATCTGAGCCAGTTCGGCGTCGACACTGACGAGGACATTGCCAAGACGCTGGCCATGTTCGGCGGCTTTACCGAAGGGCTGCAGCTGTTTGCGTCCTTCGCCATGCTGATGAACTTCCCGCGCTTCAACAAGATGAAGGGCATGGGCCAGATCGTCACCTGGTCGGTGCGCGACGAAACGCTGCACTGCGAAGGCATCATCAAGCTGTTCCACGCCTTCGTGAAGGAACGCGACTGCCTGACGCCGTCCGTCAAGGACGACATCATGGACATGTGCCAGAAGACGGTGCGGATCGAGGATGCGTTCATCGACCTCGTCTTCGAAATGGGCCCGGTGCCGGGCATGACGCCCAAGGACATCAAGAAATATGTCCGCTACATCGCCGACTGGCGCCTGGGCCAGCTGGGCCTCAAGCCCATCTACATGATCGACGAGCATCCGCTCCCCTGGCTGACCCCGCTGCTGAACGGCGTGGAGCACGCCAACTTCTTCGAAACCCGCGCGACGGAATATTCCAAGGGCGCGACGCGGGGCCAGTGGAACGAGGTGTGGGACGCGTTTGATCGGCGCAAGACGCTCAAGGCTGGCGACGCCGCGAATGTGGATGAGCCGAGCGATCCGGATATGTTCAAGGCTGCGGGGATCGCGGCGGAGTAAAGGATTTGAAGTGCGCGTACTGCCAATTAGACTTTCATCCTCAGACGTTGGATACCCAAATTGGGTTTGCCAATTCAGTTAGATTGCCTCGCCCTGATGCGAAGTCGGACGGCCAAGTTTATGCCAAATTCGAAACAATTGTTTGCTCCGCATGCAAAGGTGGGCATGTTTATTTCAAAATGTACCGCATAGCGGAAGGGTTCTTTTTCGAGGATTTAGAGCACAGGTTAGTGCATCCACGCGGTAATGCCGCCTTTCGTCCACAGAAAGAAGTACCGACCAACATTTCTATAGATTTCTTAGAGGCCGGAGAAGTGCTTGCCATAAGCCCAAAGGCTTCGGCGGCCCTTGCGCGCCGCTGTTTGCAGGCTGTTCTTGCTGCTCATGGCTATAATAACAAAGACCTTGTTAAACAGGTTGAGGCTGTTCTCCATGAGAGCGATAGCAGCAAGGTGCTGCCACTCGCAATCAGAGACAATCTCGATGCAATTCGAAATTTTGGTAACTTCTCTGCGCATCCAATTACTGACAAAACCACGCTGCAAATAGTCGATGTAGAAGAGGGAGAGGCGGAATGGTGCCTCGAAATTCTGTTAGACTTATTTGAGCACTACTACGTCAACCCCGCGCGCGCTGCAGAGAAGCGCGCCGCTTTATCATCAAAGTTAAGCGCGGCCGGCAAGCCGCCTATGAAGACTGCCTAACAAAGCCGAAACCCCGCAGTATCTCTCCGTTGGGATCAACGTGGTCAATCCTCCCTTTTTCGACCCTCTACGTTTCCAGCGACCATAGCACCCTCAATCAAGGCGCGCGTGTTTGCCAACTTTTCCTCTGCAGTGATCGGCATTTCATCGAGGAAGAATGAGGCCTGTATTAGACCAATGGCTATAAGTTGAGCTTCTTATGTCTGTGCTTCCGTGCCGGATCATAACTTGACCGGCTCTTTAACCTGCCGGAAATAGGGAAGAATGCTTCATTTCTCGCTTCGCTACCTCGCATTGTATGTGCGGACACAAGCTATTACCTGTCCCCGCGCTGAACGCGCCGTTTTGTTCCGTTCATGCAACATCAGGGTAATCCATGAGTTTAGCTCCACAGCCTTAAAAATTATGGCAAGGAGCATCACATGAACTTCTCGATCAAGCGCGCCATTGCCGCTTTTTCGCTGGGTGCGATGACGTTGACTGGCGTTGCTGCGACCCCTGCTTTGGCGCAAGGCCGCGATGTGCGGATCGACGCGAAAGACTTCGCGCGGGATCAGCGGGACGCGCGACGTGAGCGTGACAGGGACATCCGCGAGGCGCGGCGCGATTATCGCGAGGATCGGCGCGACGCTCGGCGTGATTGGCGGGATGATCGCCGTCATGACAATGGCCGCCACAACGGTTGGAAGCGTCCCGGCAGGACCGTCTACAACTATGACTGGAATCGCCCGGATCGCCGTTATGGCACGCGCTACCGTGCCGACCGCTATTATACCAGCGGCTATGAGCCGATCCGCGTGACGCGTAACACGCGCATCTATCGCGGCTATGACGATCGCTATTATTGCCGCCGCTCGGACGGCACCACTGGCTTGATCGTCGGCGCGGCGCTGGGCGGCTTGCTCGGCAACCAGCTTGATCGTGGCGGGTCGAACCTGCTGACGACCCTGATCGGCGGCGGCGCGGGCGCTCTGCTCGGCCGGGAGATCGATCGTGGTGGCGTGAGCTGCCGCTAACTGTTGCCGCTAACTACGGCACCAGGGCTGGCGTGACCCCTCCCAGGGCCGCGCCAGCCCTTCTGCGACCAGCATCGCTCCGATCGACCGGCCATCCCGCATGACGGTGCGCAATGAGCGGCCATAGCGATCCTGGTCGCGGTCAATGGATTGAAGACTGAAGGGCCCGGCGTTGAGCAGTTCCTGCAACCGCTCCGTCGCTTGAGCGCCGAGGGCTGCCTCCTCCTCGCAGCGGGCCGGGTGGGTTTCCGGCGTGTCTATGTCAGCGATGCGGATGGTTTCGCCGATCAGGCGGAAGGTGTCGCCATCGACTACGCAGTCGCCCCCGTGGCCGTCATCGCATGAGGCGAATGAGGCGGCCTGCGTCCTAGTCTGTTGGCGAGGGATCAGCGCCGGATCGGAGGGCCCAAGAGGCCGCGATGAAAAAAGGCTGGCCGCCGCCCAAAACGCAACGGCGATGAGCAGAAGCGCGGCCAAGCTGTTGGAGCGGCTGGCAGAGGCGGCTGTCCTGCGCCGGGGCCGCGGATTTGAGTGGATGATGCGGAGAGGTCTGTGGCGGCGGGGCAGGTGGGACATGCTGTCCACCTAGGCCCCGCGCCGCCTTGCTTCCTGGGCAAGCTGATCCGCTTTTCCTCCGTTCCGGTGGGAAGGGGGCTGGACGGCTGTGCTTTAAATAGGCGCTAGTCTATATGAGCGTCCGCCCCGAGACAGTTCTTTTGAAGAAGAAACCCCTTCGACAGGCTCAGGGGCAGGCTTCGACAAACTCAGCCCGAACGGGGTGCAGAGGTCGGGTTGCGGGCTTTCTCCTCTAGCCTCCTGCCTCAGCTTTGCTCTTCGATCTCGTCGTCGCTGATCAGGTCGTCGTCATCGTCCATATCCTCGGTATCGACCTGGCCGAGCGCGCCTTCTTCGTCGTCCATCTGCGGTTCGCCGGAGAAGGCGTCGAAATCCATGTGTCCGGACCGGTTCATTTCCTCCATCCGCTCGACAAGGTCGGGGGTGTCGTCGGGGATTATCTGAGCAGGGTTGGCGCGGCCGCCACGTTCGCTGTCTTCGGACAGGTCGGTGCTGCGGACGCGGGCGTCGTCGGTTACCGTCTGCGCCTGCGATCCTTCGTCGCGCTGCTCGTCATTTTCTTCGATGATGTCGGGGAAGCGGTCTTTGTCATTGGCGTCCATTGCATGTCTCCTTGCTCCCCTCAACGGATCAATCCCGCCGCCGTTCCGCATCCCCAAAAGCCGCTGGACGCGCGGCGCGGCATGGGGCAAGAGCCGCGCTAAATCCCTATCCCGCTCCGTTCGAAGGAACTTCCATGTCCCGCACGCTCATTTCCTCGGGCTCGCCTTTCGAGGCGCAGGTCGGCTATTCCCGCGCCGTCGTCCAGGGCGACTGGTGCTTCGTTGCCGGCACCACCGGCACTGATCCCGAAACCAAGGCGATGCCCGAAAGCATCGTCGATCAGACGAGCAACGCGCTGAAGGTGATCGGCAAGGCGCTGGAGGAGGCGGGCTTTTCCTTCGCCGACGTGGTGCGCGTGACCTATTACATCACCGACCCGGCCTATTGGGACGAGCTGGGCAAGGCGACGGCGCCGGTGTTCGGCGAGATCCGCCCGGCGGCCAGCTGCATCGTCACCGGCCTTATCAAGCCGGAGATGAAGGTCGAAGTCGAAGTCACCGCGTTCAAGGGGTGATGGTCATGATCACCATGTATGGCATCAAGAATTGCGACACGATCAAGAAGGCGCGCAATTTCCTGGACAATGAGCGCGTGTCCTACAGCTTCCACGACTACAAGGTGTCGGGCGTGGACAAGGGCAAGCTGGAGGAATGGGTGATGGAGCATGGGTGGGAAACCATCCTCAATCGTTCCGGCACCACCTTCAAGGCGCTGGACGCGGGCGATAAGGCGCATATCGACGCGGACAAGGCTATCCTGCTGATGAGCGCCAACCCCTCCATGATCAAGCGGCCGATTCTGGACGTGGGCGGCCGGACCATCGTGGGCTTCAAGGCGACGACCTATGAAGAGGCGCTGAGCGGCGTAAAGGCCTGACCGGCTGCGCGGCGGCTTGTCAAATGAGGCGCGGGGGCGAATAACGGGATCATGCTTTCGCAGAAGACCCGTTACGCCATCCGCGCTCTCCAGCATCTTGCCGACCGCTACCGTCAGGGGCCTGTGCCGCTGAACGAAATCGCGACGCGGCAGAATATCCCGGCCAAGTTCCTGACGGTGATCCTGTCGGAACTGTCGCGCGAAGGGCTGGTGGCGACGCAGCGGGGGCGCGACGGCGGCTATTGGCTCGCGCTGGCGCCGGTCGACATCAGCTATGGCGACATCGTGCGGCTGACGCGGGGATCGCTGGCGCTGACCCCCTGTGCGAGCCGATTCGCGCATGAAACCTGCACCAACTGCCTGCCCGAATCGGAATGCAGGCTGCACCGCGTGATGCTGCGCGTGCGCGACGAGACGGCGCGGGTGCTCGACAGCATCAGCCTGGCCGAGCCGCTGGCGATGGAAGAGGCCGAGTAGCCCTTGCGCCTGGCGCGCGGCTTCGCCACATCTCCGGCATGACTACGCCTCCGCTCAAAGCCGCGCTTATCCCTGTCACGCCCTTGCAGCAGAATTGCACGCTCTTTTGGTGCACGGCCACCAATCGCGGCGCGTTCGTCGATCCGGGCGGCGACCTGCCACGGCTGAAAGCCGCCGCCGAGCAGCAGGGCGTGACGATCGAAAAGATATTGGTGACGCACGGCCATATCGACCATTGCGGCGAGGCGGGGACCCTGGCCAAGGAACTCGGCGTGCCGATCGAAGGACCGCATGAGGCGGACCGCTTCTGGATCAGCCGCCTGGAGGAAGATGGCCGCAACTATGGTGTGAACGGCAAGATTTTCGAGCCCGACCGCTGGCTGGCCGACGGCGACCAGGTGACGGTGGGTGAGCTGGTGCTGGATGTCTATCACTGCCCCGGCCACACGCCCGGCCATGTGGTCTTCCATCACGCTCCCAGCAAGCTCGCCATTGTGGGCGACGTGCTGTTCCAGGGATCGATCGGCCGCACCGACTTCCCGATGGGCAATCATAAGGATTTGATCGACGCGATCACGGGCAAGCTGTGGCCGCTAGGTGGCGACACGGCCTTTGTGCCCGGTCATGGCCCGATGAGCAATTTCGCCCATGAACGCCGCACCAACCCCTTTGTCGGGGACGCCGTGCTGGCCTGACCGCTTAGACCTGGGCGGCAAGGGCAGGAGGGGCCGGAACGGCGCGGGTCGCGCTGTATGCGGCATAGAGCGCTGCGATCGCCAGTCCCGCCATCACGACCCAGGTCAAAAGCGCGCCGACTGCGCGGGCAGGGGAAGGGCTGTCACCATCCATCCCCATCGGATGAGCGACACGCGCGATGATGAAGGCGCATGCCGCGATCCAAAGCCATAGCGGCGAGCCAAGCGCCAGTTCGACAAGCGCGAACAGGATGAGGACCATCGGCGCATATTCGGTGAAATTGGCGTGGGCACGCATGCGGCGGGCGAGCAAAGGGTTTCCGCCATCGCCGTGGAGCGTCTTGGCTGACATGCGAATCCGTACGCATCGCGTCGCCAGCCACAGGTTCACAAAAGCGCAGGCGGCCGCCAGTGTCAGCGTGATCGGCAACAGCATGATCGTCTTCTCCCCTTCTCTCTCTGATGAGCAGGGTAACCGGGATGCCGCCAAGGGCAAGGAAGGACTTGCGCCGGGATCAAAAAGCGCTATAGGCGCAGGGCTTCGCGATCACCCGGGCCGCATGGTCTGCGGCGCCTGTGGCGTCGGCATTCCTCGGATTTCGGCCAGTCGCTCAACCAGATTTAATTATGGAATAAGGTGCCGACATGGCTGTCCCAAAGAGGAAAACTTCCCCGTCCCGCCGTGGCATGCGCCGCAGCCACGATGCGCTGCGCGTCGAAGCCTATCAGGAATGCTCGAACTGCGGTGAACTGAAGCGCCCGCACAATCTGTGCGAGGGCTGTGGCCACTATAACGGCCGCGAAGTCGTTGCCGTCGGGGCCTGACGACACCCTCTCTCCTGCAAAGGTGTCCTGAAGTGTCCAGCCAACCGCGAATCGCAATCGACGCGATGGGCGGGGATGAAGGCGTGCGCGTGATGATGGCGGGTGTTGCGCTCGCCCGTCACCGCCACGAAGGGCTGCGCTTCACCCTTTTCGGAGACGAGGCGCGGATCAAGGCCGCCCTCGACAATCACCCCAATCTACGGGCCGCGTCCGAAGTCGTGCACGCCAGCGATGTCGTGTCGGCCGGGGACAAGCCCAGCGTCGCGATCCGCAAGAAGGCCAGCTCCATGAGCATGGCCATCGCCGCCGTGAAGGCGGGCGAGGCGGGCGCTGCGGTGTCATCCGGCAATACCGGCGCGTTGATGGCGATGGCCAAGCTCGCACTGCGCACCATGCCCGGCATCGACCGGCCTGCGCTGGCGGCATTGCTGCCGACGCTGGGCGACAATGACGTGGTCATGCTGGACCTCGGCGCCAATACCGAGTGCGACGCTCGCAACCTTGTGCAGTTCGCCGTGATGGGCGCGGCCTATGCGCGGATCGCGTTCGACCTTGAGCGCCCGCGCGTCCGCATCATGAACATCGGCACCGAAGAGATGAAGGGCACGGAGGAAATCCGTGACGCCGCCGCAATATTGCGCGCGGCGACCAGCCTGCCGCTGTCCTTCGATGGCTTTACCGAAGGCGACAAGATCGGCCGAGGCGAGGCCGACGTGATCGTTAGCGACGGTTTTTCCGGCAATGTGGCGCTGAAGACCGCCGAGGGCACGGCGCGCTTCGTCACCGACCTGCTGCGTACCGCCTTTACCAGTTCGATCCGCTCCAAGATCGGCTTCCTGATTTCCAAGCCCGCCATGCATCTGCTCAAGCATCATCTGGACCCCAACAACCATAATGGCGCGGTCTTCCTGGGGCTGAATGGCGTGGTGGTGAAGAGCCACGGCAGCGCCAATGACAAGGGCGTCGCCAACGCCGTCCATGTCGCCGCCCGGCTGCTGGAAGAAGATATCACGCGGCGCATCGCCGCCGACATGGCGGGCGTCAGCGCGCTTTCGGCCGTGGTGTCCAAACAGGAGCTTGCCGCAAAGTGATTCGCAGGTCCGTTCTTCTGGGCACGGGTTCCGCCCTCCCGGTACGCGCCGTCAGCAATGCTGAACTGGCGGAGACCGTGGACACGAGCGACGAATGGATCGTCGAACGGACCGGCATCCGCAACCGCCACATTGCGGGCGATGACGAGACCACCTCGACGCTTGCGACCGATGCCGCCAAGGCAGCATTGGCAGCCGCAGGCCTCGCCGCGCAGGACATCGACCTTATCATCCTGGCGACGGCGACGCCTGACCAGACCTTTCCGGCCAGTGCGACCATCGTTCAGGCAGCGCTTGGCATCGACGATTGCGTGGCGTTTGACGTGGCGGCAGTCTGCTCGGGGTTCCTCTATGCCGTGACCGTGGCGGACAGCATGATCCGGTCTGGCGCAGCGCAGCGGGCGCTTGTCATTGGATCAGAGACGTTCAGCCGCATTCTCGACTGGGAAGACCGGACGACTTGCGTCCTGTTCGGCGACGGCGCGGGCGCGATCGTGCTGGGTGCCGAAGAAAGCGCTGACGGCGCGCGGGGCATATTGGCGGCCAAGCTGCATGCCGATGGTCGGCACAACCAGCTGCTCTATGTGGATGGCGGGCCTTCGACCACGAAGACGGTGGGCAAACTGCGGATGAAGGGGCAGGAAGTTTTCCGCCACGCCGTCGTCAACCTTGCTTCAGTCCTGACCGAGGTCATGGAAACCGCCGGGCTTGGCACGGATCAGATCGACTGGCTGATCCCGCACCAGGCCAATGCCCGCATCCTTGACGCTACGGCACGCAAGCTGAAATTGTCGCCGGAGCGGGTGGTGATGACAGTTGACCGTCACGCCAACACTTCTGCCGCTTCGGTGCCATTGGCGCTTGACCTCGCCATGCGCGACGGCCGCATCAAGCCGGGCGACCTGCTGGTGCTGGAGGCGATGGGTGGCGGCTTCACCTGGGGCGCCTGCGTCCTGCGGGTCTAACTCAAGCTATATACCTCGGAATTCTTTAGATTTCTCCGGCAGATGATCTTGTCGAATCACTTGTGTTATCGCAGGATTTACCATTGGCGTCGGCATTCAACCGGCGGATGAAGGTGGGGACGTTCGATGACTGGCAATGGCACCCTGACACGCGCGGATCTGGCGGAAAGCGTCAATCGGCACATCGGCCTCTCCCGATCCGAGGCGGCGGCGCTTATCGAGTCCATATTGGAGCATATGACCTCTGCGCTCGAACGCGGGGAGAATGTGAAGATTTCGAGCTTTGGCACCTTCGTCCTGCGCGACAAGACGGAGCGGATGGGGCGCAATCCGAAGACGGGCGTCGAAGTGCCGATCGAGCCGCGCCGAGTGCTGACTTTCCGCGCCAGCCAGACGATGCGCGACCGCGTCGCTGCATCCTGACGCAGGCGGCGGGGGGCCGCCACGTCTTTCCTAAGGTTGACCTTTGTGCCGCGATAGGTGCAAGATCGGCTCATGGAAAAGGCAGAGGGTGCATTCCTGACAATCAGTGAGCTGTCCGGGGAACTGGGGCTGCCGCAGCATATCCTGCGCTACTGGGAAACGCGCTTTCCGCAGCTGCGCCCGCTCCAGCGTTCGGGCAATCGCCGTTATTACCGGCCTGCCGATGTGGCGCTGGTCCGGCGGATCAACCAGCTGCTGAATGTGGAAGGGTTTACGGTACGGGGGGCGCAGAAGGCGCTGGCCGATGGGGTCGCGGTGGCGCCTTCCGCTCCGGCTCCGGCGGCTGATGTTTCGGTTAAGCCGGAGCAGGGTGCGGATTTGCTGGACCGGTTGCAGGCGATCCGGGCAGCGTTGGCGACGGCTGTTGGGGAGTAAGCTCGGGGGCTTTGTGCTCTACTTCGGCGCTTCGTGCTCTACTCAGTGTTTCATGCTCTAATTCAGAGTTGCCCTCTAATCCCCGTTCGCCCTGAGCTTGTTGACCCGAAGGGCGGCGATAGCCAACGGCTTTACTTCTTGTTAGAAAGGGAAGGGCTTCGACAGGCTCAGCCCGAACGGGGGTGGGTGGTTTAGATCAACTATACTCTGCTCCAGTTGCGCAGAACGGTAGCCTTAGCGCGATTCCGGACCAAGCGCTGGGTCCAGATCGCGGGGACGGGTGAAGCTCACCAGCGTTGCCGCGTTCGGTGCGACGTCTGCCCAGGCATCGATCTCCAGGTCCAGGACCGCGAGGCTGGCCGTCGGGAACTTGACCTCGACATCGTCGCGAAGTGGGCTGTCGCCATCGTCCGGGACCAGTTCGAGGATCAGATCTTCCAGCCCTGGATTGTGGCCCGCGAGGATGGCGCTGTCCGTCGTGTCGGGCAAATCGCGCAACACGTCGAGCAATGTTGCGACGGATGCCAGATAGATGCGGCGGTCCCAACGGGGTTCAAGCGGCTGGGCATAGCCTTCCAGGAAAGTGTCCAGCGTCTGCACGACGCGCACGGCGGGGGACGCGACGAGATGGTCGAACGCCATCTTCCGGTTGCGCGCATATTGACCGATCAGCAGCGCCGCCCTTTCCCCGCGCCGATTGAGCGGCCGGTCGAAATCCCGCTCTACCGGATCGTCCCAGTCGGACTTGGCGTGGCGCAACAGGGTCAACCGCTTCATCTTTGCTCCAGGTCGTGGGTGCCGGATTCGTCTTGCCTCTGCCCTAGCGGCATGCCGTCGCCATGGCCAGCGCGCGAATGGGCGCTGACCGCAATGATCGCTTCATCGAGGGTGACGCGGCGAATGGGGGTGCCCGGCGGAAAGGCGCTCAGCAAGCGGCTGGGCATGGCGGCGGACAATATGACGAAGCTGCCGCGATCCTCGGCGCGGCGGATGAGGCGGCCAAATGCCTGGGCGAGACGGGCGCGGATCAGCCTGTCGTCATAGGCAGCGCCCCCTCCGGCGAGTCGGCGGGCGGCGTGCAGCACCGTCGGCTTCGACCAGGGAACGCCCTCCATCACGACGAGGCGCAGCGAATGGCCGGGCACATCGACGCCGTCGCGCAAGGCATCGGTGCCGAGCAGCGAGGCGCGTGGATCGTCGCGGAAGATGTCGATCAGCGTGCCGGTATCCATCGGATCGACATGCTGGGCGTAGAGTGGCAGGCCCGCACGCGCGAGGCGGTCGGCGATGCGCGCATGGACCGCGCGCAGGCGCCGGATCGCGGTGAAGAGGCCGAGCGTGCCGCCCCCTGCCGCTTCGATCAGCCGCCCATAGGCCCCCGACAGGGCGGCAATGTCGCCGCGCTTGATGTCAGTGACGATCAGCACCTCGGCGCGGCCGGGATAGTCGAACGGGCTTGCCGCTTCGAACCGTTGGGCGCCGCGCGGGAGGTGGCTCGCGCCGCTGCGGCTTTCCGCATTGTCCCAATCGCCGCCACCCTTGAGCGTCGCGGAGGTGACGAGTACGCCTTGTGCCGGTTTCAGCACGGCTTCAGCGAGCGGGCGGGTCGGGTCCAGCCAGTGGCGGTGGATGCCGATGTCGAATTCGCGGCCCTCTATCCGGTCCACCGTCATCCAATCGACAAAGTCCGCATCAGCCGGGCCGCCGATCCGGGCCAGCAGCGCGAGCCATGCCGCGATGAGGTCGCACCGCCAGCCAAGCGAGGCTATCGCGCCTTCGATCCGCGCCCGTGCTGCGCCGTCGAGCCAGTCGGGCGCATCCTCGATGACTGCCTCCAGCCGTTTCCCCAGCCGGTTCAGCGGCCGGAGCAAGGCGTCAAGCGCCAGCGCCGCTTCCTGAGCGGCTTCAACAAGCGGGCCGTCGGGTTCGGCGACTTCCGTTTCCAGGCCATAGCCCGCGTCCGCCTCGCCTACGTCGGCGGCGCGGGCATAGACGGTACCGCGCACGGCGCTGAGCAGCTGTTCGAGCGGCCCGAAAGGCTCACCCGCGACGATCCGCTTCAGCCATTCGTCGGCGGGGAGGGCGCGGGCCGCGTCTGCTGCCGCGCGGATCGCCTCGCCGCCTTCCTCATCATAGCTGGCGAGGTCCGACAGGCGGGCGGCAAGACCTCGGCGGCGGCCGCGCGAATTGCCTTCGGGGCCCATCACCCAGCGGCGCAGCTCGATCGCTTCCTGCCCTGACAAGGCGACGGAAAAGGTGGAATCGGCCGCGTCGAAGAGGTGATGGCCCTCATCGAAGATGATGCGCTGCGGCCGCTGGCCAGTTTCCCGCCCACGCGCCGCGTTGATCATGACGAGCGCGTGATTGGCGATGACGATGTCCGCATCGGCGGAGGCGCGCGCCGACCGCTCGATGAAGCATTTGCGGTAATGCGGGCAGCCTGCGTAGATGCATTCGCCTCGGCGGTCGGTGAGCGCGGTCGATCCGTTGCGGCGGAACAGCGTCGGCAGCCAGCCTGGCAGATCGCCGCCGACCATGTCGCCATCCTTGCTGAACGCCGCCCAGCGCGCCACCAGTTGTGCCAGGATCGCCGCGCGGCCGGAAAAGCCGCCCTGCAGCGCGTCCTCAAGGTTGAGCAGGCAAAGATAATTTTCGCGCCCCTTACGCACGACGACCCGCCGCGCTGCGGTTGCCGGATCGGGGAAGAGGCGCAGGCTTTCGCGGTCAAGCTGCCGTTGGAGCGCTTTGGTATAGGTGGATATCCAGACCGTGCCTTGCGCTTCCGACGCCCAGAGCGACGCGGGGGCGAGATAGCCCAGGGTCTTGCCGATCCCGGTGCCAGCCTCCGCCAGTAGCATGTTGGGTTGATCGCGGTGCTGGCGCGGGCGGAAGCTTTCCACGGCGGCGGCGGCGTAGGCGCGCTGTCCGGGGCGCGCTTCCGCCGCGCTGCCGGTCAGATGCGCGAGCCGCTCCAGCACCGACTTTTCATCGAGGGAGATGGTGCGCGGCGCTGGACGCGGCGGCGTTTCTTCCCATTCGGGCAAGCGGGAAAACAGCCAGCGTTCCGCTTCGGAGGGACGGCTTATCCGGGGCGCGACGAGCGGGGCCCAGGGCCAGCGCAGGCGGTGGAGGGTCTGGGCGGAGGTCCAGCCGCCCTCGCGCTCTGACCATTCTGGCGAACCGAGCCTGTCGAGCAGGGCCGCGGTGGCAGCCTGCAAGAGTTGCGGAATGTCGGCTTCGCCGCCGGGCCGTTCGAGGCTGAGTGCTTCGGCCAGGCCCTTGGGGGTTGGCACAAGGAAGCGGGCGGGATGAACGAAGGCCCACAGCTCCAGCAGGTCGAGGCCATTGAGTTCAGGATAGCCGAGCCGCTGGCCGGTCAGCGGCGCATTGAGCAACAGGGTCGGGGTTTCGGCCGCACAGGCAATGGCGGTGCCCTTTGCGACCGCCTTGGTGCTTCTGCCCTCACGCAGCCAAATCCCGCCATGGCTGGCATGAAGGGCTGGCAGGGCAGTCGCGTCAATCACTCCCGTCGCTTAGGCGAGCGGGAACAAAAGGGAAACCAGAAAAAGGCTAAATTCAGCTTGCGCGGCGGCCAAATCCAGCGGGCTGCGATGGAAAGGCGCGGTTGGCAAAGGCTCCTTCGCCACGCTTTTGCGCCAGCGGCGCACGTAGCCGGGTGCGCGCCATTTCCAGCATGTCGAACAGCGGGCCGTCCACCAGCTCATAGGGGAAGCGGACGCCGATGCGATCCGGTTCTGACCATTGCACCGTCCCGAAGACCGTCTGCCCTTCAAAGCTGATCTGGCACTGGCTGCGCGCGGGCAAGCTGCAGCCCCGGATCAAGGCGCCGCCTTCGCTGAGGTCGACGATGGTGCCCTCCAGACTGTCGAGTACCGTCGTCACGACGACATCGATGTCCACCAAAATGCGTTGGCGGCTGCGCGCGATCTGCATGTGCCTGTTATCCCCCTTCGATCGGGCGATTATGCCAAATCAGGGTTAATCAAGGTTAAACATGATCGCGGCCGTTCGGCGTGTCGGTGCCAGCGGCCCTGCGGAAAGCCGTTCCATTTCGCCGCCGCCAAGGCTAGGGGCATCTGCATCATGACCGTGTCCGATATTCTCCGCTCCGCCGCTCAGGCGTCCAAGGCCTGGCCCTATGAAGAAGCGCGCAAGCTGCTGAAGCGCTATCAGAACGGCGCGCCTAAAAAAGGCCATATCCTGTTCGAGACCGGCTACGGTCCGTCGGGCCTGCCGCATATCGGCACCTTCAACGAAGTGTTGCGCACGACGATGGTCCGCAACGCATATCACGCGCTGTCGGATATTCCGACGCGCCTGATCGCGTTCAGCGACGATATGGACGGGCTGCGCAAGGTCCCCGACAATGTGCCGAACCAAGCTATGCTCGCCGAGCATCTGGGCAAGCCGCTGACGCAGGTGCCCGACCCGTTCGAGAAGTTCGAAAGCTTCGCGCATCACAATAATGCGATGCTGCGCGATTTTCTGGATCGCTTTGGCTTCGATTATGAATTTGTGTCGGCGACCGATCGCTACACGTCCGGAGCGTTCGACGATGCGCTGAAGAATGTCCTGCGCCATTATCAGGACATCATGGACATCATGTTGCCGACCCTGCGCAAGGAACGGCAGGCGACCTATTCCCCCGTCCTGCCGATCAGCCCGAAGAGCGGCATCGTGCTTCAGGTGCCGGTCGAGGTGCTGGACGCCGAGGCCGGGCTGGTGCGCTTTGAGGATGAGGGTGAGATCGTCGAGCAGTCGATCCTGTCCGGTGGCGCGAAGCTGCAGTGGAAGGTCGACTGGGCGATGCGCTGGGTCGCACTGGGCGTCGATTATGAAATGGCGGGTAAGGACCTGATCGATTCCGTCACCCAGTCCTCGCGCATCTGCCGCGCGCTGGGTGCTCGTCCGCCCGAGGGCTTCAATTACGAGATGTTCCTGGACGAGAAGGGAGAGAAAATCTCCAAGTCCAAGGGCAACGGCCTTAGCCTGGAGCAATGGCTGACCTATGGTCCGCAGGAAAGCCTGGCCTTCTACGCCTATCGCGAGCCGAAGAAGGCAAAGCAGCTGCACATGGGCGTGATCCCGCGCGCGGTGGATGAATATTGGCAGTTCCGCGGCAACTACGCCAAGCAGGCTGTCGAGCAGCAGCTCGGCAATCCGGTGCACCATATCCATGACGGCAAGCTGCCTGACGGTGAGCTGCCCGTGACCTTCGGCCTGTTGCTCAATCTGGTCGGCGTGATGGGCGACGCCAGCCGCGAGCAGGTATGGGGCTATCTGCAAAATTATGTTCCGGACGCCAGTGCGGAGACCTACCCGGAACTGGACGCGCTGATCGGTCATGCGCTCGCCTATCACCGCGATTTCGTCGCGCCGACGTTGAAGCGCCGCGCGCCGGAAGCCAACGAGGCCGCAGCCTTGCGTCGGCTGGATGAAGAGCTTGCGGCGCTGGGCGATGACGCGACGGCGGAGGATATTCAGAATATCGTCTATGCTATCGGCAAGGATGAAGCCTTTGGCTTTGCCGAGCTGCGTGACTGGTTCAAGGCGCTGTATCAGACGCTGCTGGGCGCTGATCAGGGGCCGCGGATGGGGAGCTTTATCGCGCTTTATGGCGTCGCTAACAGCCGCCGCCTGATCGCTGAAGCGCTGGGCTGACGCAGGGGAACATTCGCGGCGGGCGAGCGTTCCTATTCTGGTCCACCCCCTTTCGGACTGATGGCGCGCCCTGCGCGTGTCATCGGCCGCGCCCGCTCGGAGACGGGCGGCGCGGCCAAGGGGTTTTTCCAAATCGTGCTGCCTAGTTCGGTTCAACCCGGTCGGGCTGAGCTTGTCGAAGCCTTTCTCTATCTAAGAAGAAGTAGAGCCCTTCGACATGCTCAGGGCGAACGGGATTAGAGGTTGTGCCGATTGGAGCACTGGGGGCTAATCAGATTGCTTGATGAACTTTGGCCGTCTGCGCACTCGCAGCTCACATGAAAACGGCCCCGGACTTTCGCCCGGAGCCGTCCAGCATCGGTAATCTTAGTGCTTACCAGAAGAAGCCCCGATGGACCTCCATCACGCGGCCGCTACGGACATTGACCAGCAGCACGTCATTATAGTGCCTCACCCAGCGGAGATTGGGATTGCCGGGCCGCGAGAGGCGATAGCGATAGGGATCGCTGATATAGTAGCGCGAATTATAGTAGCTCGGGCGCAGCTGCGATCCGACTTCCCAGCGGTTGTAGCGGAACGGCGCGCGCCAGTTGCCGCCGCGATAGACGTCGCGGTGCGAGCGGCGATAGTCGCGCCAATCTTCGCGCAATTCCTGTCGCGCATCGCGGACATCGCGGCGTTGTTCGCGCACGTCGTGGCGCGAGCCGTAGCGTTGCGCATCACGCAATTCACGCTGCTCATGACGCAGATCCCGCGCACTGTCGCGTACCTCGCCGCGCGACTGGGCCATGACGGCGCCTGGCATTGCGGTCGCTGCGATCAGGCCGAGGATGATCAACTTACGCATATATCTTCTCCCATCAGCTTTGGCGGCCCTGAACCGACGGGGGATCAAACTTCTTTCCCGCATGGCCGGTTCCGCCACCAACAAGGCTGTTATGCACACCCTCCGCTGAACCTTGGGGGAATGGCTTAGTCAGGAATCAGACATTTATGTCGCAACTTGTATCACCGCTATGAAGAGTGATGCGGCGATCAGGCGGTCCAGCGGCGTTCGCGAAACCATTTGGTGACGACATATTTGACGCCGCTTTCCACCGGGCGGGCGGCATGCAGGCTCATCGGGTTGGGTGAGCCGTCCGCCTTCATATTGTTCCAGATGAGGATCATGCCCTCGACCGGCGGCACCATGAATTCGCAATGGGGAAAGTGCGTCTCGCCACCCGCCGCGACGGAGGAGAGGTAGATCATCGCCGTCCAGCTGCGTTGTCCCCCCGTCTTCATCATCGCGGGCCAGTAGCTGGCGGTAACCGGGAAATAGTCGCAATGCGCCTTATATTCCTGACCCGCCGCATAGCGCTGGCCCTGCAGCGTCTCGCCATTTTCGGGCGGCAGTCCGGTCAGCGCGCAAATGCGGTCGCTGATGCTTTTGACCAGCGGGTCCCAGGGGCTGAGATTGCAGCTATGGCTGGTGCGGTAATCCGCGTTGGCGCTGCCGGAAAACAGAGTCGAAGGCTGCGCATCCGCATCGATCATGGTGCGCAAAGCCCGGCACTCCTCGGCGCTCAGGAAATCGTGGCGCCCGTAGATTTCCAGATTGGCTGAGTCGATCCGGCTGACCATGGGATTGCGGTCAAGCTTTGCGCGCACCGCATCGCCGATCTTGGCCCTTATGGCCGAGGCGGTGCCGCCATCATCGATCATGTCCGTCATGCCAGCTTCCTGCCGCCGCCGATGCCGCCGCGCAAATGAAAAGGGCCCGGCGTGCCTGACGCCGGGCCCAGATGATCGCCGTTAATGGCTGTCTCCAGCTTACCAGAAGAAGTCCTGGATCACATCGACGACATAGCCGTCACGCACATCGACCAGCAGCGCATCGTCATAATAGCGGATCCAGCGCAGAGAGCCGTAAGCGGGTGGCAAGCGGTACGACCAGGGGTCGTCGATCCAGTAATTGTTGGCGAAGAGCAGGCTGTTCAGGAATATGCCCACCGACACGCGGTTATAGCCATAACTCCAGCCGCGCGGTGCATAATAGCGGCCGATCCGGTAGCGGTCGCCATAGCGGGAACGGTAGCTGCGCCAGTCATAGCGGCGATCCTGCCGCCAGCCATTGTCCCAGCGCCGCTGGCTGCTCCAGCGCGTGCGATCGTCATAGCGGCGAGGACCGGCGAGAGTGCCGCGCCAGTTATTGCCGCTGTCGAGCCGCCCTTGGGGCCGGTTGTCCCGCCAGTCGGGGCGCCGTTCGACCCGATCATCGCGCCAGCCGGGGCGATTGTCTCCACGGCGATCGTCCCGCCATTGCGGACGATCTCCTGCCGACCGTTCCCTGACCCGCGCATCGTTCCGCCATGCGTCGCGCCCGCCATCGCTGCGCACTTCGCCGCCGCGCCATTGGCGATCAGCGCGTTGCGGCGATGTCTGGGCCGCAGCGCGGTCGTTCGCTCGTTCCTGCCAGCGCTGCCCCGCCGCACGATCGCCGCGCGAGCCGCCTTCCCACCGCTGGCCAAATCGGCCGCCGTCACGGGACTGCTGGCCATCACCCCGGCCAGATTGCTCACTGCCGCCGCGATTCCGGCCGCCTTCCTGCCAGCGTTGGGCGTAGGCCGGGGCGACGCCGCTCAGCACCGTGGCGGTCATCAGGCCCGCCAGCATGATCTTCCTCAACATGATCTTTGACTTTCGCAAAAGGGGCGCCATGCCCCGCATGTTGCCTTTTTATGTCAGGCGCCATGTCACGATGCTGAACTCCTTCGTCAGCGATGAGAAAGAATCTTCTGGTCAGAAGGTCGAGAATGGAGCCAGAAGTGCATAAATCCGTTATAGGGCCGGAAAACAGCTCAACTGTTGTCGTTGGCCATAAAAAGCTGATCTGGATCAGTGCGCGTCTTGTTAACAGCTTTTAGGACAGATGAGTGAAAAGAACGCCCAGCGCAGGCCGCATCCGTCAGGCCCTTCGTGATGCCACCATGGCCAATCACCAGCGCGTAGATGAACTTTATTCGGATTTTTCGCTCGATATTCCCGCTGAATATGGCGCTTTTCTGAAAGCGCATGCCCGCGCGCTCATGCCGCTGGAAAAGCTCGCTAGGCCGGATTCGCCACGCCTGCCGCAGTTGATGGATGATCTTGCCGCGCTTGGTGAAGCGATGCCGGAACCCCTGGTCGCCGAACCCGGGCAAGGCGAAGCTTTTCGCTGGGGCGCGCTTTATGCCTTGGAAGGATCGCGGCTCGGCGGCGCCATGTTGGAGCGTCAGGTCGCGCCCGGACTGCCCCGTGCCTATCTGAAATCGACGCACCGGGACGGCAGTTGGATCGCGTTTCAGCAGGCGCTGGACGCGGCAGCCGATGGCGGTGGCCAGGAATGGATCGACAGTGCGGTGCAGGGGGCAGAGGCTGCCTTCGCGCTCTTTGCTGCGGGCGCCGCGGCGGAGCGTGTCGTCCATGGCTGATCGCCAGGAGCCAGATACCGCGAACTTCGCCGTCGATATCAACAATTGCGATCGCGAACCCATCCATGTGCCCGGCAACATACAGGCATTCGGCTTTCTGGTTGCGGTGACGGCCGATTGGCTGGTGTCCCGCGCTTCGGCGAATTGCGAGCAATTTATCGGCCTATCGCCCGACCAGATGCTGGGCAGGCCGATCAACGACCTTTTCAGCAGCGATGCCATTCACTCGCTGCGCAACCGCATCACGCTGCTGCGCGGGCCCGATGCTGTGGAGCGGATATTTTCGCTGGTGTTGATCGAGGGCATCCAGCCCTTCGACGTTGCCGTCCATTTTTCCGGGTCGCTCGTGGTGATCGAGGCGGAACCTGCCTGCGCGGACGAGATGGAGGCCACCAGCATGGTGCGCTCCATGGTGTCCAGGCTTGCGCAGACGGATAACATGGCCGCTTTCCTGCGCGATGGCGCGCGGCAGGTGAGGGCGCTGACGGGCTTTGACCGCGTCATGGTCTATCGCTTCGCCGAGGGCGGGGACGGCGAAGTGGTGGCCGAAGCCCTACGGTCGGGCATCGACAGCTTTTTCGGGCTGCACTATCCCGCCTCCGACATTCCGGCCCAGGCGCGCGCGCTGTATGTGCGCAACATCTTTCGCATCATCGCCGATGTGAAATCAGCGCCGGTCCCCGTCATTCCGACACTGGATCCTTCGGGTGCAGCGCTCGACATGTCGCTCAGCCTGCTGCGCGCGGTGTCGCCGATCCATATCGAATATCTCGGCAATATGGGCGTCGGTGCTTCGCTCTCCATCTCGATCATCGTCGAGGGGCGGCTGTGGGGCCTGTTCGCCTGCCACCATTATGGGCCGCGCCTTCCCACCTTCGCCCAGCGGAGCGCGGCGGAGTTGTTCGGGCAGATCTTTTCCATGATGCTCGAAAGCCGCGAGCGGGCGGAGACGGCGGAATATGAGGGCAAGGCGCGGCAAGTGGCCGACCGGCTGATGTCCGCCGTGGCGCAGGACAACGACCTGCTGTCCAATGCGCGCTGGCTGGGCGATGTCATCTTTGACACCGTGCCTGCGGATGGCGTTGGCGTCTATATCGATGGCGACATGACCTTGGCTGGCTTGACGCCGGACAGGTCCTCCTTCGCGGCGATCGTGTCGATGCTCAATCGGGCGGCGGCAAGCCAGGTGTTCGCGACTGACTGCCTGAGCCAGATCATGCCGGAGGCGGCGGCCTATGCCGATCGCGCAGCGGGGCTGCTCGCCATTCCGCTGTCGCGCCGCCCGCGCGACTATGTCGTCCTGTTCCGTGCCGAGCAGCTGCGCTCGGTCCGCTGGGCCGGCGATCAGGAAAAACATATCGAATATGGCCCCAACGGGCCGCGCCTGACGCCGCGCAAAAGTTTCGAGGAATGGTCAGAGCTGGTGAAGGGCACATCCGTACCCTTCACGCCGGCCGAACTGCGCGTGGCGGAGGCGCTGCGCACGGCCCTGCTGGAGGTGGTGCTGCGCCTGTCCGATTCCGCCAATGAGGAACGGCAGAAGGCGCATGAGAAGCAGGAATTGCTGATCGCCGAGCTGAACCACCGGGTGCGCAATATCCTGTCGCTTATCCGGGGGCTGCTGTCGCAAACGCGCGATAATGCGCGGTCGGTGGACGAGTTCATCGACACGCTGGAAAGCCGCGTTCACGCGCTTGCGCGGGCGCATGACCAGATTACGGCGGACCGCTGGGCGCCTGCGCGGCTGCAGGACCTGATCGAGGTGGAGGCCGGGGCCTATCTTGGCGAGCGGCGCGACCGGGTCCGGCAGACCGGGCCCAATGTCCTGCTGACCCCGGCGGCCTTTACCGTGCTGGCGCTGGTCATCCACGAGCTGCTGACCAACGCCGCTAAATATGGTGCCCTGTCCGACGGCGGCACAGTCATGATCGATTGGCGTGTCGATGCGGACGGTAGCTTGCTGCTCGACTGGAGCGAGAGCGGCGGCCCGGCCGTCGTGGCGCCCACGCGTCGGGGATTTGGATCGACAGTCATCGAACGGTCGATCCCCTATGATCTGGATGGTAAGGCGGAGATCGCCTACCGGCTGGCCGGACTGGAGGCGCATTTCTGCATCCCGTCGGCTCACATCGTGTCGGTCCTGCCGGACGTCACCGGTGGCGAAAAGCCAAAGCCAACACCTGCACCGACGCCCGGTCTGCTGAAGGGCCGCAAGGTCCTGCTGGTCGAAGATAATATGATCATCGCCATGGACGGCGAAGATGCGCTGCGTGATCTGGGGGCCGATGTCATTACCGCCGCCAGCGTAGGGCGCGCGCGCGAGGCGATCGCCTTGTACAAGGTCGATTTCGCGGTTCTGGACTTCAACCTGGGCAATGAGACCAGCCTGCCGATTGCCGACCTGCTGGCGGAAAATGGCGTCGGCTTCCTGTTTGCCACCGGCTATGGCGACGGCCTGGACTTGCCCGACCGCTTTGGCCAGGTGACCTTGCTCAAAAAGCCCTATTCCGGCGCCACCCTGGCGCAGGCTATCGCGCCCATGATTGAGGCGGAGGAAGGCTGAAGCGCCGCGAAACGCATTGTTTCGCGGCCCATGCTTGCATGGTTAAGGGCACCGCGCGATCTTGGCCGCATGAAACAGCCCAGCCTTTACATACCGCATGGTGGCGGTCCCTGCTTCTTCATGGACCCTGCTGACCCGGACCGGCCGTTCAGCGACCCGATGTGGCAGAGCATGCAGCATTACCTCGCGCAGTTGATCGAACGACTACCCGAGCGCCCGCGCGCGATGCTGATCATATCGGCCCATTGGGAGGAGCCGGTCTTCACTGTGCACAGGGGCGACAGTCCAGAACTGCTGTTCGACTATTATAATTTCCCGCCACATACTTATTCGCTGCGCTGGAACGCGCCGGGATCGCCGGAGCTTGCCGACCGCGTTACTGGTTTGCTGCGCGAAGGCGGCTTTCCCGTTGCCGAGGAGCACGAACGGGGGTGGGACCATGGCGTCTTCATCCCCATGAAGGTCGCGCGGCCGCAGGCGGACATCCCCGTGGTTCAACTCTCGCTGCGCCACGATCTCGACCCGGCGGCGCATATCGCGGCGGGCCGTGCGCTTGAGCCGTTGCGGGACGAAGGCGTGCTGATCGTCGGTTCGGGCATGAGCTTTCACAATATGCGGGTCCAGGACTCGCAGGCGCGGACGCCGTCGCTTTTGTGGCATGCGGCGTTGACGGATGCCGTGATGGACGAGGATGCGGAGCGAAGAGCGGCTCGGGTTGCAGCGTGGGACCAGTTGCCGGAGGCGCGTTTCGCGCACCCGCGGGAGGAGCATTTGCTGCCGCTGATGGTGGCGGTCGGCGCGGGCGGGGGTGATGCCGCGCGGGTCGACTATGACGATGCGGTGCGGGGGTGGCCGGTGGCGGCCTATCGCTTCGGGTGAAGTAAGTAGAGCATAATCACGTTCGGGTGATCGTCACCCCGGGTCAAGCCCAGGGTGACGGGCAGGAGCCTTGATGCGAATGCTCTGGAAGACAATCACGCCTAAGGCCGCCGAAGCGCCGGGACTGCGCGCGCGGCCTCTTCGGGTGACACGCCGGGGGGCGGGGCGGCTTCGACCTGTTCCTCGCCCCGCATGACTTTTCCGGCCCGCTTTATCGCTCCGCGCAGACGGGGATAGATGCCGCATCGGCAGATATTGGTAATGGCGGCGTCGATTTCTTCATCGCTCGGGTCGCTGTTGCGTTTCAGCAGGACCGCGGCGGTCATGAGCACGCCCGGGATGCAATAGCCGCATTGCGACACATTGTCGGCCGCGAACACCTGCTGCAGCGGGTGACCCCGGTCAGGGGACAGCGCTTCGATCGTGGTGACGAAGCGCCCCTCGGTCTCCCTGATCGTGACCTGGCACGACCGCACGGCCTGCCCATCGATATCGACCGTACAGGCGCCGCAATCGCCTGTCCCGCACCCATATTTCGTGCCGGTCAGGTTGGACGCGTCGCGCAGCGCCCAGAGAAGCGGGGTGTCGGGGTCCATCCGATATTGGACGGGCCGGTCATTGACCGTGAACTTGGTCACGACGCTTCCTCCCCCTCGGCCTCATGATAGAGGACCTCGTTCCGGATGTGGATGATCCGCGACGCCAGGCGGATTTCCTGGATGAAGGTGCCGAAGGCCGCAGCCTGCAGCAGCATCGACAGGCTGAACAGGATCGCGATCAGGGTGCCGAGATGCGCGCCGAACAAATTGCCCGCGAACAGCAGGATGACCACCAGGCAGACCGCGCAAGCCGACACCACGGTCAGGAAAATGGCGCTGTTGACGACGCTCATCCTTCGATCGAGCACCCGGATTTCCGCCACCATCCGGTCATGTTCCCGGCCCCGACTGGTGAGGATGCGACCTTCCAGCAGACGCGCACGGTCTATGATGCGCGCGAGCCGTCCGACGCAGACGTTGAGGAACGCGCCGATCCCGGCAAGCAGGAACACGGGCGCCAACGCCAGCTGGATCGTCTGTGCAACCTGGGAAACCTGCGGAAGAGAGTTCATCGTCTGTCTGTCACCTTGTCGACAAACCAGCGCACCAGAAGAAAAATGACAAGGGCCGAAAGCGGCGCGACCCACAAAATATGACCGGCGTCATTCTTGTGCGCGCACGACCGGGCGTCGGCGCAGTCGCCTATCACCGACCCTATGAAGAGGACGGCGCAGAGTCCGAGGAAAGCCAAAGCCGCCAAGCAGCCGCACATTCCGCCAGGAATGCGCGGCCGATAGCTTCCATCCTCGTTCAGGCGGCGCCCTTGGCAGGCGTGTTGATGCCCATGGACTTCAGATATTGTTTGATGTTGCGGGCAGCCTGCCGCAGCCGCTGCTCATTTTCCACCATGGCGATGCGGACATATCCTTCGCCATCCTCGCCATAGCCGACGCCCGGCGCCACCGCGACCTTGGCGTGAGTGAGGAGCTGCTTGGAAAATTCCAGGCTGCCCATCTCTTTCAGCGCGGGCGGCAAGGGAGCCCAGGCGAACATCGATGCGCGGGGCGCGGGGATTTCCCATCCGGCGCGGCTGAACGCCTCCACCATCACGTCGCGGCGCTTGTGGTAGAGCTCGCGGTTCTTCTGGACGATGTCCTGCGGCCCGTTGAGCGCTGCGCAGGCCGCCGCCTGGATCGGCGTGAACGCGCCATAGTCGAGATAGGACTTCACGCGGCTCATCGCGGCGATCAACTGTTTGTTGCCGACCGCGAAGCCAATGCGCCAGCCCGCCATCGAATAGGTCTTGCTGAGCGACGTGAACTCGATCGCGATATCCTTCGCGCCCGGCACCTGCAGGATGGAGGGCGTGGGATTGCCATCATAATATAGTTCGGAATAGGCAAGGTCGGACAGCACCCAGACCTTGTTCTCCTTCGCCCAGGCGACCAGCCGCTCGTAAAAGGCGAGGTCCACCGTCTCCGCCGTCGGGTTGGATGGATAGTTCACCACCAGGATCGACGGGCGCGGCACGGTGAAGGCCATGGCGCGGTCGAGCGAGCGGAAATAATGATCGTCCGGCGTGGTCGGCACCGAGCGGATGGTCGCACCCGCGATGATGAAGCCGAACATGTGGATCGGGTAGCTGGGGTTGGGCGCCAGCACCACGTCGCCGGGCGCGGTGATCGCCGTTGCCAGGCTGGCCAGGCCCTCCTTCGATCCCATGGTGACGACGACTTCCGTTTCCGGATCGACATCGACGCCGAACCGGCGGCCGTAATAGTTGGCCTGCGCGCGGCGGAGACCCGGTATCCCCTTCGACTGGGAGTAGCCGTGGGCGTCGGGCTTCTTGGCGACTTCGATCAGCTTTTCGATCACATGGTCGGGCGGCGGCAGATCGGGATTGCCCATGCCAAGGTCGATAATGTCCTCGCCCGCGGCTCGCGCGGCGGCCCGCATCGCATTGACTTCAGCGATGACATAGGGCGGCAGGCGCTTCATGCGGTAGAATTCTTCGGACATTATAGGGCTTTCCTGAAAGGTCTCCATGAGGAATAGTGCGGCCCGCACTTTCGGTGCGGCGCGCCTTGGCTATAGCCCGCAAGGCGCGCCCGCGCCAGCGAAAGCGGCGGAAGTTCAGGATGCCAGGAGGAGGAAAGTGGCCATGGAAGCACAGGACCTCAACGAGCCACACCTGCCGACGCTGGCGCAGATGCAGCAATGGACGGAAGTCGTCGGCCGGGCTCAGCAGCTGTTGCTGGAACAGGCGGCCGGGGCCACGGGCCGGGCATTGCCATTCGATCCCGACGCTGTCGCGCGTATCCAGACAGGCTTTGCCAATGAAGGGCTGGCGCTATGGCAGCGCTTTCTCGATTCGGGGGGCGTCCTGCGCGACGAGCCCGATGCACCGCCGCCCGACAGCCCCGCCGCGCGCAAGGATCGCCGCTTCGCCGATCCCGCCTGGACCAAGCATCCTTTCTACGACTTGATCCGGCAAAGCTATTTGCTGCTGTCGGACTATCTGCTGAAGCTCACCGACGCGGTGGACGGCGTTGATCCCAAGCAGAAGGCGAAGCTGCGCTTTGCCGCCAGCGGCATGCTGGATGCGGCCGCGCCCAGCAACTTCCTGCTGACCAATCCGACCGTCATGGAAAAGACGCTGCAGAGCGGTGGCGAGAATCTGGTCAAGGGCCTGCAGCATATGCTGGCCGACCTGGAGAAGGGCCAGCTGACGCAGACCGACGGCACCGTCTTTGAGCTTGGCCGGAACATCGCGGCGACGCCGGGCAAGGTCATCAAGGAAACGCCGCTCTACCAGCTGATCCATTATGCGCCGACCACCGAACAGGTGCTCGAAACGCCGCTCGTCATCTTCCCGGCCTGGATCAACCGCTTCTACATTCTCGATCTTTCGCCAGAAAAAAGCTTCGTCAAATGGGCGACGGACCAGGGGCTAAGTGTCTTCCTGCTGTCCTGGAAATCGGCGGATGCGTCGATGAAGGACCTGCTATGGGACGATTATATCCTCCGGGGCCAGATCGATGCGATCGACACGGTTCGGGAATTGCTCGGCGTACCCAGCGTGCATGCGATCGGCTATTGCGTGGCGGGCACGACCCTTGCCGCCACGCTGGCGCTGCTGGCCGCGCGCGGCGAAGCGGACAAGGTGGCGAGCGCGACCTTCTTCACGGCGCAAGTGGATTTCAGCGAGGCAGGTGACCTTGGCCTGTTCGTCGATGACGAGCAGATGCAGCTGATCGACCAGCTTTCGGCCGGGGGATTTCTCGACGGGCGCTATATGGCCGCGACCTTCAACCTGCTGCGTGGCCGCGACCTCATCTGGAACTATGTGGTCAATAATTATCTGCTGGGGCAGGATTATGCGCCCTTCGACCTGTTGTACTGGAATGGCGACACCACCAATCTTCCGGCGCGCTGGCACAAAAATTATCTGACGGAACTGTATCGCGAAAATAAGCTGATCGAGCCGGGCGCTATCAGCATCGAAGGCACGCCGCTTGACCTGAGCAAGGTGCAGACCCCCGCCTATATCCAGTCCGGCCGCGAGGATCATATCGCGCCGCCAGAAAGCGTGTGGAAGATCACCTCCCACTTTTCCGGCCCCATTCGGTTCCTGCTCGCCGGGTCAGGCCATATCGCGGGTGTGGTGAACCCACCAGCGGCGCAGAAATACCAATATTGGACCTGTGACGAACTGCCGGGAAGCCTTGCGGACTTTGTCGCAAGTGCGAAGGAAACCAAAGGGAGCTGGTGGCCGGACTGGATCGAATGGATCCGGGCGCGCGGTGATTCGACTGTTCCCGCCATCGGCGCGCGCATTCCGGGGGAGGGATCGCTAAAGGCGATCGAGGATGCTCCGGGACGCTACGTCAGGGAACGCTAAGCGCCTCAATTTAGCCATTCCCGCCGCTACGTATGTCCGACACGCCGCCGCTTTGCTGCACTGCACAAAAACCCTTGCGCCAGACGTTCGCAATGTGTATTGTGCACTGCAGCAACGGAGAATCTTTTCATGGCAGTGACTCCAAAGCCAGGTCGGCAAAAGGCCCCGGTTAAGAAATCGACTTCAACGCTTTCGGCGGCTGAAGCCTTGAAAGCCGCGGAAGATGCGGTGAGCATCAGCCCCAGGGCGGGTGCCCCATCGAAGCCCTCCGCGTCCAAGCTGGTCGCATCCAGGAAGGCCGCTGTCAAAGGCGCTGCCCTGGCTGATCCGGTCGCGATCGTCGCTGCCACTACGGCGGCCGACGCTGCGCCGGAACCAGCGGCCCCGCCGCAGATCGAGCCGGTCCCTGACGCACCCGCGCCGCTGGTCGAAGAGATCGCTGCCGATGTCGAACCTATCAAGAGCCTGTCATCCGAGGCCGGGCCGGTCGAGCCCAAAACGCTGCCTGCCACAGAAGGAACCAAGATGATGAACGACGTGATCGAAACCGGAAAGAAGTTCGCTGAAGACACCAAGGCCAAGTTCGAAACGGCCTATGCCGACTTCAACGAAAAGGCCAAGGCTGGCGTCGAGAAGTCGACCAAGGCGATCGAAGAGCTGAGCGACATCACCAAGGGCAATGTCGAAGCGCTGGTCGAATCGGGCAAGATCGCTGCTAAGGGCATCGAAGTTCTGGGTCAGGAAGCGGTGGACTACAGCCGCAAGAGCTTCGAGAAGGCGACTGCCACGTTCAAGAGCTTCTCGACCGTCAAGACGCCGACCGAATTCTTCCAGCTGCAGAGCCAGCTGCTGTCGAGCAGCTTCGACGAGCTGACCAAGGAAGCCGCCAAGAACAGCGAGGCGCTGATCAAGCTGGCGGGTGAAGTGGCCCAGCCGCTCACCGCCCGCGTGACCGTCGTCACCGACAAGGTGAAGTCGCTCGCGGTCTGATCTGCGGTCGAACATCTGAAAAGATGAAGAGGCTCCCGCCGCGCAGGTGGGAGCCTTTTTTCATGGTTACCGCGTGCCGCTGCGCGATGACTTGCCATTTGCGCCCCTTGCCTTGACGTCCGGAATCGCCATATCCTCCCCCGTCATGAGCAGCATCAGCAGATATCGGGAGAGAATGGCGGGTCGGGACCAGGACGACCAGGGCGAAGGCCCCGGCGGTCCCAATGTCGGCATCGCCACGCGCACCCGCGCGCGCACCAAAAAGCCGTCTCTCTACAAAGTGCTGATGCTGAATGACGATTACACGCCGATGGAATTCGTCGTGCATGTCCTCCAACAATTTTTCCGCATGGACATGGAGGAAGCGACCCGCGTGATGCTCCATGTGCACCAGCGTGGCGTCGGCGTGTGCGGCATCTTCAGCTATGAAGTGGCGGAAACGAAGGTGAACCAGGTGATGGATTTCGCCCGGCAGAACCAGCATCCGCTGCAATGCACGCTGGAAAAGGCCTGAACTTAAAGGCCTGGCTCGGCTTCATCCGCCAGCCGCAAGCAACGCTGCGCAAGCCCCTGACGCCTGGGATGGTTATCATATTTTAAGGATGGCTCGGTAGGCAGGCGGCGTCATGTCGGCCGCTCTTCGTTCCCCATCTCCCAGACTGGCGCCGCTGATTGCCGGTCTTGCCTATTTCGCGATCGCGTCCATCGCCCTGCTTTGCTCGCGGTTCGAAGGCGGCATTGCCTTCATCTGGGCTGCCAACGCCTTGCTGATGGCGGAATTGCAGACGTCGGAAACGCGGCACTGGCCTCGGGTGATTGCCAGCTGCGGCATCGCCAGCATCCTGTCCACGACCTTGTTCGGCATGGGGCCATGGGCCGCTGTTCCGATGGCGATCATCAACGTCGCCGAATCGCTGATCGTGGCCTTGCTGTGCCGCCGCTTCATCCCCGTCCATCTGAGCGACGGGTCCAGGCGCTCGCTCCTGGTCTTCATCTTCGCCCTGTGCATTCCCGCCAATATCATGGCTGGCACGGGAGCTGCCCTGGTGGCGTCGACCCTGACGCCGGTGTCCTTCGGCGCGTCCTGGCTGCAATGGTATTGCGGGCACGTTTTGGGGGGCCTCGTCTGTACGCCGATCCTGACGATGCTCCTCCAAGGGCAGGTGAGCCAATGGCTGCGCGACACATCCGGCAAACAGAAGCTGGAGGTGCTTTGCCTCCTGCTCATTTTTTCGGTCGTGGCCGTCCATGTCTTCTTCTTCGCTCGCTATCCGCTTCTGTTCCTGCTCGTGCTGCCGCTGGTCACGATCGCCTTTCGCGCAGGATCGCTGGGCGCTGCGGCCTCCATCGTGCTGCTCACACTGATTGGCGGTGCCGCCACCATGACGGGTCATGGGCCGATTGCCATGATCAGCGGCACCATCGGGGAGAGCACTCAATTGTTCCAGCTCTTCCTCGCATTCAGCTTCCTGCTCGCCATGCCGCTTGCCGCTGAACTGAATGGCCGCCGCCGTCTGTTTCAGACATTGCAGGCGAGCGAGGCGCGCTACCGCGCCATTGCCGAACATTGCGGCGACGTGGTGTTGAACATCAGCGTCGATGGCGTCATCGAATATGCGTCCCCGTCCGCTGCCGAGCAGATCGGCTGTGCGCCCGCCTTGCTGGTCGGCCGTGGGACAGACATGCTGGTCGATCCTCAGGACCGGGCAGAGGTGAACGGGGCGCATCGGCGCGCGCTCGCGCGGCCGGGCGACGTGCAGACGGTCGAGTTCCGACCCGCCGCCTTCACCGATGGCGCCGACTGGTGTGAGATGGTGACGCGCGCGATGCTCGATGAACAGGGGCTTCCAACCGGCATCGTCAGCACGATCCGCGACATGTCGCGGCACAAGGCGCGTCAGCGAGCGCTGCAACGCGTCGCTGCGGTGGATACGCTGACCGGCGCTGACAGCCGCTGGGCGTTTCTCGAAAAGCTCGATCAGGAGATACAGCGGGCCGCGCGGGGCGCGCAGGCGTGTCTGCTGCTGATCGACATAGATCATTTCAAGTCGATCAACGATCGCTACGGCCATGGCGTCGGAGACCAAGTGCTTTCCAGCTTTGTCGAGCGGTTGCGGCCGGGCCTGCGCGGCGGCGACAGTATCGGCAGGCTCGGCGGAGAAGAGTTCGCCATCTTGCTGACGGGCGCGGACATTCAGAGGGCGAGCATGGTCTGCGAAAGGCTGCGCAACATGGTTTCGGAGCGGCGGATCAGTGCCGTGGGATGCGAATCCATCACCGTTACCTTCAGCGCGGGTCTTGTAGAGCTGAAGGGCAGGGCGGACAGGGCCGAGCTGCTCGATGCTGCGGACAAGGCGCTTTACCGCGCGAAGAACAGCGGCCGGAACTGCCTGCGGCTGGCAGCCTGACGCCCTTTCGTTGAGCCGCCGACCGTGGCGGATCAGCGCGAACGAATTTCTCAGATGATATGTTGTAACTTCATCTGGTCTGGCCTATGTAGTGGCCATCATGCCGATCAGCATCCGCTCCAGCCTATTGAATGGCCGCCTTGACCACGCCGCAATCGCGCTGTCGGGCTTGTGCGCTGCTCACTGCATCGGCACGGCGGTCTTGCTTGGTCTCCTCGCTTCCGCAGGCGGCATCTTTGAAAATCCGCTGTTTCACGAGGTTGGGCTTGTGCTCGCGATCATGCTGGGCGCGATCGCGCTTGGCCATGGGGCGATGAAGCACGGATTCATGATGCCTGCCGCGATCGGGTCGCTTGGCCTTGGCATCATGGCGGGCGCGATGACCCTGGACCATGGCTGGCAGGAAAGCGCCTATACCTTGTTGGGAGTCGTGACACTTGCCCTGGGCCACGATCTCAATCACCGCGCCGGGCGCTGAGGCGGCACTGTTCGCGGGCACAAAAAAAGGGGGCGATCTGCCCCCTTTTTCGTTCATTCATGCATCCCGGTCAGAAATGCTTGCGGTCCACATGATGCTCGCCTTTCACCCAGCGGACCGTTCCCGTGCTGGCGCGCATGACGACGCTGTCAGTGGTCAGCTTTCCGCCCGGCAACCGCTTGACGCCACCCAGCAATGACCCGTCCGTGACGCCGGTCGCCGCGAAAATACAATCGCCTTTCGCCAGTTCCTTCAGGTCATAGACCTTGTCGAGATCGGTGATGCCCCATTTGAACGCCCGCGACCGTTCGTCATCATTGCGGAACAGAAGCTTGCCCTTGAACTGGCCGCCGACGCAGCGCAGCGCAGCGCAGGCAAGCACGCCCTCAGGCGCGCCGCCCGACCCCATATAGATGTCGATGTTGGTTTCCGGATCGGTGGTGGCGATTACGCCGGCGACGTCGCCATCCGGGATCAGCATGATGCCGCAGCCGATCGCGCGCAGCTCCCCGATCAGCTTTTCGTGGCGCGGGCGGTCAAGGACGCAGACGATGATCTCGTGCGGATCGACGCCCTTTGCCTTCGCCACCGCCTCGACATTGTCCTTCACCGACTTGTTGAGGTCGATGATGCCGTCAGGATAGCCAGGGCCGACCGCCAGCTTTTCCATGTAGACGTCAGGTGCGTTCAACAGGCCGCCTTCTTCCGAGATGGCGAGCACGGCAAGGGCGTTGGGACCGGCCTTTGCCGTGATCGTCGTGCCTTCCAGTGGATCGAGCGCAATGTCGATCTTGGGCCCCGACCCGATCGCGCTGCCGACCTTCTCGCCGATGTAGAGCATCGGCGCTTCGTCGCGCTCGCCTTCGCCGATGACGACCGTGCCGTCCATGTAGAGGTCGTTGAATGCCATGCGCATCGCTTCGACAGCGGCCGCATCGGCCGCCTTTTCGTCGCCGCGTCCGATCAGCTTCGATGCGGCGATGGCAGCCGCTTCGGTGACACGCACCATCTCAAGCACCAGGACACGATCGAGAACTGAGCTAGCCTGCACCATGATAATCCCTCTGCTGTGTCTTTGTGACCAGCGCGATAGGAGGTCCTCCCTGCCTTGTCGACCCATCCAGCGGAGGTCAGCCTGCTTTTCGCGGCGCCAATGCAACGGAAGGTCGTCTGTGGCGTTGGGCGGCTAACGAAGACAAAGGGTCGAAACGATGATCGCCGCGCTGCTTGCCGCCAGCTTTCCTCAACCTGCGATCGCTCCTGCCCAGATAACCGCACGCAGCGCCGCTTCGTGCCTCGCCGCACCGGGGCTGTGCGCTTCGGGCCAGCGCGCAACCGCCCGGCTTACGTCAGATGTGCTGGCGAAGGGGCCGGACAACAAGATGAGCGCCTATCGCTTCGATGCGCGGCCGTGCCGGATCATCGGCAATATGGGGTGCCCGAAACAGGCGCGGCTGCGGCTGTTCCGCTTGGGCGAGCCTTTGCGCGACACACTCCTGCGCAGCTTCGCGCCGCGCTGAAGAGCGTCTCCCGTCAGTCGAGAATGTGCATGACCATCGGCGTTTGAAGCACGCTGTCGGACCCTGCGAGCCGTTCCAGCGTGTTGCGGACGCAGCTTTCCTCGCCCGCGTGGGTGACGATGGCCATGAGGACGCTGTCGTCGTGGCTGGCGCCGCGCTGGATCATGCTTTCGATCGAGACACCAGCGTCGCGAGTAGCCGCTGCGATTTCGGCGAGGACGCCGGGACGGTCCTGTACCTTGAAGCGTAGATAGCTGCGGCCGATGCGTGCGCCTGCATCGGCTGCCGGTTGTTGCGCCAACGCCGCAACGGGCATTGCGAGCGCATCGCCATATTCGTCGCGCGCCACATCGATAAGGTCGGCGACAACGGCCGATGCGGTCGGGCCGTCACCTGCGCCGCGGCCCTGGAAGAAGAGGCGGCCGACGAAATTCCCTTCGGCCACAACGGCGTTGAGGGAGCCATCGACATGGGCCAGGGGGTGATCGAGCGGCACGAGCATGGGATGAACCCGCTGGAACAGCCCCTCAGGACCATTTTCAGCCATGCCGACCAAGCGAATCCGGTAGCCCAGGGCCGCTGCTTCGGCGATGTCGGCGGCAATGACGTGGCGGATGCCCGTCACCGCGACGTTTCCGAAATCCAGCTCGGTACCAAAAGCAAGGCTGGCAAGAATCGTCAGTTTGTGCGCCGCATCCACCCCATCGATATCGAAGCTCGGGTCCGCTTCGGCATAGCCCAGTTCCTGCGCTTCCTTCAGCACGTCGTCGAAGCTGCGGCCCTCCTTTTCCATCGTGGTCAGGATGTAGTTGCAGGTGCCGTTGAGAATGCCATAGACCCGGCTGATCTCGTTCGCGGCCGCACCTTCTCGCAGCCCCTTGATGACCGGAATGCCGCCAGCGACGGCCGCTTCATATTTAAGCGCGATCCCGGCTTTTTCTGCCAAGGCCGCTAGGTCCAGTCCATGATGGGCCAGCATCGCCTTGTTCGCGGTCACGAACGGCTTGCCAGCGGCCAGGCACTGGCGAGCAAGGGTGAGGGCAGGGCCGTCCGCCCCACCGATCAGTTCGACCACCACATCGACATCTTCGCGGCCGGGAAGGGTGGTCATGTCGTCCACCCATTCATAGGGTGACAGATCCACGCCCCGGTCCTTGTTGCGGTCCCGCGCGGAAATGGCGACGATCTGGATCGGGCAGCCCGCCCGCCGAGCAATCAGGTCCGCATTCGTCTGCAACAGCCGGATCACGCCACCGCCCACCGTGCCGAGGCCGACAAGCGCGACGCGCAGCGGGGCATGGCGGTGCAGATTGGTCATGATACTGGCTGTCCTTGAGGCTGATATGAAGCCGCGCTGATAGCCGCCAACGCGCTGCTGTCCAAGCAAAAGGACGAGCTGCGCGTGTGGAGCGGCGATCAACCGGCGGATCTTGTCCGGCCGCACGCGCCCAAAGACCGCAGGACGAAAGCATAGTCCTGACGCGCCGCTTCTGCGTCACCGGGGGCGAGCGCCGCCACCGAAGAAGCAGGCAAGGCAGGCGGCAAGCTGCACGCAAGACGGTACCAGAGGAGACTTCCGGGAACTGGTGGGCGCGCTGCCTCGTCAACAATCTCGCCAAGCGCGACGGCCCATTTCGGATCTTGCCCGGGGCGGCGGAGGATGGAGAGCGAGACGGGATCGCCAGTCTCCGTTCGAAGGAAAATCTGGGTCTCGCCTTCGCCAGCGACCGTACCCGCGACGTGGAATGCCTCGCCGGTTCCAAGAATTTTGGGCGGTGCATTGTTGGCGACGAGGTCCGACAGGATCGCCTTGATCTGATCGACCAATTGGGGCGTCGCAGCGACCTGGGCATCGCGGGCGACAAGCTGGATTTCGCCGGGTCGGGTAGCCGGTCGGGCAAAGAGGATGACCTCGGCTTTTTTCAGCTTCGGCAGCTTTCCGCGCGCATTGAGGGGGGCATCATAAAGGTACCGGACACGCGGGCTGATTCCCCCTTCGCCGCGAATCAGGGAGCGAATCTCGGCCTCGACATAGACCCGTTTTTGACCGGTAGGGATATTTTGGGCGGCTTTTTCGGGTAGTGCAATTATGCTTCGGATGCGTGCCACGGCCACCAGCGGGGCAGCATCGGCCAAGTCCGCAAGATCGGCATAAGACAGGCTAGAGGTTTCGGCGGCGTGGCTCGTTTGAGCCGCAGAAACCAGCGGAGATGCGGCCAAAATGAGGCATGCTGCAGCAGCTGTTTTGAAAGGCATGGAGGATTTTCTTTTCATGTTCGTCCTGAGTAAAGTCATTCGTGACAATGTTGTCACAGGCAAGTCATTCTGTTTTAAAATGCTCATCGAAAATCAACCTATCGATAAAGCGTTTGCGTGCCACGATGCGCCGCGATAGGAGTTTCGACGGTAGCAAATGTGCGGATGGGGGCCAAAGGTGGCCGGGGACGCCCCGGTCAACTAGGGCTGCTTTTGGCTTGTTTGCTTATAACAATGGTAAGTTGAGTTAAGGAGTGTCGTTGCCGAATGGCCTATGCTGACCACTCGCAAGGATCGAGTCGCACGATCTCGATCGTCATCGTCGCCCTGATTCACGCTGTTCTGGGTTATGCCTTCGTGACCGGCCTTGGCATGAAATATGTCAAAAAGGCGGCGGAACAGCTGAACGTGATCGACGTGAAGGAGGAGCCGCCGCCACCAGACGAGGAGCCGCCGCCGCCGCCGCCAGACCAGCCGGTCGAGCCGCCGCCAGTGGTTGCGCCCCCGCCGATCGTCCAGACGCCGGCCCCCGCGCCGCCCATCCAGACGGTGCGTACGCCGCCGCCGGTATTCAACCCGGTACCGGTTGCCGCTCCGCCGCCTCCGGCGCCTCCGCCACCGCCCGCCGTTCCGGCTTCGCGTGCTACGCCGCGCAGCTCGCCGGGCAGCTGGCTGAGCGACGCCGACTATCCGAGCCGCGCACAGCGTGAAGAACGTTCGGGTACGGCTGGTTTCCGGCTTGAAATCGGGCCTGACGGTCGTGTGACGAGCTGCACCATCACCTCTTCGACGGGTCATCCCGACCTTGACGAGGCAACGTGCCGTCTCCTGCCGCGCCGTGCGAAGTTCAAGCCCGCTACGGCAGCCGGCGGCGGACCCATGTCCGACACCTATAATGGTCGCATCACTTGGCGACTGCCTGAATAATTGTAACGGGAAGGCTGGCGCTGCTGCCGCCTTCCCCTTTTATTGATCCTTTTGAGAGGGAAGTCTTGAAAATGTTGATGTATCTCGCAGCAGCTGCGGCGCCCAAGCCGGAAAATCCCTACGGCCTCATGGAAGCACTCGAGCAGGGCGGCACCATCGCATGGACCGTGTTCATCATCCTGGTCGCCATGTCGGTCGGCACCTTCTACATCCTGTTCACCAAGCTGATCGAACAGCAGAAGGTTCTGAACCAGGGAAAGAAGGTCCGTGCGACTTTCTGGCGCGCCGCGACCCTGAAGGAAGGCTCGGCCAAGCTCGAAAAGAACTCGGCCTACAAGCAGATCGTCGATGACGGCATCAAGGCTCAGGAAGAACACACCAAGCTGACCGACCCGGTCGAAGCGCATGACTGGCTGCACGGTTCGCTTGCCCGTTCGGAAGCGTCGATCAACTCGAAGCTCGGTGGTGGCCTGGCGTTCCTCGCGACCGTTGGCGCAACCTCGCCGTTCATCGGTCTGTTCGGTACCGTTATCGGCATCTACCGCGCGCTCATCAAGATCGGCGCTGCCGGTCAGGCCTCGATCGATGCCGTCGCCGGTCCGGTCGGTGAAGCTCTGATCATGACCGCGCTGGGTCTGGCCGTGGCCGTTCCCGCGGTGCTCGCCTACAACTTCCTGCAGCGCCGCAACAAGTCGATCGCCGAACAGCTGAATGGCTTCACCGTCGATCTGCTGGCTCACCTGGTGTCGAACGGCGCCGTCAAGCCTTCGTTCGCGACTGCCCCGGCTGCGCCTGCTGCCAAGCCGGCTGCTGCTCCGACCAAGGCCTGATTGGGTCAAGGAGCCGGTGCGGGATCAGTGGACGGCTGCGACTGCTGTTTCCCCACCGGCCATGGGCCCCGAATGATGGGGCACCATCGACACGCATGTTAGGAAATTAATCAATGGCAATGAGTGTTGGCTCCGACGGCGGTGATGACAAGCCGATGTCCGACATCAACACGACGCCGCTCGTCGACGTCATGCTGGTGTTGCTCATCATCTTCCTCATCGCGGTCCCGGTCGTCGTCCAGACGGTTCAGCTGCAGCTCCCCAAGGTCGCGTTCGAGCCGACGACGACGAAGCCGGAGAATGTTTCGCTGTCGATCACGCAGGCCGGAGACGGCAGCTGCGCGGTTTACTGGAACCTGACCAAGGTGTCTTCGGACGAGCTGCTCGACCGCGCGGTCGCGAAGCTTGAAGCAGACATCAAGAAAGCGGGCGGCGTTGAAAACCTGACGCCCGAGGATCTGCCCGAAGTGCATATCCGCGGCGACATCAATACGCCTTACCGGTGCATCGGCGGCACCATCTACACGATGCAGCGCGCCGGTTTCCCGAAGGTCGGCTTCATCTCCGAACCCGAACCGGGTTCGCAGACGCAGCGGCTGTAAGTTTTTAGGAGTATCGCCCCATGGCAATGAGCGCCGGAAAAGATGATGGCGAGCCGATGATGGAAATGAACACGACGCCGTTGATCGACGTCATGCTCGTTCTCCTCATCATGTTCATCATCACGATCCCGATCCAGACCCACGCGGTCAAGATCGACCTGCCGCAGAACGCGCCGCCGACCGACAGCGTCATCGACCCTGTCAAGAACAAGGTCGCGATTGATGCCGGTGGTATCATCACCTGGAACGGTTCGGCCATCGACCTGCTGACCCTGCGTCAGTATCTGCAGCAGTCGCTGCGTTTGCCGGTCGAACCCGAACTGCAGTTCCAGCCGAATGCGGCCACCCGCTATGTGACGGTCGATGAGGTGCTTGCGGAAATCAAGCGCGCTGGCGTCACGAAGCTCGGCTTCGTCGGCAACGAACAATATGGAAATTTCTAAAGGCTGGCTACGCCGCCGCCGTCTGGCCGGGAATGTTCGACTTCCCGTTTCCGGGCGCGGGCTGGGGTGACGCAATCAGCTTTTGGCAATTGAAAAGGGTCGCTCCGGCGGCCCTTTTTTTGCGCGCGCCATATTTAGCAGTTCTTAACCGCAATCGGTGAGAATGCGCCGCAAGGGACGCGTGTGAACATGGGCGCAGAATTTCGTATAGAAGCTGGTGAAAAGGGCGAGCGCCTGGCTGAACGGCGCTATGCCCAGGTCTCGGTAAAGGTGAGGCGGCCGGGCGAGACGTGGTTCAAGAGCCACGTCGCCGATCTTTCCGTCACCGGCTTCCGTTTGCAGAGCTTCATGAAACTCGCTGCGGGCGATTGCCTGTGGGTGATGTTGCCAGGCTTTGAAGGGCGCCGCGCTCAGGTCCTTTGGACCCGCGGTCATGAGGCGGGCTGCCAGTTCGAACGGGCGCTGCACCCCGCCATCCTCGATCATATCGTCCGGATAAGCCAATAAGCTTGGCACATGGCGGACGTTTTCAGGCCGCCGGGACATCCTGGAATTGAAGGCTTGCCAACCGCGCGTACAGGCCCCTCTCCGCCATAAGGGCAGCATGGTTGCCTTGCTCGACCATCCGGCCTTCATCCAGCACGATGATCCGATCGGCTGCGCGAACAGTGGCCAGCCGATGAGCGATGACGATCGTCGTGCGACCCTTCATCAATCGCGTCAGGGCGTCCTGAACCAGCCGCTCCGACTCCGCGTCCAGGGCGGATGTGGCTTCGTCCAGCAACAGGATAGGCGCATTCCTCAGCAGGGCGCGGGCGATCGACAGCCGTTGCCGTTGTCCTCCCGACAGCCGCGCACCCCCTTCGCCTAAGAAGGTGTCGAGCCCTTGGGGAAGAGCCTGAAGGAACGCTTCCGCATTCGCCGCGCGTGCAGCTTCCCAAATCTCCTCATCCGACGCCTCCCAGCGGCCAAAGCGCATATTGTCCCGTGCCGAAGCGGCGAAGATCACGCTGTCCTGGGGCACCATCGCCATCAGGTCACGAACCGAGGCAGGGTCCGCTTGCCGCAAAGGGACGCCGTTCAGCCGGATCTCACCGCCATCGGGATCATAGAAGCGCAGCGCCAACTGGATCAGCGTCGACTTGCCAGCGCCCGAAGGCCCGACGATCGCTACCGTTTCGCCTGCTGCAATGTCGATCGATATGCCGTGCAGCGCCGCTTCACCGGGACGGGTGGGGTAGCTGAAATGCACCTGGTCAAATTGGAGTTGGGCGCCCTGCGGCAGCTGCGGGATCGGCTTGGGAGCGGCCGGTGTGACGATCTCGGGCTTTGCGGTCATAAGCTCATGCAAGCGGCTCGCCGCGCCAGCGCCCCGCAGGAGGTCTCCCCAGGTCTCGGAAAGCGCGCCAAAGGCTCCAGCAACCAATCCCCCGGTGAGGACAAAGGCCGCGATGCTGCCACCTGAAAGCCTGCCGGCTGCGACATCCAGCGCGCCTTGCCACATCACCGCCGTGATCGATCCGAAGACCAGCGCGATGACGACGGCGGTCATGGCGGTCCGAAGGAGGATGCGGCGGCGCGCCGTTGCAAAACCGGCTTCGACAGTCGCGTCGAAGCGGGCGGATTCGCGCGCTTCCTGCCCGAATGCCTGAACGATCTTCATGGCTCCCAGCACTTCGGACGTGACGCTGCCGACGGCGGCGAGCCTGTCCTGGCTGGCGCGGGAGAGAAGCCGGACGCGGCGGCCGAGGCTGATGATCACGACCAAGATGATGGGGATGCCGAGTATCAGCAGGCCAGCGAGCTTGGGCGCCAGCGCGAACAGGTAGATGAGCCCGCCGACCCCGGTGACGAGATTGCGCAAGGCGACGGATACGGTTGAGCCGACAATCTGATCAATGATCGCTGTGTCCGCCGTCATGCGGGACGCGATTTCAGAAGGGCGGTTCTCTTCGAAGAAGCGTGGTTCCAGGCGCAGCAGATTGGCCTGGGTCGCTGACCGGATGTCGGCGACGACACGCTCCCCGATCCAGGATACGAAGTAGAAGCGCGCCGCCGTGGCGAGCGCCAGGATGAGCACGATCAGCAACAGATATTGGAACCAGCGGCTGATGTCGCCGCCGCCCATGAAGCCGCGGTCGATGACCAGGCGAAAGCCGCTGGGAATGGCGAGCGTCGCGGCGGACGAGACGATGAGCGCGGCGAGCGCGGCTGCGATGCGTCCGGGATAGCGCGCGGCAAAGCGCCAAAGCATGGCGAGGCTGCCAAGGGACGAACGCGCGCCGTCGCGCGGCATGGACTGTTCCGCATCTTGCATGCGCGCGCGCTTAGCAGTCCCCAGGCAAAGCCTCAACGAGGATCAGCGGAGGAGGCTCAACTGGAAGGGGCGATCTCCGCCGCCAACGTCATGATGCGGCGCGCAGCCGTGCGGCCGGTGAGGGCGTAAGCCATGTCTCCCGCTTCCCAATAGGCGATGATGTCCGTCGCGCGCCGGGCGATCAGGGGATGTGTTTCGGCGGGGGTCTCGGCCTTGTCGGCGAAGAAGGAAAGCTGCTCGCCCTCTGGAGTGACGATCGAAATGGCGATGGCTGGGCTGTCCGGCGTCGGGAACAGCTGTACGTCAGTGACGCGCCAGCTGCGGGGAAACGCGGGCAGGACGATGCCGGTCGATCGGCGGATTTCTTCGCTGTTGAGGGTCGCGCTCTCCACCTGAGAGGCCATGTTCTGGCGTAACAGCCCGGCGCGATGGGATGCCGCCGCTTCATCAAGGAAGGGGCTCGCCTGCGCCGCCTGCGGAAATTCGCCCAGCGCGCCGCGCGCGATCCAACCGGTCGCGAGCAGGGCGGCGATCGCGGCGGTGCGGCGCAGATGCTGCCATCCACGCCCGCCGTCATTATCATTGGCGACAGGGATCGATGTGTCGCGCCTGCGGCCCACCAGCGTCCCCTTGGTGCCGTCATGCATCAGGCGAAAGTCGATATGCGGCCAGCGCTGGCGCCAACGTTGCGCGACGATCCGCTCGCCTGGCCGCGCGGCATCATCCAGCAGGACAACCGCATTCGGTGAGAGGCGCGCGAACAGGCTGTCCGCAGCGCCGCGCACCAGCGGATGGACTGACCAGGGCGGCCCGTCGATGATCAGCAGGTCGATGCGCTCGGGCAGATCATCCAGCGCATACCAGCGCCCGGGCCAATCATTGCTCTCCGACGAAAGCGGCGCATGGCGCAGATCGACCTGCAGTCCATGATCGGAAAGCCATGTCCGCGTCGCATCGACAAAGCCGCCATGCTGATCAAAGCTGGTCAGGCGGCCACCACCATGCATCGCCAGGGCCTTCGCCGCGACCAATGTGGACGCGCCTGCGCCCAATTCCACCACCTGGGCAGGCCGCAGGCGCGCTATTTCCCGGACGATGTGCCGCAGGAAACCGACATCGGCCTTCCAGCTGCCAAGGTGCGGAAGCGCGTCATGTGGCAGGTCCAATTCGTCCAGCAGGGCGCGTTTATCCGCCTTGCGGCCGCCAGACAGGCTGGCGAGCAGCCAGGGCCAGCTGATCGCGCCAAAGCCGATGCGCCATGCCATGTCGGACATGCGGCGCTGTGCAGTCCCGCCCTCCTGCTCTGCCAGGGGAAGAAAACCAGTCAATTCGCGGGAGGTCACGATGCACCCATCCTCATATTAGATTGCGGCGGGACTATGCGGCGCTGTGCGATTTTCGCATAGAGCTTATGCCCGATCCTTGTTCCGCCGCTCAGGAAACGCCGATGAACCACATAATTTCCGCCACCGTCGAACGCTGGCCAGTCGCTGGCGCCTTCATCATCAGCCGGGGCGCAAAGACGTCGGTCGATGTGGTGGTTTGCACCGTGGGCGACGGGAAGCATGTGGGCCGAGGCGAAGGCACGCCCATCTATTATGAGGGGGAGACGGCCGAGGCCTGCGCCGCTGCTCTCAACGCCTATCAAGGGCCGCTCGACCGGGGGGCACTGCTGGAGGCGATGCCGCGCGGTGCTGCCCGCAACGCGCTCGACTGCGCGTTGTGGGATTTGGAAGCGCGCCAAGCAGGCGTTCCGGTCTGGCAGCTGGCGGGCATGCAGCCCCCTGCGCCGCTGCCGACGGCCTTCACCATCAGCCTCAATGACCCCGCCCAGATGGAGCAGGATGCGCGCGCTGCTGCGGGGAGGGGCTTTGCCCTGCTGAAATGCAAGCTGACCGGAGAGGGCGACCGGGAACGGATCGCGGCGGTTCGCTCTGGAGCGCCGGGCGCGCGGTTGATCGTCGATGCGAACGAAAGCTGGCACGATCTCGATATCGCCGCCGAGGCAAAGGCGCTCGCTGCGCTTGGCGTGGAGATGGTGGAGCAGCCGGTGTTTCATGGGCGTGAAGACAGGCTGGCAGGCGTCAGCGCGCCGGTGCCGCTTTGCGCCGATGAAAGCTGCCACACGCGCGCGGACCTCGATCGCCTCGGTGACTTTGACGCGGTCAATATCAAGCTGGACAAGGCGGGCGGGCTGACGGAGGCGCTGGCCCTCGCCCATGCCGCGCGCGAACGCGGCTTCCGCATCATGGTGGGTTGCATGCTCAGCACGTCACTCGGCATCGCGCCCGCAGCGTTGGTGGCGCAAGGCGCCGACTGGATCGACCTGGACGGCGCGCTGTTGCTGGCCAAGGACCGGGAGGGCGGCCTGTCCTTGCAGGATGGCCTGCTACAACCCGGAAGCCTTTGGGGCATGGGTCAGTAGCCGAGCGTCAGGCCCGCAGTGTAATATTTGGGGCCAACATTGCCCTTCACCCGCAGCTTGGGAAGGATCGGCATCGCGATGGTGGCGTAGGGCCGGGCATTGTCGCCGCTAAAGCGCACGCCAGCGCCGATCGTCGCGAAGGCGGGCAGGCTGTAGGTCGCCTCGACCCGCCCGTAAAGCTTCGTCGCGCCATCGCGCAGATAGATGCCAGCGCCGGGGGTCAAGCTGAACCCCGCCACGTCCAGCGCATAGCCAGCGCCGATTTCCGTGCCCCAATGGCCGTTTGCCCGGCCGTAATTGGCCTCGGCTCCCAATCCCTCGGCATAGGCCGCGGGAGCGAGGGCGAGCGATCCGGCCAATGCGGCGGCGGCGAGTGTCACGCGTGTAATCATCTTACATCCCCAATCGATATGGCCGCTGCCTGACCCGCTGACAGGGCCGAGGCAAGCGAGGGGAGGATGAAGCGAATCGAAAACCCGTTCAGGTGAGCCGCGCCGTCCCTTCATGATCGATATGGATCGGGTCGGGATAGGGCATGATCGTCCGCCCGTCCGGCGCGGCGGTGAAGCTGGTCTGGGTGGGATAGGCAAATTCGATGCCCTCCGCCTTGAACCGCTTCCAGATGGCGAGGCCGATGCGGTGGCGCGACTGGAAATAGTCATGCTTGTCCGGATAGGGCACGTCGAAATTGAGCTCATAGTCGAGCGAGCTCGCGCCGAAACGCACCAGGCCCGCATTGACGAAGTGCATGCCCTCAGCCGTCACGATGTCCTCGAGCAAGGCGGGGATCGCGTCGGCCTTCTCATCGGGCGTCTGGTAGATGATGCCGAGCGCAAAGGTCACCCGGCGCTGCTCCAGCGTTTGCAGGCTGGTGATCTCCTTCTGCAGCAGGTTGGCGTTGGAGATGACCTTCTTCTCGCCCGACATGGCGCGCAGGCGTGTGCTTTTGAGGCCGATGCGTTCGACGCGCGCGGTCGTCTGGTCATAGGTGATGACCTCGCCCCGGCGGAAAGGCTTGTCGAAGATGATCGAGAGGGCGGCGAACAGGTCGGAGAAGATGCCTTGCGCCGCCAGGCCGATGGCGATGCCGCCGATGCCGAGACCCGCGACCAGGCCGGTTACGTTGACGCCCAGATTGTCGAGCACGACCACGGCGGCAATGGCGAACAGGCCGAAGGTCACTAGCACGCGGATCAGGCCCATCGCATTGGCGAGCGTTTCGCCATGCGCGTCTTCGCCCACCGTCTTGCGTTCGACGAGGCCCAGGATGATCTCGCGCGCCCAGATGGCGGCCTGGAAAACGGCGGCGATGGTGAACAGGAATCCGACCGTCTTCATCACCATCAACGGCGGATTGGCATAGCTCACCACCAGCCGCGCGGCGACCAGGGCCATGAAGAAATGGGTGGTGCGAGCGATGGCGCGGCCAACGACATTGGAAACGCCAAGGGTACTGCCCGGCTTGCCTCTGAACCGTTTGCCGAACTCCCGCAGCGCGGCAAGGCCGAGATAGATGGCTATGCCGATCCCGACAGCGATCAGGATCTGGAGCGAGTGGACGGCGAACCAATGCGTCGTGGCATCCCACATTTCCGAAAGGCTCGGAGGGCGCACGGTGATACCAGTGAATGCAGGGTCTTTCTTTGCAGCCATGAGGGTCCCTGAAAATTGAAGAGCGGTCAGGCCGCCAGCGGAAGCGAGGGGCTGGCCCCATTCTCTTCCAGAAAGGCGATCAAACCGCGTTCGTAACGGGTGAGATAGCGCGTCCTGCGCGGCAAGCGAAGCCCCGCGCGCCATTCATCCTGTCCCGACTTGCACAATTCGATCAGCGCCGGATGGATATAGCTTTTGCGGCTGATGGCGGGGGTGTTGCCCAGGGCCTCGGCGACCGGGGCGACCATCTGCGCAAGCGACACGGGGCCATTGGCCAGCGCTTCAAAAGCGACCGTCGATGCGCCCCAGGTGCGGAAATGCTTGGCCGTGAAATCGTGCCGCATGGCCTCTGCGATATACGCGTTGACGTCGCCCGAGGTGATCGGCCGCGCGACCCCGTCTTCATCGAGATATTGGAAGAGATGCTGCCCCGGCAGGTCCTGGATCGCACGTACGAAGCGAAGGAGGCGCCGGTCGCTGATCGTCAGATCATGCTCCTTGCCCGACTTCGCGCGAAAACGCAGGCGCAGCTTTTGACCTTGAAGATCGACATGGCGGCGGCGCAGGGTGGTTGCGCCGAAGCTTTTGTTCGCGGCGGCATATTGTTCGTTGCCGACGCGCACCTTGGCAAGGTCGAGCAGGCGGACGACTGCAGCCAGGGTCCGCTCCTTGCGCAGGCCCCTGATCGAAAGGTCCGCCTCTATCCGCGCGCGCAGGCGGGGGAGGGCCCGGCCGAACAAAGCGCAGCCGCCATATTTCTCCGCCTCGCGTGCGGCGCGGAACTCTGGGTGATAGCGATATTGTTTGCGGCCCCGGTCGTCATAGCCGGTGGCCTGGATATGGCCGTGCGGTTTGAGACAAAACCAGCAATCCCGATAGGCGGGCGGCATGCCGATGGCGTTCAGCCTGTCGATTTCGTCCCGGTCGGTGATCCGGGTGCCGTCGGGAAGGAAATAGGCCCAGCCCCGCTTCAAAGCGCGGCGTGAAATTCCCGGATGGCTGTCATTGGCGTGGACGAGGCTTTTCGGCATGGGCTCCTTCTCAAGAGCCTCTAACCCGCCTTGCCGTGCTTACGTTCCCGGCGCTAACCCATGTGGGTCAGGAACGGCGGGGCTGCGATCCCGCCAATTTCCAGCGGAAAGCCCCGCTGCTGCGCAAACGCCAGTGTTCCGGATGACGGCGGATGACGGACAGATGAGCGAGCGTCAGGGTCGCCGCCAATAGTGCGGCGGGCATCGCGATCATCGTGGTGGCGGGGATGAGCAGGGCCGTGACCAAGGCGCCGCAAGTCGCCATTGCGGCGATCAGGGTGGCGTGCGCCTCCCCATCGGGTCCTCGCAGCCAGAAGACACAGCCGCTCACCCCCAACGCAAAGGCCATGGCGAGCCGGGCGGGCTGGCCCTGTCCCGCAAGGCCGCAGCCGACGAGCAGCAGGACTATGAGAAGGGCAATGCCCGGACGCGGCAGGCGGCCAAGCAGATAGGCACCGGCGGGATAGAGGAGCAGCTCAGCGATCAGCACTGCCGCCAATATCGATCCGGCGAGCGCCGCCTGTTCCGGACCGGCGATGACGGCCACGACGGCCGTCGCCGCCCACGGGACCAGCCGTCCGGGTGCCATGCGAATATGGCTGACCCAGCCGCGCAAGCCAGCGCGCGTATCCCAGCGCCGGTCGGCAAGGCGCAGCTGGAACGCCGCGATGATGAACAAGGCCTCGACGCCCCAGGGCAGGAACGCCTTGCCGATCATGGGCGAGGCCAGGACGAGGCCCAGCAGCAAGCCATGCGCGACGCCAAGGATGCGGAGTTCTCCGCTCATCATGCTCCCCCTGTGACTGGCTTCAACGGCCGCAATAATATCGCCGGGCCCGCCGCCTGCCGCTGCTTGCGCGCAAGATAGGTGTCGAGCCCGATTTGCAGCGATAGCATCATGAAGATGAAGGGTTGGTAAGCGATGCCGACGAACAGCGAGCCGATCATGTAGATGACATGGCCTTGCTGAAGCGCGATCGCAAAGGGCGCGATCCACGCTTCGCCCGGACCGTCGCGGCCACGATAGCGCCGCCGGATGGCTTCGGTCCGGATGAAGCAGATCAGATGTATGAGCAGCCAGAGCGCGAAGCCGAAATAGCCCTGTTCGCCCAGCATTTCGAAATAGGCGCTGTGATAGGCGCGGCCCTTGTCGGTGACGAGCCGCCGCTCCATGCGCGATCCGCCGCTGTCGATCACCCGTTCCTGCGTGAAATAGGTGAAACTGTTCTGCAGATAATTGTCGAAGCCGCCGCCGCCGGGATGTTCCTTCACATAGTCCAGCGTCCATTTCCACACGGCGAGGCGGGTGGAAGCGCTCTCATCGCCCTGGTGGTTTTCGATGGTGGACATGCGCTGGGTGAAGCTGGCGGGCAGGAAGGGGATCGCGGCGAGCGCTGCCACTGCCATGAGCGGCCCGTAGACGAAGCGCCGCTTCGAGCGCATCAGCATCATGCCAGCCAGGATGACGATGCAGACAAGCCCGGTGCGCGCTTCCGTCCCGATCGGCATCAGCAGGCAGGCGAGGCACAGCGCATAGGCAAAGCCACGCACCCGCCAGTCCGGTGGAAAGATCGTCCCATGCTTTGCCAGCCACAGGATGAGCGGGATGAGCGAGATGGCGACGCAGCTGATGATGCTGCCTTCGTACAGGCCGCTATTATTATCGACCATCAGGTTGAGCACGCCATAGCCGCCGCCCGACAGCGCCGTCTTCATGCCGCCATTGATAATGATCGTGCTCGCGCACAGCACCATGAACAGCGCCAGCGCCTCCAGCCGCAGCCGGGTGCGCAAGGTGAGCGGCAGGAAGATCGCGAAGATCATCGCCTTCCACACCCATTCCCACTTGGTATGCGCGTTCAATGGGAAGTCGGCCGTCGCGGTCGTGTAGCCGCACCAGGCCAGCAGGATCAGCAGCAACAGCTGGCGCATGGAAAAGCGGCAGTCCGCCTTCTTGTCCACCAGCAGCCATGCGCCCACCGCCAGGGCAAAGGCTATGGCGGAAATGGGGATGCGGTTCAGCAGGAAATAGGACAGCCGCTGGGGCGAGACGATGTCGATATAGGCGTAGACGGCGACCAGCAGGAAAGGCCGCCGCAGCCCCAGCAGGAAGAAGGCGCCAAGAAAGGCGAGGAAGAACAGGTCACGCATCGGACGATTGCTCCGCCTGCGATTCGTCATCCAGGTCCGGGCGCGACAGCAGCCGCCAAGCCGCCAGCATGATCACGCCATGGCTGACCAGCAGGGAAAGGGCGTCAATCATCGCGCTAAGGGTTCTTCCATGGCCACGGCCTTTCCCTAGCGCGGCAGAGTTGACGGGCCGTTAAACCTTTTCCGGCACAAGAAGCGTCATGACTCGGATACTCCATGTGCTCGATCACAGCCTGCCGATGCATAGCGGCTACACCTTCCGGACGCGTGCTATCCTGCGGGCGCAAATGGCGCAGGGCTGGGACGTGCGGGGCATCACCGGATTGCGCCACGGCGCCAAGGGACCAGTGGAGGAGGTCGTCGATGGCCTCCATTTCCATCGCACGCCGGGCCACCCGGCAACGGGCAACCCCCTGCTGCGCGAATGGCGAGACATCGCCGCGCATGCGGACGAAATCGATTCGCTGATCGGCCATTGGCGGCCGGACGTCATCCACGCCCATTCCCCGGTCCTGAACGCCATGGCCGCCCAGCGCGCGGCCAAGCGGCACGACATTCCGATGATCTACGAGATTCGGGCCTTCTGGGAAGATGCCGCGGTCGGCAACGGCACCGGCACCGAAGGAAGCCCGCGCTATTGGCTGACGCGCCAGCTGGAGACGCATGCAGTGCGCGCGGCCGATGCCGTCGCCGTCATCTGCGAAGGCTTGCGCGGCGATCTGGTCGCGAGGGGAATCGATCCCGCCAAGATCATCGTGTCGCCCAATGGCGTGGACATGGAGCAGTTTGGGACGCCGGTGCCCCGCGACCCGGCGCTGACCACGAAGCTAGGGCTGGACGGTGCTGACGTGGTCGGCTTCATCGGCAGCTTCTATGATTATGAAGGGCTGGACGACCTGATCGCCGCCATGCCCCGGCTGGTGCGCGCACGGCCGAAGGTGAAGCTGCTGCTCGTCGGTGGCGGCCCCTGTGAGCAGGTGCTGCGCGATCAGGCGACGGCTTCGCCCTTTGCCGATCATATCGTCTTTGTCGGGCGCGTGCCCCATCACGAGGTCGAGGATTATTATGCGCAGGTCGATGTGCTTGCCTATCCGCGCAAGGCGATGCGGCTCACCGATCTGGTGACTCCGCTCAAGCCGTTGGAGGCGATGGCGCAGGGGCGGCTGGTGGCAGCGTCCAATGTCGGCGGCCATCGCGAGCTCATCGAGCATGGCGTCACCGGCACCCTGTTCGCGCCCGGCGATCCGTCCGCGATCGCGGCCGCATTGGCGGAGATGTTCGCTGATCGCGGCTTCTGGGACGAACGCCGGGCAACCGCCCGCGAGTTCGTGGAGCGGGAGCGTAACTGGTCGTCAAATATTCTGCGCTATCAGCCGGTCTATGAGCGGTTGTTGTCGCAGGCGCCCGCGCAGGTTCGCGCCGCCGCATGAACATGGCAGCGGCTCGGCGTCAGGGGGTGATGACACCCGCCATATTGGCAGGGATCGCGGTGGGCTTGATCCTGCTCGCGATGCCGACCGGGCTGATCGAGACGATCGTGGCGTCTAGCGGGCTTAGCGAAGCGCTGCCTGCCGCCGCACCGCCGCTGGGATTGAAGGCGCGCCTTCTGCTCGCCGGGTTCGGGGCGCTGATGGCGATGGGCTGCACATGTTTGGGCGCTGCTCCAGTGCCAATGAAAAAGGATCGACGCTACCGCAGCGTCACGGGAGTGAGTGTTATGGGTTTTGCATTGCCGAAGCTGAACTGGCTGTCTCGCGGCCGGGCCACCGGAGCCACCAGAATATCGCGTCCGCTGGCGCGCCGCGCCGACGCGCATCCCGATGCGCCTGCAAGAACGCCGATCTTCGCCAGCCGCGACTTTGGCGGGCTGGAGATTTTTCCCCGGATCGCTCCCGCGCGCGGCGAACAGATGGATGGGCCGCAGCAAGAAGAGCAGGCGACCATCCTTCCCGGCATAGCTGCATCGGAAGATGTCGAAGACGTCTACGCGCCGATCGAGGCTGAATTTGAGGATGTCGCGCCGCCTGCCATCGCAGCGACGGCGTCGCACCAGCCTTCATCTTCGGCAACGCCCTCGCTCGCCGAATTGACGGCCCGGTTCGAGAAGGGACTGGCAGATCGTGTGCGCAGTAGCAGGACGGCTGGCGAGGGCGGCGTCATCGCCGACATGCCCATCGAACAGCGCGTCCCAGTGCGCGATCATGTCGAGGATGACGTTGATCAGGCGCTGCGTGCCGCGCTTGGTACCCTAAGGGCGATGGCAGACCGCACACGCTGAATTCTGCCGCTCACCAATCCTCGATGGTGAGCGCGGAAATCTCCACCCATTCATGATCCGGGGCTGACCGGCCGCCGTCGATTATGATGTCGGCGACGAAGTGCTTGGGCAAGATCCATTCGGCATCCTCCAGTCCTGTAGCAAAGCGCTGGCGTCGTTCCTTGGCGTCCACCCCTGCTATCTTCATCACGATGACGTGCCGCCGACCCTGGAACAAGGCGCTGGCCCAGGGGCGGCTGGTCGCCCGTTCGATAGTGGCGGGATCGCCCGCGCGTTTGATGAGTTGAGAGAGCAGTCGGGGCAGTGGGTCCGCTCCATTGCCGCGCCTTTGTTCATTTTCGACCAGATTGCGGCCGTGGCGGAGATGATCGATACTTGTCATTGACCCGCGCTCCTGCGATATGTGTTCATGAAATGTTCTACACGTCTCCTGATCCGTTCCCCTGGTTCGCGGCCTTGTCTCAGGTCGAATACCAAACGGGGATCGCGAACGCTTTCCCGCCCGAAGCGTGTTGCCGGAATGCCGTTGTCCCGCAGGAACTTCTCTACGGCGCGAATCAGCATGCTGCCCAGTCTCCCTCATCAATGCGATCCGCACCCTGCGAATCCTTAAGCGTTTTCCTATTTCTCCCCCTATTTCCTACTTGTCTAGGAAAAATCCTATCATTATGGATGAATCATGGTCGGTAATGGAGAAGATCCCCGGATTGTGCTGGAGCGGCTGATTGCCGAGCGCGGGGAAAATTATGCCGACCTGTCCCGCCTGCTGAAGCGTAACCCGGCCTATGTGCAGCAATTCATCAAGCGCGGTACGCCCAGGAAGCTGGACGAAGAAGACCGGCGCGTGCTGGCGCGCTATTTCGGAGTGCCGGAGGATTTGCTGGGCGGGCCGGTTCGGCAGGGGGCGGTGGAGAAAAAGTCCCGGCCGCTACCGGCCGTTGTTCCCGTGCCCCGCCTGTCTCTTGGCGCTTCGGCTGGGCCGGGTTCGCTGGATGAGGATGAGCGGGCTGCTGGCGTCATGGCCTTCGACGCCAACTGGCTGCGCCATCTTGGCGTGCGGCCGCAGCGGGTCTCGATCATCCGGGTGGACGGCGAATCGATGGCGCCCACGCTCAATGATGGCGATGAGATCATGGTCGACCATGATGATGACGCGATGCGACTGCGCGATGGCGTCTATGTGCTACGCCTCGACGGGGTGTTGATGGTGAAGCGGATCGCTATGGGCCCGCGCCGTGGGGTGTTCAGCGTGCTCAGCGACAATGGCCATTATCCGGACTGGGTGGACATCGACCCGTCGCTGGTGGCGATTGTCGGCAGGGTCGTCTGGACCGGAAGGCGGCTGGTCTAGCTTGGCGCGACGGCGGCGGCTTCCTATGTGCGTGTCACGCAAGGAGGCTGTGGTTGAACGACAATGACGCGGTGATCCGCAAGGCGATCGAATGGCGCGGGCAGCCGATGGCCCTGGCGACGGTCGTCTCGACATGGGGATCTGCGCCCCGGCCACGCGGCAGTCATATGATCGTCCATCGCGATGGCCGATTCGAAGGCAGCATCTCCGGAGGCTGTGTCGAGGCTGACGTGTTGCAACGCGCGGAGGAGGTCATTGCCGGGCGGGCTGCGCATGTCGAACGCTATGGCGTTGCCGATGGCGACGCGTGGGCCGTGGGTCTCCCATGCGGTGGCGAGATCAGTGTGATGGTGCAGCCTGTGGGGGATGGAGCCTTCGCCTCGGCGCTGTTCGACCGGATCGCACAGGCGCGCGATGAGGGGCGGACGCTCACCCTGTCCACTGACCTTGGCACGGGTATCACCCAGGAGGGAGCGGTCGATGGCCAATTCCAGAACCGCTATGATCCCCCGCGCCAGTTGCTGATCGTGGGCGCGGTGCAGATCGCTCAGTCCCTGTGCGCGCTCGCGCAGGCCATGGGCGTGAGGCCGGTCGTGATCGACCCCAGGGGCCGCTTCCTGACCGAGGAGCGTTTTCCAGGCGTCGAGTTGGACGATCGCTGGCCCGACGAAGCAATCGCCGCTCGCAGGCCGGGTGAGGCGACCGCAATCGTGACGCTCAGCCACGACATCAAGATCGACGATCCGGCACTGGCCGAGGCGTTGCGCGCACCGACCGGCTATGTCGCCGCGCTTGGATCGCGCAAAAGCCATGCCGCGCGGCTAGAGCGTCTTTCCGCCATGGGTTTTTCCGCAGAGCAGCTGGGGCGGATCGACGGTCCGGCCGGGCTCGACATTGGTGCGGTGGGCGCGGCGGAGATCGCCCTGTCGATTGCCGCCGGGATGATCGCGGGATTCAACGCGCGCCGCTGACCGGCGCTATCAGCAGCATTTACCGCCATTCTTCCCGCCATAGCGCGCCTCCTGCCGTTCGCGGAAAAACTGCGTGCGGCTCATGACCGGCGCGTCAGGATGATGCGCGCGCATATGGCCGACATAGCCGTCATAGTCGGGAATGCCGATCATCATCAGCGCCGTCCGCCGGATCTTGCCGAACAGCCCGGTCATTCCGCTGGCACCAGAGACGCAGGGATTTCGCGGGCGGTCGGAGCATCCATCCGCCGCGCGGCGATGCAGGTGCGGATGGTGAAGACGAGCAGCGACAGCACCACCAGCAGGAAGATGCCGACCAACGCCGCATCCACCCGATCATTGAAGATGATCTGCCGCATCTCCGCCATCGACTTGGCTGGGCTCAGCAGCTTGCCCTCATCCGCCGCCGCCGAAAACTTCGCCGCATGGGCCAGGAAGCCGACCTTTGCGTCCGCTGAAAACAGCTTCAGCAGCCCCGCCGATAATGTGCAGACCAGCAGCCACGCCGCCGGGATCATCGTCACCCAGGCGTAGCGGTCGCGCTTCATCCGGAACAGCACTGCCGTCGCCAGCATCAGCGCGATGGCCGCCAGCATCTGGTTGGAAATGCCGAACACCGGCCACAATGTGTTCACGCCGCCCAGCGGATCGGTGACGCCCTGATAGAGGAAGAAGCCCCACGCCGCGACGGTCAGGGCTGTCGCGATCAATCCTGGCCCGATGCCCGAAGTCTCCTTGAAGCGCGGCACGGCAAGCCCGATCAGGTCCTGCAGCATGAAGCGCCCCGCTCTCGTCCCCGCATCGACCGCAGTCAGGATGAACAGCGCCTCGAACAATATCGCAAAATGATACCAGAAGGCCTTCATCGCGGGCCCGCCGACCACATGGGAAAAGATTTCCGCCATTGCCACGGCCAGCGTTGGCGCACCGCCCGCGCGCGATATGATGCTATGTTCGCCGACGTCCTTCGCCGTCTGGGTGATAAGGTCGGGCGTGATCGGAAAGCCCATCGCCGTCACGGCAACGGACGCGCTGCTGGCATCGGTGCCGATCACCGCTGCCGGACTGTTCATCGTGAAATAGATGCCGGGATCGAGGATCGACGCCCCGACCAGCGCCATGATCGCCACGAACGCTTCCATCAGCATCGCGCCATAGCCGATCAGCGGCGCGTCGCTTTCGGTCGCGATCAGCTTGGGCGTCGTCCCGCTGGCGATCAGCGCGTGGAAGCCCGACACCGCGCCGCAGGCGATGGTGATGAACAGGAAGGGGAAGAGCCCGCCCGACCAGACCGGCCCGTTGCCGTTCACGAATTGCGTGACGGCGTGCATCTTGAGCGGCGGCGCCATGATGACGATGCCGATGGCGAGCGCAGCGATCGCCCCGATCTTGAGGAAGGTCGAGAGATAATCACGGGGCGCCAGCAGCAGCCACACCGGCAGCACGGATGCGACCGCGCCATAGCCGATCAGGATCCAGCATAATTGCACCGGCGTGAAGGTGAAGACCGGGCCCCACAGCGGCGACTCCGCGATCGATTGGCCGTAGATGATCGCCGCCAGCAGCCCGATCAGGCCGATCAGCGACACTTCGCCAATGCGCCCCGGCCGGATCCAGCGTGTATAGGCGCCCATGAACAGAGCGAGCGGCACGGTCGCCGCCACGGTAAACATGCCCCACGGACTTTCCGCCAGCGCCTTGACGACGATCAGGGCGAGCACGGCAAGAATGATCACCATGATCATGAAGGCGCCGAATAGCGCGATGGTCCCGGCGGCCTGGCCCATCTCCATGCGGATCAGCTCGCCCAGCGATCGCCCGTCGCGGCGCATGGAAATGAACAGGACCATGAAGTCCTGCACTGCGCCCGCCAGCACCACGCCCACGATGATCCAGAGCGTGCCCGGCAGATAGCCCATCTGCGCCGCCAGCACGGGTCCGACCAGGGGGCCAGCGCCCGCGATCGCTGCGAAATGATGCCCGAACAGCACCACCCGGTCGGTGGCGACATAATCCAACCCGTCCGCCCGCCTCATCGCAGGGGTCGGTCGCGCGGGATCGAGCCGCATTACCGCTCGCGCGATGTACAGCGCGTAATAACGATAGGCGACCAGGAAGCTGCTGACAGCAGCCACGACGATCCAGAGCGCGTTGACCGTCTCTCCCCGCGACGCCGCCACGACCGACAGCGCAATGGCTCCGACTATGGCCATCAGGATCCATGGGATGTGCCGGGTCATCGCTCTCTCAATCAGTGTGTGTCGGATGTCGGCGCCACAGTAGGCCCGCGCTCTTCAAAGACAATCACGGATGTTGGCGATGCGCAGCTTTCCGATCGAACGGCCATTCGATCGCGCCGCTCGCCCATAAGGCCCACCATATGATAACCGGCTGCAACAGCAGGCGGGGCCCATGATACCACCAGCCAAGATGCACGCCGCCCAACGGAATGTCGTTGATCGCGTGGTTCAGATTGGCTGGCCACACGCACAGCGCATAAAGGGCAAGGCCGATCCCGGCGGCTCTGCGCAATCGGGGGATGTGCAATCCCACCGCGCCTGCGATTTCCGCCAGTCCGGTCAGCGCGATGATGTCGGCCGGATATGGCACCCACGCTGGCGTGATGGCGATGAAGCCGCTGGGCCTCAACAGATGGGCGATCCCGGCGATCAGGTAGAATGCAGAGAGCAGCCAGCGTAAAGCTGCCCGTGCCCGATCCCCACTGGCCCGCGTTTCGCTCAGGTCAGAGCGTGACCTCCCCCTCATCCTCACCATCCCAATAATGCGCCCGCTCCGCATGGACCTTGATCATCACCAGACCCGGCGTGTCGATGCCCTGTTCGAACCAGCGATCAAGATCGCTGTTCCAATGCGCCTGAAACTGGCCCTTGTCACGGATAAGGTCGGCGCGGCCCTCTATGGCGGCGAAGAAAGGGCGCTGCTTCAGCAACCCGGCGGACCCTTGAAGGGATAGCCCGACCTTCGGATCGCGCTCAATATCGCGGACCATGACGGTATCGCTGGTGGTGAAATAATAGCTGTCGCCGTCATAATCGACATCACGATTGTTGCTCATCGGCCGCGCGGCGATCTGTCCGCCTTCAGCGCGGGTGGAGAGCATGGTGAAATCGATATCCTTCATCTTCTTTGCCAGCTGCGGCAGCGTGAATTGAACCATGGGGCGCACTCCTTCGACGAGATCATGCCAACGTGCGGCGCGTCGATAAGCTCCGGACTCGTCATCGGGAGCATAAGAACATATAGTGAACGGACGAATCGGAAAGGATCAGCCATGCGCCACGACATGCGCGCCAACACCGTGTATCGCCTCTTCTTCGCGCTGAAGCCGTCGGTGACGGTGGCGCGGCAAACCGATCATCTTGCGGAATCGCTGGGCGGCGGTGAACGCCGTGTCCGCCTGGATCATCAGCATATGACGCTCGCCGTGACCGCTGATTATGTCGAATATCCCTATGCGGTGATCAAGGCGCTGCTGCGGGCGGGGACGAGCATCGAAGCAGAACCCTTCGACATGCGGCTCGACAAATTGAACTTCAACAATCGGTCAGTTGCGCTGCGCCCGTCGCGATCGGTGCCGTTGCTCAATGATTTGCAGCGCTCGATCGCCGCCGCGATGTGGAGGGCAGGGGTAGCCCTGCGCCCCGGCTGGAGCTTCAGTCCGCACCAGACGCTGTTTTACAGGGACGGGCCACCGTCTCAGCAGAGTATCGATGGTTTTCTATGGTCGCTCGACCAGTTCGTGCTGGTGTGCAGTCATGTGGGCCGGACGCGGCACGATATCCTCGGCACATGGACGCTCAAGGGGACCGGGCAATATGAGCTGTTCTGACGCCAGGAGCAAATTGCCTAAAAGCACCCAACCCGTTCGGGCTGAGCTTTTCGAAGCCAAGCTCAAGGCGAACAGCGTCGGGAGGTGTTGCCGACAGAAGGGCTGACGACGCCTCAACCTTCGGTGACGCTCTCCAGTACCGCTGCGCGTAGTTCGGCTATGCCCATGCCCTTCTCACTGGACGTCGGGATGATGTCGGGATGCGCGGCGGGGCGCTTCCGGATGGCGTCGCCCGTAGCCTGAATGACCTCGGCCAAGTGGCTGGCCTTCACCTTGTCCGCCTTGGTCAGGACAATGCGGTAGCTGACGGCCGCCGCGTCGAGCATGTCGAGAATGTCGTTATCGACATCCTTGATGCCATGGCGGCTGTCGATCAGCACCAGCGCGCGCTTCAGCTTTGCCCGTCCGCGCAGATAGTCGTTCACCAGGAACCGCCATTTGCGCACCATGTCCTTGGGCGCGCGGGCATAGCCGTAGCCGGGCATGTCGACCAGGCGGAAACGCAACGGATCACCTACGTCGAAAAAGTTGAGCTCCTGCGTCCGTCCGGGCGTGTTAGACGTGCGAGCCAGGCTGTTCCGACCAGTGAGCGCATTTAGCAGCGACGATTTGCCGACATTCGAACGCCCCGCAAAGGCAACCTCATTCACTGACATGTCGGGCAGGAACTTGAGGTCCGGCGCCGACTTCAGGAAAGCGATCGGTCCGGCAAAGACCTTGCGCGCTTCCTCGATCAGTTCTGCCTGTTCCTGCTCGGTCACCTGGATATCAGCCTTATTTCGCCGGGGCCGCGCTCAGCGCAGGGTGGCGCTTGTAGAGCCACCATTGCTGTAGCATCGACAGGCAGTTGTTGGTGATCCAGTAGACCAGCAGGCCCGCTGCGAACGGTGCCATGATGAACATCATCATCCACGGCATGATCGAAAAGATCTGCTGTTGCATCGGGTCCATCTGCGCCGGGTTCAGCTTGAACTGCAGCCACATCGAAATGCCCAGCAGCAGCGCCAGCACGCCGATCGCCAGGAAGGATGGCGGGGTGAAGGGCAGCAGGCCGAACAGGTTGAGGATATGCAGCGGATCGGGCGCGGACAGATCCTTGATCCACAGCACGAAGGGCTGGTGACGCATTTCGATCGTCAGTTGCAGCACCTTGTACAGCGCGAAGAAGATGGGGATCTGGATGAAGATGGGAAGACAGCCAGCGAGCGGGTTCACCTTCTCGCGCTTGTAGAGCTCCATCATCTCCTGCTGGAGCTTGGGCTTGTCGTCCTTATATTTCTCCTGCAGCGCCTTCATCTTGGGCTGCACCGCGCGCATCGCCGCCATGCTGGCGAACTGGCGCTGGGCTACGGGGAACATCAGCGCGCGGACCACGAAGGTCAGGCAGATGATGGCGACGCCGAAATTGCCGATATGTTCGAACAGCCAGTGCAGCAGCGCGAAAATCGGCTTTTCGAACCAGTAGAACCAGCCCCAATCGATTGCCCGATCGAACAGCGGAATGCCCGCGTCCTGATAGGCCTCCAGCGTCTTCACTTCCTTTGCGCCCACGAACAGGCGCGCCGTCTGCGTCACCGCCTTGCCGGGCGCCAGCATGGTCGGGGCGAGGCTGTAATCGGCCTGATATTGCGTGCCCGCACCCTTGCGGAACTGGCCTTCAAAGGCGGCCTTCTGGTCCGGCACCATGGCGGACAACCAATATTTGTCGGTAAAGCCAAGCCAGCCGCCGGTCGACTGGAAGCTCTGGGACGAGGGGCCCTTGTCCAGATCCTTGTAGTTCACATCATAATTGGCCGCCCCGTTGAACACGCCCATGGGACCGATGTGGATCGTCCAGGTATCCGGGTCCTTGGGAATGCCGGTGCGGTTGATGTAACCGTAAGGCTTCACGCCCACGACGCCGGTGCCGTTGTTCGCAACCTTCTGCTGCGCCGTGATCATGTAGTTTTCGTCGACCGACAGGCGGATTTCAAAATTCTGGCCCGCGCCATTGTCCCACCGCAAAGTTACGGGGCTAGTCGGCGTCAATTCCTTGCCATCGGCGGTCCAGACAGTGTTCGCGTCAGGCGCCTTCAGCCCTTCACCCTGCCAGCCGAAGCCCGCAAAAAAGGCATCGGTCGTGCCTGACGGGCTGTATAGCCGGATCGCGGGCGAGTTCTTCGCGATCGTCTCGCCATAGGTGGGCAGCACGATGTCGTCGATGCGCGCGCCCTTCAGGTTGATCGACCCGGTCAGCTTGGGCGTGCGGATGGCGACGCGCGGGCTTTCCTTCAGGACCAGCGCACGATCGCGAATCGCGGCGGGGCTGCTGGCGACCGGGCTTGATCCCTGCGGCACCGGCGTCGTCTTCCCGCCTTCGATCTTGGTCGCGGGCGGATTGGCAGCGGGAAAGAAATGCTTGGCGATATAGGGCCAGCCGAACAGGATCGCCGCGGTCAGCAGCACCGCCAGAACAATATTCTTCTTGTCGTCCACGCTTGTCGGCTCCGCCGTCTTTTAGTGAAAATCTTGTGTCAGGGCACCGGGTCGTAGCCCGAACCGCCCCAAGGGTGGCATCGCATTAGCCGCTTCGTGGCGAGCCAGCTACCCTTCACCGCACCATATTTGCGGACCGCCTCTATGGCATATTGCGAGCAGGAGGGTGCGTAGCGGCAGCTGGGAGGCAATATGCGCGATGGGCCGATCTGCCAGAAGCGCGCGATGAGGATGAGGAGGCGGGCAATCATGGCGCGATTACCCCTCCTCCGTTCGGGCTGAGCTTGTCGAAGCCCTCGCCTTGCCTTGGCTTGGAGAGCTGCGTCGCGGCTTTTCGCCGACAGGACGCGTCATCACCTTGCCCAGCGCCTTTGTCATCTCTGCCCGGAGCAGCGCAAAGTCGCGCTCAATCCCTTCGGATCGGCCGATCAGCACATGATCGGCTCCAGCCACGCCATGGACCGGCAGCAGCTCGCGCGCCAGAACGCGAAAACGGCGCTTCATCCTGTTGCGGATGACAGCGCCGCCAATCTTTTTCGTAACCGTGATGCCGATACGCATCGCCGGATCGCCATCGGCCCGTTCGCGCACCAGCAGGACAAAGCCCGGCATCGGCGCGCGCCGCCCACGATTCGCCGCCAGGAAATCAGCGCGCCGCCGCATGACGGCTGGCGCGCGATCCGGCGGCGCGTCGTTCAGGCGCTCAGGCTCTTGCGGCCGCGGGCGCGCCGGGCGCGCAGCACATTGCGGCCGCCGGGGGTCGCCATGCGGGCGCGGAAACCGTGACGGCGCTTCCGAACCAGATTGCTCGGCTGATAGGTGCGCTTCATCGTTCATTCCTCAAAGCAAAACGTCAAAATCGGGCGTGACAAAAAAGGGCCGCCGTTGGGCGGCCGCATGTCAGGGGGCGTCCGATAGGCAAAAGCGGTGGATGAGTCAATGGCGGAGGAGGGGGGAGAAGTGAATGTGGAGTCAGCAGTTTTATCCCCTCTCCCCTTCAGGGGAGAGGGTGCCGAGCGAAGCGAAGGCGGGAGAGGGGAATGCGAAGCACAACCGTTGCTCCCCTCTGCCCAACCCTCTCCCCTGAAGGGGAGAGGGAGTGGTGGCCCTTACTTCGCCCGCTTCGCCGCTATCGCCTGCTTCAACGCATCATATCCTACCGCGCCGTTCAGCACCTGATCGCCCACCACGAAGGTCGGCGTCCCGGTCGCGCGCAGCTTTTGCGCCAGCGCGATGTTCGACTGAATCTCGGCGTCATATTTGCTGCTGGCGATCGCCGCTTCGGCGGCCTTGGCACCGATGCCCACCCCGGCGGCAGCGACTAGGACGGTCTCCCGCGTCACCTTCCCGCTTGCATAGAGCGCGCGGTGGAACGGCATATATTGGCCTTTTTCCGCCGCCAGCAGCGACACCTTCGCCGCGTCCGTGCTCTCGTCCGACAGGATCGGCAGCTCGCGATAAACGACCTTCAGCCCCTTGTCCTCGCCGACCAGCTTGGCGAGGTCCGCCAATGACGCGCGGCAATAGCCACAGGCATAATCGAAAAACTCGACCAGTATGACGTCGCCATTGGCCGCGCCTTCCCAGGCACCGGCATAGGGCGTTTCGATCGCTTTGCGACTCTCGCCGATGCTGTCGGCCACCCGCTTGGCCTGCAGCCGTTCGACCGCTTCGGGAATGATTTCGGGATGCTCAAGAATATAGTCGCGCACGATCTTTTCGATCGCCGCCTTGTCTCCGGCGGCCACGCTGCCTGTACTCTGCATGCCCAAGGCCGAGCCTGCGGCAGTGGCGGCGATGAAGGCGAGGGCGCCGATCGTCATTTGGATAGTCCTGTTGGAAAGGGCGGCGCGAAAACCGGGCCGAGGGGTTTCGGTCATTTCTTCTTTCGCTTCTGCTCGATGGCCGCGCGGGACACCATGGCGATATCCTGCGCCCGCAGATAGTCAACCGTGCCGGGCTTCAACGCTTGCATCGCCGCGTCCGCGCTGCGCAGCGCCATCTGGTCCTGCCCCATCAGCGCATAGCGTTCCGCAGTGGCGAGCGCCGCGCGCGGCGTGTCGCCCCGCCGTTCATAGACGACGCCCAGCTGATACCAGGCAAAGGGATTTTCCCGATCGCGAGCGACGGCGGTACGCAGCACCTGTTCGGCTTCGGCGAAGTTCCTGTCATCCTCGGTCGCGATCAGGGCATGGCCCAGCATCGTCGCGATCAACGGCTGCTGCGTCAGCTGCACCGCTTCGCGCAACGGAGGGATAGCGTCGGCGGGCTTGCCGCTTTCCAGCAGCACCTGACCTTTCAGCTCCAGAAAATAAGGGTCATGCGGCTGCGCTGCCAGCAGGGCGTTGACCTCGGCAATCGCCTTGTCGGGATAAGCGCTCTTATGCCAGGCATAGGCGCGCGCATAATGCGCCGGGAGAGACTGGTCACTTTCGGGATATTTGATCAGCGTCTGCGTGGGTTCGGACACAAAGCCGACCAGCTTGGCCTTGATCCGCTCGAACCGGGCTTCGAGCTTCGGCTCGATCGGCTTGTCCCAGGAAGGATCGACCGTATAGACTTCCCGCAGGACATTGATGCGCTCGCCCGACAGCGGGTGAGTGCGCCCATAGCTGTCCTCCTGCGGGATCGCGAGGCGATATTCCTGGTTCTGCAGCTTCTTGAAGAATTCCAGGCTACCCTTGCCCGACAGGCCCGCCTTGCTCAGATAGCGCGCGCCCGCAAGGTCGGCCGAGCTTTCCTGCGCGCGGGAAAAGGCAAGGAATTTGCCCATCGCGGCCTGCTGGCCCATGCCCAAAATGCCCATGCCCGCTTCCGCGCCACCCGCCGCGATCGCAGCCGCGCCAAGGACGAGGCTGAGCAAGGTAATACCCGTCGCCGCCTTCATGCCTTCGGACGAACGGATGATGTGGCCGCCCTCGATATGGCCGAGTTCGTGTGCGACCACGCCCTGCAACTGGTTCACATTGTCGGCGGCCGCGATCAGGCCGCTATGAACCCACACATATTGGCCGCCCGCGACGAAGGCGTTGATTTCCGGATCGTTGAGAACCAGCACCTGCACATTGCGCGGCTCCATGCCCGCAGCGCTGACCAGCGGCCCGGACATGTCCGCCATGAAGGCTTCGGTTTCGGCGTCGCGCAATATCTGCTGCGCCATCGCGGGCTGGGCGACCAGAGCCACCGCTGCAACCGCGATCGCAGCGGCGCGCAGCCAGCGGCGCATCATGGCCGATCACCATGGAGCAGGGATGAAGGCAGCATGTCCGCGCGCCTGCCAGTAGTGCCATGAACTCCGCCTGAAGCGAGAACGCCGCCGCCTTTCCGGAAAGCCGGGAGGGCGGCGGCGTTGCTCATCAGGCGGACGTCCTTACTTATTGACCGAAGGTGCGCTGCCACCAGCCACGGCGCGGTGCGCTGTCAGCGTCACCCTGCGTATCGGCAGCCTCGTCTCCATCGACGGCGGCGACTGCGTTTTCATTCGCATTGGCCGGTGCTGCTTCACCTTCGGGCGCGTCCGTCCCGGAAATGGAGGGCGCCTCCACGGCTTCCTGGGCGACGGCCTCTACCTTCTTGCGGCGGGTGCGCTTGGGCTTGGCGGGAGCTTCGGCCTCCGGTTCCGGGGCAGGCTGCGCTTCGGCAGCAGCCTCGGGCGTGGCCTCTACCTTCTTGCGGCGTGTGCGCTTGGGCTTGGCAGGCGCTTCCTCGGCGGCTGCTTCGGCAGGCGCTTCAACTGCCTCGGCCGGGGCTTCGGCAGGCGCTGCTTCGGCTTCCTTCGGCTTGCGAGCGCGAGGACGGCGGCGCGTCTTGGGCGCCTCTTCCTCGGCCGGTGCTTCCGGTGCAGCTTCCGCTACCACTTCGGCTACAGGTTCAGCCTCGGCCGGTTTCTCGCTGGTCTCGGCAGTTTCGGCGCCTTCGCTGACGGCTTCCTCTGCGCCCGCTTCGCCCTCACGGCGGCGGCGTCCGCCCCGACGGCCACGACGTCCACGACGGCGGCCGGACTCTTCGCCCTCGCGCTCGGCTTCGGCGGGCTGTTCTTCAGCCCCTTCGCCAGCGACTTCAGCGTCCTCTTCAGCCTCTTCGGCGGAAGCGGCGGCAGCATCTGCCTGATCCTCGCCATGGTGATCGTCGCGCTGGCCGCTACGGCGGCGGCGGCGGCGGCGGCGGCGTCCGCCATCGCGATCCTCGCCCCGGTCGCCGCGCTCTTCGCGTTCAGCGGCCTCGACTTCTTCGATCTCTTCCTCTTCCAGCTCCTCGACGATATCGAGGTCATCCTCTTCCTCGACAAGCGGAGCATAGCTCACCACCCGTTCCGGACGCGGGCCGCTGGCTTCCACCGACATGCGCGCGCCCTCGACTTCGCCGTCGGGCAGGATCGCAATGGTGACGCCATAGCGCTGCTCGATCTCATCGAGTTCGCGGCGCTTGTTGTTGAGGACGTAGAAGGCCGCTTCCTGGCTCGCGCGCAGCGTGACCAGATTGCCGCGACCACGCGCCGCTTCCTCTTCCAGCATGCGGAGAGCGGAAAGGCCCGCCGACGATGCCGTGCGGACAAGACCCGTGCCTTCGCAATGCGGGCACTGGCGGGTCGATGCTTCCAGCACGCCGGTGCGCAGACGCTGGCGGCTCATTTCCATCAGGCCGAAGCCCGAAATACGGCCGACCTGAATACGGGCGCGATCGTCCTTCAGCGCCTCCTTCATCGCCTTCTCGACCTTACGGATGTTGGAGTTCATCTCCATGTCGATAAAGTCGATGACCACCAGGCCCGCCATGTCGCGCAGGCGCAGCTGACGAGCGATTTCGCGAGCCGCTTCCAGGTTGGTCGCGACGGCGGTCTGCTCGATGCCATGCTCACGCGTCGAACGGCCCGAGTTGATGTCGATCGAAACCAGCGCCTCGGTCGGGTTGATGACAAGGTAGCCGCCCGACTTCAGCTGAACGACAGGATTGTACATCGCCGCCAGCTGATCCTCGACGCCCGCGCGCTGGAACAGCGACACCGCGTCGGCATATTGCTGCACCCGCCGCGCATGGCTGGGCATCAGCAGCCTCATAAAGTCCTTGGCGGCCTTATAGCCATATTCACCCTCGACAATGACCTCTTCGATATCCTTGTTGTAGATATCGCGGATCGCCCGCTTGATGAGATCGCTGTCATTGTGGATCAGCGCGGGCGCTTCGGATTTCAGCGTCTTTTCGCGGATTTCGTCCCACAGGCGGGCGAGATAGTCGAAGTCGCGCTTGATCTCCGGCTTGGTGC
>CBIHNV010000015.1:0-93955 GCA_966211835.1 uncultured Sphingobium sp.
CTTCGCTTCGCTCGGCACCCTCTCCCCTGAAGGGGAGAGGGGATTTTTACTCCGCAAACAGCAGCACCGGCGTCTCCAGCAGCCGCTTCACCGCCTGCACGAAATTCGCCGCATCCCATCCATCCACCACCCGATGGTCGCAACTTATCGAAAGGTTCATGAGCTTAGCCGCCACGACCTCTTTCCCTCGAAACACCGGCCGCTCAATCACCCGATTAGGCCCAATAATGGCCACCTCGGGTCGATTAATCACCGGCGTCGTCGCCACTCCGCCCAGCGCGCCCAACGACGTCAGCGTCAAAGTCGACCCTGAAAGCTCCTCCACCTTCGCCTTGCCCGATCGCGCTGCGTCGGCAAGCCGCCTGATCTCGCTTGCCAACTGCCAGATATTCCGGTCCTGCGCGTCCCGGATCACTGGCACCATCAATCCCGCGTCGGTCTGCGTGGCGATCCCCATATGCACCGCGCCAAAACGCGTCACCACGCCCGCCTCATCATCATAGCGGGCGTTCAGCATCGGAAAGTCGGGCAGCGCCCGGCAAATCGCCACGATCAACAATGGTAGCATGGTCAGCTTCGGCCGATCCCCACGCTCGCCATTTAGCTGCGCGCGCATCCGCTCCACTTCGGTGACGTCGATCTCCTCCACATAGGAAAAGTGCGGAATATGCCGCTTCGACGCCGCCATATTCTCCGCAATGCGGCGGCGCAGGCCGATGACCTTCACCACCTCATCCTCCCGCCGCGCACGTTGTCCCGCGGGCCGATAGCCTTGGCTCCCGCCGTAAAGCAGGAAGGCGTCGAGGTCCGAATGGCGGATATGATCGCCGGTGGGTTTTACTTGGGATAGGTCGATGCCCAATTCCTTGGCGCGAGAGCGTACTGCAGGCGAGGGGCGGGGTTTCGCGCTTGCGGGGGTTCCCGGGTGGTGCGCGCCGCGTGGCCCCCGCCCCCCTGCTGGGGAGCGGGGTGGGGAGGGGGCCTGTAGAGCAACCGTCTCGCCTAGCTCCCCCTCTCCCAACCCTCTCCCCTGAAGGGGAGAGGGCTTTTCAGGTTGTTCTCCCAACGAACCCTCTCCCGTCGGTTCACCCCGATCAACCGAAGATATAATCCCATTCACCGACGATCCCGCCACCTCGCGTCCGCCAGCTGTTTCCGCCTCAATAACCTCCTCAGAAGGCATCGGCGCCTCTTCTCCAGAAGCAACCTCGCCCTCCCCCTCAACCTCGATCTCCACCAGCATCGCCCCAATCGCGACCTGCTCGCCCGCCTCGCCAGCCAGCCGCTTCACCACCCCCGCGACCGGGCTCTCCATCTCCACCGTCGCCTTGTCGGTCATCATGTCGGCGATCGGCTGGTCCTCCTCCACCCGATCACCGACCTTCACATGCCAGCCGACAATCTCCGCCTCGGAAATGCCTTCGCCGATATCGGGCAGCCTGAACGTGAACAGCGCCATGGCTCAATCCCTCATGATCTTGTTGATCGCTTCCCTGATCCGCACTGGCCCCGGAAAATAGGCCCATTCCAGACTATGCGGATAAGGCGTGTCGAACCCCGTCACCCGCTCCACCGGCGCTTCCAGATGATAGAAGCACCGCTCCTGCACCAATGCGCTCAACTCCGCGCCAAAACCGCTGGTCCGCGTCGCCTCATGCACGATCAGGCAGCGGCCGGTCTTCTTCACCGAACGCTCGATCGCTTCGATATCCAGCGGCACCAAAGTCCGCAGATCGATGATCTCCGCGTCGATGCCCATCTCCGTGACGGTGCTTTCGATCACATGCTCCATCGTGCCATAGCAGAGGATTGTGAGTGCCTCGCCCGCCCGCACCGTGCGCGCCTGCCCCAGCGGCACGCGATAATAGCCCTCCGGCACCATCGCGCCGGGATGGCCCGCCCAGCTTTTCGCCGGCCGGTCATAATGGCCGTCGAACGGGCCATTATAAATGCGCTTGGGTTCGAAGAAGATGACCGGATCATTATCCTCGATCGCGGCGATCAATAGGCCCTTGGCGTCATAGGGGGTCGATGGAATCACCGTCTTGATCCCAGACACATGGGTGAAGATCCCCTCGGGCGACTGGCTATGCGTCTGCCCGCCGAAAATCCCCCCGCCAAAGGGCGACCGCACCGTCATCGGCGCAATAAACTCCCCCGCCGACCGGTAACGCAGCCGCGCCGCCTCGCTCACCAACTGGTCGAGCGCGGGATAGATGTAGTCGGCGAACTGGATTTCCGGCACCGGCCGCAAGCCATAGGCGCCCATGCCGACCGCCACGCCGATGATGCCGATTTCCGTGATCGGCGTGTCGAACACCCGGTTCTTGCCGTATTTCTTCTGCAACCCCGCCGTCGCCCGGAACACGCCGCCGAAATAGCCGACATCCTCCCCCATCACGACGACATCGGGATCGCGCGCCATCATGACGTCGAGCGCGCTGTTGATCGCCTGGATCATGCTCATCTGACGGGTGCTGGTCGCTGCCTCGGTCATGACGAGGCACCCTTTTTCCTCGCCCCTTTAGGGGAGAGGATAGCGAAGCTTGCCAGCAAGCTGGCTAGCGAAGCTTGGAGAGGGGAAGGCGGCACGCCCACCTCTCCCTTCGTCATGCCAGCGACCCGGAGGGCGGCGTAAGCCAACGCTGGCATCTCCTCGCAACCAGGCTGAACGCACAGGCACGAGATCCCAGCTTCCGCTGGGATGACGAGGTCCAAAAGCTCAACCCCCCTCACAACCCGGCCGCCTTCGCTTCATCCAGCATCTGCCGCTGCTGCTCCTGCAAATGCCAGGGCATCTCCTCAAACACATCCTCGAACATGCTCTCCATCGGATGATGCAGCCCATGCCCCAGAATCCCGTTCTTCTCCGCCGCCTTCGCAGCCTCGCGCACCTGCTCGGCCAGCTCCTTGTCCATCGCCGCGTGCCGTTCTTCGTCCCAGATGCCGATGGCGATGCAATGCTGCTTCAACCGCGCGATCGGATCACCCAACGGCCAATGACTCCCCTCGTCCGCTGACCGATAGGCGCTCGGGTCATCGGACGTACTGTGTCCCTCGGTGCGGTAAGTGAAATGCTCGATCAGCGTCGGCCCATGATTGGCCCGCGCCCGATCAGCAGCCCAGCGGGTCGCGGCATAGACGGCCAGTGCGTCGTTGCCGTCGATCCGCAGCCCCGCGATGCCATAGCCGATCGCGCGCGCCGCAAAGGTCGTCGCCTCCGCCCCCGCAAAGCCAGAAAAGCTGCTGATCGCCCACTGATTATTGACGACATTCATGATGACTGGCGCCCGGTACACGCTGGCAAAGGTGCAGGCGGAATGGAAATCCCCCTCCGCCGTCGATCCTTCCCCGCACCATGTCGCCGCGATCCGCGTGTCGCCCCGCGCCGCGCTTGCCATGGCCCAGCCCACCGCCTGCGGATATTGGGTGGCGAGGTTGCCTGAGATGGAGAAGAACCCCGCCTCCCGCGCCGAATACATGATCGGCAGCTGCCGCCCTTTCAGCCGGTCGCCCCTGTTCGAATAGATCTGATTCATCATGTCGACCAACGGCCAGCCGCGCGCGATCAATATACCCTGCTGGCGATAGCTGGGGAAGCACATGTCATCGCTCGCCAGCGCCACCGCCGCGCCGATCGACACAGCCTCCTCTCCCGTCGACTTCATGTAAAAGCTGGTCTTGCCCTGCCGCTGTGCGCGGAACATGCGTGCATCGAAAGCCCGCGTCAGCGCCATGCCGCGCAGCAGGCGGATCAGCGTCTCCGGCGGCAGCTTGGGGTCCCAGGGCCCCACCGCCCGACCGTCCTCGTCCAGCACGCGGACAAGGTCATAGGCCATCTCCCGCATGCTACCCGCATCCGCCGCCTCATCGGGCCTGCGCGCAGTTCCAGCATCGGGAATGTCGAAATGGTTGAAATCGGCTTCATCACCTGGCCGGAACTGCGGCTCCGGCACATGAAGCTGCAATCGCGGCAGGTTTCGCCCGCTTGCCGACGCACTTTGCGGTTCAGAAGCCGCGAAGGGGGACGTGGCTGAGTCACTAGCGGAAGCGTCAGAACTTTGCTGCCCAGCAGGCGCATCCCCGCCAGTCACCCTGCGGTCGTCGTTGGCAGGGCTCTTCTCCTGCCGATCACCGGCCTTCCCAGCGCCCGAACCATCCCGGTCGCCCATCCCGCCTCCTACTCGCACTTGCAATATTATTGCTTCACGCAATTATATTATTACAACGCACGCAAAAAGCAAGAGTTCCGTTTTCCCGCTATTTCCTTCTCGGCTTCAAACCGCCACCGGCGCCGCAATGTGACTCTGCGGCGCATAATCGACCACCTCGAAATCCTCGATCCGATAGTCGAAAATACTTTCCGGCCGCCTGCTTATCCTGAGCTTCGGCGCTCCCCCGGGAGTCCGGCTAATCTGCTCCTCAACCAGCGCGGCGTGATTGAGGTACAGATGCACGTCCCCGCCCTGCCAGACGACGTCCCCCGCCTCCAGATCGCATTGCTGCGCCAGCATCCGGGTGATCATCGACAAGCCGAAGATGTTGAAGGCAAATCCCAGCCCCAGGTCGCAGCTGCGCTGGAACAGCAGTCCATTCAGCCGCCCGTCCGCCACCTGAAACTGATAGGTCATGTGGCAGGGCGGCAAGGCCATGCGCGCGACTTCCGCCACATTCCATCCCGTGAACAGCAACCGCCGCGATCCCGGATTGGTCCTGATCCCTTCCACCAGTTCAGCGATCTGGTTGTGTCCCTTCTCCGCGCGGCGAAACAGCCCGTCGCCTACAGCTTCATAGCGCGGCCAGTTCACCCATTGCGCGCCATAAACGGGGCCCAGGTCGCCCCAGCGCCGGGCAAAAGCCTCATCCTCGATAATCCGCGCTTCGAAATCGTCGCGGCTCAAATCTTCGCCGGTTGCCTTGCGATAAGAATCCAGAGGCCAATCGGTCCAGATATGCACGCCCTGGCGCACCAGCTCGCGGATGTTGGTGTCGCCTGTCAAAAACCACAACATCTCGCGCGCGGCCACTTTCCAATAGACGCGCTTGGTCGTCAGCAGCGGCACCGCATCATCGGCCAGCGAAAAACGCATGCTCGCGCCCAGCATCGACCGCGTGCCCACGCCGGTCCGGTCAATGCGCTCGTCCCCCTCCGTCCAGACCCGGCGCATCAGGTCCAGATATTGCTGTTCATAATGCGCATTGTTCGGAGTGATGATTGCGGTCAACGACGCTCTTCCCTGTTGTGGCGATTCCACCCTCGCCGCCCTTCGCTTTAGCGGAGCAGCGCCGCACTCGCCAATCTTTCGCTTCGGATCATTTCCCGGCCATTCGTCTCCACAGTGGATATAGTTCGCCGTGATAGCGGCAGGATCTCACAGCATCTTGGGAGGATGACCGCTACGGAAAGCATCCGATTCCTGCTGCTGGACGACCAGTGGCGTCCCTTGCGCCGGGTGGATGGCAATCAGGATTGGCGCCACCTCATGCAGGAATTGCTGATGCGGGGCAGCCACTGGCTGATAGTCGAACAGGTGCGTCCAACCGAACGCTCCCCCCATCCCCGCCGGGACGACATCCGCCTGGCCCGATCAATAGCACGCCGCCTACGGCCGCTCGAAGTGAAGCTCGCCGATCATGTCATTCGCGGCAGCCGCGACCAGTTCAGCTTTCGCGCCGCGGGCCTGCTCTGACCATGTCAAAAAAAGCGTCGCCAGCCGCTTGCCAGTGCGAAAAGCCCCCTCTATAGACCCCGCCTGCCCAGCGGCGTTGCAAGCAATGCCGCTATCGGTCGGGGAGTAGCTCAGCCTGGTAGAGCACTGTCTTCGGGAGGCAGGGGCCGGAGGTTCGAATCCTCTCTCCCCGACCAATTTCTTCGTCATAGCGATAGCTTGATATAGGCCGCCTGGCCCCAGGTTGCACCGGGCGGCTGAACCGCGCCTAAACCGTATACGTCCCACGCACAAAAAAGAGCGCGTTTCCGCGCCCTTTCATGCTCCTCAGCCTTGCGGCGTCAGTCAGACTTCGCCGAACACCCGGCGGAAGATCGTGTCGACCTGCCTAAAGTGATAGTCGAGGTCGAACTTCTCCTCGATCTGCTCGGCGGTCAGGGCGGCGGCGACGTCGGGATCAGCCTTCAGCAATTCCAGCAGCGACAGCTGGCCATCCGACTCCCACACCTTCATGGCGTTGCGCTGGACATAGCGATAGCTGTCCTCGCGCGAGACGCCTGCCTGGGTCAGCGCCAGCAACACGCGCTGCGAATGGACAAGGCCGCCCATCTTGTCGAGATTCTTCATCATCCGCTCAGGATAGACGAGCAGCTTGTCGATCACGCCTGTCAGGCGGCCGAGAGCGAAGTCGAGCGTGATCGTGGCGTCGGGCCCGATATAGCGTTCGACCGACGAGTGGCTGATATCCCGCTCATGCCACAGAGCGACATTCTCCATGGCCGGCAGCGCATAGCTGCGCACCATGCGCGCCAGACCGGTGAGGTTTTCGGTCAACACCGGGTTGCGCTTGTGCGGCATCGCGGAGCTGCCCTTCTGGCCGGGCGAAAAATATTCCTCCGCTTCCAGCACTTCGGTGCGCTGCAAGTGACGCACCTCGACGGCAAGGCGCTCGATCGAGCTGGCGATGACGCCCAAGGTGGCGAAGAACATCGCATGCCGATCACGCGGGATGACCTGCGTCGATACCGGCTCGATCGCGAGCCCGAGCTTGGCGGCGACATGCTCTTCGACGCGCGGATCGATATTCGCGAACGTGCCGACCGCGCCGGAGACGGCGCAGGTCGCGATTTCTTCGCGTGCTGCAACGAGGCGCGTGCGGCAGCGGCTGAATTCGGCATAGGCTTCCGCCATCTTGAGGCCGAAGGTTACCGGTTCGGCGTGGATGCCATGGCTGCGGCCGATCGTCGGGGTCAGCTTGTGCTCGAAAGCGCGGCGCTTGATGACTGCCAGCAACTGGTCGAGATCGTCGATGAGGATGTCCGCCGCGCGGGCGAGCTGCACGGCAAGGCAGGTGTCCAGCACGTCGGAAGAGGTCATGCCCTGATGCATGAAGCGCGCTTCGTCGCCGACCTGTTCAGCCACCCAGGTGAGGAAGGCGATGACGTCATGCTTGGTGACCGCTTCGATGGCGTCGATGGCAGGCACATCAATGGCCGGATTGGTCGCCCACCAATCCCACAGTGCCTTCGCAGCGGATTTGGGAACCACGCCGAGTTCGCCCAGCGCCTCGGTGGCATGGGCCTCAATTTCAAACCAGATGCGAAACCGAGCTTCCGGTTCCCAGAGTGCTGTCATTTGTGGGCGGGCGTAGCGCGGGACCATCGAACGAATCCTGATTTGCTGGTGAAAGTTCGCGCGCCGCCTAGCAGCCAAGCCATTCAAGGGCAAATCGGGGCATCTTTTGGGCTGTTGAGCTCTGTTCCGGCAGCTTTTCACCCTGATTATGGCAGCATTTGAAGACCAGATGAGCCGGATCAAAGGGTAAGATGTTGAGGATAAAAAATCATTCAGGAAACACGAGAGTTACTTATGTATTCTTCCCTTGAACCGTTCAGCGCCCTGACTTGCTCTATTGCTGCGGAGGGAGAAGATGATGTTACGCGCCCTTATTGTTACCATGGCCGTGTCCGCCGCTGTTCCGGTGAACGCCCAGACTGCTTCCACCGATATTCCCGGCAGCGCGCAGGCAACTGCGCCATCGCCTGCCCAAACGCCCGCTGACACGGTGGCCTCCATCGTGGACAGCGAGTTTCCCGCCTATGACGCGAATGGGGACGGCCAGCTAGACAAAGCCGAATTTTCGCGCTGGATGGTCGCTTTGAAGGATCAGGAGATCAAAAGCAGCGGCGCGAAGCTGGCGGCCGCTGATGTCGCGACTTGGGCTGACGGCGCTTTCAAGACGGCGGATACCGACAAGAGCGTCTCGGTAAGCAAGCCCGAGCTCATCTCTTACCTAAGCCGCGGCGCCGCCTGACCGCACAATCGCACCGATCGGCAAACGGGCCCCCAACCCAGAAGGGTCGCAACATGGGGCGGCGTGGAGCGAAGGCCATGCCGCCTCTTTTTTTTGTGGGCAGGCTGCTCAGCCGCGCTTCTTGTTGGCGTACAGAAGCGCTGCGACGATCGCCGCCGATCCAACCCCGACGGCGGTGCCCATCCAGACGCCTTTGCTCGTGGGCTTCCGCGCTGCAGATGCCAGTTCGGGCTTCGGATCAGTCGCCGTCGCGGGGGCGGCGTTTTCGGGAGCGTCGTCTTTAGGTTCGGTCATGGTGAATCGACTTATGCAACAAGGCTGCCCGCGAGAAAAGATGGCGCTGACATATCCAGTTCAATAATCAGGCAAAGTCTGGCGCGCTTCGCCCCAGCCCCGCAATTCTCTTGAGCCAGCGCGTGCGAGCAGTTCGCCCACGTCCGCGATCGTGTAGGCGCCCGGACGATCAATATCCTCCAGCTCGTCCCAGGTGACGGGTACCGCGACCGGCGCATTCTCCCGCGCGCGCACCACATAGGGAAGCACTGCCGTCGCTCCACGCTGGTTACGCAGCCAATCGATGAAGATCCGCCCCTTGCGTTTCGCCTTGCTCATGGTGGCTGTGAAACGGTCGGGCTCCGCAGCCGCCAGCGCGCGGGCAAAACGGTCGGCAAAGTCCTTGACCTGCGGCCATTCGGCTTTGGGCGTAAGCGGGACGACGACATGCACGCCTTTCCCGCCCGACAGCAAGGGGAAGCTCGTGAGGCCGATGTCCTCGAGCGTGCGGCGAATGTCGCGAGCTGCCTTTTTCACATCCTCGAAATCGAGTCCCTCATCAGGATCGAGGTCGAAGATGAGCCGGTCGGGTTTTTCGACATCCTCGACCCGCGATCCCCAGCCGTGAAATTCGATCGTGCCCATCTGAACGCAGGCGACGAGCCCATCTATGTCGTCGACATAGAGATAATCCTGCTCGTCCCCATCTTTTTCACGAATGGGCACATGCTTCACATGATCGCCGAAGCTTCCGCTGTCATGCTTTTGGAAGAAGCATTTCTTGGCCCGGCCTTGCGGGCACCGCACCAGGCTGATCGGGCGATGCGCGATCCAGGGCAGCATGATCGCTCCAGCCGCCTCATAATAGTCGGCCAGCTGCCCCTTGGTCACCTTCGCCTCGGGGAAGATCAGCCGGTCACGGTTTGAGACATGAACATCGCTTTCCTGTTCGGGTACAGCCATCGCCTTCTCCCGTGAGACTTCCTTTGCCTTCTTGTCCTCGCGCAGGCCAAGGAAGCTGCCATGCCGCACGACATTGTCGCTGGTGAATTCGGCAAAGGCGATCTCCGCGATCAGGTCCGGACGGACCCATTGCGCGCCCCGTGCCTCACTGCGAGGGACCTGTACCGCCGCAGACTTGCGCGCCCGCGCCTTCAGCTGGCGTAGAAGCTGCTCACTATTCTGGGAATTGAAACCGGTTCCGACCTTGCCAGCATAGACCAAACCCGTGTCGTCATTCTGGGCGAGCAGGATGTTGCGCAAAGAACGGCCGCTGGCAGAACTAGGCGTCCATCCTATGATGACGAACTCCTGGCGACGGGTGCATTTGACCTTCAGCCAGTTCTTGGTCCGCGCACCGCGATAGGGCGCATCGGCGCGCTTGCAGATTATACCCTCCTGCCCCGCCTCGCACATCGTCCGGAACAGCTTTTCGCCCGCTCCCACGATATGGTCGGACAGATGCACATGCGCGGTGCCTTGGCCAAGCAGGCCCGCGAGCTTCTCTTTCCGCGCGATATTGGGTTGCCAGGTCAGATCCTCCCCGTCGAGGGAGAGAAGGTCGAAGGCGAAAAGGTGCAGCGCGCCTTTATTCTCTCCCTTGAGCACTTGCTGCAATGTAGAAAAGTCAGGGTTTCCATCCGGCCCCAGCGCGACGATCTCTCCATCGATCAGCATGGGGGGAAGGCTCATGCCCGCGACTTCCTGCGCTATGGACGCAAAGCGGTCGGTCCAATCGAGGCCCGATCGGGTGAACACCTGCACGCGACTGCCCGCCACGCTGATCAGGCTGCGGTAGCCGTCATATTTTATTTCATGCAGCCAGTTGTTGCCGGTCGGAACAGCATCCACCAGTGTCGCCAGTTGCGGCGCCTGGAATGGCGGCGCCTTGCCCGATTGGCGGCGTTTGGGCGCAGGGCGCGCCGGGGTAGCCCTGTCCGCCTCACTCATCGCCGCGTCGAAAGCTTTGCCGCGCTTGCCCTTCAGCGAAGTTACAGGCGCATTGGCAGCAATTTCGCCCATGGTCCTGCCGCTCTTGATGCTCGTCAGTTCGCGCCCGACCAGATCATCGGCGGGACCGGCATAAGCATCGTCAATCTTGCGCAGCAGCCAATTCTCGCGCTTCCCTTCGCCAGGACGCGGCTTCAACCGGATCAGCAGCCACTCGCCCTTCATCCGCTGGCCATGCAGGACGAAGTGGAGATGGCCCTTCGCAAGGTCCTTCGCGCTCTTGCCCCGCACCGGTTCCCAAATACCCTCATCCCAGAGCATGACGGTGCCGCCGCCATATTCGCCCTTGGGGATGGTGCCTTCGAAGCTGGCATAGGAGAGCGGATGATCTTCGGTGCGGACGGCCAGCCGCTTGTCCGCAGGATCAAGACTGGGCCCGCGCGTCACGGCCCAGCTTTTGAGGACCCCGTCCACCTCCAGCCGAAAATCATAGTGCAGCCGGGTCGCGTCATGCTTCTGAACGATGAAGCTGTTCCCGCCCTTGCGCGCCTGCTTCCCCGCTGGCTCCTTGGTACGGGTGAAGTCGCGCTTGCGATTATATTCCTTCAGGGGATCGGCTTCAGCCATGGATCAGGCTCGCTTGCGCGCAGGAGCCTTGGTAGCTGAGGTCCGGCGGGCAGCCGGTTTCTTGGCCGCGGGCTTCGCAGCAGTGCTTTTCGTCCCGGTATCGACCGATTTTTTGAGCGCCGCCATCAGGTCGATCACATTGCCACTGCGCTTGGCGGGTGCTTCATCCTCATCCTCGATGATACGGCGGCCCTTCGCCTTCGTCTTCTTTTCGATAAGCCTCTCCAGCGCGTCCACATAACGGTCGTGGAAAGTATCGGGCTTAAACGGCGCGGTCTTCTTTTCGATGAGCGCTTCGGCAAGGTCGAGCAGCTCAGGGTCCGGCTTCACATCGTCTATTTCGCGGAAATAGGATTGGGCCTTGTTGACTTCATCAGCATAGCGGAGCGTCTCAAGCACCATGCCGCGCCCACAAGGTTTCAGCGAGACGATATATTCCCGTCCGCGCATCGCTAGCTGGCCAAGTCCAACCTTCCTTGCCCGGCGCAACGCCTCGCGCAGGACGACAAAGGCTTCTTCGGCAAGATCGTCGGCGGGCACGACATAATAGGGCCGCTCATAATAGAGGACGTCGATTTCGTCGGCATCCACGAACTGGGTGAGTTCAAGCGTCTTCTTGCTCTCCAGCTTCACCGCCTCGATCTCGTCGGGCTGAAGCAGGACATAGTCACCCTTGGTTATTTCATAGCCTTTGACGATGTCCTCAGGCTTGACCGGGCCAAGTCCGGGTACGGTCTTTTCATAGCGAACGCGCTTGCCGCTGGGTTCATGAATCTGGTGAAAGGCGATCTGCGCGCCGGACTTGGTCGCGGCGTAGATTTCGACCGGGATGGAAACGAGAGCCAGCCTGATTTGCCCTTGCCAATAAGCGCGCGCCGCCATGTCCTGAACCTCCTTGCCACCCGAAAAATGCGCAGGTGGGCACAAGGGTTCCGGGCTGTGTTCATCGCCACGCCGGGGAGAAATCCGACGAGGCGCTTTCGGAGCACGCCGAAATGGCCTAAGCTGGCCCGATCAGCAGCTAGAGGACATGCCGAATGCAATTCCTGCGGACTGCCTTCTGGGTTGTCTTGGCCGTCGCGATCGCCCTTTTTTGCAAGGCGAACAACCGGCCCACCGAAATCAAGATCTGGGGCGACATCGTGTGGGAAACGCGTATCTGGTTTCCTATCCTCATCGCATTTCTGGCGGGGGTCCTACCCTTCTGGATCATGGCTCGCACGACCCGCTGGCGCATGAAGCGCAAGCTGGAAAATACCGAACGTGCGCTTGTCGCGGCCACCGCCACGGCAGCCCCTGCGGCCCCTGCGGCCTTGCCTGCCGATGCGGCTGAAACGCTCTCGGCCCCTTCATCTTCCCACCCTGCCACAGGAACAGCATGAGCAGCCCCATCTACGTCGCCATCGATACACCCGACCTCATCAAAGCCCAGGACCTGGCCGGGCGCGTGCGTGGACATGTGGGCGGGTTGAAGCTGGGACTCGAATTCTTCTGCGCGCATGGCCATCACGGCGTGCGCGAAATGATGAAGTTCGACCTGCCGATCTTTCTCGACCTGAAGCTGCATGACATTCCCAACACAGTGGCAAAGGCCGTCCAGGCCCTGAACGGCCTGGAGCCAGCGATCCTGACCGTGCATGCCGCAGGTGGGCGCGCGATGCTGGAGGATGCCAAGGCGGCGGCGGGCATCAACACGAAAGTCGTCGCGGTGACGGTTCTCACCAGCCTGGATAATAGCGACCTTCGCGACATTGGTGTCGGCGGCAAGGCGGAAGATCAGGTGACGCGGCTTGCCGATCTGGCGCGAAGTGCCGGGTTGGACGGCATCGTGTGTTCAGGCGAAGAAGTCGCCTTGGCGAAACAGGCATGGGCGGATGGCTTCTTCGTCGTGCCCGGCGTGCGTCCGCAGGGCGGCGCGATGGGCGATCAGAAGCGGGCCGTGACACCGCGAGAAGCGCTGGATCGTGGCGCGTCGATCCTGGTCGTCGGGCGACCCATTAGCCAGGCAGAAAATCCTGATCAGGCCGCGCGGGAAATCGAAGCGACGCTGTAAGCAACGGGCGAGATGGGAGGACCGGCCAGCGCTGGTCCTCCCCATCCGGTCAGAAGCGCCAGCCGACGCTGGCCACGACCTGATGACGGTCCGTATCGATGTCGAATTCGCTGCTCGTCGCGCCATTCACAAAGTCAATATGGGCGCTGTCATATTTCGAGTAGCGATATTCCAGCTTCCCGAACATATTTTCGTTGAAGGCGCGCTCAACGCCGCCGCCGACCCGCCAGCCGTCCAGCTTGAAGGCCGTGTCGGTCGATTGGTTGGTATCGCCTGCAAGTACGTTCAGCTTGGTATTGGTATAGCCGCCCTTCACGTAAACGAGGGTGTTGGGGCTGGCGAGAATACCCGCACGGGCACCGACATAGAGGTCACGCCCCTGGCTGACCCGGCCAAAGCCGAACTCGCTGGTGAAAGGATTCCGGCTGCTCTTGGCAGTGGAATCGGTGAATTCACCTTCCACGCCGAGGACCGCGCCGCCCACGTTGAAGTCATAGCCCGCACCGACGCCATAGAGCAGGCCATCGATCGACTGGTCATCATCGCCATTGTCGTTGTCGACGGTGCTGCCCGCGCCAGTGTGGTCATAGCCTAGAATAGCTTCGACGCGCGGCCCGGTGAAAGTGGCTTGAGCATCCTGCGCCAGGGCGGGAGCGGCTACGGCCGATCCGGCCAGCAGGGTTGCGACCATTATTTTCCGCATAGGGTACTCCATTGTCACTCACCTCCTTTGAGGAGGAAGTGTTGGAAGTCGCGGGGAAAGCGAAGGTTTCATGAACCTAAGATAAACGGCCGGAAATGTTGTATTTCAGCCACGATCTGCGCGCCAGATCCTTCAATAATCTTTGGATATGCGCACATTCGCGCTTTCCCGTCCCAATGTCGAAATCGCGGCGAGCAGGGAAAGCCAACGCGTGACCTGATATTCTATGCGTGTCGCGGAATAGCCTTGGCCGTCGGTGATGAGTTCGACATAGGTCTTGCGCGTCAGATATTTTCCCGCCGCGATCGAGGTTCCCTGACCCTGCGTGGGATCGGCGGCGATGATCCTCAGGCGATCCAGCCCCGCCGCCTTGCGCACGGCGTTGATCGGATCAAGCCCACCCTCACCCTGCAGCGATCCCACCGCCGATGCGAGCTGCAAGGCCTCTGGCGCGGAGAGATTGGTGATGGATGTCCCGAACAGGATACGGGAAAGCAGTTCATCCTGCGGCAATGCAGGTATGCTGGTGAAGCTTATGTCGGGTTTCAGTCCAGTGCCGCCCACATGGATCATCGCCTTGAGGTCGCTGACGTCCGCCTCCGCATCAATGTCGAGCGTCGGATTAGTGGGGGTGCGCCCGTCGAACTGGATCTTGCCCTCTCGCAGTTCGAACCGGCGCCCGGCAAATGTGTAGCCGCCGCGGACCAGCTCTGCCCTGCCAGAAATGGCCGGGCTCGTGACAGTGCCCCCTATGTCGAGGTTGGCGCGCCATTCGCTATCGAGGCCCAACCCCGTTACGATGAGCCGGTTACGGGCGCGCGTTTTGACGGCCAGAGCCCATGGCCGGTTAACGCGGGGCCTTTCGATCTCGTCCCCATTGCGGTTCACTTCTGTCACGCGCAGTTCGGGGATCTGGGCAATCGCGGCGGCGCGGCCGAGCGTGAAGCGGCTGCGGTTGAGCAGCAGGTCGCCACCGATGGTGCCGTTGACACCGTCCGAACGCAGGGTGATCGGCCCGGTGACCGTGGCCGCTATATCATCCCGGTCGAGCAATGTCGCATTCTCCGCCTGCAGCCGCAAATCCATGCCTACGCCTGCTATCCCGGCGAAAGTGAAGCTGCCCGTGCCGGTCACGGCTCCGCCATTTTTCGCATTTGCGGCGAAGCTCGACATGACCAGCTGCGCACCCGAAAAGCGTCCGCGCGCCTCGACATTGTGCAGCCGCATGCCGGTGACGGCGCTGGTGATGGTGGCATTGTCGGTTGCGAGCGCGCCGGAAATCACCGGATTGCCTAGCGTCCCGCGCGCATCGGCGGATACGCTTACCGGCCCCGCTATGTCCACGATCTCGACGCCCGTCAGTCGCCACAGGGTATCAGCCGTTCCCCTGAACCGAAGCTGCCCGAACAGCGGCGCGCTGTTGAGCCGGTCGATCAGGCTTGCCTGGGTCCCGAGCGGGGTCAGCAATATTTGCGCCCTCCCGATCGTCTGGCCTCCGGCGGCGAACAGCATGCGCGCTGCCAGGCGGTCAGGCATCAGAACGGCGTTGATCCCGGCATCGACCGGCCGGGAGCTGAGCGACAATCCGGAGCGAGTGAGGCCGCGCACGCGCAGTTCCGCTTTCCCGCTGGGCATGCCGCCCCGGCTGTGAACATAGGTCAGCGATCCCGTGGCGGTGCCGCCGAGGCCAAGATTATCATAGGCGATGTCGAGCAACGAGAGGGGCAGCTTTTGCATGCGGCCGTCGATGCGCGTCGTGACGCCGCTCAGCTCCCCGCCCAATTGCAGCGATCCGCCAGCATAGCTGATGGTCACAGGAGACAGCCTCCACCCATCAGCGCTGCGGGTCAACAAAGCCGAGCGTGTCAGCCGGATCGGACGCTTGTCCACCGTCCCGCGCGCCGCCACGCGAATGCGGTCAGGCTCTACTTGTGCTTCACCCTGTATATCGAAGAGGCGGCCGCGCTGTCCCGACAGGCTGGCCTTTACTGTGCCAAAGCCGCCTTTCAGATCCGCGTTGGACGCCAATCTGCCGATCAGGATGCCCCCGACACGCAGTCCTCTGGCCTGCACGACGGCGTTTATCGACGTTCCTGCTGGATCCAGCAGCACTGTCGCGTCCAGCTTGCCGCGCCGAACGGCGATCGCCGTCGGCCCATCAAAGCTTGCATCCGTGGCGTCGAGCTTCAGGATCAGCTGCTGGACGGAATTGATCGGCGCGAAACCGATGCTGCCCTTCACGGGCCCGGCAACATTGAGCTGCCCCTCAAGCCCGCCTGTGACCGGGCGCAGATCACCGCTGGCAACAACGCCGGACACTGCCAGCCTTGCAACGCGCACGACCGCCTGAGCACCACGCGGCAGCAGGATTTGGCCCGTCCCCGCAAATGGACCAAGCGTCGATCCACCCTGGGCGGTGAACTGATAGCCCGCGCTATCGGGCACGAGATGAACGCGCATGTCCGCCACGCCCAGGGCGTCTAGCGGCCGTTCGAGCAGCAGGTCGATGGTCGGCTGCTCGATCTTGCCGTCCAGCGTCAGGCGCAGGGGTCCATATCGCTTGTGCGTACCGCTGCCTTCAAAATGAAAGCTCCTGTCCGGACGGCGATAGCCATTGGCGGTGAGGCTGAGCAGCGGCGCGTCGAGGTGCAGGCCGGTAAACATCAGCCGCTTGTCGGGCCCAAGCGACAGTCCGCTCTTCAACACCGGAAGCCCCCCGGCCAGGCCGCGCAGGAAGCTGTTGTCCAAGCGGCGCATGCGGGCCATCGCAGTCCCGCTAAGACCAAAGGCGCCATTCTTGCCGGGTACAGCGCGCAATTTGGAGGTCAGGTCCACGATGCCGAGCCCCGGAATGGCAAGACCGCGTATCTGGCCATCGAGGCCGAAATCATAACGACCCGTCTTGAGGTCAGCGATCATGACGAGCTTGCCGTTCAGCTTGTCGGACCGGATCGGCATCGGGTTGGTGATGAGTTGCTGCCCCTTCAACTGCAGCACACCATCCAGCACGAAATTGCGCACGATCCCTTCGACGAGATCACCCTGCCCATCCAATCGCCTCGCGCGCAAATGGATCGGGATCAGGAGCGGCGCATTCGCCGCCTTGCGCCCCTTCCCCTCCGCCCGAACATCGCTGATCAAGGTACGATCGAAGGCAAGCTGCTTCGCCTTGAACAGATATTCATAGCCGAAGCTCGCGAACGGGCCGTCGAAGCGCATGCGCGCCGTCACGTCCCGCCCCTGCATCGACTTCAGCAAAGCCTGTGGCCGGATAAGGCTGACATCGACCAGCAGATTGTCGAAAGCGGAGTTGCGCAGATCGAGCGCTCCATCAGCGCTCACATGCATGGATTGCGATCGCAGCGACAGGCTGCCGTCCACAACGCGGTTTGAGAGCGACCCACGTGCGTCTATGGAGAGGCGAGGCGCAGCCAAGCGCTGCACCAGCCCTTTACCCGCGATCGCCGATGCCTCGATCGACCCGGTGGCTGAATAGGTGCCGCTGCGCGCCGACAGCATCATGTCGATTGCCGGGTTGCTATCGAGTGTGCCAGCCAGTCGTCCGTCCCAGCGGGTCCAGCTCCCCTTGCCACGGATGCGCAGATTGCCATCCTGCCGCAGCCCCGCGATCGTCGCCAGAACGCCGCCTGACGGCGCATTCACGGTCACGTCCAGATCGAAGCGGTCATCGTCAGGACGGCTGTCGAGCGCGAGGTTGATTGCATCCTCCTGCCCCAACACCCGCGCAGAAAGATCGATGACGGCTCGCCGCCCCCTGATGTCAGCATCACCGGACAGCGTCGCCTGCTGGACCCGGCCGCTGATGCTGTCGTCGATGGTCAGCCGTCCGACGGAAAATTGCATCAAGCGGATGTCGAAACTCGGCAGGATCGGACCTTGCTGCCGAGCAGGGTTGAGACGGGGCAGCTTGTGCAGCGTCGCTGCGGGTATGTTGAGCCGATCGATGTCGAGCCGGTTCGAAAGCCAGGCCAGCGGCCACCAGTCGAGTTCCACCCGGGGAGCGGTCAGGAAAGCACCCTTGGGGTCGGCAAGCGTGACGCCATGCAGGACAGCGCGGCGATAGATGCTGCCGTCGATCCGATCGACATGGATGCGCAGGCCTGATGGCGGGCTGATCTTGACGATCCGCGTCACGAGGAAGCGGTGCCCGGCCGATGTGTCGAGCCAAACCAGCGCTGCCGCCGAAATCACGCCCAGCAGGGCGAGGATGCCAGTGATCCAGCGCTGCCACCGGCCGTCCCAAGCGCGGCGATGCCGCTGGGGCTTCTGGACATCCTCCGCCATCAGAAAGCCTGCCCCAGGGATACGTAGACGGCAACGCGGGGATCACCCTTTTGCGGGTTCAGCGGCGTGCCGACATCGATGCGGATCGGGCCGAAGCTGCTATAATAACGAAAGCCCATCCCAGCACCGATGCGCAGGTCACGGAAGCGCGGCAGGAAGCTGGTGGAGATGTTGCCCGCGTCGACAAAGGGCACGACGCCGAAATTGCCGAACCGGACGCGCGATTCCAGCGAGAACTCCGCGAGGCTCTTGCCGCCGATCGGATCGTTGTTCGCGTCACGCGGGCCAATGTCCTGATAGCCATAGCCCCGGACCGACGCGCCGCCACCAGCGTAGAACCGGCGAGACGGCGCGATCCGATCGACCGTGGACCCCAGGATAGTGCCAAAGCGGGCGCGCGCTGCCAGGACGACACGCTCGGTCACCGGCTGATAGACACTGCCGTCAATCTGCACACGGGAATAGCCGAAGGTGCCGTTTTGGAAGGACAGTTCAGGGCTGAACCGGCCACCCAGCCGGAAGCCCCGGCTGGGGTTCAGCAGATCATCGCTGCCATCATAGGTGAGGCTGAGCGGCACCGCACCGATGAGGAAGGTTCGCCGGTTCCCGCCACTGAACACATCCTTTTCGTCTGATGCGATCAGTTCCGCACCGACCCGCCATACCCATTTCTTCTGGAACAGGATGTTGGTCTGCCGTTCGAGCGCGCCCGACAGGGTGATGGTGCGAGCGTCATAAGCATCGCGCTTGATGTTGCTGATCGATACAAGTCCGGTCAGCACATGATCGCGTTCCCGGAAATTGTTGCGGCGGTAGGTGAAGGATGCCGTCTGTTCCTGCGTACCCAGAACGCCCCGCAACGTGACAGCACCTTCTGGCGGGAACAGGTTGCGGTGCTGCCAGCTCACTGCGGCACGATAGCCTTCGCCAGTGCCATAGCCCAATTCGCCAGCGATGGTGCGCAATGGCGCAGGGCGGACATCGACGGCCAGATCGACATGCTCTCCATCACCGGCATCCTTGGGCGTCAGCGCGACCGAAGAGATGAGGCCGGTGGCGACGATCGCGCTGCGCAAGTCCTCGACATCCGACGCCCTGTAAGGATCGCCCGGTTCAAAACGCGCGATCCGCGCCACATGGCGAGCGCTGAACAGCTTTTCATTGTTGAGGATGATCGAGCCGAAGGTCCGGTAGGCGCCGAGGGTCACGACGATATCCAGTTCGCCCTTGCGTTCCTCATGATCAATCCGCACTTCCGGCTCGCCGACGCGGGCGAAAGGAAAGCCGTTCTCGCTGAGCGCCAGCGAGAGCGAGGCTTGGCCCGCCAGGATTGCATCGGCATCGACGGGATCGCCGACATGTACAGCGAAGGCATCGCGCAATTTCGCTACACGCTCGCCCGCTTGGCTTAAGCCCGGCAGATCGACGGAGGAAAGCTGATAGCGGACGCCCGGCGCGATCTCGAATTGTACGACCAGCCGATCTTCAGCGCTGGGGCTGACGGAAATGGCGCTGCGGACGCGCGCGGCATAATAGCCTTTAGCGCGCAGAAGCCGGTCAAGCAGTTCGCTGTCTTCCTTGATCCGCCTGTTTATCTGGGCGAGATTGGCGGGCTTCCCCTCTCCCTCCCGCAAGGCTGACAATTGCTTGAAGCGGCTGTCGAACTGCGCGTCGGCGACTTGGTCCACGCCATTGAGTTGGACCGCGTAACGCTTCTCTTCTCCGGAGTCTGCGAAGGCCGCCGCCCCAGCAGGTTCGTCATCACTTGGGTCCTGAACAGCGGGATCGGCCGGATCAATCGCGATATCCGCACTGTCGGCAGGGTCTGGCGGCAGCGACGTGACGGTATCAGGCTGCCCCAGGTCGGGCCATGCCACGCCCAGGTCGGGCATGGGATCGAGCGGCAGGTCCTGGTCGAGCACCTCCGCGGGAGGCTCGACGCTTTGCGCATGCACGGCAGGAGCCGCCAAAAGCAGAGGCAGGAGGAGAAGCCGGGAGGCTTGCGACATGGCTGATACGCGGCGGCAGGGCCGCAAGCCCGTGTTCATAGCTGCGGTTTAGCCCAAATGGGAAAGGAAGCGCCAGCCTGTAAAGATGGCGGTCGAGGGGCTGTCGCCGCTCAAAAGGCTGTGTTCAGGCGATCCATCAGGGCGCGAGCGGGGCTGCTTTCCACCTGACCGCGCGGCCGGGCCATATGATCCATCCTGTCCTGCAGGCGCGCAACCCGGCCATAAAGTTCCTGGCTGGCGTCGATCAGCGCACGGGCAGCGAAGGGGAATACCGCCGCGATGTCCGGGTCCGTTTCCGTCGCGCGGCCGAGACGATATTTTTCGTCCATCAGGTCCGCGTCCGATATCTCGCCGCGCTGCCAGGCCCGCTGGCTCAGCAGCCAGGCGATGATATGCATCAGCCGGGTCGTCACTTTGAGGGACTCACAGGCGAAGGACACGCGGCGGAGCGGGTCCTGCAGTTCGGCGTCAGACATGTCCGGATGATCGAAATAGGCGCGCGCCTCGTCCGCCATGACCATGGCTTCCAGATACAGGCCATCGACAAGACGCCGATGCAGGCCACGGTCAAGAGTGACGGACGGAGACATGGACCGAATCACTGACATAAAAGCTGCTGCTTGTCAGTTAAGATGCAGCAGACAAGGAGTGGATTGTACCATTCAGGGCCGTTGTTAACCAACAATCTGGCAGACGGGCGCTCAGGCGATGATGTCCGGCACCAGCGCGTCCTCCAGAAGAGCGATTTCGTCGCGTAGCCGGAGCTTGCGTTTTTTCAGCCGGGCGATCTGCATCTGGTCACGGCCGCCCCCGCCTACCAAAGCTTCGATCGCGCCATCGAGATCACGATGTTCGACTCGCAGCAGTTCCAGCCGTCGCATGATGTCTTCCCGGCTCACCCACTACCCACTTTCTCGGCCATGTTGCGGACAGGCTCCTGATAACCCGGCGGGCCCGGTCGGACCATCGCAAATTTACGGGCGACCCATCGCAAAGCCGCGATTGCGCGAAGACATGGGGCGCGAATCATGATCTACTCATTCGTCCATCACCCTCATCAGGAGAATGTCATGGAAAACAGCCACATTTCAGCTCTTTCAGCCAAGCATGCCGGTCTTGAGGCGCGGATCAAGGCGGAGACGAGTCGGCCAATGCCCGATGCGATCCTGGTGGCTTCGCTCAAAAAGCAGAAATTGCGGGTGAAAGAGGAAATGACGCGGAACTGATCCGCCATTTCGAGGAAAGGGCGAGGCGAGAGCCCGCCCTTTCTTGCTGACGATAGCGGCGGAGCGAAAGCGGGCCGCTTTTTTCATGAAGGAAATAGCGGGAAAACGGCGTTTTCCGTTTTTAGCGTCCTATCTGGTGGAGGCGCAGGTAGGACGGGGCGCGGTGGGAGGCGCCGGAGGCTACGGGCTTTCGGGCGAGCGCGGGATCGATCTCATGATCGAATGCAATACCGATCTTGCCATCTTTCGACCAGACGACCCGGCCGCTTACGCGCCCGACGCCACGCAGTTCGAGGACGATTGCAGCATCTGCGGGCACGGGCCGTTCACAATCCGCCATGAGGCCAGTCGCCGACAGGTTGCGCACGCGGGCGCGGCCCAGCGGCGTGCCTTCATTCGTCGTCAGGTTGGTGAGCAGGAACAGGCTGTCCCGCGGTCCCGCCCGAGCAGGTCCCCGTTCCGCCATTCCCTGATCGCTGTCCATGCCTAATCCCTTGCGATGACCCGTTATTTGGCGGGACATTGCCAGCGATCGATGGACAAAGGGTTAATCGTCGCGAGAGACCTTTTCCTGCCGCTCATGCCGTTCCTGCGCCTCGACCGTCATGGTCGCGATCGGACGGGCTTCGAGACGGCCGAGCGAGATGGGCTCGCCGGTCACTTCGCAATAGCCATATTCGCCCTCGTCGATGCGGCGGAGCGCGGCGTCGATCTTTGAAATGAGCTTGCGCTGGCGGTCGCGGGTGCGCAGCTCGATCGACCAGTCGGTCTCGCTCGACGCGCGGTCGTTCAGGTCGGGTTCGCGCAGCGGTTCATTCTGCAGCACGGCCAGCGTGCCTTCCGCCTCTGCCAGAATCTGCTTTTTCCAGTCCCAGAGCCGCTGGCGGAAATATTCAAGCTGGAGGGGATTCATGAACTCTTCGTCGGGTGAAGGACGATAGTCGGCGGGAAGTGTAACGGCCGATTTCGGCGGATTATGGCCGTCTTTATCGGAATTCAGGACCGATGCCATCTGGCTCTCCGACTCGAGAGGCTCCGGTTCAAAAGCGCCGGTAGCCCGTGACTTATGATTGACGGCGCCTAATAACGAGCGGCGCGGGACGACACAAGCGGACAATCATCAGCCACCATCGGATACAGGCGGCAAGCTGCTGGAAAAGTGCCGCACCCCCTCCCGTCAGCGCACCATCATGCCCGCACCGGGTGCAAAGAAAAACGCAACGGCGATCATTAACTAATAGCGTATCAAAACGAGACGTTAACCATAAAGATTGGTGCTGTTCTATATTGGCGACCAACTTATAGCCTATATTCAAGGTTAATGACGTTGAAGTTGAACTGTTCTTCCCCCTTTTTGGGAATCAGGAACAGTTTCATGGACGCCAAAGGCAACTGACGCGGACGGAAGCTTCAAGACGAACAAGAGTGGATAGCTATGTCGGTACGGATGGCACTGGCCAAATTATGCGCTTTCACCTGCGGTGGCGCGATCATCGGCGGTGGCGCCGTCCATGTCGCTGAAAGCGCCCGCCCGGCAGTGGTGAAGAGCACCAAGAGCGTGAAGGCCGCGCCCAAGCGCTACGCCGTCCGCCCGATCAAGCGGAAGATCGTGAAGCGGGCCGCTCCCCGCAAGCCACAGACCATCACCGTGGTGACGCAAAGCGCGCCCATTCCCCTGCCCGCCCCCCTTCCGGCAGCTGAAATGCCCATGTCCGGCGGCGGCGCGGCCCCGGTGGTGCTGGCTGGTGGCGGTGGCGGCTTTGGCGGCGGCGGGTTCATCGGCGGATTCTTCGGCGGTAGCGGCGGCGGCAGCGGCGGCGGATCGGTGGTGATTTCGTCGACGAGCAGCTCGACGGGCGGCATCAGCAGCTCGACCAGCTCGACCACGGGCGGCGTTTCGACCTCGACCGGCGGGGTGTCCACCTCCAGCGGTAACGTTTCGACTTCCAGCGGGAATGTGTCGACGTCGAGCGGCAACGTCTCCACTTCAAGCGGCAACGTGACGAGCAGCTCGTCAACGTCGACGTCCAGCGGCAACGTGACCAGCAGCTCTTCGACATCGACTTCGAGCTCAACCTCGTCTTCCACATCATCCAGCACGTCGTCGTCCACATCGACGTCGTCGAGCACATCCTCTTCCACCTCGTCCAGCAGCTCGGGCGGATCGACCAGCAGCGGGGGGCATGACGTGCCTGCGCCTCCGATGGTGCTGCTGTTCGGTGCAGGCGCGGTGGCGCTGGTGGCGCGGCGACGCTTTGCGGAACGGAAGGGCAAGGCGGACTGACAGGCTGGGACGCTTTAAATAGCGATCACTCAACCCCGTTCGGTCTGAGCTTGTCGAAGACCTCCACTTCTAAAAGAAAGTAGAGCCCTTCGACAGGCTCAGGGCGAACGGAGGTTAGGAGTAGGCTCCACCAAGGACGTTGCATCAAGCGCTTTGGTTCAACCAGTGCAACCTTTCACGCGGGGGCGTGCGAAGGGGCGGCTTGTGGGGGCCGCCCCTTTTTGCGTCTGGTGGTTCAGCTCTGGCTGATGATCTTCTCGATTTCCGGGACCGGATGGTTGGAAAGGTCCTTGGCGATTTCGCCGACCAGGCGGCTTTGCACTTCCTTGTGATAATGTTTGCGCATCTCGCCGAGCGCGGTCGGTGGGGCGACGATGATCAACTTTTCAAAGTCGTTGGCGAGCGCGCGGCGCTTGAGCATGTCGGCCGCTTCGACGGCGAAGCGCGCTTCTTCCTGTTCATGATAATCGGTCTTGCCCATGGTCGCCTGCCCACCATTGATGGATGGCGCGCGCCCGGACAGGTCAGTCGATTGGTCGCGATCGGCCGGATTTTCCTGAACCTTCACCGTCTCAGCTTCCAAATTGGGCGCAGTGCGATCGCCCTTGTTGCGGAAGAACAGCATTTTGCGCCCGTCCGCTACCAGCACCATCGCGTCATGATCGATCCACATTACCGGCTCCTTTCCTGATGTCTTGCAAGGACTAACGGACAGGGGCGCGCAGGGTTGCGCGGCTGATCGCGGAACGGCATAGGGCTGACCCATGCACGACATTCGTTTCATCCGCGAAAATCCCGCCGCTTTCGACGCTGGCCTTGGCCGCAGGGGGCTCGCTGCTCTTAGCGCTGACATATTGGCGCTGGATGAACGCAGCCGGGCGATCAAGACGGAATTGCAGCAGGGCCAGGCCCGCCGCAATGAAGCGAGCAAGGCGATCGGCGCGGCCATGGCGGCCAAGGACATGGAAAAGGCCGAGACGCTGAAGGCCGAAGTCGCGGCGCTGAAGGAAAGCATGCCCGCGCTGGAGAATGAGGATCGGGAGGTGAGCGAAAAGCTGCACGCCCTGCTGTCGGCCATTCCCAACCTGCCTGCCGCCGATGTGCCCGAAGGCGCGGATGAGGCGGACAATGTCGAGGTGAGCCGCTGGGGCGAGCCACGGGAGTTTGGGTTCACGCCGCAGGATCATGCTGATTTCGGCCCGGCGCTGGGGCTGGATTTTGAAGGCGGCGCGGCTTTGTCGGGCGCGCGCTTTACGGCGCTGCGCGGGCAGATGGCGCGGCTGCATCGGGCGCTGGCGCAGTTCATGCTGGATCGCCAGTCGGGCGAGAATGGCTATGAGGAAGTGAACCCGCCGCTGCTGGTGCGGGATGAGGCGCTGTTCGGCACCGGGCAGTTGCCGAAGTTCGCTGAGGATTTGTTCCGGACGACCGATGGGCGCTGGCTGATCCCCACCGCTGAGGTGAGCCTGACCAATCTGGTGCGCGAGCAGATTGTCGATGTGGCGAGCCTGCCGATGCGGTTGACGGCGCTGACCCCCTGCTTCCGATCGGAAGCGGGATCGGCGGGGCGCGATACGCGCGGCTTCATTCGCCAGCATCAGTTCGAGAAAGTGGAGCTGATCGCGATCTGCAAGCCAGAGGACTCGGAGGCGGAGCATGAACGCATGTGCGCGGCGGCCGAAGGCGTGTTGCAGGCGCTGGGCCTGCCCTATCGCAAGGTGCTGCTCTGTACCGGCGACATGGGCTTTGCGGCGGCGAAGACGTTCGATCTGGAAGTGTGGCTGCCGAGCCAGCAGACCTATCGCGAGATCAGCTCCATTTCCAATTGCGGCGATTTTCAGGCGCGGCGGATGAATGCGCGGTTCAAGCCGGAGGGCGAGAAGCAGACGCGGTTCCTGCATACGCTGAACGGGTCGGGGCTGGCCGTGGGACGAACGCTTGTGGCGGTGCTGGAAAATTACCAGCAGGAAGATGGCAGCGTGATCGTGCCTGAGGTGTTGGCGCCTTATATGGGTGGGATTGCGCGGTTGGAGCCTCGATAAAGGCTGCGTCACCCCAGCCCAGGCTGGGGTCTCGGGCGGCGTGGCGCGATCTCTCCTGAGATCCCAGCGTTCGCTGGGATGACGGTGATGGGTTGGGATTTGGAGGGCTAACCGAGCGCAATGAGGATCAACCCCACTCGCCCTCCCCTGGCGCAGACCGGGTTTCTGCGGCGGCGGTCCTCCATGCCGGTATGGGCCGATCTTGCCTGGCGGGTGGGGCTGGTGTTCGGGCTGATCGCGTTGGTGCTGCTGATCCACTGGATCGGGCGCGACGGGCTGAAGGACAATCTGGACGACCAGATCAGCTTCGTCGATGTGCTATATTTCACGACCGTGACCGTGACGACGGTCGGCTATGGCGATATCGTGCCGGTCAGCCCGGAAGCGCGGCTGTTCGAGGCGCTGCTGGTGACTCCGATCCGGCTGTTTGTCTGGCTGATCTTTCTGGGGACGGCCTATAATCTGTTTTTCCGCAACATCTTCTACAGGTGGCGCATGGCACGCATTCAGGCCGATCTGCACAATCATATCATCGTCACCGGCTTTGGCACCAGCGGGAGCGAGGCGGTGCGGGAGCTGCTGGCGCGGGGTGTCGATCCGCGCGAGATCGTGGTGGTCGATCCGCAGGAAAAGCCACTGGTCGAGGCGGAGGATCTGGGCTGCAACGTGATGTGCGGCGATTCGACGCGGGACAAGACGCTGAAGGATGTGGCGATCGATCGGGCGCGGTCGATGATCGTGTCGGCAGGGCGGGACGATACGTCGATCCTGATCACGCTGACGGCGCGGCATCTGGCGCCCCGGCTGCCGATCAGCATTGTGGTGCGGAACGAGGATAATGAGCTGCCTGCGCGGCAGGCTGGCGCGACGACGGTGATCAATCCGGTGAGTTTTGCCGGGCTGCTGCTGGCGGGGAGCACGAGCGGGCGGCATATCGCGGACTATATGGCGGACCTGGCGGCTTCCGGCGGCGCGGTGAAGCTGCATGAGCGGAAGGCGCTGGCGGAGGAGGTTGGCAAGCCGCTTTCGGCGATCGGCACGGGGCTCGGCGTGCGCATCTATCGGGGTGAACGCGTCATCGGCTTTTGGGAAGAGGGCGCGCAAAGGCTTGAGCCCGGCGACCTGATCATCGAGATTGTTCAAGGGCATGGCGCGGGCGCGGCACGCGATTCTGCCTGATCTTTCGGGCAGGCGTGACATTTGGCGCAAAAATCCCTATGTGCGCGCCGATCATGGCAACCAAAATCCCTGAAGCGCCGAAGGTCGGCATGGTGTCGCTCGGCTGTCCCAAGAACCTGGTCGACAGCGAACGCATCCTGACCAAGCTGCGCTCCGACGGCTATCTGATGTCTGCCGACTATGCGGGCGCGGACGTGGTGCTGGTGAATACCTGCGGTTTTCTCGATTCCGCCAAGGAAGAATCGCTGGAAGCGATTGGCGAGGCGATCGCGGAAAATGGCCGCGTCATCGTGACAGGCTGCATGGGCGACGAGGCGGACGTGATCCGCGCCAAGTTCCCGCAAGTGCTGGCCGTTACGGGTGCGCATCAATATGAACAGGTGGTGAATGCGGTGCATGACGCTTCGCCGCCGGTGCCCAATGCGTTCGTTGATCTGGTACCCGAAGGGGGCCTGAAGCTGACGCCGCGGCATTATAGTTACCTCAAGATTTCGGAAGGATGCAACCATCGCTGCTCCTTCTGCATCATCCCCTCGATCCGGGGCGATCTGGTGTCGCGCAGGATCGATGCGGTGCTGCGGGAGGCGGAGAAGCTGGTCGCTGCAGGGACGAAGGAACTGCTGGTCATCAGCCAGGATACCTCGGCCTATGGCGTCGACACGCGGCATGATCCGCGCCAGTGGAAGGGGCGCGAGGTGCGGGCGCATATGACTGACCTGGCGCGCGAGCTGGGGCAGCTGCGCACCAGCGAAGGCGCGGCGCCATGGGTGCGGCTGCACTATGTCTATCCCTATCCGCATGTGGATCAGGTGATCCCGCTGATGGCCGAGGGGCTGCTGACGCCCTATCTGGACATTCCGTTCCAACATGCTTCGCCCAATGTGCTGAAGGCGATGAAGCGGCCCGCGAACGAAGCGAAAGTGCTGGACCGTATCCGCAAGTGGCGGAGCATCTGCCCGGACATCGCGATCCGTTCGAGCTTCGTCGTCGGCTTCCCCGGTGAGACGGAGGCGGACTTCCAGTATCTGCTGGACTGGCTAGACGAGGCGCAGCTGGACCGCGTGGGGGCTTTCCGGTTCGAGCCGGTCGAGGGCGCGGCGGCTAATGAGCTGCCGGGAGCGATGCCGGAAGAGGTCAAGGAAGAACGCTACCAGCGGATCATGGAGAAGACGGCCGCGATCAGCGCCGCCAAGTTGCAGGCGAAAGTCGGGCGCGTGCTGCCGGTGATCATCGATGAGGTGGGCGAGGCGGACGAAGACGGTTCGGTTGGTGCGACAGCGCGGAGCCAGGCTGACGCGCCCGAGATCGACGGCAATGTGTTCCTGCGCGATGTCGGTGATGGGCGGAAGGCTGGCGACATGCTCGATGTGGTGATCGAGGATGCGGACGAGCATGATCTTTATGGGGTGCCGGTGGCGTGATGCGCCTTCGCTGGCGAGGGCTCGCTGGCTAGAGCATGATTATGTTTAGGTGGCTGTCGCCCCGGGCTTGATCCGGTGTGGATTCACATCGAAGTGTAACGGGTTGAAGAAGGCTTCGACGGGCGTTTGGCAGCCGAGGCATTTTCTGGGCGTATGCGTGTGGTTGGCGCGGATGGCATCGATCTGCGCTGGTTCCAAGGCGTGAAGGTTTGTCCTGCGGGGGAGGTTTTGCCGCAGACGTTCGTGGCGTTTTTGACGATGCCCTCTTGCGAGGGGTGATGGTGGATCAGCCGGGACATAAAGAAGCCCTAATGCCAAGACCTCAGCGTGATACGATCTCGCTCGTAATCACTTCCCCCCAGTCACCCGCCAGATCACGCCGCCCACATCGTCGCTGACCAGCAGAGCGCCCTTGCTGTCGCCAGCAACATCCACCGGCCGTCCGCGCGCGTTGCCGTCTGCGTCCAGGAAGCCGGTCAGCACATCGATGGGCTTCGCCTTGCCCACTTCGCCATTGGCGGAGAAGGGCACGAACACCACCTTGTAACCCGCTGCGGGCTTGCGGTTCCAGCTGCCGTGCAGCCCGACAAAAGCGCCGTTCGCAAACGCCCCGCCAATCTTCACCTTGTCGGCAAAGGCGAGGCCCAGCGGCGCGACATGGTTGCCCAGCGCATAGTCGGGGCGCTTGGTATATTCGCGTACCTCGGGCCGCTGCGGCTGGACGCGGCGGTCTTCATAACCGCCCCAATAATTCCACGGCCAGCCATAGAAGCCGCCAAACTCCACCCGCGTCAGATAGTCGGGCACCAGGTCGCTACCCAGCATGTCGCGCTCATTCACCACGCCCCAGAGCGCCCCGCTGCTCGGCTCGAAAGCCAGCCCGACCGGATTGCGCAGCCCGGAGGCATAGATGCGATAGTCACCAGTCTTGGGATTGACCTCCAGCACCGCGGCCCGGTTCGCTTCGCCATCCAGGCCGTCTTCTGCGATATTGCTGTTGGACCCGACGCCGACATAGAGCAGCCCCGTCGGGCCAGCCGTCAGGCTCTTGGTCCAATGCATATTGGGCGCATTGGCGGGCAGGTTCAGGATCTTGCGCCCCTTGGCGGTGATCCGCGTCTCCCCTTCCTTATAGGGGAAGGCCAGCAGCGCATCGGTATTGGCGACGTAGAGCGTGCCGTCGACCAGTGCCATGCCATAGGGTGAGTTCAGCCCGGTGAGGAACGCCGTCTTGACCTCCGCCCGCCCATCGCCATCGGCATCGCGCAGCAGGGTGATGCGGTTGGCCGAAGGCACGCCCGCGCCAGCCTTGTTCATCAGATAATTCATCACCCGATCGACGATCCCGCCCGCCGGGCGAGGCGGGCTGTTCGTCTCGGCCACCAATATGTCGCCATTGGGCAGCACCAGCATCGATCGCGGATGCGCCAGCCCATCGGCAAAGCGCGCGACGGCAAGGCCCTTGGCCGCCACCGGCTTCTCGCCTGCCGTCCACACCTTCACTTCGGCCACATTGATGGTCGGGATGAGTTCGCTGCGGGGTGCGGTGAAAACCGGCTCCTTGCCCGTGTCCGCACCCACCGCCAACTCCGCCCTATCCCCTTGCGCCAGATAGAAAATGACGCCCCCGGCGATCAGCAGGAGGATAAGGGTGATGGCGATCAGATGCTTCTTCATGGCGCTTGTCTATGCTGCCGGGACCCGCGCCGCAAGGCGTGCTATCTGTCCCGTTCGCGCAGCCACAGCAGCAGCGCGATCAGCGCGCCCAGCGCCGCGCCAGCCAGCAGTCCCGCGCTCGGCTGGCCCATAAAGCCGCCGACGATTGCGCCGCCCAGGATCAGCAGCGCGATGATGGCGCCCGCGCCAGTCGGATTCTTCTTGCCATTGCTCATCGCCACGCCCTTGCCACGGCGCGGAGGGCAAGGCCAGCGCTTTGCGCCCCGCCCACTGTCGTGCTCCGCCATGGCACATTATAGTCCCGGGACAGGACAGCTGTACCGCAACGGGACTTGGCTAACGGCCTGTTCACCCTCGAAACCCGCAGCCGCCCGTGCGAGCGCGAAACTGGCACGGCGCTTGAACCTTGCCTGCCATCGGGGCGAGATTTTTTCGGGGGTTCTCATGCAGTTGCCATATCTTTCCGGCCGTAAAAGCTATGAGGATGCGGCGGAACTGATGGCGGCCTTCGGTGACAATGCAGGATATGAGGCAGCAGCGCGTGCAGACCGCAGCCGCGAGCTCGGCAACCACATCCATTTCTGCCACTGGCGTCAGATCGAGCGGCTGATCGTGCTGCTGACGCACGACATGGCGCTCGGCACGGTCCATTAGAGCATGGTCATCCTAGACTGATCGTCACCCCGGACTTGATCCGGGGTCTCGCTTTCCCATCTAACATCGCCCAGGCAGCGGGACCCCGGGTCAAGCCCGGGGTGACGGAAAAGGAGCCTAGATGCGGATGCTTGGGTGCAAGACGATCCGCTTAAACCATCAGCGAGCACGCCCTAAAGCCGCAGCCCAGCCGTCTCCGGCAATCCCGCCAGGATATTGAGGTTTTGCACCGCCGCACCAGCAGCGCCCTTGCCCAAATTGTCGAGCGCCGCCACCAGCCGAACCTGACCCGCATCCTCGTTGCCGAATACGAACAGCGCAAGGCGATCAGTCGCGCCGACATGCTCGATCGCGACCTGGCCCAGACCCGCGCTGTCCTCCAGCGAAGCCACGCTCACGATCGGCGATCCCGCATAAGCGTCAGCAAGCGCCGCATGAATATCGGCAACCTTGGGCGCACCCGTCATCGCGCGCAGCTGCAAGGGGACTTCGACGATCATGCCGCGATAGGCATTGGCCACCGCAGGCGCAAAGATCGGCGGATGCGACAGGCCTGAATAGCGCAGCATTTCCGGAATATGCTTGTGCGTCAGGCTGAGGCCATAAGGCCGGAACGCGCTCGGCGCACCGATTGCCCCCTCAAACTCCGCGATCATCGCCTTGCCGCCGCCGGAATAGCCTGACGCGCCCGACACCGTCACCGGCCAGTCCGCGGGCAGCAACCCGCCAAGCACCAGCGGCCGTACCAGCGCGAGAAAGCCGGTCGGCCAGCAGCCCGGATTCGACACGAACCGCGCGTTCGCCAGCTTCTCCCGATGTCCCGGCTCCAGCTCGGCAAAGCCGTAGGTCCAGCCGTCCGCGACCCGGTGCGCCGTCGATGCGTCGATCACCCGCGTGCGGTCATTGTCAATCAGCGCCACGGCTTCCCGCGCGGCATCGTCGGGCAGGCACAGGATGACGATGTCGGCCTCGTTCAAAGCCTCCCTCCGCGCCGCCGCATCCTTCCGGTTGTCCTCGTCCAGCGTGATGAAGGACAGCTCGGGCCGCCCCGCCAGCCGCTCGACAATCTCAAGCCCCGTCGTGCCGACGCCGCCATCAATGAAAATCTTGTGGGTCACGCGCCGATCCTCCGCCGCGAAATGATGGGCTCCGCATGCTCTCCCGCCAGCCGGGCGACCACGTCCGCCAAAGGTTCGACAACCACGGCCATCCAATGGGCATTGGCATGCAGCAGATTTTCGCCGTCCGTCATGATTCCGACATGGCCGGGGAAAAAGACGAAATCGCCACGCTTCAATGGCTCGTCGGATGGCAGGGCATCGCCGATGCCATCGCGCTGCAAATCCGTGTCGCGCGGCGCCTTGATGCCGCACTGACCGAGCGCCACCTGCACCAGTCCCGAACAATCGATGCCGCGATGGCCCCGCCCGCCCCAAACATAAGGCTGCCCCAAATACCGCAGCGCCACGGCGACCCAATCGCTTTCCAACACATCGGCGCTGACCGCATGGCGTTCATGCACATAGCCTTCGGCGCAGGCGATGAAGCCGCCCTCCGCCTTGCCCGCGAACAGCGCGCCGCCCGGCCAGTATTCGCGAATGGGCGACTTGATGTCGGCCGCGCTGAACAGTGGCGCGGTGCCAGCGAACACCCGATGGTCGGTCACTTCATGCACGTCCAGCGCTTCCCGCCGCACATAGCCGACATAGCCGTCATGGCCGCAAAAGCCCCAGGCCCAGTCAGTCGTCACATCCAGCGCGTGAAAGCTTTCCCCGCGAAGCAATTCGCTCACCGCTGTGGCAGTGACGGCGGGAGAGGACAGCAGCGGCGCCCCCGCCACAACGCAGGTCAGCTCGATCGAACGGGCATAATGCGCTGAAAACAGCACCCCTGCCAGCGACAGGTCGGCCAGGTCGCCGCGCGCGGCATGGATGCGGTTGTCCAGCTTGGCGGAGCGGCCGTCCAGTTTGAACCGGGTACGTTCAGGCGGTGCGTTCCGCAGAGGAGAAGTCGTGGCGTTCATCGCGGCCGGTTCCTGCGATGAAATGGTGAAACGCGTCAAGAAATTCCGCCCCTTTGGGGGTGCGGGTGATGAAAATATTGCGCCGGTCGGCCGCATCCCGCTCTCGGCGAAGATATCCGAGCGCGGAAAGCTTGTTCAACGCCCGGGTAATCACCGGCTTCGACACATGTAGCGCTTCGGCGAGTCCCCGCACCGTATGCGGCCCTGAACTAATGTACACGGTCATCATCAGCGCCATTTGCCGGTTGGTAAGATCGGGCCTGCCGGATCGCACATAATCGACCAGCGTGCGCATCCATTGGGCAAGTTGTTTCAGACCGGGGCGGTTGAGCTCAGTGGTCTGATCTTGTGCAGAGGCGGCATCCATGCCCCGGTAACGCACGATGCACAATCCGGTTGCGTAACGGCCTCATGCTATGATTTTTCATAATGTTGCTCCAGCATGCGGAAAACGGCGCGCAGCCCCAATGCCTCGCCACCCTTGGGCCGCCCCGGCTTGGCCGACGGACGCCAGGCGAAGGTGTCCAGGTGGATCCACTTTGCTTGTTCCGGCACGAAGCGCTTCAGGAACAGCGCAGCAGTGATCGCGCCCGCAAAGCCACCTTCGCCCGCATTGTTGATGTCGGCGATGTCGGACTTCAGCATGTCGGCATAGCCATCCCACAATGGCAGGCGCCAGCATGGATCGTCCACCTCGCTGCCCGCTGCGTCCAACGCCGTCGCCAAAGCGTCATCATTGGTGAAGAGGGCGGGAAGGTCAGGCCCCACCGCCACCCGCGCCGCACCCGTCAGCGTCGCATAGTCGATGACGAGCTCTGGCTCGTCCTCGCCCGCCAGCGTCAGCGCGTCGGCCAGCACCAGCCGTCCTTCCGCATCGGTATTGCCGATCTCCACCGTCAACCCCTTGCGGCTACGCAATATGTCACCGGGGCGGAAGGCGTTGCCGCCGACCGCATTTTCCGCTGCGGGGATCAGTACATGCAGCTGCACCGGCAACCGCGCGCCCATGATCAGCTGGGCCAGCGCCAGCGCATGCGCCGCGCCGCCCATGTCCTTCTTCATCAGGCGCATCGCCGACGATGGCTTGATGTCTAGGCCACCGCTGTCGAAACAAATCCCCTTGCCGACGATCGCCACGCGCGGATGCTTCGGGTCACCCCAGCGCAGCTCGATCAGGCGCGGGGCGAAGTCCTTGCCCGCTGCCCGGCCCACGGCATGGATCATGGGGAAACCCTGCTCCAGCGGGTCTCCCTTTGTCACCGTGAACCGCGCGCTGAAGCTGTCTGCGACCTTCGCCGCTTCCTCTTCCAACTGCGCGGGCCCCATGTCGCCAGCCGGTATGTTGACGAGGTCGCGCACCAGCGCCACCGCCTCCGCCAGCCTCACCGCCGCGTCGATCTGCGCCACCTCGCCGGTCAGCAGCACGCGTGGCCCAACGGCATTTTCATCGCGGCGGTAGCGGTCGAACCGATATTGCGCCGTCAGCCAGCCGAGCATGGCCGGTCCCGCCAGTCCCTCCGCCAGTCGATATTGCCCCTCGGGCAAAATCTCCGCGAGCTTGGCGAGGCACCAGCTGCTGAGCTTCGACCGGTTCGCAACACCCGCGACCACTGACCAGTCCGACGGATCATCGCCCGGAATGATCGCATGCTCATATCCCTTGCCCGCGAACTTCTGCGCCGCGACGATCGCGCGCACGCGTTGCGGCTGGGTGGAAAGCCAGCTTTCGAAGCTCTCCGCATCGACAATCTGGATCATATGGGCGGGCTGATTGTTATCTGCTTTGAGCAGCTCGGAATAATCGGTCATGGGCAGGATTCTGGACAAGGATGGCAGGGTTGGAAAGCCCCATTTTCGCCGCGCCACCGTCTCCATCTGCCCCTGCGATATTTGCGCCCCACGGGCGAAGGGTCTAGATTGATGTCAACGCTAACTGGCAAGGAGAGAGACATGGTGATGCATGGCGATGATGCGCGGCAGCAGGCGCTCCGTGCACGTGCCTATCAACTGGCGGAAAGCGGAAAGTTCGACGGCGCCCACGCGGTCGAACAGGCCCTGATCGCGGAAGGCTGGTCCAACGCCGCCGCCGCGCTTCAGAGCAGCTATGCCCGCAAGGCGATCAGCGAGCGCTGTCTGGCGGCCAAGCCGCATTGATGCAGCGCGTCCTGATGCGAAGGAAGGCAGGGCCGGTCGCAGGGCTGGCCCTCTTTCTCTGCGCCTGCACCCCGTCGGCGGATGAGCAGCCAACGCAAGCCGCGGACAACGGAGCCGACGCCGCCACCGCCAACTTCGTCAACCGCATGGCGGGCCAGGAACAGCCAAAGCCGCCGTCCAAACCTTTCCAGCAGGCGGAAAAAACCGATTTGCTGGAATTTCTCTATGCCTGGCCCGCGCAAGCGTCAGCCGTGCCGGAGATCGCGGCCAAGTTGCGCAAGGACATGGAAAGCGGAAAGGCCGACGCGCTCAAGATGGCGGCGGACGACCGCAAGTCGGCGCAGCAGTCCGGCTTTCCCTTCCACGCCCACAGCCTGGAAACGCGCTGGACCGTTGCGGCCGACACGCCGCGTTTCCTGTCGCTTCGCTCCAGCCGCTACACCTATACCGGCGGCGCGCATGGCATGACCGGCTATGACGTGCTGCTGTGGGATAAGGCGCGCAAGCGGGAAACCAGCGTGCAGGCGCTCATGACCTCGCCCAAGGCCTTCGCAGAGGCGATCCGCGGCTCATTCTGCGACGGCCTGGACAAGGCCCGCGCGAAAAAGCGGGGTGGACCAATCATGCGGGGCGACGATCCCTTCACGGAGTGCATCGACCCGATGAAGGAAGTGCTCGTCCCCACCTCGCGCGGCGGCAAGCTGATCGACCAGATCGTGGTCGTCATCGGCCCGTACAGCGCTGGTCCCTATGCCGAAGGAACCTATGAAGTGCCGCTGCCCGTCAATGCCGCTATGCGAACCGCGATCAAGACCGAATATCAGGATGCGTTCGCCGGCGGCTGACCGGGCGCTTGCTTCTACTTGTTGTCCGTCACCCCGAACTTGATCCGGGGTGACGACCACTCAGGCATGATGATGCTCTGCGCCGATTTTGAAGTGCTCAGAACCACGGGCTGCTAAGAAGCCGCGGCCAATGAGCGATCAGAGCGCGCGTCCGTTTCGGCCTGCCAGTTCCACCACATATTGCCATGCGACGCGGCCTGAACGGCTGCCGCGCTGGGTCGCCCATTGGATCGCCTCCAAGGGATCGAAGCTGAGGCCCAGGCTCTGCGCATAGCCGCTGACGATGTCGACATAGGCCTGCTGGTCGATGGCGTGGAAGCCGAGGCTGAGGCCGAAGCGGTCGGACAGCGCCATCTTGTCATCGATCACGTCGCGCGGATTGACGGGGTCGTCCTGTTCCGAAAGGTGACGCGGGACGATGTGGCGGCGGTTCGACGTGACGTAGAGGCGGACGTTGGCGGGCCGTGCGGCCGTGCCGCCCTGAAGCAGTGAGCGCAGCGCGCGGGCATCCCCTACCCCGCCCTCGTCAAATCCGAGGTCATCGAGAAAGAGGATGAACGGCCGCTGCGTCGTGCGCAGGAGCGAGAAAAGGCGCGGGAGGCTGGCGAGTTCATCGATCGCACATTGCAACAGGGCGATGTCGGCGCCATCCCGCTGGAGCCGATCGACCACGGCGGCGACCACGGCGGACTTGCCAGTGCCGCGCGCCCCCCAAAGCAGCACGTCATGCGCGGCATGATGCGCGGCGTGGCGGCGCGTGTTTTCGAGCAGCGTCGCCTTTTGCGCGTCGATGCCGGTCAACAGGTCGTAATGCACCGGATCGAACGCTTCGACAGCCTGGATCGCGTGACCGTCCCAGACATAGGCGGGCGCCGCGTTGAGATCCGCCGATGGCGCAGGCGGAGGGGCCACCCGCTCCAGCGCGTCAGCGATGCGGCTGAGGATGTCGTCGGTCATGCGGCGGACTTACCCCCCCTGCCCTGCCTCGGCAAGCCGCACAAAGCTGTCATTCTTCTGTAGTAATGGACTTTTACTCCGGGACGCAGGGGCTTATACCGCGGGGGCCGTGACCATCCCAAATCCTGTCTATTCCACCCGCATTTGCCGCTATGGCACCGAAGCCCTGCGCGAAGCGGCGTTGCTGATCCGCGCGGGCGAGCCGGTCGCGGTGCCGACCGAGACCGTCTACGGCCTGGCCGCAGACGCCACCGACGAAGGCGCGGTAGCGGCGATCTACAGCGCCAAGGGGCGGCCGAGCTTCAACCCGCTGATCGTCCATGTCGCGGACAAGGAGATGGCGGAGAGGCTGGCGGTATTTTCGCCGGTCGCGGACAAGCTGGCCGCCCGTTTCTGGCCCGGCGCGCTGACCATGGTCCTGCCGGTGCGGGAAGGAGGCGGCCTGTCACCGCTGGTGACTGCGGGCCTGCCGACCGTGGCGTTGCGATTACCTGCTCATCCGGCGATGCGCGCGCTGATCCGGGAAAGCGGGCGGCCGCTCGCCGCGCCGTCAGCCAATCGCAGCGGCGCGATCAGCCCGACGCGGGCGGAGCATGTGCTTGCAAGCCTGAACGGCAAGGTGCGGCTGATCTTGGATGAGGGGCCGACGAGCGAGGGGCTGGAATCCACCATCGCCGCACCGGAGGAAGACCGTATCCGGCTGCTGCGGCCCGGGCCAGTGACGGCGGCGATGCTGGAGCAGGCCAGCGGCTTGCCAGTGGTGACGGGTGCGGCCGACGCGAAGATCGAGGCGCCGGGGCAGTTGGAGAGCCATTATGCGCCATCCAAGCCGGTGCGGCTGAATGCGCTGCGGGCGGAGAAGGATGAATATTTGATCGGCTTCGGGCTGATGCCATGCAATTTGAATTTGAGCCCGGATGCCGATGTTCAGGAGGCGGCGGCCAATCTGTTCGCAGCGTTGCATGTCGCCGATGCGAGCGCGGCCAGACTTATCGCGGTGGCGCCGATCCCTGACGTGGGGATTGGGGTGGCGATCAATGACCGGTTGCGGCGGGCGGCGGCTTAGGGGTTCAGACTGCGGGATTGCAGTTCGAGCTGAACCCTTCGAGACGCTCATAGCGGCGTGACGTCGAGCTGATCATAGCTGAGCAATCGTCACCCCGGACTTGCTCCGGGGTCCCGCTTTTCGTCTGATCTTGCCAAGGCAGCGGGACCCCGGGTCGAGCCCGGGGTGACGGAAAAAATTCTGAGGTTGGTACGCTTGTGTTGGACGTCCGCTCGCCTCAATCGCAATCTCTGTAGCCAGCACGGCGGCATTCGCGGCGGCGCTGTTCTTCGGCTTTCTTGCGTTCGCGGGCTTCGCGCGCCTCCTGCTTGCGCATGCGGCGGCCGTAGTTGCGGTCGGATTCTTCTTGGCTGGTGGTGGCCCAATCGGCCGCTTGCGATCCGGCGCGTACTGGCAGGGTCGCGACGTCGAGCGCCGTCTTGGCGATGCAGCCTGGAAGGGTCAGCATCATTCCGGCGGCGGCGATCGTTATGAATGGACGCATGGATATCCCCTGTGAGCTGCTCGCGTGCTTGGCATGGCTGGGATTAACCTTAGCCTACTAAGGGGTGGGTGTTCCGGGGAATCCACTTTTATCCCCGTTCGGGCTGAGCCTGTCGAAGCCTCTTTCTTTTGTAAGAGAAGCCCTTCGACAAGCTCAGGGCGAACGGAGTAGAGGATGGGATCAGCCCTCGATCCGCTCTGCAAAACCTTTGCGCAGCTTGGCGAGCTTGGGCGGGATGACCGCCATGCAATAGGGGTTCCGGTCGCCGACGCGGTCCCAATATTTCTGGTGATAGTCTTCGGCAGGATACCAGGGAGCGTCCGCTTCGATCGTGGTGACGATCGGGTTGCCATGGTCCGGCTGAGCGCGGGTGATCGCGGCCTTGGCTTCCGCTTCCTGGTCGGGCGAATGGGGGAAGATAGCGGAGCGATATTGGGTGCCGATGTCGTTGCCCTGCCGGTTCAGCGTCGTCGGGTCATGGGTGGCGAAGAAGATGTCGAGCAGGTCGCCATAGGAAATGACCTCTGGATCATAGGCGATGCGGATCGCTTCGGCATGGCCGGTCGCGCCGGAGCAGACCTGCTCATAGCTGGGATCAGGCAACTGGCCGCCGATATAGCCGCTCTCGACGGATTGGACGCCCTTTAGATTTTGATAGACCGCCTCGGTGCACCAGAAGCAGCCACCCGCCAGTGTCGCGATTTCTTCGGCCATTCGCTTGGTTCCTTATCTTGTGTTGGGCACAAGATAGGGACGTTCAGCCAGCCGTTCCAGCCTGCGCGGCGGCGGACTGCGCCTTGGCCCGCTCTTCCGCGACCAGTTCCTTGCGCGACAGCTTGCCGACCAGCGTCTTGGGCAGGTTCAGGCGGACCTCAACCTCACAGACCTTTTCATGCTTGCCGAGCTGGGGATTGAGCCATGCCTTGAGCCCTTCTCCGTCGATCGCCGCGTCGTCCTGAAGCGTGACGAAAGCCTTGGGACATTCGCCGCGATAGGCGTCGGGGATGCCGATCACGAGCGCTTCCTTGACCGCGGGGTGATGGTAGAGGACTTCTTCGACCTGGCTTGGGAATACCTTGAAGCCGCCGACGGCGATCATGTCCTTGAGGCGATCGACGATCTTCACATAGCCGTCTTCATCAATGAGGCCGACGTCGCCGGTGCGGAGCCAGCGACCGACGAACACGTCCTTGTCAGCGTCGGGGCGCTGCCAATAGCCTTTCATGATTTGCGGCCCGGCGAAGACGAGTTCGCCGGGTTCGCCGGGCGGTGGCGGGCGGGTCGGGTCTTCGCGATCGACCAGCTTTACATGAGTGCCGGGGATAGGTTGACCCACGGTGCCGGGCTTGTTCAACCCTTCATAGGGGTTGGAGCAGACGACCGGGCTGCTTTCGGTAAGGCCATAGCCTTCGCACAGCTTGGCGCCGGTGGTCGCCTCGAAGCGTTGCTTGACCTCCAGCGGTAGCGGCGCGCCGCCTGAGATGCAGAGGCGCAGCGATGAGAAATCGATGTTGGGCGTGGCGGGATGATCCAGCAGCGCCTGGAACATGGTGGGGACGCCCGGCATCGATGTGGGGCTGGTCCGCTGGATCGCCGCGAGGACCTGTACCGCTTCGAAGCGGGGCAGCATCACCATCTCTCCGCCATTCAGCACCGTGCGATTGAGGACGCAGGTGTTGGCGAAGACGTGGAAGAAGGGCAGGACCGCGATGATGCGATCGACCGCGTCGGGATGTGGATCGATGAGGCGGATCTGGCGGGCGTTGGCGGTCAGGTTCTGATGGGTGAGCATCGCGCCCTTGGGCCGCCCGGTGGTGCCGCCGGTATATTGCAACAGGGCGACGTCTTCGACCGGGTCGATGGCTACCGGGGTCGGATCGTCGCCATGGCGGAGCAGGTCGGCATAATTGGTGACGCGCGGATCATGCGGGACGGTCGCGGTTTCCTTGCGCTTGAACAGGCGGAACAGCACCGACTTTGCGGGCGGCAGTGCCTCTGCCACGCAACCCACGATCAGCCGTTCCAGGCTGCTATTGTCCAGCACCTCCAGCGCTGTCGGCAGCAAGGCCTTGGCCGACAGGGTGAAGAGAATCCTGGTGCCACTGTCCTCGACCTGATGTTCCAGTTCAGCGGCGGTGTAGAGGGGGGAGAAATTGACGACGATCGCCCCGGCCATCATCGCCCCATAATAGGCGGCGACATAATGGGGGACGTTTGGGAGATAGAGGCCGACCCGGTCGCCCTTTCGAACGCCCATGTCCTGCAGGCCCTTGGCCACGCGGCGGATGGCGTGCAGCATATCGCCATAAGTCGTGCGGCGGCCGAGGAAATCAATGATCGGTGCGTCAGGATTGGCCTTCGCGCTGGCCACAACCATGTCCACCATCGACATGGGGGGGAAGGACTGATCCCAGGGATTGGGATGATTATAATGGTCTTTCCAGACCGCTTCGCTGCTCTCCATTAGGCCAAGTCTAGGCCGGAGCCCTGCTTTACGCAAGCGTAAAGCAGGGCGTCAGGAGAGGATCAGACCTGACCCTGATTGTTGCTGAAAGGGTCAAGGACGGTGGCCGCGCCCGAGATCAAATCGGCTTCGCTCTTGAGCGCTTCCTCGGCGCGGCGGGCGGCGTCCTCGCGCTCGCGACGCAGTTCTTCGATCAGCGCTTCGCGGTCGCCGTCCAGGCGGGAGTCGGTCGGCGCTTCGATGCCAGCCTTCTTCGCGGCCTTGGTCACCAGCGCATCCAGTTCCCGCTGCGAGCAGAGGCCGAGCGTCACCGGATCCTTGGGCACGATGTTGGAGATGTTCCAGTGCGTGCGGTCACGGATCGCGGCGATGGTGGTGCGGGTGGTGCCGATCAGCTTGCCGATCGCGCCGTCCGAAATTTCCGGGTGGTTGCGCAGAATCCAGGCGATGCCATCGGGCTTGTCCTGACGCTTGGACACCGGCGTGTAGCGCGGACCCTTCGTGCGGCGGACGGGCTCGGGCCCTTTCAGCATCTTGAGGCGATAGTCGGGGTTCGCTTCGCCCTTGTGAATTTCTTCCATGGTCACTTCATGGGCGCGGACGGGGTCGCGGCCGGTATATTTGGTGCCAGCGGTGTCGTCGGCGATCGCCTGCACTTCCAGGATATGCAGCCCGCAAAATTCCGCGATCTGATCAAAGCTGAGCGCGCTATTGTCGACCAGCCAGCTGGCAGTCGCATGGGGCATGAGAGGCTGGGACACGAGGATTCTCCGGCACTAAAAACAACAAGGGCCGCCCAAGCAGGGCGGCCACGCCCGTCCTGAGATAGTGCAAGAAGCCCCGTGGAGCAAGGAAAAGCGTCAGGCTGCGCTGTCCCTCGCGGCGGGATCGATGCAGTGGAGGCCGGTCAGAAACTCATCGGCGCTGCGAGCCCAGCTGAAGCGGCGGCCATGAGCGGCGCAGGCGGCGTGGTCGCACAGGAGAGCAGCGGCGATGGCGTGCTCCAGGTCATCGGACAGCGCTCCGCTCTCCTGCGTCACGACGTCAATGGGACCGCTGACGGGATAGGCTGCGACCGGCGTGCCGCACGCCATCGCTTCGATCATGACGAGGCCGAAGGTGTCGGTGCGGCTGGGGAAGACGAAAACGTCCGCTCCCGCATAGGCGCCCGCGAGGTCTGCGCCGAACAGGGGGCCAAGGAAATGCGCGTCGGGGTATGCGGCTTCAAGCTCGGCCCTGGCGGGGCCATCGCCTACGACCACCTTGCTGCCGGGATGCACGTTGCCGAGGAAGGCTTCGAGATTCTTCTCGATCGCGACCCGACCGACATAGAGCTGGATCGGTCGCGGCAAGTCGGCGAAGAGCGCAGGCGGCTCTGCTTCAGGAGTGAAGGCGGCAAGGTCCACGCCCCTGCCCCATGGCCGCACCCGCGCCAGACCATGCGCGCGCAACTGCTGCCGCACCGACCCGGTGGAGACCAGCACCGCGCGAGCGGGACCATGGAACCAGCGGATATAGGACCAGAACCAGCTGGCGGGCAGCCCGGTGCGGCGCGAGACATAATCGGGAAAATGGGTGTGATAGGCGGTGGTGAAGGGCACCCCGCTTCGCAGGCACCAGCGCCGCGCGGCGAGGCACAGCGGCCCTTCCGTCGCGATGTGGACGGCGTCGGGCTGAAAGGCCGCGATCGCCTGGCCAATCACGGTCGACCGGACGAAGGCGAGCCGGATTTCCGGATAGGTTGGACAGGGAAAGGAGCCGTAGAGATCGGGCGAGATGATCTTCACGGCATGGCCGCGCGCCTCAAGCTCCGCCTGGATGGTCTGGAGCGTGCGGACGACGCCATTCACCTGTGGCGACCAGGCGTCGGTTACGATGACGATGCGCATCAGGCGGCCATCTTCGCCTGGTCGGCAGCGGTGCGCGCGGCTACTTCGTCGGCCCAGTGCAGCACTTCCATCCGGCCGTCGAAATGCTCGACTAGAGCGGTGCAGCCTTCGACCCAGTCGCCGTCATTATAATATTGGATGCCGCCAATCTCGCGCATTTCGGCGTCGTGGATGTGGCCGCATACCACGCCATCGACGCCGCGCGCGCCCGCCTGATGCGCGACGACTTCCTCGAAGCGGGAGATGAACTCGACCGCATTCTTGACCTTGTGCTTGGCCATCTTGCTGAGCGACCGATAGGGCAGGCCCATACGCTGCCGCACGGCGTTGACCACGACGTTGAGGCGCATCAGCAGCGTGTAGGCCGCGTCCCCGACGAAGGCGAGCCAGCGATGCGCGAGCATGATCGTGTCGAACTCGTCCCCGTGCAGGACGAGCAGCTTGCGGCCATCGGCGGTTTCATGGATCGCCTTCCGCTTGATTTCGACCCCGCCAAAGCTGAGGCCTGTGAACTGGCGGAACATTTCGTCATGGTTGCCGGGAATATAGACGACGCGGGTGCCGCGCTTCGCCCGCTTCATGATGCGCCAGACAACGTCATTATGGGCGGCGGGCCAGTAGAAGCGGCGCTTCAATTTCCAGCCGTCGATGATGTCGCCGACCAGATACATGGTCTCGCTATCGACGCTGTCGAGGAAGTCGATCAGCATCCGGGCATTGCAGCCGCGCGTGCCGAGATGGATGTCCGAAATCCAGATGGTGCGATAGCGGCGACGTTTCCCCGGCCGCTCCGGCGTGTCCAGGCAATGTGCGCCTTCATCCATGTTCGCCAGGAAGGGCAAGCGCGTGATGGCATTCATGATGCGAGCCTTTGGAGCCGTTGTCCTCGGGACCGAATCCTTAGCCGGGCATTGTTACAATCCCGCAGCGAATGTGACGGAAATGTTACGGTGTGCGGGGTTCTATGGCATTGCGGGATGAGGGTGAGCAACTATTTTAAGCACCATAGGTCACATTCTCCCTCTCCCCTGAAGGGGAGAGGGGGAACGGCTGCTTTCCAGCCGAACCGGCCCTCAAACCATCAAGACGATCTTGCCGAAATGCTCCCCAGCATCCATCCGCGCATGTGCCCGCGCTGCTTCGGCAAGTGGGAAGCGCTGGTCCATGGCTGACCGCAATGCGCCTTGTTCAACGAAGCTCCAGACCTCTCGAGCGATTTCATCGGCGACCAGGCTCTTGAAAGCGGATGAGCGCGGCCGCAGCGTCGATCCGGTCAGCGTCAGGCGTCGGGACATCACCGCCGGGATGAAAATCTCCGCTTTCGCACCGCCCAGCACTGCGATCGACACATGGCGGCCATCTTCGGCAAGGCATTGGAGGTTGCGCGGCACATAGCTGCCGCCCACCATGTCGAGCACCGCCTGCACGCCCTGTCCGCCGGTGATGCGCTTCACCTCCTCGACAAAGTCCTGGGTGCGGTAGTTGATGGCGTGGTGCGCGCCCCATGCTCTGGCCTGTTCGCATTTCGCGTCGCTGCCGCAGGTGACGATGATGGTGATGTCAAAGAGGCGGCAGAGTGAGATCGCCATGGTGCCGATGCCGCTGGTGCCGCCATGCACCAGAACCGTGTCACCGCCAACGACATAGGCCCGCTCGAACAGGTTGGTCCAGACGGTGAAAAGCGTCTCGGGCAGTGCCGCCGCCTCGACAATGTCATAGCCGTCGGGAACGGGAAGGCATTGCCCCGCCGGCGCAACCGCATATTCCGCATAGCCGCCACCAGCCAGCAAGGCGCAGACACGCTGCCCGACCAGTTGCTCGGCATTGCCGCCAGCCGCCACGATGGTCCCGGCCACCTCCAATCCGGGAATGTCCGAGGCGCCCGGAGGCGGCGGATATTTCCCTTCCCGCTGCAGCACGTCAGGCCGGTTGACGCCAGCCGCGGCTACCTTGATCAGCACTTCATCAGCCTTCGGAACGGGAACCGGCCGCCGTTCCGGCACCAGCGCCTCCGGGCCGCCTGGCACGGGAATGGCGATGGCCATCATCTCGCTCGGTAACGCTGCCTCAACCGCCATGAACGCCATCCCCGAGCAACAATATCTTGCCGCAGCTGAAATTGGCCAGCGGCTCAAGCACCTTATTGACAGAGCCGCCCCGGCGGTCAACATTGGCGTATATGGACATGGACGACGATCTGCCTCGCAAGATTGATGATCCGCTGGCCCAACTGCTTCGACAGGATTTGGGTCCCTTGTCCCTTGCCGATCTGGAAGAGCGCATCACGGCGCTGGAGGGCGAAATCGCCCGGACCAGATCAAAGATTGAAAGCGCCGTTAACCACAAATCAAGTGCCGAGGCGTTATTCAAGCGATGAACCCGCGCCCCGCCCCCTGCGGCTCTGAAAAGGGCTTCACCGGGTTCGGGCAGTCTGGCAATTCCGGCGATCAGGGACCCCTCCTTGATCCGCCGTCGAGCAATGCCGACATATGGTTCAAGTCAGCCCCTCTTTGGGGCTCAGGAGTAGAATAGAAATGCCATCTTTCGCACCCGCCCTTGAAACCACGTTGCACAACGCACTGACCCATGCGTCGGAGCGCCGCCACGAATATGCGACGCTGGAGCATCTGCTCCTCGCGCTGATCGATGACGAGCATGCTTCGAAGGTGATGCAGGCGTGCGGGGTGGAGATTGGCGAACTGGGCGACGCCGTCACCCAATATCTCGACAGCGAACTCGACAGCCTGAAGGTGGAAGGATCGAGCGATCCCTCCCCCACCAGCGGGTTCCAGCGCGTGGTTCAGCGCGCCATCCTGCACGTGCAATCTTCCGGAAAGGATGAAGTGACGGGAGCCAATGTGCTCGTCGCGCTTTTCTCCGAGAGGGAGAGCTATGCCGTCTATTTCCTCCAGCAGCAGGACATGAGCCGCCTCGACGCCGTCAGCTATATCAGCCACGGCGTCGGCAAGGGGACTGCCGCTCCTGAGCAAAGCGCTGCAAAGGGCGCGCCGGAAGAAGAAAAGAAGGCGCAGGACAGCAAGGGCAAGAAGGACAGTGCCTTGGAGCAGTTCACGGTCAACCTCAATGAGAAGGCGATGCGGGGCAAGGTTGACCCGCTGATTGGCCGCAGCGCCGAAGTCGACCGGACGATCCAGATCCTGTGCCGCCGGTCGAAGAACAACCCGCTTTATGTGGGCGATCCGGGCGTCGGCAAGACCGCGATCGCGGAGGGCCTTGCGCGCAAGATCGTGGAGGGTGAGGTTCCCGATGTCCTGAAGGAAGCGGTGATCTACTCACTCGACATGGGCGCGCTGCTCGCGGGCACCCGCTATCGTGGTGATTTCGAGGAGCGGCTGAAGGCGGTCGTCACCGAGCTGGAAAAGATGCCGCACGCGGTGCTCTTCATTGATGAGATCCACACCGTCATCGGCGCTGGCGCGACCAGCGGCGGGGCGATGGATGCGTCCAATTTGCTCAAGCCCGCTTTGTCGGGGGGCACGATCCGCTGCATCGGCTCCACCACCTACAAGGAGTTCCGCAACCATTTCGAGAAGGATCGCGCGCTGCTGCGCCGGTTCCAGAAGATCGACGTCAACGAACCTTCGGTCGAGGATACGATCAAGATTCTCGCTGGCCTGCGCAGCGCCTTCGAGGAGCATCACAACGTCAAATACACCCCCGACGCGATCAAGGCGGCGGTGGAGCTGTCGGCGCGCTACATCAACGACCGCAAGCTGCCGGACAAGGCGATCGACGTGATCGACGAGGTCGGCGCGATGCAGATGCTGGTGGTGCCAAGCAAGCGCAAGAAGACGATCACGCCCAAGGAGATCGAGCAGGTCATCGCGACCATGGCGCGCATTCCTCCCAAGACGGTTTCGGCCGACGATAAGTCGGTGCTCGAGACGCTCGACACGGATCTGAAGCGCGTCGTCTTCGGCCAGAACCGGGCGATCGAAGTCTTGTCCTCCGCGATCAAGCTGTCGCGGGCGGGCCTGCGCGATCCGGAAAAGCCGATCGGCAGCTATCTCTTCTCCGGCCCTACCGGCGTCGGCAAGACGGAGGTTGCGCGCCAGCTCGCCAACCTGCTCGGCATACCGCTCCAGCGCTTTGACATGTCGGAATATATGGAGCGGCACTCGGTCAGCCGCCTGATCGGCGCGCCTCCGGGCTATGTCGGCTATGACCAGGGCGGCCTGCTGACCGATGCGGTCGATCAGAATCCGCACAGCGTGCTGCTGCTGGATGAGATTGAGAAGGCCCACCCGGACCTGTTCAACATCCTGTTGCAGGTGATGGATAATGGCCGCCTGACCGATCACCACGGCAAGACGGTGGATTTCCGGAACACCATCCTCATCATGACCACCAATGCCGGTGCGTCGGACATGGCGAAGGAAAGCATCGGCTTTGGCGAACTGACCCGCGACGATGTGCAGGAGGATGCGGTGAAGAAGCTCTTCACCCCGGAATTCCGCAACCGTCTCGATGCCATCGTGCCCTTCGGCTATCTGCCGCCGGAGATCGTCGCGCGCGTCATCGACAAGTTCGTGCTGCAACTCGAGCTGCAATTGGCCGACCGTGATGTCCACATCACCTTGGACGATGAAGCGAAGGCTTGGCTCACCAAGAAGGGCTATGACAAGCTCTATGGTGCACGCCCGATGGGCCGCCTGATGCAGGAGAAGATCAAGCAGCCGCTGGCCGAGGAACTGCTGTTCGGCAAGCTCGTCCATGGCGGCGAAGTGCATGTCCGGTTGAAGGACGAGGCCCTGGCTTTCGAAATCACCCCGGCAGCCCCGAAAAAGGGGAAGAAGGGTGGCAAGGCGAAACCGGCCGAACCGGCCAAGTAAGCGACCGGGCAAGACATAGGAAAGGGCGGCTCCCTAAGCCGCCCTTTCTTTTTGCTAGAGCCTGCAACCGTATTCCTTCCCCCTCCCGCAAGCGGGAGGGGGTCAGGGGGTGGGCCAGCGCAACGCCGGAGGCATTTCCCTAACCGCCCCGCCACTCAAATTCCCAATAGCCCCCACCCGCATCATTTGCCACTCTCCCCTTACGACACCAAGGGAGTCTCCCATGCCCGCAGACATCATCTTCTACACCAACCCCATGTCCCGGGGTCAGATCGCCCGCTGGATGCTGGAAGAGGTCGGCCAGCCCTACGACATGACCGTCCTCGATTATGGCACGACGATGAAGGCGGCCGATTATCTCGCCCTCAATCCCATGGGCAAGGTTCCGGCGATCGTACACAAGGGGAAGGTCGTGACGGAAGCTGCCGCGATTTGCGCCTACCTGGCCGACACGTTCCCGGAAGCAGGCCTCGCGCCGCCCGTGGACCAGAGAGCGGACTATTACCGGTGGCTATTCTTCGCCGCTGGCCCGGTGGAGGCGGCTGTTTCCAACAAGGCGCTCGGTCTCAGCGTGCCTGAAGGCCGCGAACGCTCCATAGGCTATGGCAGCTATGACCAGACAATCGCGACATTGGAAAAAGCAGTCTCTGGCGACCAATGGATTTGTGGAGACCAGTTCACCGCCGCCGATGTCTATGTCGGGGCCCAAGTCGACTGGGGCCTGAGCTTTGGCACCATCGACAGTCGCCCCGCCTTCGAAGCCTATGCCGCCCGCCTGCGCGAACGCCCCGCCTACAAGCGGCAGAAGGAGCTGGACGGCGCCCTCATCGCCCAAATGCAGAAACCTGCCTGATACACTCCCAGGCTCCCACATAGCAAAAGGCCCGGCGGATCGCTCCACCGGGCCTTTTCAGTTCGTCTGCAGCCGTGCAATCAGTCGCGATTGCCCATGAACCGCAGCAGGAACAGGAACATGTTGATGAAGTCGAGATAGAGGTTCAGCGCCCCCATCACCACCGACTTGCCCATCATGTCGGTGCCAGCAACATGAGCATAGATGCTCTTGATCTTCTGCGTGTCATAGGCAGTCAGGCCCGCAAACAGCAGCACGCCGATGAAACTGATCACCATGTCCATGGCGCTCGACCGCAGGAACAGGTTGATGAGCGACGCGACCAGCAGGCCGACCACGCCCATGATCAGGAAGGTGCCAAAGCCCGACAAATCCTTCTTCGTCGTATAGCCCCACAGGCTAAGCCCCGCAAAGGCCGCCGCCGTTGCAAAGAAAGTCTGGGCGACCGACGTACCCGTATAAACCAGCAGGATGGACGAGAGCGACAGCCCCATCGTCACGGCATAGGCCCAGAACATGCCCTGCATCGCAACCGTCGATAGGCGGTTCATGCCAAAGCTCATGATCATCACGAAGGCCAGCGGCGCAAACATGATGACATATTTCAAAATGCCGGGACCCGTCAGGATCTGATAAGCATAGCCGCTGGACGCGAACAGCATGGCGACAATGCCAGTCAGCAGCACGCCGCTCGCCATATAGTTGTAAACCGACAACATGTAGCGGCGCAGGCCAGCGTCGAAAGCCTCGCCGCGCGCCACTGTCGCCCCGCCGAAACCGGCTATGTTCGATCGGGGGTCAGACCAATTGGCCATGAGATAGTCTCCTTCGCCGGCGCTCTTTCGCCGATATCGCTATTATCGCTACATATGGCAGCCAATTCAAGGGAAGAGCGACCAGCCAGCGCCTATGGCGAAGATAAGATTGATGGCGCCTTCTCCCGCTGGCGCCATGAAGCCGCTGTCCTATATCGGCAGCATGCATCGCCTGTTCGTCGCCATTCGTCCCCCGGAACATATCCGCGCGCACCTGCTGTCCATAATGGGCGGGGTTGCAGGCGCGCGCTGGCAGGATGACGATCAACTTCACCTGACGCTACGCTTCATTGGCAATGCCGATCGCCACCAAGCCAATGACGTTGCCGAAGCGCTGGCCGCCATCCGCTTTAGCCCTTTCCAGATCTCTCTCACAGGCCTCGGCCAGTTTCAGCGCAAGGGACGCACCGGCACGATATGGGCGGCGGTTCAGCCCCGCGACCCGTTGGAACAGCTTCACCGCAAAATTGACCGGGCCTGTGTCATAGCGGGCTTCCCCGCAAAGGAACGCGCTTACCTGCCTCACATCACGCTCGCCCGCTTTGGCCGGGGCGGCGGTGATACGGAAGGCTTCACCCTCCGCCACGCAGGGCTCGCCAGCCAGCCATTCACAGTCGAGGCGTTCGCTCTGTTCGAAAGCCATCTGACGCAAAGCGGCGCACATTATGAGATCGCGGCGGAATATCCTGTCAGTTCCGCCCCTCTTTAGACAGCGTGTGTCCGTGCTGCCTTGCGCCCTGTAGCTGGGTTGCAGGAGGGATAGGGTGAGCAGCGGCACACGCCTTGGCGAGATCGAGGTGGCAGCGTAGCGGTCAAGCGCGGGGCCTATCCGCCCGATCTCAGGCGTCGGGGCGGTTGAGTCAGCCCGCCGACAATATCCCGCAGGCGATCCGGCCACCTGCATTGCCCGCAGGATCACTCTTGTTATCGTCCGCCTGCGCATGAACCACGACCGCAGCACCGTCGGCATCCAGCACGGTATTAGCTCCCGTCCGCAGCGTTGCGCCAGGAATCACGAATTCCATCTGGCCCGTACCGTCTGCACCGGCGGTCAGGTTCGGCATGTCACCCATATGCATGCCTGCAGGGTTATCCCTGCCATGCTGCCGGGCAGTGGGGTTCCAATGCCCCCCTGCGCTCGTGAAATCGGGCGGCGTGCAGGTGCCAGTCATGTGGATATGCACCGCATGGACGCCGGGCGTGATCCCCGTTGCTCTCACGGCCACATGCAAGCCATCGGCTGCTTCCCTCACCATGGCGTCGCCGCGCCGCGAACCATCCGCCGCCAGGAGAACAGCGTTGGCGCTGGAGGTTCCCGCTGACCCGCTGCTGACCGAACTCGCGTCGGTGCTCGCACATGCAGGAAGACAAAGGGCCGCGGGCGCGAAGAGGATTGCAGCACGTTTCATGATCAAATGCACTCCCGATGAAGCATGGCTGGCGAACGCAGCAAGACGATGTTTGTTGCGCACATAGTTCAGAATGCCAACCGCTGTTGTGACTGTCTGCGCCCCTCGGCGACCAAGAGCTGAGCTCCACCGCTGCGTAACGGCCATCCTGGATCTTACCCGCAAAGGAAAAGGGGCCAGTCTTTCGACCAGCCCCTCACCCTCTTTCCATCCCGAAAGATGGAAATCTTGCTTACTGACCCGAACCCGGACCGTAGGTGATTTCCACGCGACGGTTCTGCAGTTCGCGAACACCGTCGGCGGTTTCGACGCGGGGGTTCGATTCACCGAACGCCTGGGTCGTGATCACGCCGTCAGGGATACCCTTCGACGAGATGTAAGCCTTGACGGCGTCAGCACGACGCTGCGACAGGCCGACGTTGTACGAGGCCGAACCCGAACGGTCCGCATAGCCTGCCAGCATGACCTGTGCGCTGCCGCAGTTGCTGTAGGCCGAAACCGCGTTGTCCAGAATGGTGGCGGCGTCAGGCGTGATGTCCGACTTGTCCCATTCGAAGAAGACGATGTACGGCCCAGGGCTGCACTCAGCGACCGGCGGCGGCGGAGGCGGCGGGGGCGGCGGAGCAGCCGGTTCACCACCGAAGTTGTAGGTCAGGCCCAGCAGAAGGCTGTGCGTGCGCAGCTTCGTCGAGACATCACCGCCAGCAACGCCCACCGCAGTGGTGAACGCCGGGACGAGGTTGATGTCGTCCTGGTTGAAGAAGCGATACTTCAACGAGACGTCGAGGTTGTTGGTCAGCGGGTAGCGAACGCCAGCCAGCGCCTGCCAGGCGAAGCCGGTGTCGCTGTCGTTGACCAGGTCGTTGGCGAGCTTGGCGCGCGAGACGCCGACACCGCCGCCGACGAAGCCCTGCAGGCCATCGTCGGAACCGAAGTCAAGCAGACCGTTCAGCATGAACGAAAGAGCCGAGACGGAACCGCCGAAGCCGCTGTTGTCCAGGTCAACCTTGGCGCGCTTGTAGCCGGCTTCGGCTTCAAGGCGGAAACCACCGAAGTCGTAACCGATGACCGCGTCAGCGTCCCAACCCTTGTGGTAGTCCACATTTTCCAGCGTCGTGCTGGCAGTGCCTAGACCCGTCGTCGGGTCGATGCCGGGGCTGAAAGTGATGTCCTGATCTTCAACGATGGTGATGCCGGACTCGATACCGATGTACCAGCTATCATCACGCGCCAGGGCCGGGGTGGCCAGGGCACTGGTCGCAAGCGCAGCCGCGAGGGCAAGCTTCCGCATTTGGATTCCCCTTTCAAAAGTGTCACGAAGGACTGCTGAAACCATGTATCGGCAAGAAAGTTTCATGGCAAGTCCACATTTGGTGAAACTGTTGCCAAAATGCATCAGGGGCCTGCCGCGGCCCCGCCATATAAGCATTTCTGCCCAATAACACTGTAAAAGTCGGGCGAGTTCAAGTCATGTTTCGATCAGCCCATGATCCCGCATCGCGGACAGGATGGCAGCTATGGAACTCCGCGCCTCACTGTCGATGGAACCCCCGCCAACCGGGTTGCCGATGGCAGGACGCCTCGCCCCCGCCACGCGCACGCCTTCCACATAGAGGCCGTCCGCCCGAAGCGCTCCGTCCTCCCAGCCGCTGCCATCAAATCGCACAAGGCGCCCCCGGTTTATGACCCACAACGCCAATCCCGCACGGGGTTCGGCATAACGCCATCCCCCACCCGTCCAGCATGCAACCGCCCCTTCCCGGCCAAGCCACGCTCCTGTGGCGCCCGCAGCCACAATCCAGCACTGCCCTTCCTCCGGTGAAAGCGGCGGCGCAGTCTCATCCGCGCTTTCTGCCTGGCCGTGCAGCAGCATGTCGATCCTTGCCAAAGCCTCATTGTGGAACAGTTCCTTTTGCGCCTGCCCCGCGAACAGGTTCGGCAGCGCCCAGCGGGGCGTGGTATCGCTCGTCATTCGTCGATCTTCCTTTCCATCCTTGATGTCAGACCGGCAGCACGATCCGCGCAGCCCGCCCCAGTGCGAAGGAGCCGATCTGCCGAACCTCGATCGTCAGCGCTCCGCCACCATCCGCAGCAAAGGCCCCCGCCTCGTAAGCCCATTGCGCGGAGTCCGTTTCGATACGCCGCAGCACCGCCTCACCCGCCAGCACGCGAAGCTCATAGCCTTCGCTTTCCTCGCCCAGCGGCACATCCGCCCCGCTGATCCATCGCCATCCGTTCCGGCTTCGCCGCACCCAGCGAATGTCCCAGCCACCCGCCCCATCAGGCAAGGCACGCAGATGAACCGGCGCGGGCGGCGTCACCGCCTCCCCGCCTACGATGAGTTCCGCCGTTACAGGCTCCGCGTCACCAATCCCCAGGGCCGCGAGGCGCAAGCTGCTCCCGATCTCGCTATTGCCCATACCGGCAAAGGGTTCGGCCAGCCGTTCCTCTTCAACCAACAGAAAGCGCTCGCCAGCACCATGGCCCGCCATCGCCCATTCGGTTCCGAACAGCCCACGGCGCAGACCTTCCAGTCGAAAGCTTGCCGCACCCGTCTGCACCGCACGGGAAAATTGCAGAAGCTCCCGGCCGACGAGGCAAAGGTTGCGCCCCTGCGCCAGCGCGGCCTCATCTGCGTCGCCCAACTCCATGTCTAGCGAAAGCAGTGTCACATGCAGGCTATTGATAGCATCGATCAGCGTGCAGCTCCCCTGACCCAGCGCATCGTCAGCCTGCCCCATCACCGCGCGCAGAGCCGTGCGGCCAACCGGATCAGCCTCCCCGCTGCCGCTCATCGCGAAGAGGGCAGCGCTCCGCCACCCTTCTCCGCCACTTGCCGCCGCAGCGATCAGGGGCGCAGTGGCAGCCGCTTCGCGCAAGGGCGGAAGGTCCACCAGCATGAGCGAGGTAGGCCCGGGCGGCGCATCCACCTGCCGCACGATCGAACCTGAGGATGCGCCAGCGGGCAAGACAGCCCCGGCGCCCGGCACCCGTCGCAGCGCAAGCCGCACGGCCATGGCTTCCCACTCCCGTTCCTCGACCCGCCAGCGTCCGGGCACATTCTCCACGCTCACCAGATCACCCGGCTCGTGCCGCAGGGCGTCCCACCCGCACCGCAACGTCATTGTCGCCCGCCCAGTCCAATCATGGCCAAGGCGCCGTGCCGCCAGCCGCCGCGCGGCATCACCCGACATGGTGACAGGCAAGTCAATGCCACGCTCAACCCGCCCCGCTCCCGGTCGGCTGACCCGCTGCACCCCCGCCTGATAGTCGCGCGCCGCGTCATAATGGCGCAGCGCCAGTGCCACCGGCACAGCGTCCACGCTCCCACCCGTCTGTTCCACAGCATCAATAGCGCGCCCGTTGACGCGCTTGCAGAGAGCCTGCTTGCCAATCTCAGGAGCGGCCTCATCCTCGGCTGTCCCGACCAGCCGCAACGCCTCCTCGCCAGCCACAAAGGCCAGGTCCCACGCCTCAACCAGCGGCCCGATCGCTTCGCTTACGTCGGCGCCTCCAGCCGCAAAGCCCTGGATATTCGCATCACCCGCCGCTGCAAGGACACCGCCACTCAAGTCCACGGCCACCGTGTCGATCGTCACCATCCCCTCATCCGCCTCCACCTCGAAGGTGAGCGAGGGGATGCGGTTCCCGAAATCGGCAAGTTGCAGATCCTCGAACACGGCGTAGGCAATCCCCCGGTGCGCGGGCGTGTTGGCAATGCCCTCGGCCGAAGCGATCAGCGGGTCCGCCGCCTGATCCTCTCCCCCCAAGTGCAACCGAAATGCGTTCAACCCCGACTTGAAGTCCCCCGCCGCCCCGCGCAGCAAATTGCCGTCCGCCCAGATGCGCCGCACCGACCGCACCCGCCGCGCCGACAACGCAACGGCAAAACTCGCCGAATAGCTGTAGCTGGTGACGCTCGGCCGCCCTTTGCCGCCGCCACTCCTGTTGCGCTTTTCCTTGAGGTCGGTCGCCCAGATCACCGATCCCGCGGCACGCATGGTGCCAAAGAGTTTCGGGATCTGCGCGCCATAGCTCGACGTCTGCAGCTGCAGTTCGTTCAGCCGCCTGCCCTCCCGCCCCTTGGGCTTGAACAGCACCGCCTGGTCAAAGCTGCTACCGATCAGCCCCCCGATCGCCCCGCCCAGCGGCCCGCCAATGGCGGTGCCGAGCGCCGTCAGCACTAAAGTCGCCATGTCTCCTCCTCTATATCGCCCGCCAATGGCCGACGACCGCCCAGGGCGAACGCCCCGGCGTCTCGACCACGCGCCCCAATCCGGCATGAGCATGAACATGCCCGCCCGGAACCAGGATCATCAGATGCAATTGCAGCGGCCCGGGCCGGACCAATATCAAGTCGCCCGGCTGCGACCGCTCGACAGCGACCAATCCCGCCTCCGCCAGCCAGCCACGCGCCAGCGCCTCATCCCCGGACCGCAACCCATAGCCTCGCGGCACGGCAGCCTCATGCCCGGCCTCCGCCAGTGCAAGCGCCGCCAGCCCGACGCAATCGACGCCGCTCGCCCGGCTCCGCCCCTGCAAGCGAAACCGCACCCCCACCAGATCGCGCGCCGCCGCCACGATCCGGTCCGTCCTGGCACCGCTCATGCGCCCGGATAGCGCGTCAGCAGGTCCGTCCCCGGCAAATAGGGCTCGCCCCGGAAATTCACGACATTGGCGAAACGCGCGCGGCAGGTTTCCAACTGCCGGCCGCACCCTTCTGTCAGCAGCGCCAGCGTCCCCGCCGTCACGGCAAAGGATGGCGGGTCCGACAAAGTGAGAGCGCTCGCCCCATTATCCACCACCCGCTGCACCGCGCCCGCATTCGGCCCCGTCAGCCACCGCAGCGTGCCAAAGGCATAGGCCCCCGCCGCCAACCCCACCACGCTCACCTCAACGTCATCGACCGCCGCCACCGATACCACCTTGCGCCGCGCTGCCAGATCGATCCGGCACTGCCGGTCCCCCAGCCGCGCCCGGCAATCCGGAGAAGTGGAGGGCGCCACCGGAGCCTTCAGCGCCGCCATCGCCCCCACCAGCTCCGCCGTGAACGCACCACCCTTGCGCGCCACGCTGCCAATCTCGCCCTTCGCCAGCAGCAGCCACATCTCGCCCGGCGCCTCCCACTCGGTCAGCCGTAACTCCAGCGCGGCCCCATCCCAGCGCCCGGCCATCAGGTCCGCTTCATTGATCGCGTCGGCAATGAGAGCGCCTTGCAAGTCGGTATCACCCGCTTCCGCACTGATCCCGCTACGAATGGCCGAAGGCATCATCCCCGGCGCGGCGCGATAGCGGACATGCCCGATCTCCAGATCGCGGTCATGGCTCGTCAGCCCGATCGTCACCCCGTCCCGCCGCTCCAACCGCCAGCAAAAGCCCAGCGTCGCCAGCGGCTTGTCCAAAGCCTCCACCCCGCTCATTCGCGGATCTCCACCAGCGGCACCGAAGGCGCCTCGCCCGCCGCGAATGTCGCGCGATTGACGTCCAACCGATCCTCGGCAAACCGCACCGGGACATCGAACCGGAACCCAGCGGTCAGCAGCGTGCCCGGCGCAGGGGCCTCGTCAAAGGCGATCACGCCCAGCCCCGCATGACTCCACCCGCTGCTTAGGTCGACGCCATTCACCGCCACACGAATGCTGCCCGTAACCGGCCGGGTGATCCGCCGCACCTGCGCCTCCTCGCCCTCGCCATAATAGCGCTGCAACGGAAACTCCGTCCGCACGCCATCGCCCGTTCCCAGGCGCTGATCCAGCGCCCCCGGCACCATCCCCGGCGCACAGCTGCGATCATCATAGGGATCGGTAAAGCGGAATCCCCGCGCCGCGCCGCGCCGTGCCCGGAAAAAGGCGATCAGCTCGACAATATCCGCCTCCGATCGCACCCCCGGCCCCGCATCGAAAGACAGCCGCGCATCCGCCCAGTCGCTGCTCCGCCGCTCATGCCCCGACGGGCTCTCCACCACCTGCGTCGAGAACGCAGGCGACAGGCTCGCGTCCCGCCCGATGGCGATCGGAAACGCCACATCGTCAAAGGCTTGCATATCGTCATCCCCCTGAAGTCTGAAGCAGGTGAAGCCATCCCGCGCCACCTGCGGCAGCGCCCAGACAAAGGTCGCCGCCGTCCCCCGCCGCACCGCCGCCTCCGCCGCATCGGCGATCCGCCGCCACTGCGCGGCGTGCTCCGCCAGCAACACGAAGCCCGAAAAATAATGCTGCTCTTCCACCGGATAGCCGAGCCGCGCCGTCGCCACCTCGATCCCCCGCGCCGTGCGCGTGGGTCGCCCCTCGGTCACCCAGTCATAATCTTCCATCTGCAACACATCGAACGCAGGCGATGCCCAGCCCACCGGCATGTTCGCCCGCTTGGCCTCCGGCGCCAGCGGATCAAGCACGGTCGGCAGATAGGCGAGCAAATGCGTCACGGCCCCCGGCGCCACCCCCTTCACCCATGCACAGAGCGCCGCCGTAGACGCCGCCAAGACCGCCCCCGCCTGATCCAGCAGAGCCTTTTGCGGTCCACTCAGCGCCCCCCGCACGTCGCTGATCGAAACCGGGCTCCCACCAAAGGCCGCCCGCGCCGCCGCGTCATAGATGCAGATCCGCCCATCGGCAGGCATCACCCACCACCAGGGCTCACCCACCTGAAACTTGATCGAAATCCCGGCGCTCAACCCAATGGAAACAAACGCCCCCGCCACCAGCCGCAAATAGCTCATCGCCCCCTCATGCGCGGGCGACAGCAAGGTCGAAGGCGGCGACCACCCCGTCAGCGCCGGATCGCCATTCTCCGCCCGCTGCTTCCAGTCATTCCAGCAATGCGCATCCAGCAGTTCATAGGAAAGCGACCAGATTACCCCCAGCCCCAACGCCTTCGCCCGCCGCGCAAAGTTCGCATGCCAGGCCGCACAAGGCGCGTTCAACACACCGCCCGCCAGGCTCACATAAAAACCACCACCCAGCGGCTCGAGCCGGAAGTAATGGCTCATCCCCACATAATGGTTGATGTCGCCGCGATAGCCCAGCGCATGGATTGCATCGACGATCCGCTCCGGCGTCTGGTTGAAGCAATCATCATAGCCCGTCGCCATCGACAGCCCATGTTCGGGCACCATCACATCGCCAACGCTCAACACCGACCCCGCGCCGTCGCAGCGCATGCCCGACAGCTCCGCCCAGCCCTCGGCCCCCGCCGCAAAAGCCGCAGCCCCCGCATCATAGCCCGGCGCAGCAAGCGATATGAACATCCGATCGACATCGCCAGCCCAAACCGGATCAGCCTCCCCCGGCAGCAGAAACCCGCCATCCAGATCAGCGAAGTTCAGAACAACATCAGCATCCTCCGCCGATCCGCTCGCATAGTTCCACAACCGCACATACCAGGAGCGCGGAGCACCCCCCGCATCCCGCCCCTCAATGGTCAGCGTAGGCCCATGCACCTCGTCCAGCCGCTTCAGCCCCCCGCTCCGCCAGCGGAACCGCAACACGCAGGACCGGAAGTCCCTCGCCGTTTCATAGGCCAACAGCGGATGGCTCCACTTATCCTCCGCCTCCCAGATCAGCCCCGCCAGATCACCCGACCCATAAAAGACCGCGTCCACCCGCAACGCATCAGGCGCCGTCGTGACGACACTCGCCATCATCGGCCGCGGAAAGTTCACCGTCCAATGCGTCGGTGCAAAACGCTTCATGAAGCGCTCTTCCTGCCCCCGCCGCGCATCCGCCAGCCAATAGCCAAGCCCCCTCATCCGTTCAGCGCCCCCCTGACCGCCCGCGCCACCTGCCGCGCGCTCCGCGCCAGCATCCGCGCACTATCCGTGCCCTCGCCACGTCCCTGCACGGCAATGTTCACGCGCACATCCCGCGCACCCGCACCGCCATTCGCCATCACCTGGCCGCTGGCCGTAGGCACGAACAGCTCAGGCCCCCGCTCGCCCACAACATAGGCACGCCCCGGCGACACCGGCCCGCCAGTAGCCCGCCCAGGCAGCCCGAGCGCCGCCGCTCCCAACGTCAGCAGGGAACCCCCGACGCCCCCAACACTCGCCGCACCAGACCGCACCGCCCCAGCCGCAATCTCTTCCAGCACCGACAGCGCAACCTGCTTCAGCTCCTCAAACCCAAAGCGCCCGCTCCGCACCGCGCGCAGCAACCCCTGCTCAATCCGCCGCCCAGCCCGCTCCGCACCTGAAGCCAGCGGCCCTTCCAACTCGCCCCGCATCGCCTCCACATCACGCGAAAGCCCCTGCGTATCCGCCCGAACCCGCACCACCAGCGTCTCGATTTCCTCGTCCATCCCCACCTCCCACACACACAAAAAAGCCCATCCCCTTTAGGTTCAAACGAGGCACGTGACTCGTTTGAAGGGTTTGGGGTGGGGGCGCGCCCCAGGCACCCACCTCCGTTCGTTTCGAGCGAAGTCGAGAAACGGAAAGCACCCCCTCAATCCGGCATCACCCCCCGCAACCGCTCCAGCTCCGCCGCATCCACCCCAACCTCCGGCTCCTCCTCACCTCTCGCAGCCCGCAACACCGCCTCCAACTCCACCGGCGTCGCGCGCCAAAATTCATCCGGCCGCCACCCCAGCAGCCATCCCGCGACGCCAGCCAGCCGCGCCGCCGCTTTGAAGAAGCTCATCGTCCCCCCAAAATCTGCCTGATGATGCTGCTCAGCACCGGCGACAGCTTCGCCAGCCCCGCCTCAATGATCGCCTCGCCTAGCCGCTCGCGCGTCAGCCCCTCGGGCGCATCGGCAAGGCAATGCCAAAACAGCCCCGCCATATCGGCAAGCGACAACTTGCCCGCAGCCGCCCGATCGACCAGCTCAAACAGCGGCCCCAACTCCTGCTCCGCCGCCACCAGCGCCGCAAAGCTCGGCCGCAGCAGCAAAGCCTCGCCAGCCACTTCCAGCGCAGCCTCGCCGCGCGCCTCATTTACCCCGCTCATTCCGACACCACCGGGCCAGAGCTTTCCAGGCTAAGCGCATAATTACGCTCGCCATTATAATCCCCCGCATAGTCGAGGCGCGTAACCAGAAAGCGCCCCCGCATCCGCTCACCGCTCTCGAAACTCAGCTCGAACTGCTCGATAGTCCCGGCCAGCGCATGGTTGCGAATGCGCACCTCGGCCGCAGACCCTGTGAAAATCCCAGCCGCCGACACGCTGACCGACCGCACCCCCGCGCCCGAAAGCAACTCGCGCCAGCCACCGGAATCCTTGGACGTCACATTGACGCCCTCGCCATTCACCGACAGCTGCGTGGTCCGCATTCCGGCCACCGTCGCATAGGCGACAGGCGATCCGCCGTCGCCCACTTTCAATAGAAACGCGCTTCCCTTTTCCACTCCCATGGAGCATTCTCCTGTAAGATAAACCGTGCCTGAATTGCGATTGGAGAGGTTCGAATGCTGTTCGTTGCTTCCCTCATGATGATGGCGGCCGCCTCGGCGCAAAGCGGCGATGCCGTCGGCGCTGGCCGCAAGGCCTATTCCGAATGTCTGTCGAAAGAGATCAGCCCCGCGCTCGACAAAAAGCTGACGCTCAGCGACTTCCAGTCCACGTTGAAATCAAAGTGCAGTGCCAAGGAAGCCGCCTTCCGCGCCGCCGTCGTCGCTGACGACAAATCCACCGGCATGTCCGACAAGGACGCGCAAGCCGACGCCGACGACCAGATCGCCGAATATGTCGACAAGATCACCGGCGAGTTCGAGGATTACTCCAAGCCCGGCGGCTAATGGCGCGGAGCCCTGCGCGCACAGCCCAACCACCCCCCGTTCGGGCTGAGCTTGTCGAAGCCTGTCCTGAGCGCCTGCTGCAGGCAGGCAGTCGAAGGGCCCTCTACTTCTTAAAGAAGGGAGGCCCTTCGACAGGCTCAGGGCGAACGGAAGAGAGATTACGGCGCCTCAGGACAGTCCAAACGCCTCCCGGACCACCCGCACCCACAACCCGCCGCCCGCTACCAACCGGCAGCGAAATGCCTCTCCCGCTCTGCGCTCTCTGCGCGAAAAATCTCACGCGGAGGCGCGGAGACGCGGAGAACCCATGCGATATCGCACCTCTCGCCAGCTAACTCCCGTCCGGATGCAAGCTTGGAAACAGGCGTGACCGCGCCTTCAGCGCACCATCTCCGCGCCTCCGCGCCTCCGCGTGAAAATCATTCTTCATACCGAACCACCCGCACCCGATAATCCACAACCGCCTGCCAGGCGTCCTTCTCCCGCCCCTTCACCACCCGAGACCGGATCAGCCGCACCCCCACGACCCGCCATCCCTCGGCAAACTCCAAAAGCTGCATCACGCCATCGACCCGCTCCAGCAGCACCGCCAGCCGCCCCGGTGTCTCCCCCGCATCATGCAGCGAGATCGTCAGCCGCAACTCGCGCCCATCCAAATCCTTCGCGCCCCAGTCGCTGCCGATACACTCCCCGACGACCGCATAGGGCACGCTCGCCCGCACCGGCTGGCCATCAAACAGGCCGTTGAGCCCGCTCATCAACTCCACGTCGGCATCCAAAGCCGCAATCACCGCCGCCCGCACCACCACTTCCGCACTCATCGCCCCCCCCTCCCCGCCTCACGCAGCGCCCGGTCGCTTAGCCACCCCCGCCGCACCCCCCGCCCCGACAACAGCACCGCATCCCCCTCGACCCGCGCCTCCTCCACCCCCGCCGCCAGCATCGCGTCAGCCACCTCCCACCGCCGCCGCGCCGCCCGCGCCTCGACCAGCCGCGCCAACGCTGCCACCTTCATGCCAGCCGCATCCGCCGCCACGGCCGCCACAGCGCACTCACGACCGCAGGCGGCGTCGCCACATCACCCCCGCGCGCCGAGAAATGCTCCGCCGCCAGCCGAACGATCCCCTGCCGGATCGGTTCGGGCAGCCCGTCCGCATCCTCGGCCATCCCCGCCCGGTAACGCACCGCCAGCACCTGCTCCCCACTCAAGGGCCGTGCCCGCACCCAACCATCGCCCGCCGCATCGATATCAACCGAATAGGCATCGACAGCCAGCGCCTCCGCCTCGCCATCCGCCCCAACGGCATCCACGCCCAGGATCGCCACCACCGGCGTAGCGGACAGCCGCTGCCATCCCCCATCAGCCCGCACCGTCTCCCGCGCTTCACCCAGGATCAGCCACTGCCCCAAAAACTGCTCGCACAGCGAAGTCGCACTTCTAAGCAGCCCGTCCAGCAAGCCATCCTCGCCGCTGCCACTGATCCGCAGATAGTCCTTCACTTGCCCAAGCGACGCTCCCGCCGCCCCGGCCTCTTCCCGCACCAACACCAACCGCCCCTCCCGTCAGCAAAGTCCTTCTCCCGCTCGCGGGAGAAGGATAGGTAGCCTTACCGGCACAGCCGGTTAGGCGAACTTGGATGAGGGTGCCTCTTACGAAGCCGCGAACTTCATCAGCTTGATCGCCTCCGAATTGGAAACAGCGCCGCCAATCCGCTTCACCGCATAAAAATGCACGAACGGCTTATTGCTGAACGGATCGCGCAAAATGCTCGTCTCGCTACGTTCGGAAATCACATAGCCCGCCTGGAAATTACCAAAGGCAATCGACAGCGAACCCGCCGCGATATCCGGCATGTCCTCGGCCTCCACCACCGGATAGCCAAGCAGCGTCGCAGGCTGACCCGCCGCCAAAGAAGGCTGCCAGATAAACGCTCCATCGCTCGTCTTCATCTTGCGAATGGCAGAAAGCGTCGCCGAATTCATGACAAAGCAGGCGCCCTGACGATAGGGCGCGCGCAGGCTCTGCACCAGGTCGATCAGCTTGTTCTCGGGGTTGGTCGCAGCAAAGGCGCCCGCGCCGCCCGAAGCCACATATTGCAGCGAGCCAAAGGCACGCACGCTGTCCGCCTCATTGGTCGTCGTATAGGTCAGGAACCCCTTGGGCTTGTTCGTGCCATTGCCGCTGACAAAGGCAGCGCCCTCCGCCGCCGCAAACTCGCGCGCAATCTCGCCAGCCAGCCAGCCTTCGACATCGAACTGCGCATCGTCCAGCATCGCCTGGCTCGCCGCCGGATTAGCATACAGCTCACCATAAGGCGGAACGATCTCGTTGAAACTCGGCGTCGCCGTCTCCGCCCGAGCACCCGTCTCACTCGCCCAGCCCGACACGATGCCGCCCGAAGTCACCAGCTTGCGATAGCCAGCGCTGCCGGTACGCACCACATTCGCGATCGAACGAATGGGCGAGATGCTCTTCAACGTAGCATCAATAATCTGGTCAATTTCACGCGGCACCGCATAACCGCCCGCCGCACCACTCGCCCCGGAAAAGCTCTTCAGCTCAACCCCAGCCTCAAGCCCCTGCCGCACATAACGCTCGACAAAAGCCGCCCGCTTGGGATCGAACGCCCCACCCTTCACCCCATCCAGCGCAGGTCGCTGCTGCTGTACCAGCGCCCCCTTCAGCGCCGCAACCTCACCCTCCAGCGCCTCGATACGCTCGCCCTGCACCACCGCATCAAAGCTCGCTTCCAACTGATCCGTCATCAACCACTCCCACAAAAAAGGCGGCCCAAATGGACCGCCCATCAAACCTTCTCCCCGGGGGAGAAGGATACGAAGCCTCGGCGGCAAGCCGCCTAGGCGAAGTTGGATGAGGGGGAGCCTACCCCTCCACCGCAATCACCCGCGCCAAAGGCTGCATCGGGTGCGTCACCACGCTCACCTCCACCAGCTCCAGATCCAGCAGCTCACGCGGCCCAGCCCCCCGCGCCTCCCGCACCCGATAGCCAAAGGACAAGCCATCCACCGCGCGCTCCTTCAAAGCCCGCGCCGCCGCCCGGCCAGCGCCAGTCCGCCCCGACACCCGCCCGATCACGCGCAATCCCCGCGCATCCTCCTCGACGCGCTCGACCGTCCCGATCGCCTCGCCCGGCAAATGCTGCCACAGCAACGGAACCCCCGCCGCCACCCCCGCGAACGCCCCCGGCCGCACCACATCGCCGCCATGATCCACCCGATCGAACACTGCCGCGTACCCGGCAAAGCGCACATCCTCGCTCATCCGCGCACCATGCCAATCAGCCCCGCCTTCACCGCCACGCCCAGCAACACCAGCGCCATCACGATCCGCACCGCCCAGCCGACCACGGCCCCACGCGCCGCCTTCTTCGCGTCGCGCCACGCCGACAGCAGCTCGCGCAATTCCCGCACATCGCCCTCCGCACGGCCGTCGCTCAGCCCTAGCCGCTCCAACGCCCGTCCGGCGCCCAGCTCGCTCGCCTCCTCGATCAGCGCCCGGATCATCAGCATGTCCATCTGCCCCGGCGCCGCTTCAGCCTGAGCCACCAGCCGCGCCAGCATCTCGCCATCATATTTCATGGTAGTCACCCCTCCTGCCCCTCTCCCCTTCAGGGGGAGAGGGAGCGAGACTTGGCGGCGCCAGCCGCCTAGTCGCAGCGGGAGAGGGGAACGCCCTCTCCTCATCGCTATCTCATCAGCCCCGCTCACAATTTTCGCGCAGGGGCGTAGAGCAAAAATTCTCCGCGCCTCCGCGTCTCCGCGTGAACCTCAAATCCCCAGCATCGCCTTTTTCTCATCCGCCGAGAGAAAATCCGCCGAAGCCACCCGCTCCCACAAAGCCACACGCTCGTCGGACAATGCAGGCACCGCATCCAGATCAACCGCCAAAGCCAAACCCGGCCACCACCCCTGCAACCCCTGCGCCAGCCCACCGCAAATCTTCCCCACCAGCGGCAAGATCGTCTGACGCCACAGCGCCTTGTTCGCCTCGCGATAATTGGCGTAGCTATTGTCGCCCGGCAGCCCCATCAGCATCGGCGGCACCCCGAAAGCCAAGGAAATCTCCCGCGCAGCCGCCGCCTTCAGCCCGACAAAATCCATCTCCGCAGGCGTCAGGCTCATCGCCTTCCAATCCAGCCCGCCCTCCAGCAGCATCGGCCGCCCCGCATTCGCCGCGCCCGAGAACGCAACCTCCATCTCGCGCTTCACCCGCTCGAACTGCTCAGGCGACATCACCGACCCATCGCCCGGATCGTAAACCATAGCCCCCGAGGGCCGCGCCGCATTGTCCAGCAGAGCCTTGTTCCACACCGTCGCCGCATTATGGATCGCCACCGCACCCGCAGCCGCCCCAACACAACCCAGCCCATAATGATCATCCAGCGGATGCAGCGCCTTCAAATGCAGGATCGAAGCCCGCCCCGCCCCATCCTCAGGCAGCAGCCGCGTCACACTGTCCCCCACCCGATAGAGATAAGCCGCAGGCCACCCCCGCGCGTCCGCCTCCACGCTCACCCGCTCAGGCCGCAGCGCATAGAGTTCGACCGGCTTGCCATCCGCCCCCATCATCACCTGCACATAGCCATTGCCATGCAGCAGCAAATGGCTCGCCAAAGTCTCGACCAAACCCTGCCCCGCCGAACAACGCATCAGCAGCGAAAGCACATCTCCGCGCTCCCCCTCCTCAACCCCGTTCGCCAGCAAAGCCGTCGCCCCCGCACCCTCCGACACCAGCCGCAAAGCCCGCTGCGCCACCGGATTGCCGATCACGCCACTGCGCACCTGCGCCTCATAGGAAGCAGGCCACTCCCCCAAAGCCACCGCCCCCGATCCCCAGGCACGCGCCAACACCGGCCGCGCGCCACCCCGCGCGGCCCTAGCCCCAAAAAATTTCATGAAAGCCCCCGAAAAACAAAATCCTCTCCCCTTCAGGGGAGAGGATGGTGAAGGTTGGCGGCTCGCCGCCTACCGCAACCTGGAGAGGGGACCGCCCTCGCCCAGCATCCCAAATCCAAAATCAGCTATCTTGAGATCGTCACCCCGGGCTCGACCCGAAGTCCCGCTTCCTTGTTCGCATCGCGAAAGAAAAATGGGATCCCGGGTCAAGCCCGGGATGACAATGAAACAGATTCCCGTTCCAAAAACCTCAAGGATTACGCCGCAAAACCCGATCGCACTCCGCGTTAGTCCCCTCACTCTTCCCAATAACACGCCCGGCCACAGCCCCCGCAGCCCCAGCCAGCAAGGACTCACCCAAACTCCCACCCGCCAACGCACCCACGCCAGCACCACCAGCCGCACCGATCACCGTCCCGCGATCGCGCCCTTTCTTCGCCTGCAACAGGCAATAGCGCACATCATCCCGGTCTCGCGGAGCCGCCCGAGCCACCCGAGCCCGCTCCTTGCTGCTCAGTGAAGCCGCCATCACCGGCGTCGCAACCAAAGTCGCGCCAGCCGCCATCATCATCATCCTGGCCAATTTCATCAGCCTCACTCCCTAGAATATTGACTTGGGATAATACGCCGCGCCCACCAGCCCGGTTCCTCAAACCGCCCGCACCCGCGCATCCCCGCGCCGCCCAAGCATCAGCTCGCTCAAAGCCCAGACCAGCGCATCCGCCCGATCCGGCGAGCGCCCCGGCCCGACATAGCCACCGCCAGCGATCAGCCCGCACATCTCATCCTCCAGCGCCCAGAATGCCCCACGATGCCGCACCCGCCCAGCCTCATACAGCGCTGCGACCGGCTCGGCCCGCGCCGCCTTCCCCCGGCTCGCATGCACCAGCCGCACCGGCAGCGCCGCCTCCGCCGCGCGCAACACGCTTTCCACCATCGCCCCGCCATTATTCGCTTCAGCAATCACCCGGTCAGCACCATGCACCGCCGCCGCATCAGCAACCGCCCGCGCCCAGCCTTCCGGACTCGCCTTCTCGACACTCGCATCGGCGATCACATAAGCCCGCCCATCGCCACCAAGCCCCACGACCACGATCCCGCAAGCATCGCCATGCGCCGAAGCCGGAGGATCAACGCCAATAACGACCCGAGACAGCAACGCCCCGCCGTCCCCACCATCGGGCACATGCGCCACCCGGCAACGCTCCAGCAGCGCCCGGTTCCACAGCGCACCCTCAACTTCTTCGATCAGCTCACCGTCCAGCTCCTGCCTCCCCAGCCGCGTCGCGCCATAGCTCTGCTCCATCGCCGTCACGAAGCCATCCGCCAGGTTCACCGCATTGTCCGCCGTCCGCCCGCGCGTCACCGCAACATCGGCGCCATCCCGCGCCACCAGCCCCCGCACCAGCGCCACCGGCCGAGGCGTAGTCGTCGCCATCACCTGAGGCGCCCGCCCCAGCCGCATCCCCATCATCATATTGTCCCAAGCCGCCTCCCCCTGCGGCCATTTCGCAATCTCATCCGCCCAGCCATGGCTGAACTGCGGCCCACGCAGCGATTCCGGGTCAGCCGCCCCAAACAGCAGCGCCATCGCCCCATTGGGCCAGACCAGCCGCCGCAGCGCCGGCGAAAAGACCGGCCGGTTCCACCAAGGCGCGATCGACAGCAACCCCGAAGGCCCCTCCACCATCACGCTCCGCGCCTCACCCAAAGTCGCGCCGACCAAAGCAATGCGCGCCGCGCCATCGCTCTCCGCAACCCGCCGCACCCATTCTGCCCCCGCGCGCGTCTTGCCAAAGCCACGCCCCGCCATCATCAGCCAAATGCGCCAGCGTCCTTCCGGCGCCAGCTGCTCCGGCCGGGCGAGCCACTCCCAATCATGTTCCAAAGCCTGCGCCGCCGCGCCATTCAACCCCGCCAGCACCCGCTCCCGCGCCGCATCAGGCAGGGCCGCCAATTTCTCGAAATCCGACATGCCACCCATCGGCCCAGCTCCCCCACTGCTCTCCCAACTGCTCCTTTTGCCTCATCTTGCCTTAATCGATCTCGCACCCCTTCGCCTGAGGCGCCGCGTAACTATATGCGGCTCCATGATATCGATTCGCCCCGCCCGCGCCGCCGATGGCGCTCGCCTGCTCGACATCTGGCGCTGCGCCGTCGATGCGACCCACAACTTCCTCGCTCCCGCCGACCGCCAGGCGATCGATGCCGAAGTCTCCGGCTTCCTGCCCCAATCCCCCGCCTGGCTTGCCACGGACGCCGACGACCGGGCCGTAGGCTTCATGCTGATAGAGGGCACCCATATGGACGCCCTCTTCATCGACCCCGCATGGCACGGCAAAGGCGTCGGCCGCGCACTCGTCGACCACGGCCTCGCGCTCCATCCGGCTATGACCACCGACGTCAACGAACAGAATGCAGGCGCCCTAACCTTCTACGAACGCATGGGCTTCGCCAGAACCGGCCGTTCGGAGCAGGACGGGCAAGGCAGACCCTACCCCCTACTCCACCTCAGGCACGCGCCCGAAGCGGTGCGTTGAGCGGGGTAACAGGCCAAAGGCCCACGCCCGATATGTCAGCTTCCGCCAGCGTGACCGAATGAAAGATAGGCCAGTACCACCTTGTCCCCCTCCCGCAGGCGGGAGGGGTTAGGGGTGGGCGCGAGCGAAGCGAGCTCCCAAGCCATCAGTCGCAGAACAAAGCATATGTGGCGCATACCCACCCCCGGCCCCTCCCGCTCGCGGGAGGGGAGATGCTACACCCCCTCACCCACGCCTCTCCCGCACCCTCTCCAAAGCCTCCCGCAACCGCTCAACCGCATCCGCGCCATCCGGCCGCTCGACAACCTCCGCCGCCAGCCTCTCGCCAACCTCGCGCCGGTGCTGCACCAGCAATCGCACGCCCACCGCGCTGGGATGGCCCCGCTTCACCTTGCGGCTCTTCACCATCCCCTCACCGTCCAGCACCACCTCTTCCTCTTCGGTCCCGAACAAAGCCTGTCGCAGCAGCAACGCTTCCAGCTCACCATAGCCAACGCTCAGCGCCTGCGCCCATTCGCGCGCAAAGGCGGGATCGCGCCGCTTCTGATAATAGGCGCTCGACAGGTTCTTCCCCGCGACCCGCGCTGCCTCGCTGACGTTGCAGGTCGCCGCCAGCGTCTCCAAGAACAGCGTGCGCCGCTCGGCCGTCCAGCCATCCTTGCGCACCGCCCGCAGCTGCGCGCCGCTCCCGGCCGAACCAAGTTGGCTCCGCTGCACCGTCAGCACCCTGTCCGGCGCATCGCTGGCCTTGCCCGAAAAGCGCCGCACTCTCTTCGCGCCATTCTGATCCGCCATGTCCTCGCCCCCCGCTTTCCCCAAAGAAAAAGGGCCGATCCCCTCGGACCAGCCCCTGCCGCGTCACCATTCTGGCGACTCACAATTCCCAATATCAACATTCCTGCCAGAACAGCGTGACGATGTCAATAGAAATGTTCCAGATAGGTTCGTTCATCTGGTTTCCGACCTAGTGCATCGCACCAAATCCCTCACGAGCATCCACATGGGTTATCCCGCCCCCAAACTCACATCCCCGCTCCACCGCCATCGGCAGGCGCGCGGCTATAGTCGATCCTGATCCGCACCCAGCTACCGACCATCACTTTCCCGTTGACCCGCGGCGGCCGCACCAGGAACTGCCACGCCGCCAGTCGTACTGCACGGGCAAAGCCCGACCCTTGCGGCGATTCCCCTAGCGCCTGGCAATTTTCGACCCGGAAATTCTCCACCGTCTTGCATGCCACCAGCCCCCATCCTCCGGCAGGCGCATTGGGTGGCATATAGCCGCCCAGTTCCGCCGGTGTCGGCCGCCGATACCATTCCGCCTCGAACAGCTGGACGCCGCCCGGCCCTTCCCCCGGCCCTGCCGCCACGCGGCTATTCCCTTGCCCCGCCGTGCCCGCGCTCTGGCTACTATCCTTCTTGGGCATCTTGCCGATATCCGCTGCCGCCATCTGCGCGCTGTCCAGCTGCAGGAACGGCGCCTTCGGCTGCGGCGGCAAAGTCACGATCGGCTTTTCGACCGGCACCTCGACGGGTTTCTCCACCGGCTTGCGCGGCTCCTCCGGCTTCTCCACCTTTTTCTTCTCAGGCGCGGCCGCTTTTTCCTCTTTCTTCTTCTCGGTCTTCTCCGGGCTCTTCTCGGCCTCAGGTTCGGGCGAAGCGGCCATTTCGAACGTCACCGGGTTGCGCGGGTCCACCTTCTCCGGATCGAGCGCAGGCGCCAAAGTCAGCAGCGCCAGCACCAGCAGCGCATTCAGCCCCAATGCAAAGATCAATCCCCCGCCACGCTCGCGCACGTTCGACCATGATGGGTTGGAAATCGTCACGAAAAAACCGGCCGGGCTGCTGATGCGGAGAAAGGCGTGATGCCCAGCCGCTCCCACCGCGTCAACGCCTTCACGATGTTGCGACTCCGCAATAAGATGAAAGCACTGGCCGTCCCCTCTAATCTCCGCTACGCCCGCCTCCGATGCTCACAAAGCTTTACCAATGGACGCTGGCCAAAGCCGCCCACGCCCATGCCGAACGCTGGCTCTTCGTCATTTCCTTCATGGAGAGCAGCTTCTTCCCCATCCCCCCGCATCCGCTGCTTGGCCTCATGTGCCTTGCGCGGCCGGAACGGGCGATCCGCTTCGGCATCATCTGCACCCTCGCTTCGGTGCTTGGCGGCCTGCTCGGCTATGCGATCGGCCATTTCCTCTATGAAGCCGTCGGACAGCAGATCCTCCACGCCCTCGGCCTCGCGGCGAAATTCCCGGTCGCGGCCTGCTATCTGCGCGAATATGGCGCGGAGATCATCCTGGTGAAGGGCGCGACGCCCATCCCCTTCAAGCTCATCACCATCACAGCGGGCTTCATCGGCCTGCCGCTCTTCACCTTCCTCTGGGCCAGCATCCTGTCCCGCGCCTTTCAATTCATGCTGGTCGGCTTCCTCTTCTGGAAATTCGGCCGCCCGATAAAGGCATTCATCGAAAAATATCTCGGCCTCCTTTCGGCCGCCTTCCTCGTCCTCGTCGTCGGCGGCTTCATCGCGGCGTCGATGCTGACGGGCGGCGGGCAAAAGAGTGACACGTGCAGCCACGCCACCATGGCAACGATCCGCTGATCAGCCCCCAATGATGCAACTGCTCGCCCGCTTTCCAAAGCTCACCGCCCTGCTCGCCGGTTTCGTGGCGGCCACCGGCTTTGAACCACTCAAGCTATGGCCCGTCACCCTCGCCTGCTTCGCGCTACTGCTCTGGCTGATCGAAACCGCCCCCAACCGCCGCGCCGCCTTCACGCGCGGCTGGCTGTTCGGGCTCGGCCACTTCACCCTCGGCCTAAACTGGATCGCCCACGCCTTCACCTTCCAGGACGCCATGCCCCACTGGTTCGGCTACGGCGCAGTGGTCCTGCTCTCCCTCTACCTAGCCGTCTATCCCGGCCTGGCGACGCTCGGCACATGGTGGCTCTCCACAACCTTCCCCTCCCGCAAGCGGGAGGGGCAGCGAGACTTGGCGGCTCTGCCGCCTAGTCGCAGCGGGGTGGGCACGAGCACCCTCACCCTCCTCTTCGCCGCCTGCTGGATCGCCAGCGAATATCTCCGCGCCACAGCCTTCACCGGCTTCGCCTGGAACCCGCTAGGCGTCACCCTGCTCCCCACCGGCATCACGATCGCGGCCACCCTGATCGGCACCTACGGCGTAGGCGGCCTGACAATCTTAGCCGCCGGAGCCATCCTCCTCGCAACCCGCCGCCAGCTCCTCCCCGCAGCGGCCATCGTCGCGCCGCTCGCCGCCCTAGCCCTCTGGGGCCTCCTCACCCCTGCCCCGCAAACCCCCGCGGGCGCCCCCCGCATCCGCATCGTCCAACCCAACATAGGCCAGGACGAAAAATACTCGCCCGAGCTGGAAGAAGCCCACTTTCGCACCCTAGCCACCCTCTCCGGCACGCCCCGCCCCGCCCCGCGCCTCATCTTCTGGCCCGAAGCCGCCATCCCCGCCTATCTCGACATGGAACCGCAATGGCGCGCCCGCCTCGCCGCGCTCCTCGGCCCCGGCGACCTCCTGATGACCGGCGCAACCAAAGTCTATTTCAAGCAGGTCGAGAAAGACGGCATCACCACCGACGCCCTCGCTGGAGCCAACAACAGCCTCTTCATCGTCTCCCCTCAGGCGCAACTACTCGGTCGCTATGACAAGGCGCATCTCGTCCCCTATGGCGAATATCTCCCCATGCGCGCCCTCCTCCAGCCGATCGGCCTGTCCCGCCTGGTCCCCGGCGACGCCGACTTCTGGCCCGGCCCCGGCCCGCAAAGCCTGACCCTACCCGCCACCCTCGGCCGCCCGAGCCTCAAGATGGGCGTCCAGATCTGCTACGAAATCATCTTCTCCGGCCAGGTCATCGACGCGAAAAACCGCCCCGCCTTCCTCTTCAATCCCTCCAACGACGCCTGGTTCGGCAGTTGGGGCCCGGTCCAGCATCTCGCCCAGGCCCGCTTGCGCGCGATCGAGGAAGGCATCCCGATCATCCGCTCCACCCCCACCGGAGTCTCCGCCGTCATCGACGCCCGCGGCCACGTCCTGCGCGCGCTCGGCCTCCACCGCGCCGGATATCTCGACGGCGCGCTCCCCCCCGCGCTCCCCCCGACATTGTTCGCCCGCCTCGGCAATTGGGCGCCCATCCTGTTCATGGCGCTGTTAGCCGGACTGGCCATTGCCATCCGTAGAGGCAGGAGCTAATAGGGCACATAAACTTTTCTTTATGTCGCTTTTGAAGCCATCCTGCTAACGGGAGTCCCATGCGCAGCAACTATCTCTTCACTTCGGAATCCGTGTCCGAAGGCCATCCCGATAAGGTCGCAGACCAGATTTCCGACGCCATCGTCGATCTGTTCCTGTCGAAGGACCCCGAAGCCCGCATCGCCTGCGAAACGCTGACCACGACGCAGCTGGTCGTGTTGGCTGGCGAAATCCGCTGCAAGGGCGTCTACGAGAACGACGAATGGGCTCCCGGCGCACAGGAAGAGATTGAGCGCACCGTCCGCGAAACCGTAAAGCGCATCGGCTATGAGCAGGAAGGCTTCCACTGGGAAAGCTTCCGCTTCGAAAACAACCTCCATGCCCAGTCGGCCCACATCGCGCAGGGCGTGGACGCCGCCGGTAACAAGGACGAAGGCGCTGGCGATCAGGGCATCATGTTCGGCTTCGCCTGCGACGAAACGCCCGACCTCATGCCCGCGACGCTGGATTACAGCCACAAGATCCTCGCCAAGATGGCCGCCGACCGCCACTCCGGCCGCGCGCCCTTCCTTGAGCCCGATGCCAAGAGCCAAGTCACGCTGCGCTTCGAAAATGGCAAGCCCACCGCCGCCACCGCCATCGTCGTCTCGACCCAGCATGCCAAGGGCTATGACGATGGCGCCAACGAAGCGGAACTGAAGGACTATGTGAAGGGCGTCATCGCCGAAGTCCTGCCCGGCGATCTGCTTTCCGACGAAACCGTCTATCACATCAACCCCACCGGCAGCTTCGAAATCGGCGGTCCTGACGGCGACGCGGGCCTCACCGGCCGCAAGATCATCGTCGACACCTATGGCGGCGCATCGCCCCATGGCGGCGGCGCTTTCTCGGGCAAGGACCCGACGAAGGTCGATCGCTCGGCGGCCTACATCACCCGCTATCTCGCCAAGAACATCGTCGCCGCCGGCCTCGCCCGCCGCTGCACGATCCAGCTCGCCTACGCCATCGGCGTATCCGAGCCGCTCTCGCTCTATGTCGACACCCACGGCACCGGCACCGTCGATGACGCGAAGATCGAGGAGGCGATCAAGTCGATCAAGGAACTGGGCGGGCTCACCCCGCGCGGCATCCGCACGCATCTCGGCCTCAACAAGCCCATCTATCGCCCCACGGCAGCCTACGGCCATTTCGGCCGCAAGGCAGAAGGCGACTTCTTCCCCTGGGAAAAGACCGACCTCGCCGAAAAGCTCAAGGCCGCGCTCTAAGCCAAGCAATCAACTGGGCTCCTGCCAAACGCCGGAGCCCAGTCCAGCCAGCATGACCCTGCGCGTCGCATAAGCGCGAGCAGACTAGCCAACAGCTTGATGCGGCAAACAATGCCCACCCCCGTTCGGCCTGAGCTTGTCGAAGCCCTCCCCTTCTCTCGACCAGTTACAGCGGCTCAGGTCCTGTCGCCCCACAAGGCACGATAGCCGGGGCGCGCCAGATCTCCCCACCAAGCGCCCAGCTCCCCCAACCAATTTGACCCGCCCCTAAAAACAGGTCAGTTGCGGCAACCATGACAGCCTCGCCCCGCTCCCGCATCTACCTGATGCTGCTGCTCGTCATGCTGCTCTGGGCAGGCAATGCGCTGGTCGGGCGCGCCATGCGGGGCGAAATCCCGCCCCTTACCCTCGCCTTCCTCCGCTGGACCGGCGCGGCCCTCCTGCTGCTGCCCTTTTCCCTGCGCGGCATGATAGCGGAATGGCCCGCCATCCGCCGCCATTGGCCGATGCTCATCCTGCTCGGCGTCTTGGGCGTCGGCTGCTTCAACGCCCTTCTCTATTCCGGCCTCCGCACCAGCAGCGCCACCAACGCGCTGCTCATTCAGGCGGCAATCCCCGCCCTCGTCCTGGGAAGCAACTTCCTCTTCTTCCGCACCCGCGCGCTCCCGGCCCAGATCATCGGAGTACTGCTCGCCGCCGCCGGAGCCATCCTCATCATCTTCCGTGCAGACATTCACGCCCTTGCGACGCTCAGCCTCGGGCGGGGAGACGCGCTGATCCTGCTCGGCGTCATCTGCTGGGCCATCTACACGTCCCTCCTGCGCAAGCGCCCGCCGCTCAGCGGCACGACCTTCCTCACCTTGAGCTTCCTGATCGGCGTCATCGTCACGGCCCCTCTCGCAGCAGGCGAGTGGCAAGATCATCCGCTCCGCTGGACGCCCGCCGTCATCGCCAGCGTCGCCTATGTCGCCATCTTTCCCTCGATCATCGCCTATTTCCTCTACAATCACGCCGTCGCACAGATCGGCGCGGCGCAGGCGGGCCAGTTCATCAGCCTGCAGCCGCTGCTCGGCGCCTTCCTTGCCGCATTGCTGCTGGGCGAAGCGCTCCACAGCTATCATTTCGCGGGCATGGCCCTGATCCTCCTCGGCATCCTCGCCTCCTCACGCGCCAACCGCCCGGCGCAATAGCCCGCTTGCCCCCAAAGCCCCGCCCGGCTAAGCGCCCGCCCATGACCGCGCACAAATCCGGCGACCCCACCACGCTCAACCGCCTCTATGGCCGCCAGTCGGGCCACAAGCTCCGCGCGGGTCAGCAGGAGCTGGTCGACACGTTGCTCCCCGCCGTCTCGGTCCCGGAGGAAGGCGAGATCTCCGCCGCCAACCTCTTCGGTTATGACCGCCCGCTTCATTTCGAAATCGGCTTCGGCGGCGGCGAGCATATGGCCTATCGCGCCGACCTCCTCCCCGACCACGGCTTCATCGGCGCAGAGCCCTTCCTCAACGGCGTCGTCACTGCGCTAGGCCATATCCGCGACCAGGCGCTCGGCAATGTCCGCGTCCATATGGGCGACGCGCTTCAGGTCCTCGCCCGCATCCCCGATGGAGCCCTGAGCTTCGTCTACCTCCTCCACCCCGACCCCTGGCCCAAAGCGCGCCACGCCAAGCGCCGCATGATGAACCCCGGCCCGGTCGAAATGATCGCCCGCAAGCTAAAGCCCGGCGGCGAATTCCGCTTCGGCACCGATCACCCCATCTATCTGCGCTGGGCGATGATGGTGATGAATGGCCACCCGGACTTCGACTGGCTGGCCAGCGAGCCCAAGGACTTCCTCACCCGCCCGGGCGGCTGGCCCGAAACCCGCTACGAAGCCAAGGCCCGCCGCCTCGGCCATGAAGTCTGGTATTTCCGCTACCGGCGCCGGTAGACCGCGTCAGTTGGCGCTCATCATGTAAAAGGCATCGCGCGCCTGGTTACTGAAGTGCGGCTGATCATTGCCGAAAAGCCGAACGCCTCTAACAGGCTGTGCCAATCAGAGACTATGTAGTTTTTTTGCTAAATATTCCTTTGCAACGTTAACTTTATTACCCCTAGGAAAGCCGCGGTTTTGAGCTATCCGCCCTTTGATTTCCCATTAAATCCGGGCGTTATTTGGGCCGCCCTACTCAATTTTGGGTATATATCATTCGTTAGGTCTTTGTTAATTGCCCTCCAGAGCGAAGGGTAGACAAAAAAAACGAGTCGCCGCCCTGCAGCACGAAACTGGACCCATGCTCGCGGAAAATCCGCGGCAAATATCCAGTTGCGCAGAAGTTGGGGGAAGTGGCGTATGCAGAAGAAGAGCCTGACCGTTAAAGAATATCCGGCACCAACCGGCTTCTCCTCTACTCCAGGAAATATTCAGTCGTCGTCCTGACGACATGACGTGAGCCTACTTCAGGGCTCTTCCTTCCACACAGCTTTTGCCCGAACATTTCACTCGTTCGGGCACCCATGACGCTTACCTCATGCGTGGACCTGCAAAGGCCTCCACGGCCATGCAGCACATATGATGCAGTAATAAGGGGCTTGAACAGTGAAACATCTACGATTGGCCACGCTGGGTGCGATCGCGTTAGCGGCGCCCGCTTCGGCCCAGGAACTGAAGTTCGAATTCCGCAATCCATCCTTCGGCGGAAACCCCTTCAATTCCGACCATCTTCTCGCCACCGCGACGGCGCAGCGCCCGCCCCAGAAGTCAAATGGAGGCGATGGAACGGGTGAGCTTACCGAAGCACAATTGTTCGCCCGTCAAATCCAGAGCCGCTTGCTGTCCGCATTGTCTTCCAGCGTCGTTGAAGCCATCACCGGCTCCGATCCGGGGACTTCGGGAGAATTTACGGTCGGCGACCAGAAGATCTCGTTTGAACGGACACTGAGCGAAATCCGCCTCAGCATCTTCGACAATTCGACGGGCGAAACCACGGACATCGTCGTTCCGGTGCTGACGCTCAACAACAACGCGAATGCGGCTGCGGCTGCGGCATCCGCTGCCGGAACCAACTCGGTCGAAAGCTCGCTCGCCGCCAGCCTCACCGGCAACACCAGTCTGACGGGGCAATAAGATGAGCATCAGGGGGAATATCGTGAAGCGTTCGGCTGCTCTTGCGCTCGTCGGCTGCATGGCGGCGACTTTGGGGGGTTGCGCGGTCCCGCATGAAGTGGTGGCATCCGCCAGCGCGCCGCCGCAGATCGCGCCCGTCACGCCTGTCCAGCGCGACCTCATCTACCTGCCGCCGCCGCCGCAGCCGGTGCCGATCGCGGTCTACAGCTTCACCGATCAAACCGGCCAGCTTAAGCCTTCGGAGAATATCCAGAGCCTGTCGCGCGCCGTGACCCAGGGCGGCACCAGCGTCCTCATCAAGGCGCTGCGGGACGCGGGCAACGGCAACTGGTTCACCGTGGTGGAACGCGAGCGGCTCGATAACCTGCTGAAAGAACGGCAGATCATCCGCGAAATGCGCCAGCGCTACCTGGGTGAGGCGGAAACGCCCTCCAGCGTCCTGCCCTCGCTGCTCTTCGCCGGCATCCTGCTGGAAGGCGGCATCATCGGCTATGACAGCAATACCCAGACCGGCGGCATCGGCGCGCGCTTCCTCGGCATTGGCGGCGACATGCAGTACCGCCAGAACACCGTCACCGTCTATCTGCGCGCCATCAGCGTGAAGACCGGCGAAGTGCTGGGCAATGTCGTGACGTCAAAGACCGTCGCCTCGGTCGCGCTCAATACCAACGTCTTCAAGTTCGTCGAATTTGACGAGTTGCTGGAAGGCGAAGCGGGCGTGTCGGCCAACGAACCGATCCAGATCGCCACGCAGGCCGCCATCGAAAAGGCAGTCTACGCCCTCATCATGGAAGGCGCGCAGCCCGGCGGACGCCAGCTGTGGAGCTTTGCCGATCAGACCGCGGGCAAGACCTATCTCGACCATTATAAGGAAGAGAAGGAACGCGCCATCGCCGCCGCCTTCCGTCGCACCGGGCCCTACTACACCGACCCGATCGACGACCCGAAGAAGAAGACCCGGACAACCCGCGCCAAGGCAGCGAGCCCGCAAGCCCGCGCGCCCAAAACGGGTACCGCCCAGGTCGCGACCAACAACCAAAAGAATTCCGCCGGTCAACCAACCGCGCGGTGAACAAACTCATCCCTCCTGAGCGGGGGGAGAGTGTGACGAGCGGGCAAGGAAATCGAAGGCCTGCCCGCCCGGCGCTACCGAATTGGGGAGCCGGTAAGCAACCGCCGCACAACATCGCGGCACGTGAGTTGAAACAGGAGGATTACCATGATCAAGACTCTTCTTATTGGCGCTTCGGCGCTGGCTTTTGCCTCGGCGGCATCTGCTCAGACCACACCGCCCCAGTTCAACGGCAATGCCGTTAACCCGGGCAACTATGAGATCGGTAGCAAGGACTATCGGATCACGAATGCGTTCGAAGCGCAGCTGAACGAGTCTACTGTCAAGACCAGCAACAATCCCGACAGCTCGGCTCGTAAGGGCAATATCGCCGGCACTCTTCCTACCGATGGTGTTCAACCGAGCGCTGCCACTGTGCTGACCGCCGTGGAAGGCGCAGCGGGCTATCCACTGAATTTCACCGATGCCGGTAACAAGTCGGTTGTTGACCAGGACGGCTCTGACAACACCGCCAATGTAAACCAGGCTGCAGGTAACTCCGGCTGGTCGGCAGTCAATCAACAGGGTGACAACAGCAACGCGAGCGTGACCCAGCGCGACGGCTTCAACGGTCCGCGCGCAAGCAACAACGGTGCGTACATTCAGCAAATTTCGCCCACCGGCACTGCCGCTGCCAGCGGTCTCGTCGCTTCCATTGACCAGACCTATACCTCTGGCTTTGCTGCGGGCGACCTGCCGAACAACGCCGCTATCATTCAGGGCACGACTGGCGACGGCAACCCGGCTGAATCCGGTCCTGCCACCGCCAGCCGCGCTTCGATCACACAGTACGGTGAGCGCAACGATGCCACGGTTCTTCAGGGCGTTCGCAACGCGCGGCGCACCAACAACTCGGCAAATGTCGTTCAGATCGGTGAACTGAACCGCGCCGTCGTGATGCAGAACGACAATGCCAAGGCAGCCGTTCTTCAGTTCGGTAACGGCGATCAGGCTTATATTCGTCAGCGTCACGGCGATGGCGGCACCGGCACCAACGAGGCCACCGTGCTTCAAGGCTTCCTCGCTGTAGCTGGCAACAACTATGCTGCGGTCTCGCAGCAGGGTAGCGATCAGGAAGTCGGCATTGACCAGCAGTTCGCTGTCGACAGCGAAGTTTTCGCTTCACAGACCGCCGATGCCCAGCGTGCAGTTTCGCTCACGCGCCAGGTTGGTCAGGGCCACTTTGCTGAAATCTTCCAGAGCTCGGCAGACGCACGTTCTGAAATCGTTCAGGAGAACTTCTTGGGCCTCGGCAACACTGCATATGTCAGCCAGACTGGCGCTGGTTTTGACACCAGCAATATCGCCCAGAGCGGCAACGGCAATCTCGCGGTGGTCACTCAGTAATCGAGCCAACGAAGTTGCGGGGCGGCATTACGCCGTCCCGCATCCTTCTGCTCAACAAAGCCGCGGCTTTGTTCAGGTGAAGGATGACGGGCAAGCAAGACCCCGATGCCGAGAAGGAGCATGATATGCGGATAACAGGCAGTTGGACGCGCAAGGCGCGCTTGATGGCGGCGTTGGGCTCCGCCGCGATGACTGCGGCGGCTGCATGCTCTGGCGCACACGCCCAGTCGGTTGCCTTCATCGAGCAGATCGGCGACCGTAATGAGACCAGCATTACCCAGCGTGGTGAAAACAACAGCGCCGCCGTCACCATCAAGGGCAGCGACAATGGCACTGGGGTCGTTTCTTCCCAGATCCGGTCGCTTGTCGCCTACAATCGGCAAGCCCTCTTCGGCTTCACGCTCCCCATAACCTCGCCCCGCTCTGGCCCCTCGGGCGGCACCCTGACCACGCCTGAACTCGAAAGCGGCGTCGTCAACCAGAATGGCAAAGGCAATGCCGCTCGCCTCAACATCTTCGGCGACCAGAATCAATATCATGTCACCCAGAACGGCAACTATAACGCAGCGGTGCAGGGCGTGCGCGGTGCCGACAACCAGGTCGGCATCGTCCAGAATGGCGTCGGCAGCGGGAATCTCGCCGTCCAGGCACAGGCAGGCAACGCCAACAGCGCCATCACTCTACAGAACGGCGGCAACAATGTCGCGGTCCAGCTACAGGGCGGCTTTGGCGCAGGCGTCGTAGGCACTGCCATAAAGTTCGGCGCCATGTCGCCGACCGCTCTTGCTGCCAATCTCGGCGCTGCCAACTCTGCGGAGGTCAGCCTGTCGGCCATGTCGGGCGGCAGCGGCAATGTCTCGCTGCTGGAGCAGAATGGCGATAACAACAGTGCGCTGCTGGTGCAGGCAGGCAACAACAACAGCATTGCCCTGCGCCAACCGGGCGACAGCTATGCCGCCGTCACCCAATTGGGCAACAATCACTCGATCGGCATCGATCAACGCGCGGGTACGATGGGCACCAGCCCGATCAGCATCACCCAATATTGATGCCCTCCGGCGCGGGCAAACAGATGCGGGACGGTCGTAGGAGATGAAGATGCGGAATGGAAAGATGCTACGGCCGATCTGCATGGGAGCGGCGCTCGGTCTGCTGGCGGTCCCTTCAGCCCACGCCCAAACCATCACCGCAGGCGACGGCATCCTCGTCACCGACATCCAGATCGCCGACACGCCGCAAAGCTTCATCCAGGACCAGGTACTCGCCAACGCGCTCGGCAAGTCGCAGGACGCCGGGCTCGTCAGCGACAATGAGCCCGACCGCAGCGATGTGCGCGGCTTCAACAAGGGCGACGCCCGCGGCGCCGTCATCGCGGCCTTCAACTCCAGCGCCGCCTCGATCATCGGCAACTTCAGGCTCAATGAAGTGCCCGGCCTCCAGTTCACCACCCTTGGCAACAAGGCAGCTGTCGAGCAGGATGGCTTGCGCAACCTTGCCAATATCAACCAGGCTGCGGGCAATGCAGGCTGGTCGGTCGTCAACCAGGCGGGCGAGGACAACGCGACTCTCATCGAACAGGCCGACACCCGCACCCCGGGTCAGCGCTCGCTCAACCGCGCCTATGTCGGCCAGGTCGGATCGACGATCGGGTCGGGCAGCCTTCTCTATTCCAACTATGGCCGCATCCAGCAGACCCATCGCAGCTTCGACCTGACCGCGCGCGCGCGCAATGGCGACAACCTTACCAACAACGCGACCATTCAGCAGGGCGGCTTCCGCGACATTACGCTGCGCGAAGTCCCGGTCCAGTACAACGCCGTCGCCGCCCGCAACGACGCCCTGATCGAGCAGGATGGCGCAGGGAATGACGCCGTGATCCAGCAGGGTGCGGAAAGCCCCAACACCTTCGCCTTCGAAGTCGGCGACACGATCGGCCGCAATAATCGCGCCATCGTCCGGCAGGTCGGCTACGGCAACCGGGGCGTCATCCTTCAGGAGGACGATGCCAACGCCATCACGCTTCAATATGGCTCGGACAATCTGGCCTTCGTCCGGCAGGATGGCGACGTCGTCGATGGCGGTCAATATAGCCTGATCGAACAGGGCCGCCTGGAAAATGGCGATGTCTCGGCCAATTTCGCGTCGGTGTTTCAGCGCGGCATCCTCCAGGAATCCACCATTCGCCAGAGCAGCAACGGCAATGACGCCCACGTCTACCAGACCGCCGAGTCCGGCTATGCCAAATCCACCATCGAACAGGGCGGCGGCAATGGCAATTATGCCAGCGTCCTGCAAAGCGCCGTCGCTGGCACTGTAGACATGGCGGTGGTCAGCCTCATCGCCCAGAGCGGCGCCAGCAACGAAGCCTTCGTGTCGCAACGCACCGCCGGCAGCTACAGCATAGTCGCCCAGAACGGCGACCGCAATTTTGCGCAGGTCCGGCAATAGGCTATAACCAAGCGCCACCCCATATCCGTGAGCGAGATGTCTATGCGAACCCTATTGTTGACGACGGTCCTTCTGGCCGGGGGAACAGCCGCAATCGCGCAGCGGAGCGACCTTGCGGTTGAACAGCTGCCCGCCCACTCGTCGGGCCGCGCTGTGCCACAGGTGGGCGCGGCGAGTCCGCCAGAACAGATCTCCGCCAGCCCTGCCCATGCGCCCGCGCTGCAAGGCCAGCTATCTTCGTCGCGCACCGGCCGCGAGCCCGCGCTTCGCCAGATCGCGCCGCGCGCTGCTGGCGCTGCTCCCACATCCCAGCTCGCCGACCGCAACGTCAATCCGCGCATCAACGCCCTGCCTCCCGGTCTGGTCGATGCCTGCGCGCGAGCAGCCGAAGGCAGGGGCGAACCGCCTGAGGGGGTCGACTGCAACAGCGTGATCGAGGCCGCACCGTCCCCGCCACCCATATCCGCCGAAGAAGCCCTGCTCACCAGCGACGAAGAACGCGCATCACAGCGCGTCGCCAGCGAACAACAGTCTCGCGGACGCGCACCCGATGCAGGCGAAGTCGCGCGGCGGCTGAGCTCTGGCGACGTGTCCAACTCGCCCGTCGCTCAGGCAGTAGCAGCCCAGGCTGCCGCCAACTCGCTCAACAACGCAACGCCCACGCCCAATGGCCAGCCCGTCATCGTGCCCGGCGGCGGTTCCGTCGTCGTGCCGGGAAGGAACTGAACATGATCCGCACCACGCTGCCCCTCATCGCCGGAGCGCTCATGTCTTTCCCCGCCACAACACCCGTCCATGCCGCCGAACCGGAATTGAAGGCCCGCATCGTCGTCGAAGACGCGCCCAACGCCTCCAAGCAGTTCGTCGGCTATGTAACCGCGCAGCAACCGTTCGAAGGCCGCTATGAACTGACCGGCGAAAAGAAGGGCGTCGCTGGTAATGCCCGGGTCAAGCAGGCGGGCGTGGTGAAGGCAGCCCCGCATCAGGCGACACGCCTCTCGCATCTCGCTTTCGGGTCGATCGCGGCCGACGACCATTATACCATCCAGCTGAAAATCTATCGCGGCAAGGATCTGGTCGCCCAGGACCAGATCGTCAAATAGCCGCTAACCCTTTGTTATGCATAACAGCCTACTAACGCTAGACTAACGATATCTTCACGGCCTGGCTCTTAAATCTCTCTCCGGGGGCATATGCCGGAGGACGAAATGGAGCACACATATGGACGGGTTGATGGTAAGAAGTATCTGACGATTTTGGGCCTCTCGGCCGCGCTTCTTGCTTCAGGGTCCGCGTTTGCAGCCCAATCGGATATCGTGATCGATCAGATCGGCCAACGCCCGGCTTGGTCTTCGCCAATCGTCGGCCAGATCGTCTCGCCCACGGCCGGAAACGCGTTCGTCTCGCAGGCTCAGCCGCAGACGCAAGCGATTGAAGCTGCTTTCCAGGCCAATCCGGGCGGCATTTCTTTCGCCCAGGCCGCAAGCGCTGACCAGCTTTCGCAAAATCTGTCGTCCGGTGGCGCGCCCGTGGAAATGGCCTTCTTGGGCTTCGGCCTCGACCTTGGCCGCTACACGCGCAACGGCAGCGGTTCTTACGAGTCCCAGGACGCGCAGGGCAACAGCCTGCAGCAGGAATGGCGCGGCGAAGACAATATCCAGTTCGCATCGCAGGAAGGCACGAACAACCGCGCGGTTCAGCAGCAATTCGGGCTGAACAACGTCTCCATCCTGCTTCAGCGCGGCACCGGCAACGTCGGCGAAATCCTGCAGTCTTCAACGCAGGGCGTGGCCACATTGCTGCAATTTGGCGATCGCAACAGTGCCACGATCGTTCAGGGGACGGCGGCCAGCTTCGCCAGCGTCTCGCAAAGCGGCATCGCCAACATCGTCGCGATCCGCCAGTAAGCGCCGCGAACCGTCCACCGGAAACGGACTCAGCTGCTTCAATATAAAAACAGCAGCTGAGCCGTTTTGGGACGAAGCAAGCGTCGACGCGGGCGAAGCGTAGTAGAATAAAACCCGAATTTCGAAAACATTAAAGGCTGGGCATTTTCAACAAGAGCAGCATGTGGCGCTATTCTAAAATATTGCCACGCCTCTTTTTACCTTTTAGGGCATTTCGGTCTTCAGTTTTTACTGTCTGGCCGTGGTGGGGATGCTGCAAACCAGTCTGGAACCTTTCGATGCGCTCGCCCTCGGGTGGATTTCCGCCGACTTCAGGGGGCGTTTGATCATCGATGCGCACTATCACATCCAATGGTGGAATGATGAGGGCAAGTGCGCGATAGACGCGAGCGGAATATTCCAAGAAAAAGAGGGACGATTGATCGCTGATGCCAAGCTCATCACCAAATTGTCATCCTTTTTGTCAGACCTGAAATCGCGGTCAGAACCCCAGATATTGACGGTCAAGGATGGCGACGGACATTTCGTCATGTTTGGTCATCATGAACCCTCAACGGGCATGTTCTGCCTGGAAGTCAGCTGTTCCCATGCCGAAAAGCGCGTCATGTTCGCGGATTTTGGAAGCATCTACGGTTTGACTGAAAGCGAAACCCAGGCTGCGCTGGCGCTTTTTCGCGGAAAGACGGTATTGGAAATTGCCCAGGACCGGAAGGTATCTGTCGATACGGTCCGCACCCAGGTCCGCAAATTATATGGAAAGATCGGCGCCCAGTCCCGCGAAAAACTGTTCAAGATGCTCATGCCCTTCCGCATCACCTGACCCCGCAGCGGGCCGTCCACCGGAAGAAAGGCCGATTTGCTCTCTCGGCTGCTGCCGTCGATGCGAGATTTAGTAGCTGCCCTGCTGACTTGATTGCCGTCTTCACGGTTGGGGATGCGAACTCTCATCAGAATGCCGCACTTTGCGAGGTCATCTGCCAGCTTCCCATTTGCCCCAAATTCGATAGGGACGACGATCAAACCCGGAGCTGCGCAATGACCGATCATCCCACATCCGCGATTCCCTGGGATCAGCCTGCGACCTTGATCGATCTTGAAGGACGCGCGCCGATTATCGGCACCGTTCGCGACTGCGCCCAACATTTCGCGATATTCAAACCTCATGCCCGCGAACAGGCGCGTGTGCTCCTCACCCAACCGATCCACCGGACAGGCCGCAAAACCCGCACCTGGGTGCTCGAACCGTTCGAAATCGAGCAACTGGCAGACCGCCTGCCCGCCGAAACCCACTGATTGCTAGGCGAAGGCTCGCGCGAAACGCAATCACGGGATGACCCTACCCGCCGCACGGAGCCCATCGAAGCGCGGCCGGAGGCGGTGTGACGCGTGATGCATCGAACCCTTGGCGAATGTCATGCGCTTGGGCCAAAAAGCCATCATGCCCCACCCACAGCTTAACCGCGCCCGCATCGACGATAGCGAAGCGCTGGAGTCAGCCCCCCCGATCTCTCCAACGGTCGATAGCCGCCAGCAGGCGGGGTGGCCCTTCCTCCCCATGCCCGCTAGGAACCTCCCATGAGCGTTCCTCCCCTTATCACCCGCCCCCTCTCGATGATGCGCGCCTTCCTTGCGGCGGAGGCGGCTGGCGGCATCATCCTGATCGGCGCCGCGATTCTGGGCATGCTGGTCGCCAACTCGGCGCACTCGGCCACATATTTCCATGCGCTCCACATCGATCTCGGGGGTCTCAGCCTCCTCCACTGGATCAACGATGGGCTGATGGCGCTGTTCTTTCTGGTCGTGGGCCTTGAAATCAAGCGCGAGGTTCTGGACGGACAGCTCGCTCGATGGCCCGACCGCCTGCTGCCCGGTGTCGCGGCGGTTGCTGGCGTCGCCATGCCCGCCCTCCTCTACATCGCCGTCAACCAGGGAGACGCGACCGGCATGCGCGGCTGGGCCATCCCCGCCGCAACCGACATCGCCTTCGCGCTCGGCGTACTCGCCCTGCTTGGCCGCCGCGTGCCGGGATCTCTCAAGATCTTCCTGACCGCCGTCGCGATTATCGACGACCTCATCGCCGTCCTCATCATCGCCCTCTTCTACAGCGCACAGCTAAGCCTGCTTCCCCTCGCGCTCGCTGTCGCAGGCATCGCCTGCCTCGCCCTTTGCAATCGCATGAGCGTCAACAGCCTCTGGCCCTATCTGGTGATCGGCGGTTTCGTCTGGTTCTGCGTCCTCCAATCCGGCATCCACGCCACGCTGGCGGGCGTCGCGGTGGCCATGACTATCCCGCTCCGCCGTACCCCCGCGGCGCCCGATGACCAGCATTCGCCCCTGTCCCGGCTGGAACATGGCCTCCACCCCTGGGTCGCCTATGCCATCGTACCGCTGTTCGGCTTCGCCAATGCCGGCGTCGCCCTGACCGGTTTCGCCCTGCCCGACCTGGCCCAGCCCGTTCCGCTCGGCATCGCGCTTGGCCTCTTCGCTGGCAAACAGGTCGGCATATTCGGCGCGATCTGGCTCCTCTCCCGCCTCGGCTGGGTCAGCCGCCCTGCTCATGCCAGCTGGCGCCAAGTTTATGGTGTGGCGCTCCTCTGCGGCATCGGCTTCACCATGAGCCTCTTCATCGGCGGCCTCGCCTTCGCTGCGCACCCCCATGAAAGCGACGCCGCCAAGCTCGGCATCCTCCTGGGTTCGCTCGTCTCAGCGACGGCCGGTTATCTCGTCCTGCGCCTCGCCCCCGGCCCGGTCAGAACGGGAAAAACACGCTGATCGCAGCCACGGCGACAACACAGGTGATGATGTTGAGCGGCAACCCCACCCGCACGAAATCCATGTAGCGATAGCCGCCCATCTGATAGACGATAACATTGGTCTGATAGCCAAAGGGCGTCGCAAAGGCCGCGCTCGCCGCCATCATCACCACGACCAGGAACGGCCGGGGACTGACCGCCAGACTATCCGCCAGTGCCACCGCGACCGGGGTCACCAGCACCGCCACCGTCGCGTTGGACAAGAGCTCCGTCAGCACCATCGTCACCAGATACAGCACCACCAGCGCGATCAGCGGGCTCAGCCCATGCACACTCCCGATCAGCATCTTCGACGCATCCGCCGCAAGGCCACTCTGCTCCATGGCGATACCGATCACCACCATGCCAGCGATCAGGATCAGGATCTGCGGCCGCAGCCCGCTATAGGCCTCATCCGCGCTGATCACCCGCAGCAGGATCAGCAGCACGGCCCCGGCAAAGGCGCTCGCCGCGATCGGCGCGACATCGATCGCCGCCAATCCCACCGCCGCCGCAAAGACACCCAGCGCGATCGCCGCCTTGGCAGGCTTCAGCGGCCGCGGCTCGGCAAACACCGCCGGGTCGCCCACTTGCGCGCTGTACACATGCAGGGCATCGATCGGCGCCGCGTCCCCTTCCCGCTCCTCCGCCTCATGCCGCCCGCCCAGCAGCCGCTTGCTGAACAGGAACAGGTACAGCCCGCCCGCCAGCGCCATCGGCACGCCCACCGGCGTAATCTCGAAAATGCCAAAGCGCGGCTGCCCCGCCACGCTCGCCATGTCGTCCACCAGCAGATTTGTGGACGTGCCGATCAGGGTGCAGCAGCCGGTCAGGATGGTGATGTAGGACAGCGGCATCAGGAACCGCTTGGGCGACAGGCGCAGCGCATTGGCGACGTCGCGCACCACTGGCGCGCCCAGCACGACGATCGGCGTCGAATTGAGGAAGCAGGACACCGCGCCGATCATCGACAGCAGCAGCCACATGCCGGTCGCGCCCATCCGCTTGCACATCGACACCGCCATCGCGATCGCCCGGTCCAGCAGGCCCGACAGCTCCAGCGCATAGGCAATGACGAACAGCGACGCGAGCGCGATGATCGCGGGGCTGGCAAACGCCCCCTGCACATCCACGGGCCGCACGACGCCTGTCATCAGCAGCACCGCCGCCCCGGACAGGGCGACGACATCGGCGCGCACCTTGTCCCATATCAGCGCGGCGACGACGGCGGCCAGCACCAGCAGCGTCAGAACTTGGTCAATCGTCATGCGCCCCCTGCCTCGTGCCTGCTGCCGCCCCTGTCAACGCAGCAAGGGTGAAAAAAGATGATTATCCTCTGGAGGAGCAAGCCTTTTTTGCTATCAATGGCTTATGCGTGAACCCAGTGCCCGGACCAGCCGGCTCGCCATAGCCGCGGGGTTAGCCGCTTTCATCGCCATCGGCGCGGGCGGCTTCCTGCTCGGCCGCGCCACTGCGCCAAAGGCTCCACCGCCCGCTCCCGCGCCCGTCGCAGTCATCCCCCCGCCCTTCCCGGTCCAGCCGCAAACGCCCCGCCTCTGGGGCCGCGCGGAGATAAGCGATCTCGCCCGCCGCACTGCTGACGCGCTCTCATCGGGCGAGCCGCTCCCGCCCGATGTCGCGAGCGCTGTGGGCCAACGGTTCGACCTCGCTCTCCCTTTCGGTTGCTCCGGCCCGGCCGCCAAGGACAGCGCCGCCCCCATGCGCTGGCGCTATGACGAAGCGGCAGGCGTGCTGCGCGTCCACGTCATGCCGATCGCGTGGAAAGCCGCCGACTTCGCCCTTCCCGCCGAAGGGGAAGGCCATGATGCCGAGGGTTTCTGGATGGACCGCCCCTGGTCGACCAGCGACGAATGCCCCGCCGCGCCCGAAGCTCCATCTCCCGAACAGCCGGAAGACCCCAAGCCAGTACCTGACCGCACCCTAGCCCTCGCGCAATTCGGCCAGAATGACGGCAACGACCTGTGGCGCCATGGCCGCCCCTTCGAAAAGGTGCTGCGGCTCGCCCCGGAAGATTTCACCTCCGCGCGCGGGCTAAGGCTCCGCCTCATCGGCCGTATCGAGCAGGTGCCCGGCAACGGCCCCGTCCATTGCACCCAGCCGCTCGGACCTGAACAGCGCCCCCGCTGCGTCCTCGCCGTCTCCCTTGCCGAAGTGCGCATGGAGCTACCCGGAACCGATGCCCCCATCGCTATCTGGGACAATCGCAGCGCAACCGGCTCAGCCGGGCACTGAAAGCCACCCGTTCACCCGATCTCGCACGCTGCATCGCCCGGGCGTGAACCATCTCCCCTGCCCATGTGTTGGCCGGGAAAAGGAGATGCGCCATGCCCGACACCCAGTCCGACAATCATGAGGAAATGATCCACGAAGACGGCTTGCCCGGCCACGAAAGCAAGCTGGAGCCCAAGCCCGAATGGGAACCCCGCTACCCCGGCTCAGGCCGCCTCGCTGGCAAAGTCGCCCTCATCACCGGCGCTGACAGCGGCATCGGCCGCGCCGTCGCCGCCCTCTACGCCCGCGAAGGCGCCGACGTCGCCATTCTCTACCTCTGCGAACATGACGACGCGAAGAAAACCGCCCAGATCGTCGAAGCCGAAGGCCAACAGGCCCTCACCATCGCCGGAGACATCGGCGAAAAATCCTTCTGCGACGACGCCGTCAAACAGGTGATCGACCGCTTCGGCCGCCTCGACATCCTCGTCAACAATGCCGGTGAACAGCATCCCGATCAGGACATCACCGACATTACCGAGGAACAGCTGCGCCGCACCTTTCAAACCAACATCTTCGGCATGTTCTTCCTGACCCAGGCCGCCCGCCCGCACCTCAAAAAAGGCGCGGCGATCGTCAACTGCACCAGCGTCACCATGTATCAGGGCTCGTCGGAACTGCTGGACTATAGCAGCACCAAAGGCGCCATCACCGCCTTTACCCGCAGCCTGTCGGAAAATCTCGTAAAGGACGGCATCCGCGTCAACGCCGTCGCCCCCGGCCCCATCTGGACCCCGCTCAATCCGTCGGGCGGCGCAAGCCCCGAAAAGCTCGAACATTTCGGCGAGTCCGTTCCCATGGGCCGCCCCGGCCAACCCAACGAAGTCGCCCCCGCCTTCCTGTTCCTCGCCTGCGAGGATAGCAGCTACATGTCCGGCCAGGTCCTGCATCCGAACGGCGGCACGATCGTGAATGGGTGAGTGACACAAGGAAATCCCCTCTCCCCTTTAGGGGTCGGCCAGAGGCACGTGACTCTGGCCGAGGTGCCGACCCCGGCGAAGGCCGGGGGAAGGCGGGAGAGGGGACTGTAAAGGCGACGTCGAACCCCTCTCCCCTGAAGGGGAGAGGGAGCAGGTATGCTCACCAAACTCGCAGCGGTTTCCTCCCCACCCTTACCCGTCATCCCAGCGAAAGCTGGTATCTCAGGAGAGGAAGCACAACACCGCCTGCGACCCCAGCATCCGCTGGGGTGACGGCCCATACCAAACCCTAATTCGCCTTGCTCATATCCACCTTCTCCACCCACTCAGGATAGAAGGTAGGCTCCCGGTTCGACCACCCCACAGCCGTAGCCGCCGCCTCACTGATCGACTGCAACAAAGCCCGCCTTTTCTCCGGATGCAGATGCGGCAAGCTCGCCGCCGCGCAGAACGCCCCAGGCAACCAGGGCCGGGCCCCCGCCCCCAAAAGTCGCTCGTACAAAAAGCGATAAGCCGAAAAGCTGCTCAACCGATCCTGCCCCAGGTCAAAGGCCGACACGGTCACCAGCGGCGCCATGAATGGCTCCATCTGGTCCAGCCCGCTATCGTCAGGCACCAGCGCCTTGATCTCGTCCAGCCGCCCGTAGATGCGGGCTTGTGCGCGGATGCTCGCTTCCTCCACCATGTCGCGCGACCATAGCTTCATGGCGTCGCGGCGGTGGAGGCCGATGTCCAGCGATCGGCGGATATAGCGCTGCGTGGCAGACGGGAAACTGGCGAATTCGCGCAATTCAGCCAGGGTGATTGCCCCGTCAGCCGGTCTTGCATTGGTGCCCATGCTCTTGCCCTCCGACTTCAAGTCGATCGGCAGATGATGCGCCTTTCATGGTTACTGAAAGCTTAAGCGCCGGTTCTGCCGACAACTATAAGGAATCACGTTTCTTTGTGCGCCGCAACATGTAATTTTTGTGAAAGCGACAAATGGAAAACGCTCTAGCACCTGCGTCCGTTCACGCCGACTTTGCGCAGACAGGAAAATGCAGCGCGCTCAATTCCCCTGTACCGGCAAAGGCTCACCCCTCAACTGCTCCGCCAAGTCGGGCCAGTGCGACCGCCCCGCCGCGCTCGCCGCCCCCCGCTGCAACGCGCGATATTGGGTGAGGACACCGCGTCCCAAATCGGTCAACACCGCGCCCTCACTCGACGTTGCCACCAGCGGCGCGGACCAGCAGCGGTTCATGACATCCACCAGCATCCAGCACCGGCGATAGCTCATCTTCAGCTTGCGTCCGGCCGCCGAAATCGACCCCTCGCTAGCGATCGCGTCGAGCAGGTCGGCCTTGCCCGGCCCCATGGCGATCTCATCGCCACAATAAAGCTGTATCTTGATCTTGAGGCCCGGCCCGCTCATCCGCCGCTTATGGCATGAGCAGCCCGCGTCGCCAACCGCGTCAGGGCCGCCGTTCCAGCACTGCGCCAATCATGCTGCGCCACACGGCAACATCGCCTGCCTGCGCCATCTGCTCATCAGGCTCGCGCAGCGTGTGCAGGATCGCATAGGCGTCATCGAGATAGTCCTGCCAACTCGCATCCACCGCTCCCGACGCATGCGGATCGCTGCCCTCGCCGTTCAGGCTCAGCTGGCGCCCTGCCAGCACCCGGGCAATACGTTCGATCGCGGGAGTAGCGGAAGTCGGCATCAAGAAGGTCCTCTCACCTTTTGCAGCATCTTGGCGCTTGGCGAACCGCCCGGCCACCGCCGATCCGGCCCGCCTCGCCCGTCGATCATATCATCAATATTGCCGCCGTCTATCGCCCGGCCTTCTCATCCTCATCTTCTTCCTCATGGAAACCCGATGAGGGAACAGGATCGCCATGATCGCCCGGCTTCGTCGCCGACGGAGGATCGGACGCATCCATGCTGTCCATCAATCCCTCTTCCAGCTGCTCCTCGGCAGTGACGGCATGGTCCTGCGCATCCGTCGGGCGCTCGTCATGCGCTTCTTCCCGGCTGTTCGGACGAATATCGGTCTTGTCGCTCATCTTGCTCTCCTCGGCGCCGCGAACTCCGCGCGCCACCCAGGATCAACGGCCAGCCCCGATTTGCGGTTCCAAAAGCCTGATTGCTCCCCTCCCGCAAACGAGAGGTCTTCACCCGTAACTGTCCCCCCTCCCGCAAGCGGGAGGGGGCTAGGGGGTGGGCCAGCGCAACACCAGCGACGAAAAGCCTACCCAGCCCAACCCCAAAACCGTCAGTTACCCGAGCCAGGCACCTTATCCTTGCCCACCTCAGCAAAGCGGCTCGCATCCTGGCCCTGCGCCTTGGCGATCGCCATCGCCATCGGCTCACGCACATGATCCACCGCCGCGATCTGGCAGGACCGCAGATCCTGCATCGTGCGCCCCGGGCACACCTTCACGGCGGCGCGGCGGATGCGCGCGGTCAGTTCCCGCTGGCCCGCCTTCTTCGACAGGTCCAGATCACCATAGCGCACATCGACGGTGCGGCCGTTGGACTCGAACGGCATGACGCTCGCCTGAGCCGCCGCACCCGTCAGCAGGCTCGCGGACAGCGCGGCCAAGACGGCGCGGCCGGTAAGATTGGCGAAAAAGTTCATAATTGGTCCCCCCTGATCAATAGCTGCGGGCTCGTCGCTCTTTGAGGCGACCTTGCCTGCGATCAACCGGAAGGCTGGGACCCGTCAGTCCTTTCGGCCGGACGCTGAAATAGTCGGATCAGCCGCATCTGTCGACCTGAAAAAGCCTTGTTGTCGTAGCGTAAAACACCACCCTCCGAAAAGCCGTTGGTCCGGCAAGACGCGCCTGCAAACCATCCACGCTTGCGAGCCGCCCCCCGCTCACCCATATCCGCGCGATAAACTTGCCCCCAAAGAACAAATCTGGAACAACACGCCCTCATGAGTCTGACCACTATTTCCGTGCGCGGCGCGCGTGAGCACAACCTCAAGGGCGTGGACGTCGATCTCCCCCGCGACAGCCTGATCGTCATCACCGGCCTGTCGGGCTCGGGCAAGTCCTCCCTCGCCTTCGACACCATCTATGCCGAGGGTCAGCGCCGCTATGTGGAGAGCCTCTCCGCCTACGCCCGCCAGTTCCTTGAGATGATGCAGAAGCCCGACGTCGAACATATCGACGGCCTCTCCCCCGCCATCTCGATCGAGCAGAAGACGACCAGCCGCAACCCGCGCTCCACCGTCGCCACCGTCACCGAAATCTACGACTATATGCGCCTCCTCTGGGCGCGCGTCGGCATCCCTTACAGCCCCGCGACCGGAGAACCGATCAGCGCCCAGACCGTCAGCCAGATGGTCGACCGCGTGATGCAACTCCCCGAAGGCACCCGCTTCTACCTCCTCGCCCCCGTCGTCCGCGGCCGCAAGGGCGAGTATAAGAAGGAACTGCAGGAGTGGCAGAAGGCAGGCTACACCCGCGTCCGCATCGACGGCGAAATGTACCTGATCGAAGACGCCCCTGCTCTCGACAAGAAATACAAGCATGACATCGAAGTCGTCGTGGACCGCCTCGCCGTGGACGCCGAAATGGGCACCCGCCTCGCCGACAGCTTCGAACAAGCCCTAAAGCTCGCCGACGGCCTAGCCTATGTGGATTTGGCGGACGGCACCGTTGCGGACTTATCTCCCCTCCCGCAGGCGGGAGGGGCCGGGGGTGGGCCAGCGCCAACCCCCGGCAAAATGAAAAACGCCGGCATCCCCGAAAACCGCATAGTCTTCAGCGAAAAATTCGCCTGCCCCGTCAGCGGCTTCACCATCCCCGAGATCGAGCCCCGCCTCTTCTCCTTCAACGCCCCCCAAGGCGCCTGCCCCGCCTGCGACGGCCTCGGAGAACGCCAGGAATTCGACCCCGAACTAGTCGTCCCCAACGAGCACCTAACCCTCAAAAAGGGCGCCATAGTCCCCTGGGCCAAATCCAACCCGCCCAGCCCCTACTACATGCAAGTCCTAGGCTCCCTAGCCAAGGAGTTCGGCTTCAACCTGGAAACCCCTTGGGCCAACCTCCCCCCAGAGGTAAAAATCATCATCCTCCACGGCACCGCAGGCAAACCCGTCACGCTAAAGTTCGTCGACGGCAAAAAATCCTACGAGGTCAAAAAACCCTTCGAAGGCGTCATCGGCAACCTCAACCGCCGCCTCCTCCAGACCGACTCCGCCTGGATGCGCGAGGAACTCTCCAAATACCAGACCGCCATGCCGTGCGAGACCTGCCACGGCGCCCGCCTCAAGCCCGAAGCCCGCGCCGTCAAGATCGCGGGCGAGGACATCTCCATGTCCACCCGCCGCTCGGTCGTGGACGCGCTCGGCTTCTTCTCCACCCTCCCCGCCCAGCTCAACGACCAGCAGAACCAGATCGCAAAGGCCATCCTCAAGGAAATTGTCGAGCGCCTCGGCTTCCTCAACAATGTCGGCCTCGACTATCTGAACCTCGACCGCACCAGCGGCACCCTGTCGGGCGGCGAGTCCCAGCGCATCCGCCTCGCCAGCCAGATCGGCAGCGGCCTGTCGGGCGTCCTCTACGTCCTCGACGAACCCAGCATCGGCCTGCACCAGCGCGACAATGACCGCCTGCTCGTCACCTTGAAGCGCCTGCGCGACCTCGGCAACACCGTCATCGTCGTGGAGCATGACGAGGACGCGATCCGCATGGCCGACTATATCGTCGACATGGGACCGGGCGCAGGCGTCCACGGCGGCACCATAGTCGCACAAGGCACCCTCAACGAACTGCTAGCCCACCGCGACAGCCTGACCGCGGACTATTTGAACGGCACCCGCCGCATCGAAGTCCCGCCAAAGCGCCGCAAGGGCAATGGCAAGAAGCTCACCGTCCACAACGCCCGCGCCAACAACCTGCAAAACGTCACCGCCAGCATCCCGCTCGGCACCTTCACCTGCATCACCGGCGTCTCCGGCTCGGGCAAGTCCAGCTTCACCATCGACACCCTCTACGCCGCCTCCGCCCGCACCCTGAACGGCGCGCGCATCGTCGCAGGCCCCCACGACAAGGTCACCGGCCTTGAACATTGCGACAAGGTGATCGACATCGACCAGTCGCCCATCGGCCGCACCCCCCGCTCCAACCCGGCCACCTATACCGGCGCCTTCACCAACATCCGCGACTGGTTCG